>JASSUC010000012.1:0-54862 GCA_031963245.1 Mycoavidus cysteinexigens
TTACCCCGGCAGGTTTAACTCCTGCTGAACATACCAGCCTTTGCTGGACACACGAGCAACCGGTTTCATCAGGTTTGTTTCTCCTGTGAAACAGAAATTCAAGCGACTTCAGGTCGCACACAATGCTTTTACATGGGCGTTATAGCGTATAGCGACAATGGCAGCCATATAAAGCTTGGCGCGGATTTCTGGTGAGCCTGCCTTCGAAAACCGGGCACGGCCAAGTACTGATGAACCAGATTGTCGTTCCACAGGCACTAGGCCAAGATAAGCGGCTAGCTGCTCGGCAGAGTTAAATGAATGGGTTTGCATCACTGAGAGCATTGCTTTGCCTACTTGTGGACCAATAGCTCGAATGCTCTTTAATAAATCTAAATCTTTCTTCAAAGCAGGATGCCGATCAATATGATCATCAATTTCTTGTCGAAGTTGTTTTAACTGCGTCTGCAGGAAAGTAATGCTGTTCTCGAGGGATTCCTGAACATGCTTATGAACGGAGGTCACCTTGCATTTTTCTTGCCGATTACGTTCACGCATCAAGTCTTCAGAAATGGCCTCCTGACGGGCTAGCAAAGCTTGCAGAGCTCTCGCTTCTGGAGTAGGTGGAACCCAGGAATTAGGCTTGCATAGCAGACCAAAACGCGCTATCAAAAAACTGTCAACGCCATCCGTCTTAGTGCGAATAGATATGGTTTTCGCTAAGGACTTAACTTGGAGCGGATTGATGATGGAAACAATGGCACCAGCGTCGTATATAGCCTGTGCCGCTTGTTCATGATAAACACCTGTGGCCTCCATTGTGACGTGAAGATCAGCAAGTTTAATGCCTTGTTTAGTAAGCCACGTCAGCAGCTCTGCGAATCCTGTTTGGCTATTGGCTACTTTCTTGGATTTACGCTTGAGACCAGTTTCATCCAACAGCAATGAGCAATCTAGCTTCGCTTTAGCAACATCGATACCCAGGTAAAACATTTTGTGCTTCCAATTTAAAATATGAATACCAACTCACTCACTATCCTTGTACATACAGGGTCGAACCCTTGGCTACCGTTCAGTGTCATGTTGGTGAGAGGAAGAGATGAAGGGCTTAATCTCATTAACAAGGTCCAGGCCTTAAGGCGGCTCATAAGCTCTCTTCATCTCATGCGATGGCAGCTAACCATCACAGAAACAATGATACAAGGTGGGTTAGCAGGCCAGAAATTGGAGTGGATGATGTATTGACAACTCTATTCCCAATCCCCATTAACGCATTCAACATTTTTTTCCTCTTTATAATTTATTAGAACTGAGTAGATAAAAAAACACCACTTAATCAGAATAAAAACAGCCTCTTTTCTTATTTTCCCATTGTAGGGATCAAAAGCATGCATTTAACATGGCCCAAGCTAGCTCTACCTCACTAGGAACCACCTGGATTCATTAAGATTTCATTGGTATCGATGCTCTTCCATCGAAGTTTAAATCGCGCAATTTTACGTCAAAATCTGCTCCACCTCCCCTCCATGCAAAACGTTTTTTTATTTTGTTGTTGCTGACTATTCTAGGTCTCTAAAGTCTGAGTTGCGGCTACTACCCATTGAGCATAAGCCGAGTTAGCAGAAGTAGACCAACTGAGAATTTCAGGAGTTTGGTAAGGATGATGGCGCGCAATCCATTCTTTGAGCGCTGGCGCTATTTCTGCAGTAGTTTTAAAAAGAAGCATTATTTCTTCTGTCTCCTCAAATTTCCCTTGCCAAAAATAACGAGAACGCGTTGGCGGAAACTGCGTGACACAAGCCGCTAACTGCGCATCGAGTACTTGACGGCTAAGTGTATTCGCGATCTCAGTCGAGGGTAAGGTAGTGAGGATAAGGATGACTGAATTATTCATAGACAACTATCAAAAGGCATCGCAATCAGCGCTCTGAAGATAGAGAGTGCTGCCCAAAAATCTCATTAAAACCATCGCACTAGGCAGAGATACAAACCATTTAGCTTTTACGCGTAGCGCGCAACACGCCGACTACTTCGCGCAATAATGCGGCTGCCCGCGAAACCTCTGCGGTGCTGGCCACTTCAACCGTGAAGTGCATAAAGGCCATAGTACGCTGGCGAACCGTTTTCACGTTAATTACATTGATCTTTTCTCGTGCGAAAACTTCCGAGATATCACGCAGTAATCCCTGGCGGTCATTCGCTTCTATCACCAGATCAACCGGATAAACCGTCGCCCCTGAGCGGCTCTGTAGACCATTCGGCCAAGTCGTTTGCATCACTCGCTCAGGTATGCGCTGCGCCAGATGAAGAAAACTTGTACATTGAGCACGATGAATCGAGATGCCCCTAGCCCGCGTCACAAAACCTGTAATGGCATCGGGTGGAGCAGGCCGGCAACAGCGCGCAAATTGCGTCATCAATGCGCTCACTCCGACCACTAACACACCGCTTGAGGCGCCTTGCAAGACGCTTAAATCACTGCTTTTTCTGGTCGCTAGCGGTGTGCTAGTCGTACTGAGCTCAGTATCTGGGCCAGCTAGCGCCTGCTCAATGCTGCGTGGACTCAGTTCTTCTTTAGCCATTGCCAGAAATAATTCTTCAGCTGACTTAAGGCCAATTTTAGCGGCTAAATCGTCTAGGTTAATCGAGGTTTTGCCTTCACGCTGTAAGGTCTTTTCAACCAGAGCGCGCCCGCTCGCAATCGCTTGCTGCAAGTCAATTGCATTAAACCAAGCACGCACTTTTTGCTTAGCCCGCGCGCTGCTTAGATAGGCTAATTGCGGATTGAGCCAATCACGCGATGGGCCGCCTTGTTTTACCGTGATAATCTCAATCGTCTGCCCGTTTTGCAGGGGGGTATTCAGTGGCACCATGGCGCCATCAACGCGTGCACCACGGCAGCGATGACCCAGTTCAGTGTGCAAATAATACGCAAAATCGACGGCGCTGGCCCCTTGCGGTAACGCCACTACATGCGCCTGCGGCGTGAGTACGTAAATGTGATCATCTAGCGCTGCTTGTTTTAATTGCTGCCAGGGTTCTTGGTCAGCCAGTGAATCTAGATCGGCATTGCGATGCGTTATATCATCCTTCCAAGCGAGTAATTGCCGCAACCAGGCGAGCTTTTCATCGTAGCGACTCTGGGCTGGAGTGTGGCCATGATGGCTCTCCCCAGTTTCTTTATAGCGCCAGTGTGCTGCGATCCCATATTCGGCAAAGCGATGCATTTCATGCGTGCGAATTTGAATTTCCAGCGCGCGGCCGCTAGTATCTAGCACAACGGTATGCAATGACTTATACCCATTCGGTTTGGGCCGTGCAATGTAATCATCAAACTCTTTTGGAATCGGCTGCCAAAAGTTATGCACAATACCCAATACGCTATAGCACTCTTTGATGTCGTTGACGATCACACGTAATGCACGCACATCATAGAGCTCAGAAAAGTCGAGTTGCTTACTGCGCATTTTGCGCCAAATACTATAAATATGCTTTGGCCGGCCAGTGACTTCAGCCTGGATGTCGGCTTTAGATAACTCAAGCTCTAGCTGAGCGATGCCCTGCGTGATATCGGCATTGCGCTCAATCCGCTTTTCGTCAAGCAAGCGCGCAATGTGTTTATACGTCAGCGGGTCCTCGAAGCGAAAAGCTAAGTCTTCAAGCTCCCATTTCAGTTGCCAAATACCCAAGCGGTTCGCCAGCGGCGCGTCAAGTTCAAGTATTTCACGCGCCATTTCAAGCGCAGGCTGTGGCTGCACAGTAGCATAGTAGCGTAGCGTTTGCAGCCGGGAAGCCAGTCGGATCAGCACCACGCGCACGTCTTGGGAAAACGCTAAGACCATTTTACGCACCATCTCTATTTGCGCATGCCGAGCCGCTGCGAGATCACGGCTAGCGCGCTGCGGCGCCGCTGCGGGTGCAATTTGCCCGCGGCTTACGCCAAGCCGCACCAGCTTGCACGCATCCAGCGCAAGCTGGGTAATCTCCAGGCCAAAGCGAATTTCAAGGAGCGCTCCAGGCTCTTTTATATAAGCGATTGCATTAAAAATCACCGACGCAATCAAAGTTGGCCGATCTACATTGAGCGTTTCGATAATACGCACGGTACCCCGTGCATGATCAAGCACCGATTCTCCCGAGTGCAAGCTAAACGTGCCCGCGTGTTCCTGCAGGAAGGCCTGCGCATCATCAAGCTCAGCAGCAGCAGCTGCTGCCGGCTGTAAAAAAGTCTCTTTATTCATCATGAAACAGGAGGATAAACATCAACTTCTTCGCCCAAAAAAGCCAGATTAACAGAATATTCATCTGTCACAGCTTACTGATTGCTTGCGGTAGAAGGCTACTTCCAGCACAATATTGTTCGCAAAAACGAATCACCATTCGCCGTGGAAAGCTATGTCACCTACCCTCTTTACTGAACAATACGGCCAGCGCGAATCAATGGAATATGATGTAGTCATTGTTGGTGGCGGTCCAGCAGGACTTACGGCAGCGATTCATCTGAAGCAACTCGCGCAGCAAAAAGGCACTGAAATTAGCGTGTGCGTACTTGAAAAAGGCTCCGAAATCGGCGCCCATATTATGTCGGGCGCAGTGATGGATCCGCGCGCGCTGAGCGAATTATTTGCCGATTGGAAAGAACGGGGCGCACCACTCGAAACGCCAGTCACGGAAGACCGCTTTCTATTTTTGACCCGCCAACGGGCTTATCAAGTCCCTAACTGGATGCTGCCTGCAACGTTTAAAAATCATGGCAACTATCTGATTAGCCTGGCCAATGTTGTACGCTGGCTCAGCCGCCAGGCTGAAGCGCTCGGCGTTGAGATTTTCCCAGGGTTCGCTGCTGCCGAAATTTTATATGGCGACGATGGCGCTGTCAAAGGCGTAGCAACCGGCAATCTGGGCATTGGTCGTGATGGCAAACCGAGTGAGCAATTCCAACTTGGCATGGAGCTCCATGCCAAGTACACACTTTTTTGCGAAGGTGCACGTGGGCACCTTGGCCGCCAATTACAAGAAAAATACCAGCTCAATGCCCATAGTGACCCGCAAGTCTACGGGCTGGGGATTAAAGAATTATGGGAAGTCCCGGCCGCACAGCATCAACCTGGACTCGTCATCCATACAGCCGGCTGGCCGCTTGATCACACGACTTATGGCGGCTCTTTTCTTTACCATATGGCAAATCAGCAAATTGCCATCGGCCTAGTGGTTGGCTTAGGCTATGAAAACCCCTACCTTTCGCCCTTTGAAGAGTTTCAGCGCTATAAAACACATCCAGCGATTCGTCCCTTTCTGGCCGGTGGCAAACGTATTTCATATGGCGCCCGCGCGATCGCTGCCGGCGGCTTAATGTCTTTGCCACAGTTGGTCTTTCCAGGTGGGGCGCTGGCTGGCTGCGAGGCAGGTTTTCTGAATGCAGCGCGCATTAAAGGCAGCCATGCTGCGATTAAAAGTGCCATGCTACTGGCGGTCGCGACCTTCGAGGCGATCGCCAGCGGTCGGCAAGCTGATGTTTTAGAGGACTATCCGCAGGCCTTTAAACGTTCTTGGCTTTACCAAGAACTGCACCGCGCCCGCAATTTCAAGCAATGGATGAGCAAAGGACTCGCGCTAGGCACCGTCATGACCGGTCTTGAACACACACTACTCGGCGGCAGAGTACCTTGGACCCTGCACCATCGGCACGCTGATCATACTTGCCTCAAGCCCGCGTCACACTGCAAGCCCATCGATTATCCCAAGCCAGACGGTAAGCTGACCTTTGATCGACTTTCTTCGGTTTTTATTTCAAACACCCACCACGCAGAAAACCAGCTCGCTCACCTGACGTTGAAAGATCCGACAGTGCCAAGCAAGCTGAATTTACCGCGCTATGCAGGGCCCGAAGCTCGCTATTGCCCTGCTGCTGTCTACGAATTTGTGATCGGCAGCGACGGCGAGCAGCATTTACAAATCAATGCGCAAAATTGTGTGCATTGCAAGACTTGCGATATTAAAGATCCGACGCAAAATATTGTATGGGTCACGCCAGAAGGCGGTGGCGGCCCCAATTATCCCAATATGTGATGACTCTCTGAAGGTTAAACGGCTATCAGCGCTTCTTGCCCAGCGTCTCGCCACAGCCTAAAGGGATGATTAAACACGCGGCTAACTAGCCTGGGTGAGAGAATGTCCTGCACTAGGCCGCTATATGCAGATCCTTTGCCATCAAGCAAAAGTGCATGAGTTGCAAAACGACGGGCCAAATTTAAGTCATGGCATGAGAATATAACGGTGCGTGGCGCGTCCCCTACCCAACTCCGTAAGCGTTGCAGGCAATCGATTTGGTAAGGTAGATCTAAATGCGCTAGCGGCTCATCCAACAACAGTAATGGCGCCTGCTGGCATAGCACGGCAGCTAATGCAACCCGCTGCCGTTCGCCGCCCGAGAGTGACAGCACATCACGCGTAGCCAGCGGCGCTAAACCGAAGGTATCGAGTGCCGCCCACGTGGCCGAGTAATCTTGAGCCGTCTCCCACCCCCAGCCCACCAGGTGAGGATAACGACCCAGTAAGACGATTTCCAATACACTGGCGCTAAATATATCTTGCTGGGTTTGCGGTAACCATGCCCGCCGCCGCGCAAGCGCCGCTGCGGGCCATAAAGAGAGTGCACGACCGTCGAGTTCAATCGTACCCTGCCAGGTTTGATGCACCCCCGCTAAACTTTCGATTAAAGTCGTTTTGCCAGCGCCATTAGGTCCAGCAATGCACCATATTTGACCGGACAAAAAACCTTGCCCTAAGCCAGCAACCAGCGTACGAGAACCTCGTGCCAGCGTCAGATCACGCACCGTCAAGGCACTCTTCACTAGAGAGTTAGCCTGTGCAGCGAGCGCAGTCGCAGCACTCACAGCCGCACCGTCTTGCCGTTGATGATTCATCGCCGCTCGCTGGCTAGCAACCATAAAAAGACCGGTACCCCAATCAGCGCCGTGATCGCACCCAACGGCAATTGAACCGGAGCCACTACGGTACGAGCAACGAGATCTGCCATCATGGTTAATGCCCCACCCGCTAGGGCCGCAGCCGGTAGCAACATGCGCTGATCATTGCCCAATAAGAGCCGCACTCCATGCGGCACGACCAGGCCAATAAAGCCAACGCTCCCCGCCGTACTGACTGCCGCCGCGGTAGCCAGCGACGCCAGCCAATAAATCCGCCGCCGCAAGGGCGCAACGGCAACCCCTAGCGCATACGCCGTAGCTTCGCCACGCAACAAAGCATTCAGTTGGGTGGCGCTACTTAAACTCACGACTAGCACCCCTGCCAGCACGATGAATGCAAACCCGCCATGACCGGCACCACTCAAATCCCCGACCAGCCAGAACACCATGCCACGCAAGGCACGCTCCGGTGCCAGCGTGATTAAAAGAATAATCAATGCGCCCCAACCCGTGGCTAGCACAACACCCGTTAACAGTAAGCGCGACGAGGCAAGCTGCGATGCTCCCTGCAACCACGTACGCCGCGTAGCCAACAGTAGAATCATGATCGCGGCAAGCGCTCCAGCAAACGCACAAAGATTGATATAAAGAGTCGGCAACGACAGCATCATCGCGCCCAGAGCGAAACTCGCCGCGCCACCCGATACGCCTAACACGTAAGGATCAGCCAGGGGATTACGCAACAGGATTTGCAATAACGCGCCCGCCACCGACAATAATGCACCACAAGCAAAACCTGCTGCGGCACGAGGTAGACGCAAAGTACGCACAATTTGTGCCGCGACACTCTCTTCATCGCCGCAGCAAACGCGCAATAATTGCGCCGCAGACAAACTGACACTGCCGGTGGCCAGCGAAACCAAAAATACAGTCACGGCAAGCAATAAGAGTACAGACCAGATGATGACTGCACGTCGTAATGTCATAGTTTTGATCATTTTTTAATGCATATTTTCACAATTTATGTAAGAAAGTGGGTGCACGGCCTGCGTCAATTAACGTTGCTGCCAACCCAACGTAAAATATATCCCACGGGGTACGGCTCGATACGCGTAAGCCAGTTCATGGTGTTTATTGAATACATTCTCAATCCGAGTTACCACGTACCATGAGCGAGACACATCATAACGCGCATTTAAGTTCACCACCCCATAGCCGCCCAGCACCGCGCCGTTGTCATTACGCCGGCTGCTAGTCAACCACATGCCGCCCACGCGCCAATCACCCAGTTGACGAGTTGCGAGAAGGCTCGCAAAATGCCGCGCCCGGCGTGGTAGATCCTGCTTATGCACTTCATCAATGGCGCGTTGCGTGGTCAACGAGGCGCGTAGGCGCGTGCCGCGCACACGTCCGGACCACGATGCTTCAAGTCCTTGTACTCGCGCGCGGCCAATATTTTGAGCTTGATACAGGTTGGCCAACTTAGGCAACTGTAGCGTAGCGGGTTTGATTGGCGCCGCTTCAATCAAGTCATCATACCGTGTCTGAAATACGTTCACGCGTGCCATGCCCCATTGATCCGAACTGTGTTCAATGCCCGCCTCCACCGAATGACTAGATTCGGGCTGAAGTCTGAGATTGCCATAGTGCGGGTAATATAAATCATTAAAAGAGGGGACCCGAAAGGCACTGGAATAACTGCTGGTGAATTTCCAATGAGGATTAAAGTAATAGCCGTAACCGGCATAATAACTATCTGCGCTGCCAAAATTTGTATAGTGATCACGCCGCACATTCAATTGGAATTGATGTGCGCCAAAACCAGCTTGATAACCTGCAAAAGTGGCGTGCACCTGCCGACTAGCAGCTGCATAAATACTGGCATCTAGGTTTTGCTGCAGATATTCATAACCAAACTGTAGCCGCTGCCTTGGCCGCAGACTCAGTTCATTTTGCCAGGTAAGCTGGCGATTGGTGGTGCTAAAGCGATTATCGAAGATGCCATTTAGCCAATTCAGGTTTTGCTCATGACCGTTGGCCATCATCAGCGAAGTGCGCCAAGATTCGCTCAACTGGCCGGCGACATGGAGCGATAAAGCCCGCACCCGGTTATTGGCCAAATTGAGGTCTGTGGGATAGCCATAGGCCTGGTCAGAACCCACCGTCCCGTGTGATTGATAAAATCGTACCCCGGCCAGCCAAGCTGGATTAAAGCGATGCTTAAGCGCCGCCGTGATACTTTCAGCAAAAAAATCATAGGCATTCGGATGAGCCGGCTGCAGTCGTTTGGTGTTGGGCGAGGCCAAGCCTTCGGTTTTCAAGCGCGAGCCATGGAGACTAAAGGTGGTAGCACCTGCCGAATCCAGTGCGCCACTGATACCGGCTTGCTGATGCTGGGTATGATGACTCCCCATTTCCGCCAAAACATTTAATTTGGGTGGCTGCTGGCCGCCGGCTTTGGTGAAAATGTGTACCACACCGCCAATTGCATTCGAGCCATAAAGCGCTGAGACATTGCCACTCACCACTTCGACCCGCTCAAACTGAGCCAACATCAACTGCGCTAGCTGCGTGCTACCCAGGCTCGCTGAATCAACCCGCACCCCATCGATCAGGAGCAGGGTTTGGGTTGCAGCGGCGCCACGCAAAAAAAGGCTACTGGTCGCACCAGGCCCACCATTTCTCACCACCTGAGCCCCCGCGACAGCAGGCAATAATGCCGGCAAATCAAGCGCGCCACTATCGACTAGATCCTGCTGACTGAATGACGTCGTCGGTGCCAGCGTATGCGTCAACGGTGATGCAACACGCGCGGCCGTCACGACCACTTGTGGGGCCAACCGAGGGTGCTTGACTGGCTGTGGTTGGCCGGCAGCCACCGTAACAGGGCCCATTTTCTCAACCTTCGATTGAGTTGGATTGGCGCCCACCCGCTGTGGCCACGCCATGAAGATGACACAAATCAGCGATACTGCTATCGCTGCTAGCATAGAATGAGCATGCGCTATTTTATAGCTAACGCTGTTTCTCTTCGCGCAAATTGCCTCAATACGATTTGATGCGGTTAAAATATTCCGACTTCCAAGGATGCAGCTCATGCTTAACGAATTAGACTCTTTACGACAAAATATTGGTCGGCTGATCATGTTGATCGACCGCTACCGCCAACAATGGCAAGATTTAACACAACAATTGGAACAAAGCCAAGCGGCACTCGCCGCCACGCGCTCAACACTTGAACAAACCTGCAGTGAACGCGATGCACTCACCCGCAAAATCGAGGAGGCTCAGTTGCAACTCAATGCTATCCTTACAAAGTTACCGCCTGCCCTAACCTCTGAGATTTAATCTCGGCTTTCTAGATAAACACCAGTAAGTGCTCATGACAAACAAGCAAATCGAAGTCCAAATATTAGGTCAGCCATACCGACTCGCCTGTTCAGCAGAGAACGAAGCGGCCTTATTGGAGGCCGCTACACGGGTTGATGCAGAAATGACCAAAGTGCGCACTCATAGTGCTGCGCGCGGCACTGACCGCATTGCCGTGATGGCAGCGATCTCGCTCGCGTCCGAGCTTTTACTACTGCAACGTAGCGTACGCCAAAGTGAGGCATTCCCTACAGAGGAAATTCGACGTACAATGCAACGTATGAATCAACGGATTGCGACCACGATTGAGCAGCATGAGCAAAGCACGCCACTGCTCAACACTAACCCAACGTGATCGGAACCCCGCAGTAGAGGTAGGCAGCTTATACAAGAGAGCCGCTTTTTAATGTACTTAAAGGTTAAATGCCATAATTTAAAGTTTTCCCTGCCTGGTTCGCGAAGATCCTATACTCTTTGAACCAATGCGATATGCAACGGTTGCGGAAATTTGTGATATGGGCGTGCGCATCACTCGTTTGATGCGCTCAAAGTGTCACTAACTGCGACCATCTTGAACCCAGGTTCAGGATGCCGGTCTAGCGGCTAAGGCGGGGATCTTATAGCACGGCACCGAATCTTCGGTGCCGTTTTTTTATCCTCTCAGTTTCACTGCCTAGCAGCAGGCGGGGTGCGTTGCCCGCCCCGATACACATAAGCCAAGACACCCACGCCAACGACGATCATCGGTACGGATAGCCACTGCCCTAATGACCAACCAAAAGTTAATAAACCTAGAAAGTCATCTGGCTCACGCATAAACTCAACCAGAAAGCGCGCGCAACCATAGCCGATCAAAAATACTGCCGAGATCGCCCCAACCGGCCTGATTTTGCGTGCAAACAGCCAAACGATCACAAACAACGCAAGCCCTTCAAGCGCCACCTCATACAACTGGGAGGGGTGACGCGGTAAGGCCTGGTAGTGGTCAAAGATGACCTGTAACCCGCCGGCCACGGCTTGCTGCGGATGACTCAACAACCAGCTACGATCTGCGTGCGCTGCCTGTGGGAAGAGCATGGACCAAGGCGCATCAGGAGCGCAGACCCGGCCCCACAATTCACCATTAATAAAATTACCGAAACGACCTGCCGCCAGCCCAGCAGGTACTAGCGGCGCCATAAAATCAGCTACCTCCAACCAGCGGCGCTGAGATTGACGCGCAAAAAGAAACAGGGCTAAGCTAACGCCAATAAAACCGCCATGAAATGACATGCCGCCTTCCCACACTTTAAAAATATCCAGTGGGTGGGCTAGATAAAAACTGGCCTTATAAAATAAAACGTAGCCAAGTCTCCCCCCCACAACCGTGCCTAGCACGGCGTAAAACATCAGGTCATCTAGCGCCTTCGCAGTCCAGCCCTGGGCGGCAACCTGCAGCAAGCGTAAGCGCCAGCGGCCAAGCCCAATCGCGGCCAGAAAAGCCAGCAAATACATCAAGCCATACCAACGTACAGCAAGTGGCCCCAATTGCAGCGCAATCGGGTCGAATTGTGGATGGATCAGCATAACTTGACCTCTAAACCATTAAAAAAGTGCATTATAGTATTTGACATCGATAAAAAGAGCCTTCATTCTTATGCTGACCCTATTGATTACAAAGTAATCGCCAGTTCATCACGGCGCGCCTACCGTTCAGCGCCGTTGGCCTTGTTTTTATGTATTCTTTTTCTGCAAGGAAAATCCATGCCTCACAATCCACGCTCACGGCATATCACGCAAGGTATCGAGCGCGCGCCAAACCGATCGATGTATTACGCGCTTGGCTATCAAAAAGAAGATTTCGATAAACCGATGATTGGTGTAGCCAACGGCCATTCTACGATCACGCCTTGTAATGCCGGCTTGCAACCTCTAGCAGATGCGGCCGTTAAGGCGATTCAAGCGGCCAGCGCCAATGCGCAAATTTTTGGCACACCGACTATTTCCGATGGCATGTCGATGGGCACCGAAGGCATGAAATATTCGTTGGTCTCGCGCGAAGTGATTGCCGACTGTATTGAAACGGCGGTGCAAGGCCAATGGATGGATGGCGTGGTGGTGATTGGCGGCTGTGATAAAAATATGCCAGGCGGGATGATTGCCCTGGCACGGATCAATGTTCCCGGGATTTATGTCTATGGCGGCACGATCAAGCCGGGCCATTGGCATGGTCAAGATTTAACCATCGTTTCGTCGTTTGAAGCGGTGGGTGAATTTATGGCTGGCCGCATCAACCAAGAAGATTTTGAGGGGATTGAGCGTCATGCTTGTCCCAGCACCGGCTCATGTGGCGGGATGTTTACCGCCAATACCATGAGTTCATCCTTTGAGGCCTTAGGCATGTCACTGCTGTACTCCTCAACCATGGCTAACCCAGATCGAGAAAAAGCAGAGTCCGCCGCGGCCTCGGCACGCGTCTTGGTTGAAGCCGTCAAACGCGATTTAAAGCCGCGCGACATTATCACCCAAAAATCGATCGAAAATGCCGTCTCTGTGGTCATGGCAACGGGTGGCTCAAGCAACGCTATCCTGCATTACTTGGCGATTGCCGATGCCGCCGAAATTGACTGGAGCATAGATGATTTTGAGCGTATCCGTCAGCGTGTGCCGGTGATTTGTAACCTCAAACCGTCTGGCCAGTATGTGGCAACCGATTTGCATCAAGCCGGCGGCATTCCGCAAGTCATGAAGATTTTATTAAACGCGGGCTTATTGCATGGCGATTGCATCACCATTACCGGCGCGACACTCGCTGAAGAATTGGCCGCTGTACCGGATACGCCTCGCGCCGACCAAAAGGTGATCTTCCCGCTTGAACAAGCCTTATATCAGAAAGGTCATCTGGCGATCTTAAAAGGCAATTTAGCGCCAGATGGCGCTGTCGCGAAAATCAGCGGCCTCAAAAATCCTGTGATCACGGGCCCGGCTCGGGTGTTTGATGACGAACAAAGCGCGTTGGCGGCAATCCTGGCCGACCGTATTCAAGCGGGTGATATCCTGGTGTTACGCTATCTTGGTCCGCAAGGAGGTCCCGGTATGCCGGAAATGCTCAGCCCCACTTCTGCCCTCATCGGCAAAGGCTTAGGTGAGTCAGTCGGCTTAATCACTGATGGCCGTTTTTCTGGCGCGACCTGGGGCCTGGTGGTTGGACATGTGGCGCCTGAAGCATTTGTGGGCGGTGTGATCGGCCTCGTCCAAGAAGGCGACTCAATTACCATCGATGCCCATCAGTTACTATTGCAACTCAATCTTGATGAGGCTGAACTGAAGCGCCGGCGGGCTGAGTGGCAACCACCCGCACCGCGCTATACGCGCGGCGTACTGGCAAAATACGCGGCCCTCGCACTCCCCGCCAATCGAGGCGCTGCCACGGGCTAAATGTCAGCTGATGCCCCTTACTCTCCTCGCTTGTAATTGTTCGGCTGATAGCCGTGCTCACGATAAAAGCGATACCGTTGACGCGCAGCGGCGAGTTCGTCAGCGCCGCTGCCGACGACCTCAAGCACGCGCGTAAAATGCGCAAAATCAGGCGGCACAACGGTCCCAAGATTAAGCAGTAGCCGGCCATATAATGCTGGCTTCACCTCGCTTGCCAACACAATCGGGGTGGTTAGGCTGCGGCCATCATCCTCCATACAATGTGGGATGAACTCAAGCGCGGCGAAGGTCCACAAGCGCGTGTCAAAAGTACGCAAAAGCGCTGGCTCAGCAAGCACCAATAATTGCTGTCCGGCCGCATAGACTTTGCGCGCCAGCCGACACGCGTAGTCAAGCGGGTCGCCCACGTGCGTATGGAAATCAATTTGTATCATAGTGGCTAAACCATTAGCGGCTTGCGCGCTCAATCAAAAACTGCGTCAAGAGCGGCACAGGTCGCCCAGTTGCACCTTTAGCTGCGCCACTTTTCCAGGCCGTGCCAGCAATATCCAAGTGCGCCCAAGAGTACGCTTGCGTAAAGCGAGCTAAAAAGCAGGCAGCCGTCACACTACCGGCAGGACGCCCGCCAATGTTTGCCATATCGGCAAAATTTGATTTCAGTTGTTCTTGATATTCTTCATCAAGCGGCATGCGCCAGATCGGGTCGACAGAAGCGGCCGCGGCCGCCAACAATTCATTGGCGAGCGCATCTTCTTTGGCAAATAAGCCACTATGATGATGGCCCAGCGCAATCACGCAAGCCCCGGTTAAGGTCGCAATGTCGATCACCAGCGCTGGTTTAAAGCGTTCAACATAAGTCAGCGCATCACACAAAATCAGACGCCCTTCAGCATCCGTATTCAAAACTTCAATGGTCTGTCCTGACATGCTGGTCACAATATCGCCGGGTTTATAGGCATTGCCTGCCGGCATGTTTTCGCAACTCGGAATCACCACAATCAGATTTAACTTCAAAGCCATTTCGGCGACGGCACGCAACGTACCCAGGGCGGCTGCTGCACCGCACATATCGTACTTCATTTCATCCATGCCTTCGCCTGGTTTCAGCGAAATCCCACCCGCATCGAAAGTAATGCCTTTGCCCACCAGCACGATCGGCTTGGTTTTTGCGGCAGCGCCTTGATAATGCAGCACGATCAATTTCGGCGGTTCAACTGAACCTTTGGCAACCGATAGGAAGGCGCCCATTTTCAGGGTTTCCAGCTGTTTTTGCCCCAGTATCTCAGCTTTTAATGCAAACTCATGGGCGAGCTCTTTGGCCGTCTGCGCCAAGTAAGTGGGGGTGCAGATATTACCCGGCAAGTTGGCTAAATCACGCGCAAAATCCATACCACTGGCAAGCGCAACACCTTGTTTAGCCGAAGCCTTTGCGCTTTTTTCGTCGGCCGCATGCACCGTGATGATGATTTTCTGGGGCCTAGACTGACTTGTTTCAGCTTGGCTTTTTAGCTGCGTAAATTGGTAGGCTATTTCACGCGTTAAGCAAATAGACAAACGTACCCCCCTAGCCACATCCACTTCGCTGTTACATTCTTGGACCAGCGTCCAAAGTAAGGTTTTTACTTGTGGCACAAACAGGGGGCTGGTCAAAAGTACGCGCGCAGCGGCCCGCACGGCTTGCGCAAAAATTTTGGCGTTAAAGTTCTCGCGTTGACCCAGGCCTACGACTAATACGCGGGCCGCGCTGACACCGACTGTCTCGTGCAACATCCACGCCTTGCCACACTGACCATTGATCTCTCCGGCCTTCAGCAGCCGGCTAATTGAGCCCGCCATGGCTTGATCGATTTGTTGCGCTACACCGAGCACAGGACTGCCCTCAAAGAGCCCAATTACAATACAGCTAGACTGCGCGCGCAGCATTTCAGTTTGCGCAGCACTATTCCAGTTGCAGGCTTTTATGCTAAAGTCCATCGCGCTCCCCTTGGATAAATTTCGGTTTGGTTTGAATTAAACCGTAATTATCCGCTATTTTCCTTAGTCGCTGCCGGCAGAGCAACTGCAATAGACATGATTTTCGAACGTTCCCTGCAACGCGAGCTTGCATATACGGCTCTTGCTGTATTTATGGTGCTACTAACAATTATGTTAGCCACCATGATGATTCGCATTGTCGGCTTTGCCGCTTCAGGCCAAGTCGATCCGCGCGACGTACTGTCGCTGATTGGTCTTACCGTGATTGGCTACCTCGCGGTCATACTGATTGTGACGCTGTTTGTCTCAATCTTGTTCGTACTGACCCGTTGGTACCGAGATTCGGAAATGGTTGTCTGGATGTCATCGGGGATTAGCCTGACGCATTTGGTCAAGCCGATTGCGGTTTTTTCCGCGCCGCTGATTGCCGCCATTGCGTTTTTTGCTTTTGTCGGCTGGCCCTGGTCAAACGAACAAAGCAAGCTCTTGCGCGAGCATTTCGCGCAGCGCGACGAGGTATCATTACTCGCCCCAGGCCAGTTTCGGGAATCTCCGTCCAACCAACGCGTTTTTTTTATTGAAAGCATCTCGCCTGATGCCACCCATGTACGCAATGTTTTTGTCAGCAGTACCGAAAATGGCAAAGTCAGTATTGTCGTTTCAAGCCAAGGACATATTCTGACCCAAGCCGACGGCGAACGCTTTGTCGTCCTTGAAAACGGCCGGCGCTACGATGGTCAACCTGGCCAGCCTGATTACCGCATTATGTCGTTTGAACGCTATGGCGTACGGATTGGCGAACAACGCTTTGTCAACAAGCCAACCTCGACCAGTACTTCAACCCCGCAGCTCATCCGCCAACCCAGTTTAGTGAATCTAGCAGAACTCGCATGGCGCGCGGGGTTGCCTTTGATTGCCATCAATTTGATGCTACTCGCGATTCCGTTGGCGTATCAAAATCCCCGCCGCAGCCGCACCATTAACCTGGTGATGGCGGTGTTAATTTACCTGACCTATTCTAATTTGCTGAATTTAATGCAATCATGGATTGAACAAGGAAAGATTTCATTCAGCGTGGGTCTATGCATTTTGCACCTGATCGCCGCCGCCGTAGTCCTGCTGCTTTTTTGGTTACGCACACGCCACCGGCCATTGCTGAGCTATCTACCCATGACTAGATCTAAAGAGAAATAAATCATGTCTGCTCCGTCAATGCCCACTGCTCTGTTGGTGTATGAAAGTTATTTCGCGCGCCAGATATATTTGGCGTTCGGCTTTGTGCTATTTGCGTTTTCTGGGCTCTTCTTCTTTTTTGATCTGATTAGCGAATTAAACTCGATTGGGCAGCACAATTACAAGTTTGGTTATGCCGTGATACGCGTAGCTTTACTCGCCCCATCTCGCTTGTACGAGATTATCCCCGTGGCGGCACTGATTAGCGCGATTTTTGTCTTTGCCACTATGGCCGCCAATTCGGAATTCACGATCTTTCGCATTTGCGGCCTCTCAACCCGGCGCGCACTCGGCTCTCTCATGAAAATCGGCCTGCCACTTGTCACCGCCACATTTTTATTTGGTGAAGTGATCAGCCCTTATGCCGACCAATTATCCGAGCGTGTACGGCTCGAGGCATTGGGCGCCTCCGTCTCATCAAATTTTAAGTCTGGGGTCTGGGTCAAAGATACGCTCAACAATGACGGTGAAGGTCGTCCAGTCATGCGCTTTGTGAATGTTGGCAAACTGATGCCAGATACCACGATTCGCGATGTACGAATTTATGAGTTCGACCATCAATTCCAGTTAACCGATGTACGCGTTGCCGAGCGTGGGCAGTTTATCGCGCCAGATCATTGGCAACTCACCGAGGTAACAGCAACTCACTTATTTAAAGCAGCGACGTTGCCGCCGTCAAGCACTGCTCCCGATGAAAAAGTAGACCTGCTACAACCGCTGTATCACGCTCAGCAAGCGGCTCTGCCGGAATATTTAATGCGCTCGCAGTTGACCCCACAAATTCTGTCGGTGCTGCTAGTGTCCCCCGACCGGATGTCAATGCTGGATTTATTTTCATATATTCGCCACCTACAAGAAAATCACCAAGATACGCAGCGTTATGAAATTGCCTTATGGCGCAAATTTTTCTACCCATTCACCGTCTGGGTCATGCTTGCGCTCTCCTTACCCTTTGCTTATTTGCATACCCGTGCTGGCGTGGTCGGCATTAAAGTATTTGGCGGCATTATGCTAGGCATGAGTTTTCAACTCATCAATACACTGTTCTCGCATATTGGCATCCTGAATACCTGGCCAGCGGCGCTGACCGCGGCCACGCCTAGCCTGATTTATATTGCGTTTGGCTTAATCGCATTACGTTGGGTTGACCGGCACTAAACGCCCCCCATACTCTGTAACTTTGATCGCTAAATGGCACGAATTACTAGCGTTATGCGGCACAACAGGCGGGCGAAGCTTTAGAGAAGGTGACCTGAGTATTCGGGGAATTCCTCTGCTGTTTTCTTTCTGGACGTTCTACACATCACGCGGCGTGACCCAGGGTGTCAAATAGCGCTGATAATTCGTGCCATTTAGCGATCGTTACACCATACGCAAAAAAGCTCAACTTTAAAGCGCGCCTCAGAGCACTCGCTATTTATGCCAAAATTGCGTACACTATATCCATAATGGCAGAGAAGGAGTGCATCATGAAACCTGTGGCAGCGAATATTTCGACTGGGACTTTGCTAGGCGGCGTCGCGGTGCTGAGCCAATTGCCTGGTTCAGCGCTAGAATGGGTGAAGATGATTCGGCAGGGGATTTCATCCGGTGCGGTCGATTCAATGCTGAAATCCATCGGTCTGTCACAAGCAGAACTTGCCTCCGCCCTGGCGATTCCAGAGCGTACCCTGGCTCGACGCAAACGAGAAGGCATCCTGAGCAGCGAAGAGTCAGCCAAACTCCTGAGACTCGCGCGCATCGTCGTGCGCGCCGCCCAGGTTTTTGAAGACCTAAAGATTGCGACCCATTGGCTCAAATCTCCGGCCCCCGCTTTGGGCGGTATGACTCCGCTAAGTCTGGTCGACACCGATATCGGTGCTGACAGTGTATTAGACACCTTAGGCCGGATTGAGCAAGGGATATTTTTCTAACCGCCTGTGGCCATTATCTAGATATGAACCTTCATCAGTTTCGCTTTGTGCGCGAAGCAGTTCGGCAGAATTACAATTTAACCGAAGCGGCTAAGGCGCTGGCGACATCGCAACCCGGCGTGTCAAAATCGATCATCGAACTTGAAGATGAGTTGGGGGTCGATATCTTCAGGCGGCACGGCAAGCGAGTACGCTCACTCACCGAGCCTGGGCGCGCGATTTTAATCTCGGTCGAAAAAATTCTGCAAGAAATCGATAATATTAAACGTGTCGGCAAAGAATATACTGAGCAAGACCAAGGCAAGCTCGTGATTGCAGCGGTGCAAGCACACATCCGCTACACGCTGCCCCCGCTGGTTACGGAATTCAAGAAAAAATTTCCAAGAGTTCTCTTGTCCATTTTGCCAGGCACTCCGAGTCAAGTGGCAGAGATGGTAGAGAGTGAACAAGCCGATCTTGGACTGATCGCTGAAGCCGTGACCGGCCACCAAGAACTCAATTTATTGCCCTCTTTGCCATGGCATTATGTCGCGCTCATGCCTAGCCATCATCCGCTGACGGCGCATGAGCGCTTAACGCTCGCAGAACTGGCCAACTATCCGTTAATCATCTACGACACGGCCGGCGCGGGTCACGCTAAGCTTGTGCAGACATTTGCCTTACAGTCATTAACGCCAGAAATTTTGCTCAGCGCCATCGATGCAGACACCATTAAAACCTATGTCGAACTGGGTTTAGGCGTAGGCATCATGCCCAATATAGCCTTGGACACCCCGCCAAGCGGTAGCTTGCGCGCACTCCCCTTAGAGCATGTATTTGGCACCCATCTGACGCAGATCGTACTCAAGCAAGGCACGTATCTACGCCGCTATATGAATGCTTTGATTGAGTTGCTGTCCCCTAGTTTGAACCGCAAAGAAATTGAGCAAACGCTGCATGAGGGGTATGATGCACCTTGAGTCGGTCTGCACCTCACCCTGGGCATGGAGGGCTTAATTTATGCCCACGGTTTGGCGGATTGTGACTGAACCACACGCCGCGACGGCTTTTTCCGGTGAAGGCGCGCGTTTATATGGCGGACGCTGGAATCCCAAAGGCCTTGCCGTGATTTACACCGCGCAGAGTCAGTCACTCGCGGCGCTAGAAATGCTGGCGCAAGATATACCCCTACGCGCTCGCTATGTGATCATTCCAGCCAAAATCCCCAATCAGCTCATTGAACACTACAATGTACAAAAGCTTCCTCCTAACTGGCGAGACCCCGCTGTGCGCAGTACGCTACAAATGATTGGCGCCAGTTGGGTTAAAACAGGACGCAGTGCAGTACTTGCCGTTCCCAGTGTGATTATTCCAACCGAATTGAATTACATACTCAACCCACACCATCCTGATTTTGTTAAGATCGAGTTTGGTCAAGCGACCCCATTTACACTCGATACGCGACTTTTACGCCACCTCGGGTAAGCAAAACAATATCGTTGGATTGCTTAACAATATTTCTTATAATACTTAGCCATGGTCCATACCAGCAAGGCACAAAAGCTCACGACAGGTAAAAACAACATCTCAAACGGGAGTTTGACTGGCGCCACCAGCCACCCAGTTGCCGCCAGTGGCAACAAGCCAAATTTTAGCCAACGCTTCGCCCGATGATAACGAGTGGCTGACTCATGGCCCCCGTTTTCTCGGCGAATCACTCGCGCGACCAAGCCATCGATCAGAGCCAAGCCGATAATCAGGCCAAACTTAGGCGCCACCAGGATCAGCATCGCAAGCCGTACACCGAATAACTGCAGAGCATACATGGCAATCAAAATAGGCTCGCGCAAATTGCTCAAGGGTAAATTTCGATACTCTGCCACCGGCGACTGTATCGCAAGTTCAATCCTATGCCAACCAAACCAACTCCAATAAGCCCAGCCGGCAGCGTGTTGAGCTAACTCTAAATGGGTACACTGCCCTAAATAATAGTCCAGCAAAGCCTGCATTGCCGCAATCGAGTCCGCGCGCCAGCGGTAATACCCTGCAAGCCAACAAGCCAGCACCGCGAGTACTGAAATAACGACGAGCCACAGCAGCAGATTAAGGGTCGCTCGCAGCACCCAAAAAAACTCTCGTACGCTGTCGTCATCCGCTTGAGATTTAGAGCGCATCACGTGGTCCTGAGGTGCGCTCACGCAGCGCCTCAAACACTGCTTCTAAAACCCGCTGCTGGCTCGCCTGGTCATGTTCTTCCGTCACCAAAGGTAAACGCAATTTAACCAATTGCCCGCCATCGATTAAAGCAAATGCCTGACCTTTGGGCAATTGCGTTAAATCTGCTGGCTGCAGCATCGGGACCTCGCGGGCAGTCCAGGTGTCTTGGGTGGCGGCGGAGAAATCTGCAAATTCTCCCGGCTCATCCATGTCGCGCGTACTCGAGTCGGTACTGCGCGACCAGATTTCAACGGTAGGCAGCTGGTCAATCAAAATAGCTGCTGTGCTAGGATTTTTTACCCGCAGCATGATTAACGTATTGAAGTTGCCAAACATCTGTTGGGCTTTTGCTCTAGAACCGATTTTTGCTTCAAGGTCTGCATCCGTTTGAGTCAATGCGGTGACCCGTAGGCCAGCCCCTCCCGCCTTGTTAAGCAGCGGAATAAATTCATCGCCGCACAGTTCATTAAATTCATCGGCATATAGACTCACATCACGCCGCCTACCAGAGCGGGTTTGGCCAAAGCCCGTGCCGTATTTATACATACGCCCGGCGGTGGAGGTAAGATCCGCAAACATCGCATTGCCCACTGCTGCTGCGACTTCAAAGTCAGACAGCGCATCTAAACCAATATACACAATCCCGCCTTGATCAATCACCTGCGGCCAATCAAAAATGGCGCGCGGATCATGCGGGTTATCGTATTGGGGAGAAAGAAGCTCAGCAATTTTACCTGTGGTGAGTTTTTCTAGGAGCGGATATAACGACGAAACCAATTTTTCAAAGTAACTGCGATCATTGGCTAAGATGGATGAGAGCGCATCGGCAATTGGATCATGCCAGCCCTGCTCTTTAATCAGTGCAAGCATTTGCAATGCAGATAATGCACGGCCCGTTTTACGAGCCTGTTCTTGTAGCGATTTACCCGGCTCTTTGATTTTTTCTCGCCACGCCGGGTGCGCCTGATTCAGCCAAAATTCAAAATACTGAATACATAAATCGTCGATATTCACCGCGTGCTGATACACTAACTCATAAGTCGGTTTCATGCCCAATGCAGATAGCGCACGCGCCATAACATTCACAAAACGCCAGACAAACTCCTTGAACACCGCACTTTGTCCTGCGCTTGGCAGTTGGTTGCTGACCCGCGTGGCAACCTCGGTAACCCTTGAAAAAGTGCTGATCGGACTATAGCGTGCAGAAGACTCTGGATACCCCAAATGAAACACGTAAAATAGATCTTCGCGCTGGGCTCGCTTAGCTTCGGTGTACATCCGCAACAGTAAATCCACGTCACCTTTGGGATCGAAAACAATCACCACATCGCCACGTCGAATATCCTGGCTGACCTGGATCTCCACATAGCGAGTTTTACCCACTCTGGTGGTACCAAGCACTAAGGTATGGCCAACCCGCTCACGCAGATCCGTATAAATCTCGCGCTCATGCACTTCGACACCATGTAGCGCCGGTTCACCACCGGCTGGCGGCAAACGCGCAACGACAGGTCGCAGGCCCCCTATGCGCATGAACTTGCTCAACCGAGCACTAAAAGACTGACGCTCATGCCCCGCACATAAATGCCGGTTTTGGGGCAATCTAGCCCAATATAGCCGCTGTGTATGCTCTGCTGTCCAGCGAAAACCTCGCCCAAGAAATTGTTCTTGAGTGGAAACTGGAATATCTCGCGCCTCTATTTCATAACTTGGCAAGCGTCTTAGGTTGCGTTGAAAGCGAATAATACAGCTTGCCTGATAAGCTCTAATGAATGCTAACACCAGCATACTCAGCGTAAAAATTAAACCTAATCTCGGCGTCACTAGAAATGTTGTATGCCAAAACCACACGATGCCGCAAGCGATCAGTGCTGAGATAGATGAAACCAACTCGACCGGTTTACGGAACAGATTGTTCATACAGAGCTCCGTTCGCACGTTACGTTAAGGCCTGTCCGCCTGCAGGCGGCTAGGCCACAAGCTCAGCGCACTATCCTGCGCCTCAAGGTAGGCAGGAAAAGCCAACTGAGTTTCGGTTGAGGCTTCGGTTGCAGATGAATTGGCTACGCCCTCAGACGCAGGCGCCACTAATCCAGTTTTGGCCCTAGCTGGTTGGCTAGCACGCGCCACGATGCGGGCCATGGGGTTACTTTGAGATTCACGACTCAACGCGTCGAGCAACTCATTCAGCACAGGCGGATGTTCGCCTAACCAAGCTAACACCGGCCGCGGAATGAACTGTTGTAGCAAAATCAAGGCTAACGGGCCCGCTTGACGATACTCTAAGCGCTGCGCTGACGGATCAGGCTGAACCGGCTCGAAGGTATACCACGCACCGCCTTGCTCGCGCATCGTGCCGCCGAGCACGATCCAGGGCCTGCGTTGGCCCCCTTGGGCATCGCAGATCTCCACCCCCAAAGCCGCCAAGCCTTGCGCTACTCCTTGTAGCACAGCCATCGCCAGCACCGCATAGCTGTAACGGGCAGCTAAGCGCGCTTGCTCTTCAGCACCGCCACCCACTGGCAGGGCATAGGCATTTCGATAATGCAACGCATCTCGCGCAAGCGACATGATATGCATAAACAAACTGCGGTTTTGGCTCGGCTGGGCGGTTAGCGTAGTGGGCAATAATTGCACAAATTCACCGCAGCGCTGCAACAACGGCTCAACGTCGCGGCTGAAATTTTCTGGCGTAAAAGCCAGGTGCTGACGAAGCCTATCCAGTACGCGGCGTGCTCCGGTACGCTCGATTAATTCTTCATAGGGCAGTATCGGCAGATGACGTGTGCTTGGTGCTTGGGTCGTTGCGCTAGCCATCACCGGTAAGCGACGCCTTAAAGGCTGGCCATAACGCAGCCCACAAACAGCCAGCCCGCACCCCACGGCCACCCCGTATAGCCAATCATGTTCAAACCAAGCGAGCAGCATAGCCAGTCCGTATCGATTGCAGCGCAGTGAAAAATATCACTTTAAGCAAAAAGCCGGCGCGGCCGGAAATTTGAGTGCACGCACTGCCATCACGTCGTGCACCCGACTACATGACAAAGCTACTTTATGCTATTAAACTGTAAAGTTTTCTTGCTTTATATTAATCATTTTTACTTTATTAAAAAAATCTTTATTCTTATTCAAGCGAATTCAAAAAAATATCTAACGTATTGTTTTATATTAATTTTTAAACAAGTAAAAATTACATTTCCTTATTCAATTTATTACTGTTAATTATTAAAATAAAAATAAACCTCATAAAATGACTGCGCAGTGTACCCACACATCGTGCAAGCAAATTACAGACAGCCGCCAATAGATTTTCTAAAGTACGTCTTGTCGGTCGCTTCCTCTTGCGCCGACAGGTCTTTCCCGCCAGGTGTGATCCCCGCCTGGCGGGGTTTTTTCTCAACCTCAAAAAAATGCAAGACATGGATAAGTCCGCCGCCACCATGGCCAAGCAGGTTCTAGATGAGCATTTACGGCCCATTCGCCCGCTGCTAGATGATCTCGAGGTGCAAGAAGTGATGATCAATCGCCATGACAATATTTGGTTTGAACGCAACGGCAAGATGATGTATTTGGCCGACATACAACTGGCTCAAGCGAGTCTTGAAGCATCGATTACCTTACTCGCCAATTTAAATGGCAAGCCCGATGCATTGATTATGGATTGCCAGTTACCTGGTTTACGCATCGCCAGCGCACGCCGGCCAGTGGCCATTCACGGTCCAATGCTCTGTGTCCGAAAGCATATGGCACGCCACCTTAGCTTGCCAAATTATGTGGCGAGTGGCGCGTTTAATACCTTACCGCACACATCCTCGCCGCAAGATGCTCCCCTGGCGACCTCCCCCAGTGCATCTTTACGCCAGGCCATGCAAACCGGCGGCCAAGCCTTGCAACAGTTTTTTGAGTGGGCCATTCATTGCCGCCAAAATCTGATTGTCTGCGGCTCGACTTCATCAGGTAAAACAACACTGCTGAATGCATTAATTGAAGTGATCCCTAACGATGACCGACTGATCACCATCGAGGACACGCGCGAACTTCAAGTACGCGCCCCTAATTACGTATCGTTTGAAGCCCACCCGGCCCGAGGCGTCAATCTGCGCGAACTGGTCCGACTGTCCCTACGTTGCCGACCGACACGCATCATCGTCGGTGAAATCCGCGGCGCGGAGGCCTTTGACCTGATGGATGCACTCAATACGGGCCACCCTGGCTCGGTCGTTTCATTTCATGCTAACTCTGCCGAATTAGCCCTTACGCGCCTTGAATCCTTAATCCGCATGGCGCCTGAAGCCCAAAACTGGCCTTTGGCCGATCTGCGTCAGCAGATCGCCGCCACTTTCCGCTATGTGGTGCAGGCACAGCGTATCGGTTCTCTACGAGGTCCTTGGGAGATTCGAGAAATCCTCGGAGTTGCCGGCAAGCGCTATCAAACCCGCTTGCTATTTTCCAAAATCCGACAAGCAGCAACGGCTTATGACACTGTTCAATAAGCTCAAATTTGGAGCACACATGACAATACTTATCTGGCTGTTATGCACCTGGTCATCTTATGCTTATGCAGGCATCTGGGGCGGCGGTTTGTGCCGCTTTTATAAACAGGTCGTCGATGACGAATTGATCGCCTTTGTGAGCATCGGTTCATGCGCGCTCGCCATTATTTTATGGATGCTAGATGACAAATCGTCCGCTATTAAATTATGGATTCTGCGGATCGTGGCGGCAACGCTCATGATCTTCAATCTCCCCATTTTCTGGACGACCATCTTTGGTCGCTCGCCAGTGTGCGGTTAAACCAAAAAATAGCGCGAGAGCATGTATGTCTAGCCCACCTCCTACCCTTCATGCCCCAGTCAAAAAAGTGCTGATTGAGCGTAAGCGCTTACTGGCGGTGGACCAGCGCATGCTAGTGGTGCTGGTGGTTAGCGTATTTGTGGTGGCGGCCACCTTGCACAATTATTGGGTTTTGCTCGCTGCCCTGCCAGGTTACGGCGGCATGTGGCTCGCCAGCCGACGAGACCCTGATCTACTTGATATCTACCTCAAATACCGACACCAAGCAGGCCATTACGAGCCCCGCCAACAACTCCGGCAAACACGCCATCAGCGTCCATTAGGCTTTGCTCGCAAACACCTATGTTAAACCTTAAGCACCCCAGCACCAGCCCTTTTGAGCATGAATCACTGGCCGCCATCGGCCAGCGCCATAACGCCGGGATACGCACGTGCGCCGAACTCGTGCCGTGGCTTTTTGCTTGCAATCAGCAGACTCTAGTCTGCAAAGATTCTTCCTTGCTCGCGGCCTTCGAGTATAGCGGTCCAGATACTGACAGCATCACGGCTGGCAGTATGCTCAAATTAATTGAAGATTTAACGCAATCTCTAGTGAGTCTAAGCCAGCAACCGATCACTCTCTGGTGGACGGTCTATCGCCGGCAAATCAGCGGCTATGACACGCTACCGCTACCAGACCTGTACGCTCAGATGGTTGACGACGAACGGCGGCGCGCCTTTGAACAAAGCGGTAGTTATCTAAACCGCCACTATCTGACCATCGCCCGGCCACCTGAAGCCGGCCTAGACCGCTTCTCCGGCAGGCTCTCCCATGCTTTATCGCATGATGGCCTACCGCTTTACAAAGCACTCTGGCAGGCGCTGCGCGGCACCTTCTCCGACCAGTACGCATTTGCCTATACTGCTGATGAGTTAGACCATCAAGTAGAGGACTTTGAAGGATTATTAAGCGCCTTGCTGGCTGGCTTGCCCAACCTCAAATGCACGCGCTTAAGCGGCGATCGACTTGGCGCTTTCTTGCACGCCGCTTGTTCACCCTGTGCCGAAGATAAAACCACCACGGGCATCTCCGATCACCCCTTTCTGGATGTCGCGCTACCCGATACGGAAGTGATCCCCGGCCACGATTTTTTGTCTTTTGATGGCAATGGCTGCAAACGTTACGCGCTGGCGCTCAGCGTCCCGGTCGCTCGCGAGAACTGGCCCGACCAGGTCGCACCCACGACCCTTGACGACTTACTCAAGATTAATGGGGAACTCACCCTCAGCCATGTTTTCCGCCTCGCCAGCCGAGTTCGGGCAGAACGTTTTATCGATAGTATGCGCAAATATCACGATAACCGACGGCTAGATATACGTGGACTGCTCAGTGCGGCCTTAAAAAAAGGCGACACCGAACAAGTCGTGCAGAACCGAGCGCGGGCCCAAGCCGCAAATGAAGCAGATACCCTGCGCGGCGAGGTATCAATGGGCCAAGAAGCATACGGCTGGTATAACCTCACGATTCTTGCCTGGTCACCGGTATTTGCCGCCGGTGGGCCTGATGCTGCGCAAGCCGCAAGCGCCGCGCACTCCGCTTACACGCAAGCGAGCGCCACCTGTAAAGCCGCTGAAGAAATCATGCGCGCCGCCCATTTTATGCCGGTGCGCGAAACACTTCATGCCCTGTCAGCTTTTACCGTGACCATTCCCGGCATGTGGAGTGAGTGCGCCCGCTGGGCCTTTATTGATGCCCAGGTACTCGCGCGGCTTGCGCCTCTACGCACGGTCGCCCAAGGCGAACGCTATAACCCACACCTGAGCCGGGAAATGGGCATTGATTGCCCTGCCTTAGCGACCTTTCCAACCGAATACGGCACCCCTTTTCATTTCACCGGATACTTTAATGATGTCGGACATGTGCTGCTATGTGGCGACTCCGGCTCCGGCAAAACTGCGTTTCTCAATCTGAGTTGGACGCTTTTTCGCAAATATCCAGGGGCCATGATTTACTTATTCGACAAAGATTATTCCTCCCGCATTCCGGTGCTGATGCAAGGGGGGACTTATCTAGATATCCAGCTCGAAAACGAGCATAGTGCCCGCTTCAATCCAGTTGCCTTGCTGGCGCATGAACGTCACTTTGAATGGCTCAAAGACTGGATTCTATTTTTAGGCAGCTTACGCGGCTATACCCCGAATGCCCAAGATGACGCGCAACTCGTCAACGCCCTCCGTGCAACGCGCCATATCGATCGCAAACTTTGGCAACTGCACGCGATTTATAGTCAGCTGCCCGATGGGCCCTTCAAACAACAACTGGCGGCGTGGGTGGGGAGTGGCGTTTACGCTCATTATTTCGACAATCTGGAAGATAGCTTTGCCAACACCAGCATTATGGGCATTGAGTTAGGCAAGATTATCCAGAATTCACTGGTGGCCCCGGCGCTGCTCGATCTATGCTTTTATCAGATTGACGATACGCTCACCAGAAACCGGCTAAATGGCAAAATAGCCCCGACCTTCATCGGCTTGCCAGAAGTATGGCACCTGCTTAATAACCCGCGCTTTGCCAACAAAATCGTAGATTGGGTCAGCACCTTGCGCAAAAAGCTCGGCTGCGTCTGGATGGATACGCAGTCCCCCGAAAGCTACCTTAATTCACCGGTTTATCCAAGCCTGCGTGACAATGTGCCAACCTGCATTTTCTTGCCGCCTAGCGGCAACCTCGCCCCTTCGCAACGCGAGGCACTAGAAACTGGCTTCGGCTTACATGCGGGCCAAATCCACGGCATCGAAAAAGGCACGCGCAAACGCGATTATTTCATTACGCAAAAAAACGGCTTTGCGCGGCGCCTCTCGCTTACCTTAGATCGCAGGACACTTGCCATACTACGCAGCGAACTGAGTGCACAAGCGATTTTCGAGCGCCACTACCGCTCCGGCCACGCCGCTTGGCAAGCGCGTTACTTTGAGGAAATGACCCATGTTAGCTAAGCTGCATAAGCATTCTTGGCACACGCTTTGGTGCCTCATCGGACTCTGTTCGGTTACGCCTATCCTAGCAGGCGGTGGCGTAGGAACGCCCATCGGCGGCGCCACCGAATTAACCCAGATCATGAATCACGCCGAGTTGCTAACCAGCGTCAGCCAACAAAGCACCATGGTCGCCCAAAATATCACCGCACACATTACGCGCGCGCAGCAATATATGGCGATGCTGCAAAACCTTGCGCAACTGCCGGCCCATGTTTTAGAACAAATTATGGCGCCCTGGCAACATCAGCTGCAAGCGTTTATGCAACTTGCCCATTCAGTTGACGCACTATTAGACGCCACCCAGCAAACAGGCGCTTTATTTAAGCGCAGCCTAAGCGAAATCACTCAGCTTAAGCTAGCTCCCCAACAATGGCTATCAGCCTATAGCAATTTAGCTAAAAACCGAGACAGCCTGTATCAGCAACAATGGCAACAAGATCTAGTCGCCCTCGATACGCTCGCGCATCGCGCACGCAGTGTCCACAGTCTATCGAGTCAAATTCCAGGTATCGGGAGCACGATCCAAGGCCTGCAGCTTCTCAACCAGCAAGCCTCGATCCTAGCTGCTGAAATGCTCGAATTACGTGCTTTGATGCAGCGCCAGATGGCTCTGCAAACGCAAGATCGGTTGGAACAAGAATGGGCGAATAGCGCCCTCTTCGATCTGCTCCGCGCACGTCAAGCGCACGCACAGCAACTCGATACGCACGAGCGCCAACTGATCAACCACGGCCCATTCTATGTCTTACAAGATCAACCATAGGTCATTGAGGAGACGCACCATGCCCTTATTTTTGCGCTGCTTAGCTCATCGTCTCTGCCACAACCGACATGAAATTTTTCAGTTGCAGCGCGCTTATCAGCGCTATGCGAGTGCCCCGCAGCAGGCACCCCTAGATCATTTGCGCACCCCACAGGAGTTCGCTAAACCGCGTTTGTCGCTGGCTTGGGCTTGCTGCCGCTTAACCCTAGAACAGCCCACAGTATTGCCTGCTGGCATGTTAGCGCTCGCTGGCCTGCTTTTTTTCATCGTCTTGCATCTCATTGCGAACATAGGGTAGCTCAATGAATGCGAACGATCCAGTGGCCATTGTTAACGAGCTCTTCCAGCTCATGCAGAAAATTGGGCTTGGGCTATACGGAAAATTCATCGGTGAAGGGATTGAATTGCTATGCGTGCTGGGCCTGATCATGGCGACTTGGCATACCTTGATGTGGATGCTAGCCGACTCTACGGTCGACTATTTCATTAACCAATTAAGTTTGCTGGTTAAAGTTGCGATCATTTTATTGATGCTCACTGGTTGGACCGACACCGTGCGCGATTTTTTGGTCGGCAATATGGAGCGAACCATCCAGCAGATTAGTGCACATAGTACGGATCCAGTCGAGACGGTGCGCACTCTATGGAGCGCCGCCCAGACGATTTTTTCACTCACCCGTGCCAACGCGGCAAGTGTCTGCGAGGAATTACCCAAGCTCGCCGACGATGGCACAGCGTTGCCTGGCACCCAAACAACCTGCCACCTCAGCCACGGCAAGAACCATCAAAGCGGCTGGCTCGATACCTTACGCAATTTATCGTTTGTATTACTGTCATTTGTCTTCAAAGTCATTGCGGTGCTAGCGATTGCCCAAATGGCAATTGCCTTCATGCTCGTCGCTCAAATGTCTTCTTTCTTGCTCGCCATTGGCTTTTGCCTGGGGCCCATTCTGCTGCCCTGGTACCTCTTGCCAGCCACTGAGTTTCTATTTAACGGCTGGCTACGATTCATCATTGTCGCCGGCTTATACAAAGTAGTCGCTTGGCTGATGCTCACCATGGTCCAAGCTGGGATCACGCCAGCCACGCAGAAATTAGTTCTGCAATTGAATGGTAGCGTGAGTAGTCATATCAGTTCGACACTAGATTTTAATTGCCTCACCCTGCTTGGACTTGCTTTCACCTGTAGCGTAGGGGCTTGCATGATGTGGCAAGTCCCCCACATTGCCCAAGGAATTGTTTCAGGCCATAGCGCTCTTACTCTGCGCGGCTTTGGCAACAGCACGATTGCTGGGCATTTGCGTAGCAACAGCAAGCGCTAAATAGCCATAGACTAACCACCATGTCATTTTTAAAACGCCCGCCGCCAACAGAAAATTCACCGCCTCCTGGCACAACGCTAGAAGCCATCAATACCTGGTTTGCTTATTTTCAGAAGCCACTCCTGAATGCCCGATGGGCGCGCCTGGCAGCAGCCGGATTTTTCACGCTCGCCATGATTGAAGCGATAGCGCTGATTCAACTCCTTAAAAGCGCGGGTCCGCAGCCTTATTTTATCGAGCATGATGAGCACTCTGGAGCGGTCTATTTATCCTCTCGGGTGGCGCAGCAATTTACGCCAAGCGCCGCCAACATCACCTATTTTCTGCGTATTTGGGCCACCCATATGCTCTCAATCAAACCAGATCCAAGGCAAACCCAAGAAAATGACATCCCAGCGGCAGCAGCTTGGACTATCGGCGCAGCAACTCAGGCATTTACCGAATATTTCGAACAGACTGACCGGATTGCCGAGCGCATCGCCAAGCAACCCGGCCTAACGCGTGAAGTCGTCGAAAATTCAACCTCCTATGCGGCTGACGGTAAAGTGGCCTATATGGTCTTCACCCTGATTGAACGCCTCAATGGCATCGAGACACAGCGTACACAAAAAATCTTAACCGCCAATTTCGTTCTGGCTCCCGAACGCTTTGACGAACAGCAGCGTCGAACTAACCCGATTGGCCTAGGCGTGACTCACTTTACGCTCAGCCCCTATTACGGCCCCACTTCCCCAACCCATGCTGCATCATGAAATTGCTCCGTCGTGACTGGCTACAGCTGAATCAGCTCGGTACCGCGTTATTCACGGTTTTGCTCTTCGGCACAGCGCAAGCCGCTAAGCTCAATCCGCCCGCCTCCAGGCCAGCACCTGCGATGATGCACGCTGAACCCACCGCGCTTGACCCCAAGTTGGTCGTGTATACCTATGATCCAGATTACACCTATCCGGTTTTGACACAAATCGGGCGGCTGACGCACCTTGAATTTGAAGAAGACGAATTAATCATCGGCATCTATTTGGCTGACCCCAAAAGCTGGTATCGTAAAACCGCCGTCACGCGACGTGATTTTTTTATTCAGCCAAAACTAGCCGGGCTTACCAATACAGCGACCATCATCACCAACAAACGCCGCTATGAATTGATGCTAACACCCGCCGCCAATCAATATTACCAGCGGGTATCTTGGCAACATAACGACAACGATCACCTAGATGGATTTATTCCTGAGGTCACGGGTAACCCAGAGAGCACCCCTACGCCACCAACCAAACCCACGCTCACCCCGTCGTCTAAGCAAAGCAAAAGCCGCGAGCCTGATCAAGCAAGCGCTCATCTACCGATAGACCTCGCCCACGCCAACTTTGACTATACCGTCAAAGGCAAAACGCCATTCAAGCCCATCGCGGTCTTTGACGATAGCCGCTTCACTTGGCTAAAAATGCCCCCGATTCAGGAAATCCCAGCCGTCTTAATCCTCGCCCAAGATGGCACAACTGAACTGGCTAACTTCATGGTCCAAGGCGATTATTTTGTCATCCGGCAAATACTTGACCACGGCGCTTTGCTCAAACTCGGCAAAGACGAAATCCAAATCTATAACAACCAAAGCCAGAACTGCGGTTTTTGGGGTTGTTCGAAGCAACCCATCACTAATCTGTGGGAACACTAAATGGCACCTACTCCCCGGTCAAGGCCAACCGCACCGCGCACCAAACGTAATATGGTCCAAGTCTTACTCACGGTATTCATGGTTTCTATGTTGGCGATCGTGCTCGCACGCCGCTTCAGCGGTGCGGCTCAAACACCGACACCACGAGAGACGAGCGAGCGCAACACTGGATATAGGGAGCAAGCAACTGGGCACGCCGCGGATATCCGCTTAGCCCTACGGCAACAAGCCGCACACGCCCAGCAATTGACCCAGCAAGCAAAAGCCAAAACGCCAAGCGAGCCAGCCACGCCTCTCGCCATAGCACCGCCTCTACCACCTGAATACAGCAAATTGTTGAGCACCAGCCGTCCTTTGGGACAATTAAGCGATGAACAAAAGCTCTCGCTCGAGCGCGCCAAAGCAACGCTCAATGATGACACTGAGATGGCGGTCTATGAGATCGAAGATCGTCGTGCGTTAGAAAATCCTCTAGGCACTCATACCGGTGACAAGCTGTATCTGCCTAATCTCACACCATTGCCCATCGCCGCGACAGCAGCGCCTACCGATCCGCACCCTCACACCGCTCTACAGCACCTGATAAGCCAACCCAACACCTCTTTCCCAGCGGTCAGTCATGATCAACGTTGGTTGCAACGCCAAAGTGAGTACACCAGTAGCCAACCTCTTTTCCCTACGGTCAGCAGCTCACCCTATCTATTAATGATGGGCGAACCCATCCCCGCCGTCACCCTACAAAAAATCAACAGCGACTTGCCCGGGACCGTACGCGCAATGGTGACGCGCGATATGTATGACAGCATCCGCGGCCGCTTCAAAGTGATTCCCCGCGGGACAATTTTAATCGGCTTGAGTAACGCCGATATCTCAGTCGGTCAAAGCCGCCTGCTGATTGCCTTTAACCGCATCAACTTCCCAAGCGGCGCGTATCTCGATATCAGCGGCGTCCCCGCCAGCGAACGGAGCGGGTCAGCCGGCTTAGACGCTCATGTGAATAATCATTTTTTGCGCCAATTCGGCCAGGCGTTTTTAGTGGCAGGGATTGCCAGTTGGGCCGGCCGCCAGCAATCTGCACCGCCTAATATGACCATCAACCTCACGGGTACAACCTTGCCTTCAACATTTTCACAAGCCGCCGCGCAAACCCTTTCAGAGGTCGTGCGGCGCATGCTGGATCGTCACCAAAACATTAAGCCTACGCTCACTTTGCCAGCTGGCGAAAAAATCACCATTATCGTTGCGCGCGATATGGTACTGCCTCCTGCTGTGGTTTCAAATTACGAGAGTACTCTATGAAGCATGCACCCACCGGGCTCTTGATCATGCCTGCGTTGCTCAGCTTGTTGTGCGGTTCAAGCGAAATACTCTACGCCTCTGACTTTGTTCAAGCACCTAGGCCTAACTTTGTTCAAGCACCTAGGCCTAACTTTGTTCAGGCACCTAGGCCTAACTTTGTTCAGGCACCTAGGCCTAGCTTTGTTCAGACACCTAGGTCTACCCTTGTGCAAGAACTTAGGCCCCCAGCCACTGTGACTCAAATCACCTCACCCCAAACGCACACGCCTACGACGTATCACTTTGACTGGCATATATCAGGGGCACCAGAAGTCGCGCCAATCCAGGTCTTTGATAACGGTCATAAGCTGTATGTACAATTTCGCGTCGGCTCACCTACACCGGCGATTCTGGCCGAAAAGCCTGACGGACAGGTCCTGCTTAACTGGCAAGCAGAACCGCCCTATATTGTGCTTAACCAAGTTGAATCACGCTTGCATTTTCGTCTCGGTAGGCAACTCGCGCAGGCCTGGCGCAAACCTTCCAAACAGCAAAGCGCCACCGCTTGGCCTGCAAAAATAGTCAAAACGGTCTCGCCGAATGTACTATTTCTGCCCGCAGCCCCCCAAAAAATACCCCCAACAATACAACAGGAGCAGAAAAAATCAGCCACCACCCAGTGGCAAGTCAAACGCGCTGATGAGAATTTACGGCAACTGCTGACACGCTGGGCACAGATTGATAATTGGCATTTAGTCTGGGATGTAGACCATGACATCCCGATTCAAGCCGAGGATCAAAGCCAAGGCAATTTCAAAGAAGCCGTACGCCGCGTGTTGGGCGCCACAGCGTTAACCGAATACCAGGTTAAGCCATGCTTCTATACGAACCGTGTCGTGCGCGTGGTGCGTCAAACGACCGTCTGCAACCCGCACCAATAAGCTTTCCAAAGTCGCTATGCACACTCTCTGCCAGCCATTTTTTGCGGTGATCACGGCGCTAGCGTTAAGCAGCTGTATCTCACCTCAGTTGCTACAACAAACCCGCGCAAATATCGATCGCGCCCAAGCCGATGCTCAGCGACTGCGTACCAGACTGCTCACACAGATGGAGGGCAGCAAACCACATCAAACCATCAACGACGAAGTCGATCTGCCCTATTTAGCCGGTAAGCCCGTACCCCTCGCGCGTGAAGTCACCCTACCCTATGCCTTACGCAAGGGAGTCAAAACGGCGGTGATGTTCCCAGAAAAAACCGTGCCCCTGAATTTGGCCGCCGAACGCATCACCTTAGCCACGGGCATTCCGGTTAAGATCGACCCAGATGTCTATTTATCCGCCTCAGCACTATTGCCCCGCGCACAACAAAGCAATGACGCCGCACTGAATGCGACAGAGGTCACCGGTGGCAAAGTAGACGCACCGCTGACCTCGGCCGCACCCAATCCATTACTACAGCATATCCCGCCAGGGTTCGCCAGCCTGCATGCAGCCTCCCCGTTCAATACGCTGGCCCAGGTTGAATTTCAGCCTGGTGAAATACCGCTCAATCAAATGCTCGATCTGATCGCCACGCGCTTATCCATTAACTGGCTATATGATGAGGTTAGGGGCGCCATTCGCTTTTATCGGATGCTTACCAAAATCTGGCAGTTGCCTGGTGCCGCAGGCGAAATGTCTTTTACGACGGCCTTTCAAGGCAGTACGGTTCAATCCAGTAACGCCAACGCTACGCTCCTGCCACACAATACTTACAGCAACTCTGCCGCTAAGCGTGAAGCCACGCATGTCAATGAATTGGACTCAATTCGTCAGAGCATCGAAACCCTGATGACCCGAGCGGGCTCGATTGCAACCAATGCCGCTACAGGCACGATCACGCTCACTGACACCAAAGAGGCAGTAGAGCGCGCAGACGAAATCATCACCCGAGAAATTCATATCCTCTCGCGGCGCGTGCTGCTTAAATTACAAAAAATACAGGTGCTCACCCAGGACACAGGCCAAGCTGGCATCGATTGGAATATGGCGCTCACCACGGCGCTGTCTAAGCTGCCCGATTTCAAGCTGACAGCACGCTCACCTACGCCGTTGGCCGGCTCTCATGCGGCTGGGTTTAACCTCAATCTCTTGGCTGGCACACTGAATAACTCAAGCGCGCTGATCACTGCTTTAAGCGAGATCGGGCGTGTGCAATCCTCCACCGAGCTACCGATGACGATTCGCAACCGCCAACCCATGAGTTATGACATTGGCAATGCCTTTTCCTATGTCTCAGCAACCCTGCCCGCCACCTCTACGGTGGGCGGCACCGGCGGCGTGCCGGGTCTTAAAACCAGTCAAATTTCAACCGGCTTAAAGCTCCTGATCTATCCCAATGCAACCAGCAAAGATACGGTCGATCTGACTTTCTCGATTGAAGATTCGATGCTTAAAAGCCTGGATCGATTCGATGCCGGCACAGGCCAGCAAGCCCAATCCGTGCAACTACCGAATATCGATCGCCAGGGTACTACCTTACAAACCACTGTACGCAGTGGCTCGACCATTGTACTGACTGGCTTTGAACGATTCGATGATCAATTTCGCCGCAGAACATTAGGGGAGCGCATGCCTTTACTCGGCGGAGGTTCAATCGCAGCAAGTCGCCAGCGCACCACAACCCTGATTGTGATTTCTGCGGTGATTCAGGACGATATCTAATGCACATCATTGAAATCGACGGCAAACACCTGGCTTTTGGCTTGCGCTGGAAGCCCCTGATCAGCGCTCAAGAATCTTACGAGTCGCTGGCTCGAATCGAAGCAGATAAGCTCAATGCAAGCTTGATCTGGCAAGATGGGAAAACACCGCTGCTCGGCGCTTATAACGGCATACTACCCACTCAGCTTAAGCATCAACCCATTTATGCGGCCGCGCATATGCTAGCGGCCATACCCGGTTGCGGACCAAACGTATTATTAGCCCTCGGCGACCCAGCAGGGACACATTCACTATGCGGGATTTTCCAAGGCCGACCGTGGGGCAGCGCCAGCGCAAGCGGCAAAAATTTCGATCAAGTAGGGCTATCTAACCAAGAGTTAATGCCCCTCATCGGACAGTTTGCCGAATTATGCGGCAACGATGACTATACGCTACTCGGAAATATAACCCTCGCCGAGTGCAATCCATTTACATTAACTGAGCTAGCGCACTTTGCTAGCCCGGCTTCCCGCATGTATCAGCCGCGTCGCAAAGTATGGCGCAGCTTTATAGTATGGCTGCTGATGGGGATTTGCGTCGCCACTGTCTGCTATGCACTTTACGCACACTGGGGGAACAAACGTGGCGCCACTGCAACTCCCAAATTATCCTTTGCACAGCAATATGAACAGTCAATCAACGCCCGCAACCCGCCACTGCTGAATGCCCCTGCAGTAATCACTGCCTGGTGCAAATGGGCTACAGCACTGCCGCTGACAGTCGGCGGCTGGCACTTAAAGAGCATCGACTGTACGGTACAACCGTCTCCCTCAAAATGCTTGCTGAATTATGAGCGCACCTTGCCGCAAGCCACACAACAGACTTTTGTGGCAGCGACAGTGCATGACTGGGCCGAGCACATCGATGCGGTCGACGACAAACGCCTACAGGTCAATGTGGCGATGCCCAGCGCTGCGACGATGAGCCTCCGGCACGCTCTGCCTAACTTGCCAAACGAGCGTGAAATCCGCTTAAATTTCATTTCACAGTTACAGCGCATGCAACAAATCGCCCATACCAAGTTTGAGGATTTTCAGGTATATGGCAGACCCGCGGGCGTACCCGCCATGGCGATTCCCCATCCAATTAAACACGCAGCGTGGGAAGTCGATGGACCATTGCACATGATGGCTTTGTTTGAAGCATTTCCAGCCATCAGCAGTGTCACTCGGCTCGCCCTCACCATTAAAGACCCTCAGCCAGTGGCTTCACTCAAAGCATCGAGCTTGATGCTACACATTAAAGGAGAGATTTATGTCCGCGACTAATCGCTTCCCCCCTTACCCGATGAGGCCGGGACTGATACCCATCGTGCTGTATCTACTGGGCATTTTCAGCCTCGCTAGCGCTCAAACAGTACCTACAGTAGGCGAGCTCATGCAACTAGAAAGCCAGCTCAAACTACAAAAACTGAAAAACGAACTGACTCAGACTAACCCTCCAAGGCAACTTAACCGTAGACTGATGATGACAAACATGCCACCGCTTGACTCGGCGCTGGCTAAATCCGCAGAGCACCCTCGTTACATTGCCGCTTTTGGCATTGCCCCCGAGTATCGCGGCTATCTCACTTGGGGGGAACAAATCTATCCTCTCTATCCCGGGGCAATAGTTCGTCGCTCTACAGTAATCGAGCTCACCCCCCAAAACGTGACATTGCGCTATCCAAACGGCCGGATTCGCTCAATTCCATTCGCTTTCGATACGCGCATTGCATGGCCTATCACCGCGGCGCCCTCAATGCCACCGGCTCTGCCGCCGTTGCCAGCCGCCACCAAACCATTGCGCCCTTCGGTCGAGCCTTAAACCACGCCGCCACGAGTCCTTCAGCAAAAGTAGCTGCCCATGCTCTCCAAATTGATCCCCAAACCGCATCGCGCCAACCCGCACAGCACCGGTGAAGCGCTGCATTTTCGCCGCGCCAGCCGGACGGCCCCAGCCTCTCAAGCGAACGCTACTACCCCGCGGCTCACGCAAGCCAATACGGTGATTAACTTACCCAATGAGTTGCCCTATTTCGTGCGCACCCTGTATGAAGAAGTCTCTCTACAAGCCTCGCTACGAAACCAAATTTGCCCAATCCTGATGGCCCCTGCAACAGAAAAAATGCAGCGTGGCCGTTTCGCTCTAATTGTGCTGGATGCCATGCTGCGCTCAGATATCACCGAGGAGATTGTGCGGCAATTAAGCACCCGCTACGTCCCGGCTGAACCCTTCTATTATGTTGCAGCGCCGACCTTAATGATTGAATTATGCCGCGCTCGCGGTGAGCCGCACGGCACCCTTCAGCTAGCGGGCAGCGCCGCAAAAAAGCCTGATGATAGTGCATTGTGGGCCCATTTTTTAACCGCAGCACGCTTTGCAATCGCTCACCGCGCTTCCGATATCCATCTGGAAATTCGGCGCACGCAAGAACGCTCACCAATCGGTTTTCGGGTGGCTGGGCGCCTGGTCCGCCCCTCAGCCTTCCATATGTTCACAGCGCATTTGACCGATATGGCGGCGATTATCTATTCTCGCGGCAACTCAGTGTCCGAATCAATTTTTAACGAAAATTATGCCCAGCAATGCCAAGTGCCAGCCACCATCGATAACCAGAAGATTCTGTTTCGCTTAGCCACCTTTCCACTGGTCAGCGGTACCGATGTGGTATTGCGTTTGCTGTTTCAAGACGACGCCCAAACCATTCGCTCGCTGGCAGACTTAGGCTATCTACCTGACCAAGTCGCACTGTGGCAACGCGCCATAGCCCGCTTAAGCGGCGCGACGATTGTCGCCGGCGTAGTCAATTCTGGCAAATCGACCACGATGCAAACCGTGCTAGCCCGTATGCCGGTTTGGCATAAAAAATTTTCCATTGAAGATCCGGTTGAATATCTCATTCCGGGGGTTTCTCAAATCTCGATAGCCCGCTCGCTCAGCGAGCAAGACCAGCACATCGACCCGTTTCTGACCATCAAACGGCAACTCAAACGCGGCGACTTAGACGCCTGTTTTATCGGTGAGGTTCGGGACCGGCAGAGCGCTGCTTTGTTGCGCGACATTGCCGAGTCCGGCCATCGTGCTTTCACCACACTGCATACGCCTTCTGCCATTGGCATTGTAGATCGTCTCTCCGATCACGAGCTCGGTATCCCACGCGAAGTACTTGCGACACCTGGCTTTCTCAATCTACTGATCTACCAAACCCTGCTGCCGACACTCTGCCAGCATTGCAAAATACCTCTGGCTGAACTGATGCGTCCCGCAAACGCTCGAACGCATCACTTGGCCCAACTCGCCGACCTGTTTCCAGACTCAGACCTGTTTACCCTAGCCGAAGGGCTGACTGGCTATCTTGCACGGATTGTCCGCTGCTTTAAAATCGAACCCTTCGATGACCCGCAAAGGCCTGGTTTTTTTTGCCGTAACCCAAATGGCTGTGGGCACTGCCAGCGCGCCGGGCTACCTGAGTTAAATGGCTTACAGCAGCGCACGGTGGTCGCTGAAATGTTCGAGTTAGACCGAGCCATGCTCCAATTAATCCGTGCCCATAAAAATCTAGAACTGCACCAATATCTATACAACTTGCATAAAGCCCCGCTCGACGCCGCGCCGACCAGCGGTAAATCTGTCCTGGAAATTGCTCTTTATAAAGCCTTGCAAGGTGAGATCGATTTGCTTGATATTGAAGCTAAATTCGGCTCATTTCTACACTATGAGCAACAGTTAAAACTGCATAGGAGCACGCGATGCATGCGCCACCCCTGACCAAACTGAAGCAACTATGGCAAGTCATGAGTAGCAGCTACAGGCCCAATTTCAAGCGGCGCTTGCGCTGGGCCCAGCGGCACTTCCACCAAAAACGCGCTGAATTCTATCTTGATCTGGCGAGCCAAATCGAAGCACAGCCAGGGCAAACACTGGCCCTATTTTTACAAAAATATGCCCTACGCTACCCCAGCGAACCGATCGGCATTGTGTGCGCTCACTGGCTCGTGCGCTTCGAAGAAACGGCCCGCTTCTCACGAGCCGTCACTCATACGCTTCCTCCCGAAGAGGTTACCGTGCTTGCCGTTGCTGAAGAATCAGGTGATCTTAAAATAGGGCTACGCACCTTAGCAACCAATATCGATGCCCTTGAAACCACCAAGCATTTATTCCTTTTAATCAATGCCAGCGCGCTCATCGGCCTAGCCATTTTGCATATTTTTTTAAGCCTAATTGGCTATTGGATCGTGCCGAAAATCGAATCTTCGATGAACCTCGATAGCAATCTTTATGGACCGATTGCACAAACCTATCATCTATTTGCCACCGCAATCCGCATGCTTGGCCCAGCTTGGCTGACCCTACTCGTGGCCGCCTTGATATGGGGCTCTTGGTCAATCAAAAACTATACCGGGCATTGGCGAACATGGCTTGATCAACACGTCATCTTTTACAGCGTGCACCGAGATTTTACCGGTGCTCTTTTCCTCGCGACCATCGCTTCCATCACCCAGAAAATTGGCGCACGTGCCATCAGCATCCACGAAGCCTTGTTACGCATTAAACCCTACGCGTCCCCTTGGCTTGCTGCGCACATTGAGCGGATTTTGCGCAATTTTGAAGAAATGCCCAATGCCGGCGGAGAAGCATTTGCCACCGGCATTCTTCAGCGGGAATTCCAGTATCGCCTGCAAGACATTAGCGAATACCAAAAACTGGATCTCGCACTCCTCACCGTCGCCCAATATATTCTGCGCGAAACGCCAAAGCGTATTCAACGAACCGCGACGCTAATCCGCTATAGCCTCTCATTTGCCACCGTAGCGATCATGATGGGCCTGTATTTTGGGCTACTTGGGATGATTCATGAATTCCAAGCCTCTGCCGCCATGCAAAACATCATCCTGAGCCCGTAGTTGGCCGCAGATTGACTTCTGGTTCGCAGCACCATCCCCCCCTTTATTTCACTCCCCCGATTTGGAGACTACGATGAAGAAACATTCACCACAACAAACCAGCACATTGGTCAGCACTGTGTACCATGCTCAGCCACCTAAAGATCGCCGTCAGCGCGGCTCGGTCATGGCTGAATATGGCTTAATGCTCTTGCTGGTCTCCTTTGGGCTAGTCGGCACACTGGTTTATTTTTCCACCAATAGCCATATCACCCACGCCAACACGCTGGCGATGGATCTCAACACTCTGATTGGTACAGTGCGTACCGCGTATGCCGGCAATTACGGGGCAATTAGCAATACCGCGCTACATCAAGGCGGTTTTTTCCGCTCTATGCCGTCACTCAAAGATAATCACGGCACGGTCACCGTCTCACCCGGCAATGGCGTACTGATTGTGACCCCTGGCCAAATCAACACAGCCAGCGACGCGGTTCAATACCAAATCACCAACCTACCCGATATAGCCTGTTTACCGCTTGCCACGACCCTGGCGCGCAGCGCGGCACGACTCACGCTCAATGCCAGCGAAGTTAAAGCGCCTGGCAGCCAACCCGACCCCTCTCAGATCCGCTGTTCAGGCGACGCGAACACCCTCACCCTAGTGTTTGGCTAACCGTATTCACGCCGAGAAGCCCCATGAAAACCTTCACTGACATCGACTATTTAACCCCTCTGCGCTGGCCCCCTGAGCACCGGCACGCTGAGCTATCGCCAATGCATGCTGAACGATCGCCCAAGCATGCTGAACGATCACCCAATCTCGGCTGGCGCAAAAAATGCCAACGTGGTTTTATCACCATCGATATAGCCTTAGCCATGACACTTTCGACCATTAGCATGGTGGCTGCGGTCTACAAAGTACACACTGAGATTGCGCAGATTTTTGCCAAATCGACCGGACAGTATCTCTACATCCTACAAACTGGCGTCAATCACTATGTGCAAACTCACTATGACACGCTCGCCAATGGCGAGGCGATTACGCGTATAGAAAATTCGCTTGAGCCAACCGTCGCCGAATTGCGCGCACTCAAATTCCTGCTCCCCTCATTTGCCGATACCAGCCCACTTGGACTCTCTTTTGCCACCCGACTTAAGCCAGAAAACTGTCCAGGCCTAGCCTGTTCAATCACGGGACTGATTTATTCTAAACACCCTTATCGTGATCAAGAAGGCACGCTGCGGATCGATTTGTTAGCTCAGGCCAGATTGGCGGCTGGTGCAGATGCCGCCCTCTCCACCGCGGCCAATGGCGGCCGACTGGTTGGCTTGGATCATAAGTGGTGGCAAGCTAACCCGCTAGGCGACGTAGCCGGCACGCTGGCCGCACGAGTCGGCGCTGTGACAGGTAATGTAACTTGGCAACTGAAACAGCTGTACAAACTAGATGGCTCACGCCCATTAACCGGCTCAATGAATGCCGGTGGGCAAGCGATCCTGCATGCCAAAACCATGGCGACAGAATGGCTGGCAGCCAATGACGCCATAGTGCAAAAAAAACTCACCGCGCACAATTTACAATTAACCCGCTTGGCGCAAGCAGGGGCGAGTTGCGATGAAGGATATGGCGCGCTTGCCATCGATCGCGCTGGTTTTCTGTTGACCTGTCAAGCCGGTAGTTGGCGCTCAGGCAGCGCACAAAGTTTCACTGGCTGGCAGTCTCTGCCAGCGTCCGGATGCGTGCAGCAAAACGGCTTGCTACTCGCCACCTCACACTATAATACGCATATGGTGGGTCGCACCTCTGGCATGGTGCGCTTTGAAGACTATAAACGCGACAAATATGGGCAGGGCAAAAACAGTGCATTAATGCCAATCATGCAAGGGGAATGCTTCGAAATCCAAGGCGCAGAAAGAGTCTGGTTTATGGGCATGTGAAGCGTTCACACCTGCTCAGTTGCCTACTGATGAGCCCTATTTCAAAGCTAAGCCATGCGCCAAACCGCAGGCAGCTACCTAGCTTAATTTATTACAGCCTTGTCGGCACAGCCATTGCCCTTATCGCCTGGTTTCCTGGCCACTGGCTAGTCAGTTTAGCGCTGCTACCCTGGCTCTGGCGCAAAGCACCTACACCCTGGCAAGCGACAGCACTTTGGCTGGGCTATTACCTGACTGGGGCGCGCGATATTCCGCTGATATGCGCACGCTTTTTCAGCGGCCACGAAGAGCTATCTGCCAGCTTGGGCTACCTGCTAGGCATCGGTTTTTGGTTAGCGCAAGCGGTCTTGCTTGCCATCCCCTGGTCGCTATTCCACCCCGCGTCCAAAACACCTGTAGCCAAAACTATCATCCGAGTATTGATCGCCCTCTGCTGCACCAATCTGCCGCCGCTTGGCATGATTGGCTGGCTATCTCCGCTGCATATCAGTAGCGCACTCTTTCCAGCTTGGGGCGGGTTAGGGTTACTCCTTGGCCTCGGGATACTTTGCCTTGCCGCTGTACTCCCCGGCAATCGTCAAACGATATGGCTTACCTTATGCTTAGCTGGCCTGGCTCTAAGCGCACATAAAAATGAAACTCGCCCAGCCATACCCGCCGGCTGGCTAGCACTTGATTTACAACTTGGCCGGCTTGATCAAAGCACGCTACCTGGATTATTTAAGCGCACCAAGCAAGTGCAAAGCGCGCTCTCACAAGCCCTCTCCCAACCTACCACCACAGTGGTTGTCTTACCAGAAGAAATTATCGGACTCTGGCGGCCAGCTTTGGCTTTTTGGTGGCAAGAACAGATACGCCAAGCGGCGCGTCAGGGGCAAACCTTTTTACTTGGCGCCGATCTCCTTAAGCAAGAAATGCCGCTACGCTACACCAATAGCGTATTGGCATTCGGCCACTACCCAGCTCGCTTAGATAGCCGTATGCCGATGCCAGCCGGCCTCTGGCGTCCAGGCAGCGCAATCAGCGCAGTCGCCGGAAAACTCGGACAACCTTACCTCAAACTTGGCGACCTTCAAGCCGCGCTTTCGATCTGCTATGAAGATTTTTTATGGTGGCCGCATTGGCGCCTATTCTTCGCGCCACCGGAGGTCCTGATTAGCGTGGCAAACCAATGGTTTAGCAGCGATTTGCCTCTAGCCGAAATGCAACAACAAAGCATCCATTCGCTGGCTCGACTGGTTAGGGTGTCAATCGTGCGCTCGACTAATCGCTGATTGCCCCCTACTAATTGGCTAATTATTCATTCTAAGGCGTGGATTAACTTGCATTGTCACTCCAATCGTATAAGATAAAGCAAACCTCATTAGCACAGATCAGTGTTAATGAAATGTTCGCGGTTTGGCTCTGTTCATTTTGAATGGCCGCGGGTCTGTCTGACTTAGAGCTTTTAACCCTAATGGGGAACTTATCCTTCCCCTGATAGGGTGCATGGTGAGTTCCTTTTTTTATTTGAGGAGAACCATCATGAATCAAATAACTCAGTTCGATGAAGCCCAAGCATCTGAATATCAAATCAGCGGTATTCACTACTTAGCTTCTACCGGCAAAAAACCACTCAAAGTAAGCCAATTTGGCCAATCCACTCAGCCCTTTTTAACCTGTGTTTTTTCAGTTTTTCGTGGCAAAACCAAGGGTATTCGTTGGTTGAGTCTGGACTGGATATCCCCAAAACGTTTACTGCAACTAAGATGGGTTAAGATTGTGAGCAGCGACGCTCAACCACGCTTGCTTGATGAAACATTGCTTGAAATAGATAACATCATCAACCCCTTAGATCAATATTAACTGCATTATTTTTAAGCAAAATGCTTAAATTTTGAAAATCCTGCCCTATCGGCGGGATTTTCTTTTATGCGCTAAAGCTTTTTCACGAAAAAATTGCTCCCTTAATATAACCCCCAAACTTTTGAGCCCGCTGTATGACTCGCTCATTTTAACCGGCCCAGACATAGACGCCTGCAAGAAAGCATGGCAATATACCCACTAGCTCAGGATGTTCGAGCGTTTGCGTATATCGCTTGATAAATACGCACCGATACCCGATTCGGCTGCCGCAAGGTCGGGTGAAAAAAGCAGTGTGCTTCACCCTCATCCCCAGGTTGCTGCAAACGTGGCGCTTCCAACCCTGGGGGCTGAGCTACTCGTCGCAGCCCGAACGGCTGCGATTACTCTTATCTTGACGCGGAAGCTGCCATTTTCCCTGCTAAAAATCACCCTACTCGGGCCAACACAATAAGCGCCAAAATCACCGTTAACGCCCCACCAATACGCGTCGCCAATTGCGCAAACGGCATTAACCGCAAGCTGTTAGCCGCCGTCAGAATCGCCATATCGCCAATCCCGCCCATACCGCTATGACAGGCATTGATCACCGCACTTTCGACCGGATGCAAACCAACCCAACGCCCAACCGCAAAGCCCACTGTCGTTAAGGTCAACACCGTCGCAATAATCGTGACGCAATTGGCCAGCGTAAAAGCGGCTAGCAGCCCCTCCCATGGCGTCAGCGTCAAGCCAATGCCAAACAATAACGGATACGCCACAGCGCTACAGAAAAAATGATGCATCAGCTGCGCACCATATTCCAATTTAGGCGAGACCGTGCGCGTCAATTTAACCAGCACCGCCAGGCACAGCATCACGATCGGCGCCGGCCATGCCGTGCATTGATGCACCAATAGTCCAATCATATAGAGACCCAAGGCGAGCATGCCGGCCCCGGCTAAAGGCTCCATTGTCATCGGCGACAGAGTATGTTCTCTAGCTGGAGTACCCATCAATAACCCACAATCTTCTGCGCGATAGCACGGATAACGCTTACCAAGCTGATGATATAACGCGGCACAGATAATCGCCGTCAAATTACCCAGCACCACTGGCGGCACAACCTGCGCAAAGAGTTGAGGTTGCGGCAGCTGTAAAATTGCCGCATAGCCAAATGTCAACGGAATCGCTCCCTCACCGAGGCCACCGGCCATAATTGGAATCACTAAATAGAAAAAAGTATCATAGGCGCTACGGCCAAACGCGAGCCCCGTCAAAGTACCGACTAACGCTGCGGCAATCGAGCCTGCCGCCAATGGCATAAAAATTTTAGCGCAACCTTTAAGCAACACCTGTCGATCCATACTCAGCAAGCTGCCAACCACAATGGCCGCGGTAAACAGATAAAGAACCTTGGTGGCATGCCAAAACTCGCCAATCGAACGAACTAAATCAGCGGGTATCCACTGATAATGCACTAAGCATGAGGGCAATAAGAGCGTCACAATCACCGGCCCGCCAATGCGCCGTAAGCCAGGCAGACGTGCACCCAACTCTGAGCAGGTAAAACCAAGCACGGCAAGGGTGGCGAACATCACGGAAATTTCGCCTGGCAGCGTACCCCAAATTAAAAAAGCGCCTAAGCAAGCAAAAATGGCGCAATACAGAGGCAGTGGCACAATGCCGATACGAAACTGTAACAGTTGCCGCCACCCAACTGACCAAGCGCGTAATCGTAGCGCATAAAAATAGCTTTTAGAGACCGGCAAACCTTGGTATAAAACAATTTTTGCCTGCCCGCGAAATAGCTTAGAACGCATTAGATAGGCACGACAACGATGCGCCCGATGCATTTTGGCTTGAGGTTCCATAAACGCTCCCTTTTACGCCGATCATTACAGTTGAAAGGAGTGTAGGTAGCTTCTTCTCTTTTTGATAACGACAGGCCGTATTATTTTATTTATATCGATGATGGGAATAGGGGATAAGTTTTATACCCTCCGCCTATGGCAACAACTGAATCATTTCCGGATTCACCGATACCGCTTCTGCCACCAGCGGCACCGCCTCAAGCAAACGGTATTCCGCTTCGCTTAAATTGAGATGGCGCTTAGTATGGCGAGGTTGTTTCAGGCCCATAAAAATATCTTTAGGGACCGCACCAAATAGTTTTTTGATGGTGTTCACACGTGCTTGCGCCAACGCCTGAGCGGTTGGCAAAAAATCAAGTCGCGTCAGCTGAATCAGAGCGTCCTGGGTTAAATATTTTTGCCAATACACAGCGCGCTCAAAGATGCTACGACATTTATGCTTGACCGCTTGCAACGCTTGATGGCCTTCCTGCGATGAAATCAAATCCCGATACTGCGCAGATTTGACAATCCGAGCATAACCGTCGACTTCAACCAACAGTAACGCAATCATAAAACCGTATGGAGAAACAAAACCAAGGCGAACCTTAGCAGGCTCCCGAGCTTGTAGGATTGAATAAGAAAGTCCTTTTTGTTTCAATTCGTCAAGTTTGCCTAGCATGCGCTTTTGTTGTGCGCTAATGAGCTTACGCACTTCGGCAATACGGTTCGAAACTTCAATCAAAGCCCAGTCGGCATAAGGATTATCATTACCGGATAATGACCAAAGGGCGCGCAACGCAGCAGCCACGCGCTTGCCTCCGGCACTCGGAGAGCCTGATTCTCCAGGCCGAATTGCCAAACCTAGGAAAAGCCGCATCGCATGCACCGTATGCAACTCCATCGTATCTTCCACTTGAGCAGCCAACTGCCCCAACGCTTTAATTTTGCGCGCATCGTTAATGGGTACAAGGGCGTCTGCACTTTGCCGCGCAGCATACATTGCCTGCATGTGTTTCAGGCTTTGTTCGCGCTCACAATAAAGCTCATAACGGGCAAAAAATGGATCCGCCGGATCAGGCGCATTCGATTGCAGCAAATGCCACACAATTTTACGCTCGGCCGCCAGATCATAATGGTCTGGAAAAGGCGAATCCGCCGAAGTCGCAAACGCATTAAGAGCCGAGTTCCAGCGCCTGGGCCGTGATGGTGCTTTAGTGACCATCACGATACTCCGTACGCGCCTGATGAACCGCTAAACAACGCCCTCTCCATTGCAGCAACTCAACCATTAGCAGCCCACGCCACACAACACTTCTAAGATAATAGGCAAACCACACAAGATAGAAAAAATACAATTCATCCGAACGCATCCAAAAACGATTAAATTGCCGCTCAAAGTCGCCCATTTCGCTCAGTAATATATCTGTACGAGGTTTCCAGCTCATCACTTTCTCATTTTCACATTCAAAGCAGCACATAACGTAGTCAACGTGAACTGCGGAAATTCACTATGGAGCGCAATGTAACGCTCACGATTGTCTTGACGCTCTTGGCAAATTTTTTGCCAGATGCGGTAAATTTGCTGAATTTGTTGCAACGGTAGATGAACCGCTTTAGCCGGCGGCACGACTGCCAATGCTTTGCGTAATCGGCCCACCTGTGCGCGCGTCACTTGGGGGAAGGTACTTCTGAGCAACGCTAGGCTAGCTTGCGCGCGTACAAAATACTGCAGCGCCGCGTCCTCCCACTCCATCGATTCAATATGCTCGCACCGAAAATTCAATGTATGAGCATGAATTAACACGCGCACCGAATTCATTGCCAACAGTCGATTTATCAAGCCCTCAATATCCGGCTCGCGCAAGATCTGCAAAGTAGCACTGGAGAGCCCCTCCAACTTGGCATGAGCTCTAATAGACGTGATTAATTCAAGTAACGCAGACCGGCGCAGATCGTTTGAATTCAATTCAATCAACCGATCATCCAGGCGGCAACCTTGCGCCAAGCAGGGCAATGTATTTTTTGGTTGATTTTTTTTATTTTCAGTTGCATTGTCAGCGTTTACATGACCCGATGGCAATTGACTGACAGGATTTTGGGCATTCACGCATGAGGCAAGCTTGGCTTTAATGTCCTCAGCACTAAATTTACGCGCGAACTGGCTCATACGCATTCCTGCCCGCAAAGAGCCTGCAGCACTGCGATTATTGGTTGATAAAATAGATGATGAGGCAAGAGGTCAGATAAACTCCCTAGCCCGTTCCTGGTCAAAACCAGTGAGTTGATCGTCGACATCGGCGCTTCCCTTGATTCGCTAAAAATGGTTTATCATACTGATCTCCCTCACTATCGCCCCTCTTGGGAAATCCAACTTTGTCCTTTTTCACTTTATTTTCAGTGACTTAGGTTAAAAGACGGTTAAAGCCATCACTCTAAAACCCTCTTTATGTATCAATATATGCTAGTTATTTTTGTTTAACAAGAAAAATTTGCAGTGACGCTATTTTTTCTTGCAGGTACATTGTATGACATGGACATACATGCACGAATCAAACAAAAACGCCTAGAAAAAAAGTTTTCGCTAGAAGAGCTTGCCCAGAAAGTAGGAGTTAAAAGTTGGCAGGCCGTTCAGCATTGGGAACGGGCAGAAGATAAAGGCGGTACAGCGCCGCATAGAACCCGGCTGCCTGCTGTCGCTGAAGCGCTAGGAGTATCGCCAGAATGGCTGCAATTTGGGGACGAAGCGATTTCTGCCCGAAAACGGGCCAAGAAAGACAAATCACTCTTAGCGTTTGAACAAAAATTAATTAGTCATCATGAAAATCTAACGCTGGCCGTTCGTCAGTTGATCCAAAAATTGATCGATGCGGATAAAGTGGGAGCCTTGCCAAATAACGTAGTGTCAGCACTTGATAGCGTTTTAGGCGTATATCTGGAACTGCGTCAAGCATTTCAGAATAAAAAGTCACAAAAAACCAGCGTGCCCTAACCAGCCTGTGCTTTACCATGAAAACTAAAATCATCCCCGTCACACCTTTTAAGCAAAACTGCACTCTACTCATCTGTGAGGCGAGCAATCGCGCAGCAGCCGTAGACCCTGGTGGAGATTTAGAACGTATCGAGGAGCAAATCGATAAAGCAGGTGCCACTTTAGAGAAAGTGTTTCTAACCCATGGCCATCTTGATCATTGCGGCGGCGCACAAGCACTGGCGCGCAAATATCGCGTCCCGATTGAGGGGCCTCAGAAAGAAGAGCGTTTTTGGCTAGATTTATTACCAGAGCAAAGCGTACGCTTTGGCTTTCCAGCCGCGAGCGTATTTGAACCTGACCGCTGGCTAGAAAACGAAGATCGGGTGTATTTCGGGGAAGAAATACTAGAGATCTATCATTGCCCAGGCCACACACCGGGGCATATTATCTTTTTTAGCCGAGCGCATCGCTTGGCCATGGTAGGCGATGTATTGTTTGCTGACTCCATCGGCCGCACCGATTTTCCTCGCGGCAATCATGCGGAGTTGATTCATTCTATTCGGAGCCGCTTATGGCCTCTTGGAGATGATGTGACTTTTATTCCTGGACATGGCCGCACCTCTACTTTTGGGCAAGAACGCAAAACCAATCCACATGTTGCAGATAGGTTCATTTCATAACATCCCTCTATCGAATGATATAGATCTAGCCGACGCGAGCTTGAAGGTCTTAAGCCAGCCCTTCAAATTCTTAATGTCTTCGAACGCAACAAGATCACGCTCAAGAGCTCGGATGTTTTGACGGAAATTTTTGATTTCAATAGCCAGATTTCGTAAAACAATATCTGGGGACAGTTCCTCGAAAGGCGGAACTCCATAGGTACATCGAAATGTAGCTTCGACATGCCGGATTTCTTGATCCAATTCGCGAACTTGCTCTTTCAAAACCTTGTTGTAGTGTTTCAGCCGGTTTTCGCTGAGGCCATTGATCGAATGCTGATCGATATGCTCCAGTTCCAGTTGCAACTCCAACAACTGTAATAGGTTGTTCTTAGTATAAGCGGCATTGACGCGTTGCATCAGCTTGGTTTTCCGGTCACGTTCTAGCGGATCAGCTTCGCGATCGGGGTGCAGAGCACTGGCTAGTTTGCGATAAACCTCGCGGATCGAAAGGCTAATCTGCGCCTGCTCTTCGTGAGCGCGAGCTTCTGCCGCAAGTTGTTTGGGCGATTTTTTTCTCGCCGCTCGGCGTGCTTCCCGCGCTATAGTCTCGGCTTCCGCTTGCTCTTGTTGTTGCTCCATGTGCGCTTGAGCGTGTTGCAATAAATCTTCAGGGGAGCTGATGTCCTCATCGCCTAGTTCGACACCGAACATCGCCTCAAACAGCGATTTCATATTGTCAACTTCGCTAGCAGTTTCGCTGTCGTAGTCGATCGGGTTGTATTTGTTGTAAATGGTTTTCAAACTCTCCTCTTCGTCAATCAGATCACGCGCCCAATCGACGATGACGGCTGCAGTCTTGCGACGTTCTGCTTGGGTGAGCCCCTTTTGGCCATGAGCCCGATCGAGGCAATGTACCATCCGGATTTGCAAAGAGGTCATGGTCTGTTCAAGCGGCAAGAGATCATTGACGTACTGTTGTTGGAACGCGAATGCCGCAGTTTCCCAAACGCCAAGCCGCTTGCGTCGCTTATCAATCTGTTTGATCAGAGAATTGAACGCTTTTTGTTCTTTCGACAATGCGGGGTTGTTTTGATCAGATGCAATACTGACAGACCAATTGTTGGTTCTGGTCATAGGGTGATTTTTTACTGAAAGCTGGGGAAAAATAATGATTTTACCTATTTTAACTTGAGACACAAGTGCCTCAGATTTTTTGTGTGTTCGAAGGTAATGTTATAAAGGCGACAGCACCTTGAGCACCTCGGCGTCGACCGGGTGTCCTTTCTCCTTTGGGAAGTTAATTTAATTGCCTAGGACAAAAATAGTTTTGTCTAGTACATTACGCCATAAGACCCGCGCGCCGCGCTGCCTCTGGCATCCCGCCGGAGATCGGGAGAAACCATGAAAATTGCAGTGATGCCCGAGGCGTAGCGGGAGGTGCTGCTCGCGCAGGCGCGCCACCTGTACGAGCAGCTAGAGGAGCTATAGCCACAGAACGTAAAAGGAGCCCCCATGCGATCCCTCCCCACTGGCTATCGCGCCCTGATTCTCGGCGCCTCGGGCACCATCGGCGGCGCCATGGCGGCCCGGTTGCGCGCCGACCCTCGCTGTGGCGAGGTGCGCGCGCTGGGGCGTGGCAGCACGCCCCGTGTCGACTTTGACTCCCCCTCCAGCGTGGCCCAGGCAGCGCAGGCCCTGCGTCCATTGGCTCCCTGGCACCTGGTGGTGGTGGCCACGGGCATGCTGCAGGGGCCCACGGGCGCGCCCGAAAAACGCCTGGGCGATCTGTGCCCCGAGCACCTCGCGGCGAGCTTCGCCGTCAACACCATCGGGCCGGCTTTGGCGCTGGCGCACTTTGCGCCTTTGCTGACGCGGGGCGGACGCAGTGTGTTCGCGGTGCTGTCGGCCAAGGTGGGCAGCATTGGTGATAACCGCCTTGGCGGCTGGTACAGCTACCGCGCCTCCAAGGCCGCGCTAAACATGGTGGTGAAAACCGCCGCCATCGAACTGGCCCGCACTCATCCCCAGGCCGTGGTCGCTGCCCTGCACCCGGGCACGGTTGATTCCTCCCTGTCGGCGCCGTTTCGCGGTGCCCAGATCGGTCGTCCGGCGGCCGATGCGGCGCGCGATCTGCTAGCGCTGCTCGATGACCTGGCCCCCGAGGACAGCGGCAGCTTCTGGGCCTACGATGGCCAGCGCCTGCCGTGGTGAAGCCCACCGCAGGCAACGCATCTTTCAAGGAGAACACACCATGCACATTCTGCTCACCGGCGGCACGGGCCTGATCGGCCGCGCCCTGTGCCGGCACTGGCAGCGGCAAGGCCACGAACTGTCGGTCTGGAGCCGCAGCCCGCACCAAGTTTCCGCGCTGTGCAGCGGCGCGCGCGGCATGGCCCGACTGCAGGAACTCGACGGCGGTCCGCCCGTGGACGCCGTCGTCAACTTGGCGGGCGCGCCGATCGCCGACCGTCGCTGGACGCAGGCCCGGCGCCATCTGCTGTGGCGCAGCCGCGTGGACCTGACCCGCACGCTGGTGGACTGGATGGGCCAGCAGCCCACGCCGCCGCGCGTACTACTGTCCGGCTCGGCGGTGGGCTGGTATGGCGACCGCGGCGAGCAGTTGCTGGATGAAGACAGCACGCCGGGGCAGGCCGATTTCGGCAGCCGCCTGTGCGTGGCCTGGGAACACGAGGCCGAGCGTGCGGTCCAATGGGGGGTGCGCGTGGCGGTGCTGCGCACCGCGCCCGTGCTTGCTTCGCAGGGCGGCATGCTGACGCGCTTACGGCACGTTTTCCGCATCGGCCTGGGGGGCCCTTTGGGCAGCGGCCAGCAGTGGATGCCCTGGATACACATCAACGACCAAGTCAGCCTGATCGACCACCTGCTGCACCGCGAAGAGTGCAGTGGCGCCTTCAACGCCTGCGCGCCAGAGCCAGTACGCAATCAAGATTTCACCCGATCCCTGGCTCGTGCGCTGCGCCGCCCCGGCGTGCTGCCAGCACCGGCCTGGGCGCTGCGCCTGGCCCTGGGCGAAATGTCGGTGCTGCTGCTAGGCGGCCAGCGCCTGACACCGCGCCGCACGCTGGCAGCAGGCTTTGCCTGGCGCCAGCCGGCACTGGAACCAGCGCTGGAGCAACTTCTGCACACACCATAGATCTCATGCCGCACAGGCCAGACGAATTTATGAATCACATAGCCTCTACTTGGAAACAGATATACAGTTCTATTTAAGCGCTGAGTTAACTTAGCATCCAATCATTAAACCGTTGGATAGCGTGCTCCTGATTTTTGCACCAGTAGGCAGCATCAATGTGTCGCCCTCTCTCAAGATTCGCCGGATAACTCGTAAGATTTATAGCTTGCTTCGGTTTAATATAGTTGAAAGCATCGGGCTGTGTTGGGCCAATGGCGTATGCTGCGAGCAGCCCCTGCCGCTCTGGATCTGAGGCAAATTTGATAAATTCGCGGCAGGCATCTGCATTAGGCGTGCCTTTTAAAATTGCCCAGCTATCGCACTGGTAAATATGCTGGTGCCAAGTAAATGCTACTGGCGCGCCTGGCCCTTGCGGTGTACTCCACATTATGACAGCGACGATATGATCGCCCTCAAATGGGACACTTGGGTCACGCTACTGAGACGAACCACAACCCTAATGGCGTGAGAATTTCTAACCCTCCATCATTCTCTTGTCCTGCCATCGATACCTTTATCAGATTGGGCACTTTCTCTCCCTCTGACAATAACCGCTTACGCCACTCATAAAATTTCGACTGCGATATCTTCTCTTTTTCGCACCATAACTTTACGCTCAACCCCGATGATCGCTGCGACTCCACTCCGCTGCGCCATAACTGCTCTTTGTTTTCACTTACTCTCATTTCTCGCCCTTTTCAAAAAGGGCTCATGCTCTTTTCCGTTTTATTCAAGTGCAAGGTGGGGTTAATTTCGCGCTTACTCCTTGTCACTAAGATACACACTGACTGACTCAGAGCAAGATTGCGGAGAAAATACGAAAATCTGGCTTAAGCCGAGAATTTTAAGGAAAAAGCAAAGAATGTCCGCTTATATTCTTATATATCAAAAAAACGGACTGGTGCCGGGGACCGGCACCTAAATCCCTTTATTTTATAAGCTTACTCACGTTGC
>JASSUC010000005.1:0-121132 GCA_031963245.1 Mycoavidus cysteinexigens
CATGACTTTATGCCTAATGGTCTACAACCTCGCGCAATTTCAGGTGCGCGCCCAAGTTCAGGCCTGCGCCGACACCCTGCCCAATCAACTGGGCAAGCCCACTTGCACGCCTACATTACGCTGGATCTTTCAACTCATGGAGGGCGTGGCTTTGGTGCGTCTGTTTGACCATGAACGAACCTTAATCCACGAAGCCGTCTCCAACCTCCATGAACTCAGAATCAAGATCGTGCGCTTGTTCGGACAGACCGCCTGCAAAATCTATCAGATTGAGACGGGGGTAGCGGAATATAGGATATATAGACAAAAGAAAAGGTTTTTAACAAAATATAGTAGTCAAAGGTACCTGGGGAGTTACGAAAAATATCATGTTAAATCCTGTTTCAAGCTCGGCTACTATCTCCTATGGAGCAGTGCAAAAGTCTCCAGCGGCATCATTATTGTCGCTGCCTGTCGAAGTTCGAGAGGAAGTAGAAAATTATCTGTCAGTATGGGAGCGGCAGAATTTTTTTAAGGCACTGACAACGGTGACTCGAGATGGCGATCCGGTGGACTCGCCTGTCCTGAAATTACACCTGTTGCAGGAAAGGATAGCGGCGCAATATCATCAGAATTTGGCTAGTTCAGATGTGAGCTTGCGAGCCTTTGTGTTGAATCAAGTGCAAAGGCTATGGGAATCAGGGCAACTTGCTCAAGTGGTAGAGAAGTCAGCATTGTTTGAGTTGGTGCGACTTGTAGATGATCCAGAGATATTTGGATATATAAGGAAAAAAATCCAACAAGAGCCGGGGTTAAAGGCAAAGCTACTGAATTGGGTCGAACGTTCAAAAACAGAAGAAGTGCAGTCCATGGCGGCGAATGCGCTGACGCTCTTGGTGAAAAGTGGTGTCCAGTTTAATGGAGCGGATTTAAAGGGAATCCGCGTGCCTGGAGCGGATCTGAGTTTTGGGGTATTCGATTCAGCGCAGTTGCAAGGGGCGGATTTAAGCCAGGCCAAACTTTGCGCAAGCTGGCTGCGCCGGGCGAATTTAAGTGGTGCGCAGATGGCCGGGGTGCGGTTTGGCGAATGGCCTTATCTCCAAGAAGAGAGCAGAGTACATGCTTGCGCGTATTCCCCGGATGGTAAAAACTGTGCGGTAGGTCTTTCAAACGGTAAGATCAGTGTGTATTCGACCCCGAATTGGGAAAAACTTCACTCCTTAGAAGGACATACAGACCTTGTTTGGAGCGTGGTGTATTCGCCAAGTGGGCGGCAGATTGCCTCGGGTAGCTATGACAATACGGTACGTCTGTGGGACGCGCACAGCGGAGCCCTTGGGCAGACTTTGAGGGGACATTCCGGTGCTATTAGGAGCGTGGCATATTCGCCGAGCGGATTACAAATCGCCTCGGGCAGTGTGGACAAGATGGTGCGTCTGTGGGATGCGCACAGCGGCGCTCTTGAGCATACCTTAAAAGGACATACTGGCACTGTTAATAGTGTGGTGTATGCGCCGAGTGGCTCGCAGATTGCCTCGGGTAGTTTAGATGGTGCGGTACGTCTGTGGGATGCGCACAGCGGCGTTCTTGGGCATACCTTAAAAGGACATACTTCCTCTATTAGTAGCGTGGTGTATGCGCCGAGTGGATTGCAAATCGCCTCGGGTAGTAGGGATAAAACGGTACGCCTGTGGGACGCGCACAGCGGCGCCCTTTGGCACATCTTAGAAGGGTATACCGACGATGTTTATAGCGTGGTGTATGCGCCGAGCGGTGCGCAGATCGCCTTGGGCGGTCATGACAGAATGGTACATCTGTGGGACGTGCAAAGCGGCGTCTTTCGGCGCACCTTAGAGGGACATAAGAACCAGCTTTTGAGCATAGTGTATTCGCCGAGCGGTTCGCAGATCGCCTCGGGCAGTGATGACAAGACGGTACGTCTGTGGGACGCGCAAAGTGGAATTCCCGGCTACACCTTAGAAGGGCATACAGAGGTTATTAATAGCGTGGTGTATGCGCCGAGTGGTTCGCAGTTTGCCTCGGGTAGTTTAGATAAAACGGTGCGCCTGTGGAGCGCGCAAAGCGGAGTCCTTGAGCACACTTTAAAAGGACATACGTACTCTGTTCATAGCGTGGTGTATTCGCCGAACGGATCGCAGATCGCTTCGGGCAGTTCGGACAAGACGGTGCGCCTGTGGGGCGCACAAAGCGGAGTTCTTGAGCGCACCTTAGAAGGACATACCTCTTCTGTTTGGGACGTAGTGTATTCGCCGAGCGGCGAGCAAATCGCCTCGGGGAGTTATGACAAAACGGTTCGTTTGTGGAACGTGCAAAGCGGCGCCCTTGAGCACACCTTAGAGAGACATATCGGTGCTGTTCATAGTGTGGTGTATTCGCCGAGCGGTTCGCAGATCGCCTCGGGCAGTAATGACAACACGGTACGTCTGTGGGACGCGCACAGCGGCACCCTTGAGCACACCTTGGAAGGACATATCGGTGCTGTTCATAGTGTGGTGTATTCGCCGAGCGGTTCGCAGATCGCCTCGGGCAGTTCTGACAAGACAGTGCGTTTGTGGGATGCGTACAGCGGCGCCCTTGGGCACATCTTAGAAGGACATACCTCCTATGTTCATAGCGTTGTTTATTCATCGAGCGGTGCGCAGATCGCCTCGGGCAGTCATGACAAGACAGTGCGTCTGTGGAATATTGCCTCGGGTCAGTGTCGGGCGGTGATTGAAGGTTTTGACGGAGGCGTTTTTAGCGTTGCCTGGAAAACAACCAACGACGGCAACTATCTGTTGACTGGGAGCGGCGATAAATTAGTCCGCCGGTGGCAGGTGAAACAAGAGGGAGAAGAGACTAAAGCGATTTTATGCTGGAGTTCGGGGCATGGAGCCCTGAGAGTGACGGATACGTTATTCGAAGGGGTGCGAGGGTTAAGTGAGATGAATCAGAGGCTTGTGACGCAACGTGGCGCGTTGGGTGAGCCATCTTCAAGCCTACGCGGGAGTTAAGAACCATCTAAAGTGTCGTTAAAATTATGCTGTTTGGTTTCGATCAGATGGCGTTCATATGTACCTGATTGGATTTGTAACTCTAGAGTATTTCGGGTCCACCTTCTATTTCGAGTAGATTTTAGGTAGTAACGGCGTGCATTGATGTCTTTGATTTTGCTAATGATGAGGAGATTTTGTCCCAATCCAATTTCTCCAACAACCTGTTGGAGATCGAGATGATCTTTATACGATAAATAAAATTGCCGCATGTCAACGCGGGAGTCAAGAGACCATCGAGGGTTCTAAATTCAAGCAGGATGTCTAACGAGAGACGTCAGGGAATTATAATCATGAGATGAGTGTGCCCGTGCCGAGCAAACTCATCTGAATAGGCTAGGAAAATCATCATGAGTGAACTATTTGTCGCAGCCCCAGTCACGGTGCCAATCGCTGATTCAAACGACTGCTTTGCGGTGCGCCGCATTTACTGCATTGGCCGCAATTATGTCGAGCATGCCCGTGAAATGGGTGCTGAGCCGGATCGTCAGTCCTTAGTATTTTTCAATAAACCGACTGATGCTGTCCTGTATGTAGCGCCTGGTATGGTTAGCCAATTTCCTTATCCACCCGGTTCAAACAATGTGCATTATGAGATGGAGTTGGTGGTTGCGTTAGGTAAGCGCGGTCGCGATATCCCAGTTGAGCAGGCGCTTGAGTATGTGTTTGGCTATGCCCTGGGTCTCGATATGACGCGTCGTGATTTGCAAACGGAGATGAAACGACAAGGTTATCCATGGGAAATCGGCAAAGCGTTTGACCATGCTGCGCCGCTGGGGCCGATTCATCGAGTCGACGAGGTTGGCCATTGCCAGCAGGGGGCAATTTGGCTTACGGTGAATGGCGTTGAGAAGCAGCGTGCTGATGTGTCGCAGTTAATTTGGTCGGTGGCGCAGACCATCTCTTATTTATCAACCTTATCCGAGCTTGTGCCGGGAGATTTGATTTATACGGGAACCCCAGGTGGGGTGGGGCCGATTGTGAAGGGTGACTTGATGACAGGCGGCATTGAGGGTTTGGGTGAATTTTCTGTCAAAGTCACTTGAGCTTAGCGAGGGTTTAATCCAGCAGCGCGCTGGCGAACTCTGCGGCGCAAAACGGCTGTAGATCATCAATTTGCTCTCCCACGCCAATGAAGTACACGGGGATCGGCCGTTGTCGCGCAATCGCGGCGAGGATGCCGCCTTTAGCCGTGCCATCAAGCTTGGTCACAATCAATCCGGTGAGGCCAAGGGCGTCATCAAACGCTTTCACCTGCGCCAGGGCATTTTGCCCGGTGTTGGCGTCAATCACCAGCAGCACTTCGTGCGGAGCGCCATCCATCGCTTTACCGATGACGCGTTTGATCTTTTTTAACTCCTCCATTAAATGCAATTGTGTCGGTAGGCGTCCAGCGGTGTCCGCCATGAGTATATCGAGCTTACGTGCGCGCGCGGCGTTGAGGGCATCGAAAATAACCGCGGCGGGGTCACCGCTTTGCTGTGAAATCACATTGATTTGATTACGTTCACCCCACAGCGCCAGCTGTTCGTGCGCGGCGGCGCGAAAAGTGTCACCCGCGGCTAGCAACACAGATTGTCCGTGTTGCTGTAAATGTTGGGCCAGTTTGCCAATACTGGTGGTTTTGCCTGCGCCGTTGACGCCCGTGATCATCATCACTAAGGGTTGCGCGCGGCCCAATACTAATGTGTGCTCAAGCGGTTTTAATAAATCAATCAACAGAGCGCGCAACGCAGATTTGACGGCTTCACCTTCATTTAGCCGCTCAGCGCTGACTTTCTGACGTAGGGCACTGAGCAGAAAATCGCTCGCTTCAATGCCGGTGTCGGCCATTAAGAGCGCAGCTTCGAGCTCTTCAAAAAAGGCCTCATCGACTTTTGCGCCAGCGAAAATGCTGGTAAAACTGTTCCGCGTCTTTGCTAAACCTGATTTTAGTCGGCTTACCCAGGAAGTTGGACGGGTGGCAATAGGCTCCGCGCTCGGCAGATTTTTAGCCGGAGTGTTGGCTTTTGATTTATTCTCTGGCTCAGAAGGTGCTGGGGCCGATGTTGAGCCCTTATGAAGATTTTTGAAGAAGCTAAACATGGTTTATAGTTTCGAGCACTTGGCTTGGAAAGCGCTCTGTGTGGATGCAAAAGAAGCGTTTATTCTAGCAGAGCATGGATCAATGCTTTCATCATGACTGGGTATTTTTAGTGTAAGCAAAATGTGCTGAGTCGAAAATCACGGTGTCTAGGACGGTTGATCAATCCGCATTGAGTTCAATTAATTTATGTTGCTGAATAAAAATATATTGCAGAAACTGCCTAAAGCAGCGATGTCATTACGCGTGATGGCGAGTGCTTATAGGCGAGGCCATTTCTTACGACGCGGCGCCTGTCTATTGGCGCTGCTAGGCGTAGGCAGCGTATCGGCTGCTACCTTGAGGGCTGGTGGCGCGCCCACTGCATCCGACCTTCAGCATGCGCTGCCTACGACAGAATTTACTTTAGCTAACGGCTTACGCGTCATCGTGCGTGAAGATCACCGGGCGCCGACTGTGCTGCAGATGCTTTTTTATAAAGCAGGCTCGCTAGATGAGCTAAACGGCACCACTGGGGCGGCGCATGTGCTCGAGCACATGATGTTTCGTGGCACTCAGCAGCTTGGGCCGGGAGAGTTTTCGCAACGCGTGGCGGCTCTCGGCGGCAGCGAGAATGCGTTTACGATGCAAGACTGTACAGCGTATTTCACGCGTATAGAGAAATCGCATCTATCTGCAATCATGGCGTTAGAAGCGGACCGGATGCAAAATCTGGCCATCACTAGCGAAATCTTCGATCGAGAAATTCGCGTGGTGATGGAAGAACGGCGTTTATCCCTTGAAGATAAACCGGAGGCGCTGCTGGATGAAGCCTTGCGGGCAACCGCCTATAATGCGTCGCCGGCGCGCTGGCCGGTGATTGGCTGGCAGGATGATTTGCAACAGATGACGTGGCTTGATGCCCGAGCGTGGTATGAACGATGGTACGCACCGAATAATGCATTGCTGGTGGTAGCCGGAGATATTACTCCTGCGGCTGTGCGCAGCCAAGCTGAGCGTTGGTTTGGCGCGATTCCAGCGCGGCCATTGCCGGTGCGCAAAGCGCAAAATGAACCGCTTCAGCGCGGCTTGAAACGCGTGACGATCAAGGCGCCTGCCGAGGTGCCGCGCGTCGTATTGGCATTCAAAGTCATGCCGTTAGAGGTAAACTCCGCGGCGAAGCAAGAGGCTTATGCCCTCAGTGTGCTGGCCGCGGTGCTGGATGGCTATCCAAATGCGCGACTGGAAAAACATCTCGTGCGCGAACAACGCCTAGCGGACTGGGTCGATGCCTCTTATAGCATGGTGGCGCGTGGGCCCCAGCTATTTACGCTCAGCGCGATTCCGGCGCAGGGCCGCTCGTTGATCGAGCTAGAAGCCGCTTTACGCAGTGAGCTGCGGCGCATTGCGCAAAACGGCGTCAGTGCTCGGGAGCTACAGCGTGTCAAAACGCAATTGTACTCAGCGCGGATCTATGGACGAGATTCTGTATTTAGCCAAGTGATGGAAATCGGTTTAGCTGAAATGGCGGGGCATTCATGGCGCGCCATCGAGCTCATGGATCAAGCCCTCAATGCGGTGACGGCGCAAGATGTGCAAGCGGTAGCGGCGCGTTATTTCATCGATGAGCAGTTGACCGTGGCTACGCTGATGCCAGAGCAAATGCAGTCAACGCCGCGCTTGAGAAAAAGATCGCAAGGAAAGTAATGGAACGAGTCAGGATGCCGATTGGGATTAAATTTTTAGGTTTAACGACGCTGCTTGCCGCAGTCGTGCTGGGATGGCCAGCGCCGTTATTGGCTGGGCCGTTGATTCAGCAATGGACCGCACCGTCGGGGGCAAAAGTACTGTTGGTTGAAGATCACGCGATTCCAATGCTCGATATTCAGGTCAATTTTGCTGCGGGTAGCCGCTATGATCCACCTAACCGTAGTGGCTTGGCCGCCATGACGGCGCACCTGTTGAGTACCGGCACGCGTGCGGCCAAAGGTTGCTTAGGGTTGACGGAAGCGCAGATTGAAGATCGCTTGGCCGAGATTGGCAGCGTGATAGCGGATACCGTGGATGGCGATAGCGTGGCTTTGCGCTTGCGCACATTGTCCGCCGCGTCCAAGCGCGATGCGGCGCTGGCGGTTTTTGCGAGCATTTTGCAGTGTCCGGCTTTGCCGGAAAAAAAGTTAGTCCGTGAAAAGCAGCGTGTGATCACGGCTCTTAATGTGTCGGAAAATCAGCCACAGGCGCAGGCTGAAAAGGCCTTCAAGGCAGCAGTATTTGGCGCGCATCCATATGGCGCATCGCCTGACCCTAAAAGCATTGCAGCGTTGACGCAAGCCGACCTGATGTCGTTCTATCAGGCGCACTATACTGCCCAGCATGCGGTTCTTAGCATTGTCGGCGACTGTGACCGGCCGCAAGCAGAGCGCATTGCTGAGCAGCTGATGCGTGCGTTACCTGAGCGCGCGCCAGGCGCAGCGTTGCCCCCAGTGGCGCCGCTCTCTGGTTCATCTGAGATTAAGCTGCTGCATTCGGCCTCGCAAGCGCACATTTTGATTGGTGCGCCCGCCATTGCACGAGGTGACCCGGATTATTTTCCGTTATTAGTGGCGAATCAAGTGCTAGGGGGCGGCACCCTGATCTCTCGACTCGGGCATGAAGTGCGGGAGCAGCGTGGCTTGTCCTATGGCGTATATAGCGCTTTTATCCCTGCCGCGCAGCCGGGTAGTTTCCAAATTAGCCTGCAAACACGCCAAGACCAGGCCTCTGAGGCCCTGCGGGTGGTGCGTGAAACCCTCGCAAGCTTTATTGCCCAAGGGCCTACCCAAGCAGAATTGGAGGCGGCTAAGAATTATCTGGTGAATAGTTTTCCATTGCAACTTGACGGTAATGGCAAGCGGCTGAGGATCGTGGCAACTATAGGTTTTTATGGGCTGCCGCTGGATTATCTAGAAACCTGGACGGCGCGTGTCAATGCAGTGACGCGTGCAGAAGCGCACGCCGCATTTGCAAAACATGTGAATCTAGACAAAATGGTGACCGTATTAGTCGGTGCGCCAGTTGCGCGCTAGCGTTGCAATCAGCATTTTAAGTTTATGGCTATTTCATCTGAATTTTCTACTGCAGCAGCGCGTACGCGCGGCGCTGCACATTCGGTGCGCATCATTGGTGGGGCCTGGAAGCGCACGCATTTGCCGGTGCTGGATCTGGGCGAATTGCGGCCAACCCCTGATCGAGTTCGTGAAACCCTATTCAATTGGTTGGGCCAAAGGCTTGATGGCTTGGTTTGCTTGGATTTATTTGCCGGTAGCGGCGCATTAGGTTTCGAGGCAGCCTCGCGCGGCGCTGCGCGCGTGTTGATGGTGGAGCGACACGTGCGGATTGTGCAGCAACTCCGGCACAACCAAGCAAAGCTCGCGGCTCAGACCATAGAAATTGTCCACGCGGAGGCCCTAAAATTTGCTAGTGGACTTGCCGCGGGGAGCTTTGATCTGATTTTCCTTGATCCGCCGTTTGCTACGAACTTGCTTGAACCTGCATTAAAGCTGTGTATGCCGCTTGTGCGTAGAGGGGGTGTGATTTATATTGAGTCCTCCAGGTCGCTCAAGCAACGGGACTTGCCAACCGCTGCTACGTCGACTGGCGACCCATCTGGGTTAGCGTTGACGGGCGAGCAGATGGAGTGGAGCGTCGTCCGGCACGGTCGGGCAGGGGCTGTGCATTATCATTTACTTCGCCGTCTGGCTAGCCAGGCTGGCGACATTTTGCCTTCTGATGGGGAAACGGCATGATTGTTGCAGTATATCCGGGGACCTTTGATCCGTTTACGCGCGGCCACGAGGATATTGTGCGTCGGGCTGCCAGCATTTTCGACAAACTGATTATCGGGGTTGCCGATAGTCGTAATAAACGGCCTTTTTTTACCCTCGATGAACGGCTGGCGATTGCGCGCGAAGTCCTTGGACATTATCCTAATGTTCAAATCGAGAGTTTTAAGGGCTTACTCAAAGATTTTGTACGTAGCCATGAAGCCCGCGTCATTGTGCGTGGCCTGCGCGCCGTGTCAGATTTTGAATATGAATTTCAAATGGCCGGCATGAATCGTTATCTAATGCCGGATATTGAAATGATGTTTATGACTCCGGCTGACCAGTACCAATTTATTTCCGGTACGATTGTGCGAGAAATCGCGCAACTGGACGGCGATATTAGCAAATTTGTTTTTCCATCGGTCGAAAAATGGATCAAGGAAAAAGTTGCGGCGCTCGCGGCCGATCGTCATAGCCTGCCGCAACAGGTGCAGGGATAAACTATGGCGCTGATGATTACCGATGAGTGCATTAATTGCGACGTTTGTGAACCGGAATGCCCAAATGACGCGATCTCAATGGGGACTGAGATTTACGTCATTGACCCGAGTAAATGTACTGAATGCGTCGGACATTTTGATGAACCGCAATGCCAGCAAGTATGTCCAGTTGAGTGCATTCCGCTTAACCCTGAATATACTGAAACACGCGTCCAGTTACTGCAGAAATATCATAAACTGGTGGTGCAAAAGGGCGAGTAACCCTTGCTACGGCCGAATAGTGGGTTATCGCGAACGGCTCCGAAATACCGCGCATCCCCCTTCTAGACTGAGGCGTATGCTATTTCTTTAGAACCGACTAGCGTGCGTTTTTGGGCAATCTCTAGCTTAGGTGAACGGCGCATCTGCTGTATAGGATAAAATACGCTTATTCTGCCGTCTCAGTGAAATCTTATGAAGCCGAAGTTTTGAGAGCGCTTAGCGGTATTATTTTTGACTTTCTAACAGGAGGCGGCTATTTTGTTGCACGCTTTGCTTGAATTTTTCTCTCATGGCTTATTGAATTTGTCATATTGGCAAATTGCCATCTATACGCTTGCTGTAACCCATATCACGATTATTGGGGTGACAGTTTATCTGCATCGTTGCCAAGCACACCGTGCGCTTGAGTTACATCCAATCGTCAGTCATTTTTTCCGACTTTGGTTATGGCTAACAACCGGGATGGTGACGGGTCAGTGGGCCGCTATTCATCGTAAACACCATGCCAAATGCGAAACCGATGAAGATCCGCACAGCCCGCAGCGGCGCGGCATCTGGAAAGTATTGCTAGAAGGCGCGGAGTTGTACCGGGCGGAAGCAAAAAATCAAGAAACACTGAGCAAATATAGCCGTGGCACGCCCGATGATTGGCTTGAACGCAATGTATATCGCAAGCATTCGGTGCTTGGCATCTCCCTGATGATGATCATCAATATTGCGCTGTTTGGTGTGATTGGTGTGTCAGTGTGGGCGGTGCAGATGATCTGGGTGCCGTTTTGGGCTGCCGGCGTGGTGAATGGGCTTGCGCACTATTGGGGTTATCGCAATTATAATTGCGCCGACGCCAGCACCAACATTTTCCCCTTGGGGATATTAATTGGCGGCGAAGAATTACATAACAATCACCATACTTTTGCGACCTCAGCTAAGCTATCGAATAAATGGTATGAGTTCGATATTGGCTGGATGTATATTCGGATTTTGTCTGCGCTACGACTGGCTACCGTCAAAAAAGTTGCGCCGGTGCCCAAACTGACACAAAGCAAGCCGGTACTGGATCTTGAGACTTTGCAGGCGGTCTTGGCGAATCGTTATGAGGTAATGGCGCGTTACGCCAAGACCGCAAAGCGTGCCTATCGGCAGGAATTGGCGCACCTTAAAGAGCTCGGCGGCCAAGAAAAATATCTGTTGGTTAAAAGCGCGCGTGAATGGTTTCATAACGAAAGCACGCGCCTCGAGAAATTTCAAAAAGAGCAGTTGCCGCACATTTTGGCGCATAGCAATGCATTGCGTACCTTTCATGAGTTGCAGGGCGAGCTAGCCGCTATCTGGGAGCGCTCAAATGCTTCACGCGAGCAACTGTTACATCAGTTACAAACTTGGTGTCACCGGGCCGAAGAAAGTGGCATTAAAGCTTTACAAGACTTTTCGCTACGCCTACGCTGTTATTCATGACAATGAAGCACTCTTCGTCGTTGCAAACTATTAAGGCAGTTGATTTTGACCAGCCGCAAACGCTAGGCGCCGTCTGCGGCGTAGGGCGTGGTTGGGCGCGCGTGCCAGACGTGCCGAGCCCAACTGAGCAACGCGCGTTAAAAGAGCGTATTCGTGCTTTGCTCATCCGCCATCAAGCCGTGTTGGTAGCGCATTATTATGTGGATGCTCAATTGCAGGAACTGGCGGATGAAACCGGCGGCTGTGTCGCGGATTCACTAGAAATGGCGCGTTTTGGCCGCGATCACCCTGCTCGCACTTTAGTCGTGGCCGGGGTGCGCTTTATGGGTGAAACCGCCAAGATTCTAAGCCCGGGCAAGCGTGTGTTGATGCCCGATCTGGATGCGACTTGCTCACTGGATTTGGGTTGCCCGGCAGATGAATTCTCGGCTTTTTGCGATGCTCATCCAGAGCGCACAGTAGTGGTATACGCCAACACCAGCGCTGCCGTCAAAGCGCGTGCGGACTGGATGGTGACGTCATCGATTGGGCTCGAGATCATCGCCCAATTGCATGCTCAGGGAGAAAAAATCCTATGGGCGCCAGATCGCCATCTCGGCCAATATATTCAGCAAAAGACCGGCGCGGATATGCTGCTCTGGCAGGGTTCGTGCGTGGTGCATGACGAATTTAAAGGGGTTGAATTAGAACTACTGCGCGCTGAGCATCCGCACGCTAAAGTCCTGGTGCATCCAGAGTCGCCGGCTGCAGTGGTGGCGCAAGCGGATGTGGTTGGCTCAACGACGCAATTGATTGCTGCTGCCCAAACACTCGATGCAACTGAATTTATCGTTGCCACCGATTTAGGAATTTTGTACAAAATGCGCGCAGCAGCGCCCACTAAGCACTTCATTGCAGCACCAACCGCCGGCAATAGCGCAACCTGTAAAAGTTGTGCCTATTGTCCTTGGATGGCGATGAATGGGCTGGCCAACCTCGCCGATGTACTGGAGCGTGGACATAACGAAATTCAGATTGATGCAGAAATTGCTGCGCGCGCGCGCGTGCCGATTGATCGCATGCTGGATTTTGCTGCGCGTCAGCGTAGTAGCGTGCGTGCCAGCGGCGATCTCGCACGCGATGGCGCGTTATTCGCTCATGTTGGGCCCGCTTGAGTGATGCAGCGCAAAGCATTCTGACTTAATACCCGACGTACTCTCTTCTGCACAAGATGGCATCCTCTGAAACAATCCGTAGTGAATATGGCGAACTATTTGAGCAGGCGCTGATCCGCACTGTCGCGGATGCGCTGAGTGAGGATATAGGTTCACAAGATCAAACCGGCCGCTTGCTCGATCCGAGTCAGATCGGTGCGGCACGCATTATCGTGCGTGAAGCGGCCGTGTTATGCGGCATCCCGTGGGTTACTGAGGTAATGCGTCAGCTTGAGCCAACGATTACGCTCGAATGGCTTTATCAGGAAGGTGAGTTGATGCGGGCTGGTGATGTGGTTTGCATCGTACGTGGATCGCTCCGTTTAATCTTGACCGGTGAACGAACTGCGCTCAATTTTTTGCAAATGCTATCAGGGGTAGCGACGGCGACTCAGCATTATGTTAAGGCTATTGCTGGCACACCAGCGCGTATTTTCGACACGCGCAAAACTTTGCCAGGCTTACGGCTTGCGCAAAAATATGCGGTCCGTGTTGGTGGCGGCGAGAATCAGCGGCTGGCGTTATATGATGGTATTTTAATTAAAGAAAATCATATTGCCGCAGCAGGTGGCGTCGCGAAGGCGCTGGCTGCCGCCAGTGCGCTGAAGGCACAGGTGCCAGTCCAAATAGAAGTTGAGACATTGTCTCAGCTTGAAGAGGCGCTTAGCGCACAGGCACGGTTAATTCTGCTGGATAACTTGACCCTTAAGCAACTGCACGAAGCCGTGCGCATCAATGCTGGACGCGCTGTACTCGAGGTCTCGGGAGGGGTGAATCTAGAGACCGTGCGCGCAATTGCTGAGGTGGGTGTGGATAGAATTTCAATCGGTGCATTGACTAAGCATCTGCAGGCAACGGATTACTCGTTACGGGTGATTGATTAGCGCTGCCGTGCCAGAGCAGCAGACTCTACCTACTCTGCCAACAGTCTCATCTTGAGAAATATTTTTACACTCACTGCCAGATTAAAAAATGTCAACCATCCACTGTCCGTGAGAGGGGTTAACATCATGGCAGAGCTTGTCACCATTTTTGGACATTCCGTGCCTCTGTGTTTGGCCTAAATTTGCAAGCTATATTCTATTACGGTACTATTGCTTTCCAAACATAGAAACACAGAATTTGCACGGAACAATAAAGCGTTAAACAAATCAAAAAATTGGGGGATAGAGAGAAAATGCGACGAAGCTATAAAAGACATATTTTTGACCGCAATATCTTAGAGCAATCAGAACCACTTTCCAGATTAGACAATTGGCACGCCCCAGTTGCAGTTATGCTTGATTACGCGGTTATTATAGCTTCAATTATCGCCACTCTTTATATTGGATGGATAATTTACCCGCTTGCGGTGCTTGTCATCGGTTCACGCCAACGCGCTTTGGCAACAATATTGCATGAAGCAGCTCATAATACCTTAACCTCTAATAAACGATTCTCACAGATTCTGGCCACCTTTTTCAGCGGCTACTTGATTTTTTCTATTTTCTCCGCGTATAAAGCTTCGCATGTCAAATATCACCATGGTCAGTTCGGTAATGCAGAGCTAGATCCTGATTATAAATATATGCTAGGAAAAGGTATCTATCATATAAAAGATGAGAAGAAACTTATAGGTGATGCAATAATAAAACCCCTCTTGTTGTGGAGTATGCCTAGCTTTTTATTTTATTTAATTAAAGCTCGCACATTTGGCGCAAAAATCCATAAAGGGCGACTAGAACAAGGGATTTTATGCGCTTATTGGGCTCTTTTACTTATAGGTTTTTATCTTTCAGGAAACTTATTAAATTTGTTTTTGTTCTGGATTATTCCATTTTTTACTACTTTTCAAATTATCGGATGGTTTATAGAACTCGCGGAGCATGGGCCGCTGATGGAAAATGAGCTTGATCTGCATATGACCCGCAACCGGCACAGCCACTGGCTCGAGAGGTTTCTAACCGGTATGCATGGTGAGTCTTACCATCTAGTACATCATCTAAGGCCTCGCATTCCATTCTGGCAAGTGGCTGCGTGTCACAAAATCTTATTGCAGGATGCGGAATACAAAAAATGGGATAGTCAATGCGGTGGTATTTTTATGTCATCGAACGGGGCACCCTCAGTGATCTCTGTGTTGATAAAGCAATGCCGCCAACGCAAAATGTTTGAATTGTCTCAAAACTCAGTTAAATAAGATTATGGAACTCAGTCCTTTAGATATTTGGCTAGACACCTACAAAGATGCCCTTTTTAACCTCGGTGAAAGTGGCATTCAGAATAATCTAGTAAGTGATTTTCTGAACCGTGATGGCCTTGATGAGTTTGCCAGACTCGACTTTGAGCATAACGATATTCTGGGTTCACCCGAACTCAGGCGTGCCGTTGCTGCTCTTTATGACACGCTCGACGAGAGTCAGATATTAATCACCAGCGGCGCTACAGAAGCCATTCTTTTATATTACTTAGCGACCTTCCAAGCCGGGGCTAATGTCGTCGTCGTTCTGCCAACTTTCCACTGTTTATATGATGTGCCGAGCGACTTAGGATTTGAAGTACGGAAAGTTTCCATGCGCCGCGAAAACAAATTTGCGCTGCCGCTGGATGAGATTAAGCAAAATGTTGACAACCGCACCTCAGCGATTATTGTGTGCTCCCCCAATAATCCAACAGGTATGGTGTGCACGGCTAGCGATTGGAAGGCATTGATTGAAATTGCGGAGCATGTCGACTGCGATATTGTGGCAGACGAGGAATATCGATTTTTACCCTATGAAACTGCCAGCAATTACTTACCCAGCCCGGTTGATCAATCTCCGCGCGTGGTTTCCCTATCATCACCTGGAAAATGTTTTGGCTGTGTTGGACTACGTGTTGGCTGGATGGCCGCGAGAAAAGAGGTTATAGAACGGTGTGTTAATTTTAAAACTCTCACAACCCATACGGTATTTAAAGGCTCGGACTTTTTGGCGCGTAAAATTATTGAGCGTCATACGGAACTCACTAGCCAATATCGCGCCTGGATTTTAACCAACCTTGCCAGATTAAATGCCTTAGTGAATGCGCATCCATCCGCAATCGAGTATGTGCCGCCGAAAGCTGGCTCGGTGGCCTTTCCTAGAATCAAAAACTGGCCATCAGCACAAGCTTTTGCAAAGGAACTCATTACCAGAGAAGACGTGCTCGTGCTTCCTGGCGATGCATTTGGTATGCCAGATTCTTTCCGCTTGAGGTTGGGAGTACCACCAGATCATTTCAAAGAGGCCATGTTACGCATGTCGCGTCTATTGAAATAAACTGACGTGTTCCAAGAAAGTTAGACGCTAAGTCGAGCTAAGTTTTCTGCTGTTTTGGTGTTTAGTCTATATAAATTAAAGGGAGATTTTAACAATGATTCAAAGCCACAATGAGTGGGACAAAGTTGAGGAAATTATTGTTGGTACTGGGCTTTACTGCTACGCCCCAAGTTTGGATACGGGGCTTAATATGGAGTTTACAAATACTTCGTCTCCAGATGGGGTAAACAACAATCCTTTTTATGGAAATTATCCCGCCAAGATTATTGCGGAAACTGAGGAGGACATTAATCAATTCGTAGAAGAACTTAAAAAATTAAAGATAACTGTCCGGCGACCTGAGCCGCCTCCAATGGCGGATTTTGCTACGCCAGATTGGAAGTGTGATCGTTTTTTCCCCTATTGCCCACGTGATGTACTGCTGGTTGTCGGAGACAAAATTATTGAGACTCCAGGGCCTTATCGATCCAGATATTTCGAAACCATTTCCTATAGAAATCTGCTCGTGGAATACATGGAGCAGGGCGCCCGATGGCTCTCAGCACCAAAGCCGAGGCTACTAGACACTATCTATGACTACACCCGAAATGCCAGTGGGCTAAAGTTGAACAATGATGAGCCGGTGTTTGATGCGGCCAATGTTTTGCGAGCCGGGTACGATATTTTTTACCAAATCTCCGACACGGGCAATGAAATGGGCCTGAAATGGCTGGCAAGCATGCTTGGTCCAGAATATACTGTCCATCCAATCAGCTCAGATATTTATTCGTCAGTTCACATCGATTCCACGCTTTGCCTACTTCGGCCAGGACTGATTCTGGCTAATCCGGAGAGAGTTAAGAGTTTGGAGTCACTTCCCAAACCTCTGCAGAGTTGGAAGGTTATTTACGCACCAGACATGGTTGAGTATTCTTACTCAGAAATGGAGCCTATCTCCTCTAAATGGCTTGGTATGAATCTCCTCATGCTTGCGCCTGATCTCGCAGTAGTTGATGCGCACCAGACCCCATTAATTAAGTTGCTAGAGCAGCACAATATAAACGTGTTACCTCTTAAATTGCGGCACGGGCGGACGTTAGGAGGAGGATTTCACTGTATTACGCTGGATGTGAAACGCGCTGGAAAATTAGAAAAATATTTTTAACCGGCTGCCCCTACATTTCGCCACCCCCCTTTGAAGCCCTTGAATATTTTTTTGAAATCTTCTGAGATGGTTTTTTGGGATTTTTCGAAGGTTAAATGGAGGGGCAACAACCAATTGCCGGAGGGGGGTGCGAGCCATGCGCCCGGCGCGCGTGCCTAGGCTATCAATTCCATAGGTCAATAAGAGAAAATTTTATAGCTTTTTAACGCTGCCGCGCCAGCACAGTAGGCCGCGCTTTAGCAAGCTGGTCAGGCCAATCTCGGCTGAAATGCAGGCCGCGGCTTTCTCGGACTGCGACACAGCATTATGTTAACGCTATTGCAGGTACGCAAGCGCATATCTTTGATACGCGCAAAACCTTACCCGGCTTACGGCTTGCGCAAAAATATGCGGTCCGTGTTGGCGGCGGCGAGAATCAGCGGCTGGCGTTATATGATGGTATTTTAATTAAAGAAAATCATATCGCCGCAGCAGGTGGCGTCGCTAAGGCGCTGGCTGCCGCCAGTGCGCTGAAGGCACAGGTGCCAGTCCAAATAGAGGTTGAGACATTGGCTCAGCTTGAAGAGGCGCTGAGCGCACAGGCACGGTTAATTCTGCTGGATAACTTTACCCTTAAGCAGCTGCGCGAAGCTGTGCGCATCAATGCGGGACGTGCTGTACTCGAGGTCTCGGGAGGGGTGAATCTAGAGACCGTACGCGCCATTGCTGAGGTGGGTGTGGCTCGAGTTTCAATCGGTGCATTGACGAAGCATCTGCAGGCAACGGATTACTCGTTATGGGTGATTGAGTAGCGCTGCCGTGCCAGAGCGGCAGACTCTACCTACTCTGCCAACAGTCTCATCTTGGAAAATATTGTTACACTCACTTCCAGATTAAAAAATATCAGCCATTAACTGTTCGTGAGAGGGGGTTAATTTCAGAATCTAGCTTATCGCTTAAAGACTCAATATCGTGTGAAAAACAGTCAACGTAGCTCGCATAATTCATACACAAAATAATCGGTATCGAGAGGATGGGAATGGTCAGTGCTAATACTGCAAACACCAGCGTATCAACGTTTAACATAAAGAGTATGCTAAACACCAAGATATAGGCAGCGCTTAAACATAGCAGCCACAGCAGTGAGTTCAGCATAATCGCGCTAAAATTACGCCAACATGCAAGCACACTAAGACCTAGCGCTTTATGTAGCGGCATCCGATGCCAAGCGATTAAAGCTGGCGTAAATCGGGTCAACATACGAAATATTCTGTAAATTATTATCTTTATCATCATTGCGCCTAGCACATAAAACGACGCATAATTTCCTGCTGCTATGTCTTTAATAAATTGATTGGGAGTGACCCATATTAAGACTATCAAAAGCGCTAAAACAGCCGAGATAAAAAGGGCGATCACTTCATATAAACCGAGCAATAGCAGTCGCCCAACAATTTTTTTATTATACGTGCTGCGTAGAGTTGACTGGGTGGCAAGTAAGGTTGATTTTTGATTGAGTTTTTTGCGGCATACTGCCATAAAGCCGACTCGTATGAATGGACTTAAAAGCCATTCTCCTAAAATTAAAAGGGGTAGGATTAAAAACAAACTGCACAAAGAACCGATCAGGAAAATAAAAGGGTTTTGCCCAAACAGCCAAAGCCCTTTTTTAAACCATGTATAACCCGCTTTGGCGGGGAGTTTATTAATATGCATATACAGGAGTGGAAAATTCCTATAAATTAAAGTAGATACAAAGCTGGCGTTATTATATGAGCACGTAGTGTTTTCTCAAAGTACGCCGGGTCATGAGGCTTAAGCATTTGCGCTTGACGTGGTAAATAAACATCATAAAGGCGTGGCCTGAGTGGGGTGGATGAGGGTACGCCTCTAACGGTGATCCACTGCACGCCCTTTTTGAAGGGGTAGATCCAACACTCGTGTTCTTGCACAGCAATGCCAGCCTGGCATTCACATCTGGGTCAAACCGGCCGCTCGTGGTATGCCAGCGCTCGGAGAGGGTACTGGCTACACAACGCTCGCCCCCCTTGGCGTGACACCCGCCACCATTTCGATCACAACAAAATTCCTTGACAAAAACTTATTTTAGTTTCACTTGATATCGTAAAATAAGAGCCTTTCTTATTTTAGGTTACGCCCGATGAAACGAACGCTCCAAGGCCGCTATGTCACGATATCGACAACGGGCGAAACAGCGCGGGCCTTCGTACCCGCACCGCTTCCGCCTTGTCCACCTATCGCTTGGACTGCCGAATTGCGCAGAAAATTCGACCAGGCGTTACTCGCGCTAGGGCAGTTAGATAGCGTATCAACGTTGCTACCTGACACCTCGCTTTTTCTCTACATGTATGTACGTAAAGAGGCGGTGCTCTCATCCATGATCGAAGGGACGCAATCTTCGCTCTCCGATTTGTTGTTATTCGAGCTAGATGAAATGCCGGGCGTCCCATTAGATGATGTACGTGAAGTGAGTCACTATGTCGCAGCACTCGAACATGGTTTGCGCCTGCTCAAAGAAGGGCTGCCATTGTCGTTGCGGCTGATTCGAGAAGTGCACAGCGTGCTGTTAGCAGAGGGTCGTGGTTGTAGGCTAACCCCAGGGGAATTTCGACGCAGCCAAAACTGGATTGGGGGCACACGGCCAGGCAACGCGGCTTTCGTTCCGCCTCCTGCTGAGGAAGTGCTCGCATGTATGAGCAAGCTCGAGCTATTCCTTCATGATCAGCCAGAGCCAACGCCAGTCTTGCTTAAAGCAGCGCTAGCGCATGTGCAGTTTGAAACGATTCACCCATTTCTCGATGGTAATGGTCGCTTGGGCCGCCTCCTGATCACGTTGCTTTTATATGAACAGAAGGTGTTACGAGAGCCCATGCTCTATCCGAGCCTCTATTTCAAAACTCATCGCCAATACTATTATGAGTTGCTTAATAATGTCCGCTTGACTGGTGAATGGGAGGCTTGGCTCGATTTTTTTACTGAAGCCATTACTGTCACCGCTACTCAGGCAGTGGAAACGGCGCAACAACTTCTCGAATTGCTCGCTCAGGATCGAGAAAAAATGAATAAGCTGGGCAGAGCGGCACCTTCTGCTTTGCAAATCCACCAAATACTTATAGAGCGCCCCGTTACCACCTCGGGCTGGTTAGTAGAGAAAACGGGTCTAACACCCGCCACTGTCAATAAGACATTGGCTCACATGGAAAAACTGGGTATCGTACAAGCACTCACCCCCCAGAAGCGAAACCGCCTGTTCAGTTATGCAAGGTATATAGAAATAGTGGATCGAGGTATAGGGCCGTTGGAGAAGTGACGCGCTTTAGCCTAGAGTTGTGGGGAACTTCTTAGTGGGCCTTTTGTGACAGACCAATTAATATTTAACGCTGCCGCGCCAGCACAGTAGGCCGGGCTATAGCCAGCTGGTCAGGCCAATCGCGGCTGAAATGTAGACCGCGGCTTTCACGCCGTGAGCATGCGCTGTCGACAATCAGCGCTGCGACATCGACTAGGTTACGTAACTCGAGCAAATCCCGGCTAATGCGGAAGTTTGCATAATATTCATCAATTTCACTGCGCAAGAGTGCAATCCTATGTTTGGCGCGCGACAAACGTTTATCGGTGCGGACAATGCCAACATAGTTCCACATCAGCCGGCGTAGTTCGTCCCAGTTATGGGTAATCACCACTTCTTCGTCCGGATCTGTCACGCGGCTTTCATCCCAGACGGGCAGCGGTGCACTCGGACGATATGGATTGTTGGCGAGATCAGCTTGAATCGCCAGCGCACTTGAGTGCGCCATGACGACGCATTCGAGCAGAGAATTGCTGGCTAGCCGGTTAGCGCCATGTAAGCCAGTGTAAGCCGTCTCTCCAATCGCAAAGAGCCCAGCAATCTCAGTGCGTCCAGACACATCGGTGACCACCCCGCCGCAGGTGTAATGTGCAGCAGGAACCACCGGAATAGGCTGGCGTGTAATATCGATACCAAATTCTAGGCAGCGCGAGAGAATGGTTGGAAAATGGGCACGCAAAAACTCCGCCGGCTGGTGACTAATATCAAGATGAACATAGTCGATGCCGTGCTTTTTGATTTCAAAATCGATGGCGCGCGCCACAATATCGCGTGGCGCAAGCTCAGCGCGTGCATCGTGCGTGGGCATAAAGCGTAGGCCATTGCCGTCGCTAGTCGGGAGCTTGAGTAGGCCGCCTTCACCGCGCACCGCCTCGCTGATTAAAAATGACTTTGCATAGGGGTGGTAAAGGCAGGTGGGATGGAACTGGATAAACTCCATATTCGCAATCTGGCAGCCTGCCCGCCAAGCGATCGCAATGCCGTCGCCGGTTGCAGTATCAGGGTTGGTCGTATACAGATAGACTTTACCTGCGCCGCCAGTGGCGAGTATCGTATGCTGGGCTTGTAGGGTGAGGGTGCGGCCACTACTTGAATCTAGTACGTATAAGCCATTGCAACGCCGCCCGGACGAGCCAGGCAGGGCGGTTGTGATCAGGTCAATTGCAAAATGCTCTTCAAGCAGTGTGATATTAGGGTGTGCGCGTACGCGCTGGGCTAGAGTGGTCACCACCGCATGGCCGGTGGCGTCTGCTGCGTGAATAATCCGTCGGTGACTATGGCCACCCTCGCGGGTTAAATGAAAGCCAAACTCGCTGGCATCATCGCGTGTAAAAGGCACACCTTGTTTGATCAGCCATTCGATCGCCTGCTGGCCCCGTTCAAGGATAAAGCGAGTCATGCTTTCATGACACAGCCCGCCGCCAGCAATCAGCGTATCTTGTACATGGTTTTCAATACTGTCCGCTGCATCTAACGCCGCGGCAATACCGCCTTGCGCCCAGTCGCTTGCGCTGTCTTGGATTGAGCGCTTAGCAATCACCGCTACGCGCAACGTAGGGGCGAGTTTTAAGGCGGCACTTAAGCCAGCTAGGCCACTGCCTACGATGACAACGTCGAAATTTAAGTGTTTGGAAGAGTCTTCAAGGTTTGGCATCTACAAGCCAGGTGCAGCAAAAACCCCGCACAAAACAGCTGCATCACAACGATGAGCAACTGCTGGCGGGGTTTTTGTTTATTCGGTGATCTAAAACCGCTTACTTGAGCTTTGTTTCTGTATAAGAAACATGCTTGCGCACAACCGGATCGAATTTCATAAGCTCGATCTTTTCTGGTTTAGTGCGTTTATTTTTTGTCGTGGTATAAAAATGACCAGTGCCAGCTGATGATGCTAGCTTGATTTTTTCACGTCCGCCTTTAGCCATGATTCATACCCCTTAAATTTCGCCACGTGCGCGCAGATCGGCGAGCACAGCATCAATTCCTTTCTTATCGATCAGGCGTAATGCGGCACTCGAGATGCGCAGACGCACGTCACGATTTTCGCTTTCTACCCAGATGCGACGATACTGCAAATTCGGTAAATAGCGGCGTTTTGTTCTGTTATTGGCATGGGAAACATTGTTGCCAACCATTGGCCCTTTCCCGGTTACCTTACATTTTCGTGCCATTGAGCACTCCTGGTACGCTAAATTCTAGCTGCAGTAGTATGACCACTGCGCGTTGCAAAAAAGATTATAAAAACAGGAGCGAGATTCTAGCATAAAAACTTTCGCTTGGTGCATTTGCGTTCGGTTGGCACATTTTTGTTCGGTTGGTGACGTTTGCGTTTTGTCCCTTTGTTAATTTCACGCCGAAAGCCACTGGTGGACTATATGAACTAATGCATAGCACCTATGCGGTATCTGCGGCAAACCACGTTGCTATGTGCGGTTGATAGTTCGCCTCAAAGCCAGCCTTTTTCAGAGAACGACAAAATGGCATTAGAGGCAACGATAAAATGATCCAACAGCTTAATCTCAAATAACGCCAGGACGGCTTGCAGCTGTTTAGTTAAATGTTGGTCGGCCGGGCTTGCGGCGACAGTGCCAGAGGGGTGGTTATGGGCCACGATAAGAGACGCCGCGTTTAATAGTAACGCTTGTCGAGAGATTTCTCGCGGATAAACGGTGGTTTGGGTTAACGTTCCGCGTGATGACTCTTCCGCTCGAATCAGCCGATGGCGCGCATCAAGGTAGAGGCAAACAAAAACTTCATAAGGGCGCGTGCCGATCAGCAGTTTTAAATAATCTCGGACTGCCGTGGGTGACTCTAGGTAGGTGTTATTTCGTAATTCTTCGGCTAGAGCGCGTTGAATAAGCTCGCTAATGGCATGGAGTTGAGCAATTTTGGCGGGTCCCATGCCATGCACGGCGTTCAGATCCGCATGTGAAGCGTTCAATAAAGCGCGTAGCGAACCAAAATGATTGATCAAAGTGCGCCCAAGGTCAACCGCGCTTTGTCCGGCGACCCCAACGCGTAAAAAAATGGCCAGCAACTCGGCATCTGATAAGGCCGCGGGGCCGGCATTGGCTAATTTTTCGCGCGGGCGTTCGCTATTTGGCCAAGCGTGAATGGGATGGCTGCTGCCGTTGGCTAACTGTCTCATCTGGGTTAAGTCGCTTACAATATCGTTTTTTTGTGTTTTATGGTGCAATTTTTTTGCAACCGGTTTGATAAATATTGATTAAGCATCGCATGACCCTGACTAATATTAATGTAGTGAAGCAAGGCTCGCACATTACGCTGCACTACCGCCTCTCGTTAGCAGACGGCGCTGATATCGTGAATACTTTCGATGATCGGCCGGCTACTTTGTTATTAGGAGCCGGTCAGATCGCACCGCCGCTTGAGGCTATTTTGCTCGGAATGGAAGTAGGAAGCCACTCTACCTTTCGGCTAACACCGGAGCAGGCTTTTGGGGTTCGTAACCCGGAGTTGATTCAAAAAATCACTTTAACGACTTTGCACGAACATGGCGTGGGTAGTGATGAATTTGTGCCAGGAGATTTAGTTGAATTCAATGCCCCCAGCGGCGGGCGTTATGCGGGTGTGTTAAAAGAAATAGATGCAAGTGGAGCGTTGTTTGATTTTAATCACCCGTTAGCGGGTCAGGCGCTTGCTTTTGAAGTGCAGATTATTGGTATTTTGTAGAGGCATATCATGACGCACCCTGCTTTAACTGATACTGAAGCTGAGATTCTGCTGGCGCAGCCGCGCGGATTTTGTGCGGGAGTTGATCGCGCGATTGAAATTGTCGAGCGTGCGTTAGCGCGTTTTGGCGCGCCGGTTTATGTGCGCCATGAAATTGTTCATAATGCCTATGTGGTGAGCGATTTGCGCCGCAAAGGGGCAGTTTTTATTGAATCGCTTGAGCAAGTGCCTGCCGGCAGCACGGTTATTTTTAGTGCGCATGGCGTGTCCAAGGAAGTGCATGCGCAAGCTCAAAGCCGTGGTTTACATATTTTCGATGCAACCTGCCCATTAGTCACAAAGGTGCATGTCGAAGTGGCTAAAATGTGGGCCAATGGCTATGAGATCATCATGATTGGCCACAAAGGCCATCCCGAAGTTGAAGGCACGATGGGACAAGTGCGCGATAGAATGCACCTAGTGGAAGGTATAGCCGATGTTGAGCAGTTGCAAGTGACTGATCCACAAAAGCTGGCGTATGTGACGCAAACAACTTTATCGGTTGACGATGCAGCGCAGGTGATCGCGGCGTTAAAGAAACGTTTCCCGGCGATTCTCGGACCAAAGAAGCAAGACATTTGCTATGCCACGCAGAATCGGCAAGATGCCGTCAAATTTATGGCACCCCAATGCGACCTGGTGATTGTCGTGGGCAGTCCGAATAGTTCAAATTCAAATCGTCTGCGCGAAGTGGCTCACAAGCTTGGTGTTCCATCTTATATGGTGGATGAGCCAGCGCAAATTGATCCGGCCTGGCTTGTGGGTAAACGTCGGATTGGCGTCACGGCAGGCGCATCAGCGCCTGAAGCGCTCGCGCAAGCGGTGATTGAACGCTTGCGTAAACTTGGCGTGGTGAAGGTGCGCACCTTAGAGGGCGTTACTGAAAATATATCTTTCCCGCTGCCGCGTGAACTGAGTGCATTAGCCGGTGGCCCGGAAAATTCAAATAAGCCAAATTGAGGAAGGTAAGTGGATATTTTTATCCAGCAAATTCTGAATGGTTTAGTGCTGGGTAGTGTCTATGCGCTGATTGCACTAGGCTACACCATGGTATATGGCATTCTGGGCATTATCAATTTTGCTCATGGCGATGTGCTGATGGCCGGCGCGCTCATCGCGCTCTCGGTGATTAAGCTGATCCAAGCGTACTGGCCACAGCTTGGCCCTATACTGACGTTATTGATGGCCCTGGCAGTCGCTGCATTTGCCTGTGCCGCTCTGGCCTATGTGATCGAGCGGGTGGCCTACCGGCCACTACGTAATGCACCGCGGCTGGCGCCATTAATCACGGCGATTGGTGTCTCGATTTTGCTGCAAACACTGGCGATGATGATCTGGTCGCGCGATCCATTGATGTTTCCGCAATTGCTGCCGACAGATCCAATTAATGTGATTACACCCAAAGGCGATCAGCCGGGGGCAGTGATTTCAATGACTGAGATCATTATTATTGTGGTGGCTTTTATCACCATGAGCGGTTTACTGCTGTTGGTGCATAAAACGCGCCTTGGCCGCGCGATGCGTGCCACCGCGGAAAACCGAGCAGTGGCAAGCTTAATGGGCGTGAATCCCAATCTTGTGATTTGCGCCACGTTTATGATTGGGGCGGCCCTGGCGGCCTTAGCCGGCGTGATGCTTGCTTCCGAATATGGCAATGCCCATTTCAATATGGGCTTTATCCCGGGGCTTAAAGCCTTTACTGCGGCGGTTCTAGGAGGTATCGGTAATCTCGGCGGTGCGGTGGTAGGTGGGATTTTGCTCGGGATTATCGAGCAACTGGGCGCGGGTTATATTGGAGATTTGACCGGCGGTGTATTTGGCAGTAATTATCAAGATGTATTTGCCTTTATGGTGTTAATTGTCGTGTTAGTGCTCCGGCCATCTGGTTTGTTAGGCGAGCGGGTTGCTGACCGTGCATAATATGATCGCGTTCCCTACAAAAAAGCCAGTGACGGCCTATGTCGGCATGATCTTGCTTGCGCTCACGCTGCTTTTAGCGCCGCTTTTGATTGGTGCGGTGGGGGGCAATTATTGGGTGCGGGTGCTGGATTTTGCCATGCTCTATGTGATGCTGGCATTGGGCCTGAATGTGGTGGTTGGCTTTGCCGGTTTGCTTGATTTAGGGTACATCGCCTTCTATGCGGTGGGCGCATATACTGCAGCTTTTTTATCGTCCCCGCATCTATTGCTGCAATTTGATTGGATTGCCCAATTACTGCCAGCTGGACCACAGTTCTCAATTTGGTTGATTCTGCCCATTACACTCGCCATGGCAGCTCTTTTTGGCGTTTTGTTGGGTGCGCCGACGCTGCGTTTGCGTGGCGATTATTTGGCTATCGTGACGCTTGGCTTTGGCGAGATTGTGCGGATTTTCCTGAACAACCTTGACCGCCCGTTCAATATTACCAATGGCCCAAAAGGCATCGCTAATATTGCACCGGTTACTCTATTTGGCTTTGATTTATCGAAGACGCAGGCTTTTTTTGGCCTAAATATCCCCTCCGTCTATTTATATTATTATCTATTTGCCGCGCTTGCTGTGTTGGTGGTTTTTGTTTCTATCCGGCTGCAGCATTCTCGTATCGGCCGGGCATGGGCCGCCATTCGAGAAGATGAAACGGCGGCCCAAGCGATGGGCATTAATACGCGTAATATGAAGCTGCTCGCTTTTGCAATGGGCGCTTCATTTGGCGGTGTGTCGGGTGCCATGTTCGCGGCTTTCCAAGGTTTTGTCTCACCTGAATCGTTCACTTTTTTGGAATCCATTGTGGTGCTATCTTGCGTTGTGCTGGGTGGCATGGGGCATATTCCAGGGGTGATTTTGGGGGCCTTGCTGCTCTCACTCTTTCCAGAGTTTTTGCGCTCGACCATGGGGCCTTTACAGCATGCGCTCTTTGCTCGTGAAATTGTCGACGTCGAGGCCATGCGTCAACTATTTTATGGTTTGACCATGATTATTATCATGCTTTACCGTCCTGCTGGCTTATGGCCGGCTGCTAAGCATGAAGACCGCATGGCTAAAAAAGCCACACGAAATTGCATTGGGCGTATATGAACCTTGATACGATAGTACCCACTCAACCCATGCGTTTGTCGGTTAAAGGCGTCAATAAAAGTTTTGGTGGCTTGCAGGCACTGCATGACGTGAGCTTAGAGATCGTCAGTGGACATATTTATGGCCTAATCGGCCCAAACGGGGCAGGCAAAACCACCCTTTTCAATGTGTTAACGGGCTTATATAAGCCCGATGCCGGTACCTTTATACTTGATGGCGAGCCTTATCAGCCCACTGCGGTGCATCAAGTAGCGCGCGCCGGAATTGCCCGCACCTTCCAAAATATCCGTCTATTCGGTGGCATGACAGCGCTTGAGAATGTCATGGTAGGGCGCCATGTGCGTACGCGGCAAGGGCTATTAGGCGCGGTCTTGCGCACGCGTGCCGAACGTCGCGAAGAAAAAGAAATTAAAGAATATGCCCGTGCCTTACTCGATTATGTTGAGCTTAGGCAGTATGCGGGTTACACGGCGCGTAACTTATCGTACGGTCACCAACGTCGACTTGAGATCGCGCGTGCATTGGCCACCGAGCCGAAACTGCTGGCCCTCGATGAGCCTGCCGCGGGCATGAATGCCACTGAAAAAGTAGATTTGCGTCAGTTACTCGAAAAAATTCGCAACGATGGCAAAACCATTTTGTTGATCGAGCACGATGTGAAACTGGTGATGGGGTTATGTGATCGAATGACTGTGTTGGATTACGGTAAAGTCATTGCCACTGGCGTACCCCAGGAGGTTCAGAAAGACCCTAAAGTTATCGAAGCCTATTTGGGCGCAGGAGGCAGCGAATGTCAGCAATCTTAAAAATCAAAGGCCTGCAACTGGCTTATGGCGGCATTCAAGCGGTTAAGGGGATTGACTTAGAAATTTTTGAGGGCGAATTGGTCACGCTTATCGGTGCTAACGGAGCCGGTAAAACAACCACCATGAAGGCCATTTGCGGTTTAAAAAGCTGCACGGCTGGTGACATCGAGTACCGTGGCGAATCGCTCAAAAACGTCCCTGCGCACGAGTTGCTTAAACGTGGGCTGGCTATGGTCCCTGAAGGTCGCGGCATTTTTGCGCGCATGACCATTCTCGAAAACCTGCGCATGGGCGCCTATTTGCGTAATGATACCCGCGGCATTAAGCAAGATATTGAACGCATGTTTGCGTATTTTCCGCGTTTGCAAGAACGTACCTCACAGCTTGCCGGCACGCTCTCGGGCGGAGAGCAGCAGATGCTGGCCATGGCGCGTGCGCTCCTGAGTCGACCCAAGCTACTGCTCCTTGATGAGCCATCAATGGGCCTCTCGCCATTAATGGTTGAGCGCATTTTTGAAGTCGTGCGTGACCTTTCCGCGCAAGGGCTAACCATCTTACTGGTCGAGCAAAACGCGCGGCTGGCGCTCCATGCGGCGAATCGTGCTTATGTGATGGAATCTGGGCTGATCTCGATGTCTGGAGACGCCAAACAGATGCTCGGAGATCCGCAAGTGAGGGCGGCTTATTTGGGGGAATGATTGGCTTGGGTATGCTCAATCATCTGCACGCCGCAGTATCAGTTCGCCTGAATCCGTCTTACTGATGGTCAGTGTGTCTCCCACCTTCCAGCCCAATTGAGCCAGCAGTTCGTCGGGCAACTCGACGATGCTGTCACCGCTACCGTCGCCTGCATACAGGCAAGTGGTGCGCCACATAATGGCCTGTGTACCTGCTTCGGACGGCAAATATTTCAGTAAGGTTTCTAGTAATGCTGCCTCATCGTCCGGTAGCGTGAGCCAACTTGCGTAGGCATGATCGGAATATTCCGCCCACGCATAGACTACGTTGTCGTCAGAGACATGGCGACCGGCCGTATGTAGACAATGCTGCATACGAGTAATGTCGGTGGCGAATTGTTTGGCAAGTTTCTGCCGTTCACTAAACGTCGGCATCATGACTCTTTCCTTTATTGATACTGGTTGCCAGTAGTTCTCTTCTCCACTGCTGCATCCATGAGGGGACAATGTGTAAGCCAGTTTGCAGATTATCACAAATCTTATCCGATTGATTTGAATCGCACAGTAGTCGAATCAATTTGGCTTTGACGACATCATGTGCCAATTGAGTACTATTTTTGATGCTGTCATGCAATCAGTACAAAGCTTGCACGATATGTATATGGAGATGGGTGAAGTGTATTTTGCCTAATGTACGAAAGTTATATAAAATTTTCGGACATAGTCAAGCTTGGCCTGAGAGAGGAGAGGTGATGCCATAGACTGATCACCTGAGCAGAGAAATTGTAAGGGGTCTTACTTGCTTCTCACCAATGATAAAAGCGCGCTTTTATTGCCTTCGCCGTGGAGGCTGTATATTATTGGTGTTCTCTACGGCGCGTAAGTTGGTGATGTAGAGTGTTGTGTCATTTGCTAAATTCGAGCGATCAATGTTGCTTGGCTCACCATGGCCTGGATATAGCAAGAAAGAACATACCACTGGCCGAAACTTCAGTCTTATTAGCAGCAGGGATATACCTACTCACTATGCACCCGTTCCCCACTTCTTTGCCTCCGTCTTCAAATCAGCGCAGCGATTGGCAGACAATCATTACACTCTTGCCCTATCTACTGACCTATAAAGTGCGTGTCGCGCTCGCGTTGGCCTGCTTGATTAGCGCGAAAATCGCGAATTTGGGTGTGCCGATTGTGATGAAAGCGATTGTCGATCAACTCGCGGTAGCTAATCGGCTGCCGGCATCGGCGTATGAGACGACGTTTAGCTTGCTCAGCAGCATTGGTCTGCTGGTTGTGGCGTATGCGGTTGTGCGTTTATCAAGCTCGTTGTTTGCCGAGTTGCGTGAGATTCTCTTTGCGAAAGTAGCTTATAGCGCGGGGCGGCAGGTAGCGCTTGCGGCTTTCCGGCATCTACATAGATTGTCTTTGCGCTTTCATCTGAAGCGACAAACTGGCGGTGTGTCGCGCGATATCGAGCGTGGTACTCGGGGTGTTCAAACTCTGGTTTCATATTCGCTTTACAGCATTGTGCCGATCGCTATCGAAGTGTTTCTGGTATTGATTTTTCTCGCGGTCCGCTACGAACCATACTATGCGATTGTCACCTTTTCCGTACTTGTCGCTTATATCACGTTTACCGTGAAAATGACTGAGTGGCGCACGCACTTAAGGCGCACGATGAACGAACTCAGTTCATCCGCCAGTACGCGGGCGGTCGATTCGATGCTCAATTACGAAACCGTCAAGTATTTTGGTAATGAACGCTATGAAGCGCAGCGCTACGATGAGCACTTGATGCTTTACCGTAAGGCCGCGATTCGTGCACAAAGATCACTGTCAATGTTGAGTCTTGGCCAGCAGTTAATCATCGCGCTCTGTCTGATCGCGGTCCTGTGGCGGGCGACGCAGGGGGTGCTGGATAAGCAATTAACCTTGGGCGATTTCGTGTTAATTCATACTTTCATGTTGCAACTTTATATCCCGCTCAGTTTCTTGGGCAATAGGTATCGTGTTTTGAAGCAAAGCATTAGCGATATGGAGCGGATGTTTTCGCTGTTAGAAATCGAGTCTGAAATTAAGGATAGCCAGGGGGCGCCCCCGCTTGCCGTGCGTAGCGCTGAGGTGCGCTTCGAGCATGTCAGCTTCTCCTATGAACCGCCGCGGCAGATTTTGCGTGATCTGACGTTTACGATTGCAGCCGGCACAACCACTGCGGTGGTCGGTCATAGCGGCTCAGGCAAATCAACGCTGGTGCGACTGTTGCTGCGTTTTTACGATGTCGATAAAGCGGGTGGGGGACGGATTGTGATCGACGGCCAGGACATTCGTGCAGTGACGCAGGATTCACTGCGCGCAGCAATGGGTATCGTACCGCAAGATACCGTGCTTTTCAATGACACGATCTATCACAACATCACGTATGGTCGGCCATCCGCAGCGCGAGACGAAGTCATCGCGGCTGCGCGCCATGCGCATATTCATGCTTTCATCGAAAGCCTGCCAGCGGGTTATGACACCCTAGTGGGTGAGCGTGGTCTGAAGTTATCTGGCGGCGAAAAGCAGCGCATTGCGATCGCTCGCGCATTATTGAAAGATCCGCATATTCTCATTTTTGATGAAGCGACATCAGCGCTCGATTCACGCGCAGAGCGCTCGATTCAGCAAGCGCTGGAGCAGATCGCACGCAACCGCACAACGCTGATTATCGCGCATCGCCTGTCAACCGTCATCCATGCACAGCAGATTCTGGTGATGGATCAGGGCCGCATCATTGAGCGCGGTACCCATCACGAATTGCTTGCTGCGGGCAATGTGTATGCTCAGATGTGGGCGTTGCAACATCAGCAGCATGCGCCAACGGGTGAAGATGAAATGCTGCCTCTGGTCGCCGATTGAAGTGACTGTGTTCGTGTCGTCAGTTGAGCTCGGCACCGGGGTATGGAGTACAACAGAAACGCCTATCCTAAAGCGCTGCGAGATTTGAGATAAGTCGACGCGGGCTAAGACATTGCGTACACTTTGCCATTTGAGGATAGGTTTTTAAGACGGGCCAGGACGTGCTGCGCGAGAGTGATACGCTCGTTAGGCGTTTTCATGAGCGTTTTGATCATATCGATTTCTATCGAATCCGTGCACAAGGCGCTGGCATCACACTCGTCCTGTGGATCAATAACAAGAATGTCAAGAAAATCAGCGTAAAGCGATGCGATCCCGTCAATGGAAGCCTTTAGCCCTAGTTCATGCATCATTTTGGTCAACGGGCCTTTGACTGCTGCGCCGCCGACCAGCGGTGCAACGGCTAAGATTGGGGCATTGCTGGTGCGCAACTGATCGCGCATCCCTGGCAATGCCAGTATCGGCCCAATACTTACGAATGGGTTTGAAGGGCATAAGATGATGCCAGTGAGATCGGGTGCGTTGAGCGCTGCCTCAAGCGCCGGTGATACTCTTGCTGTGGCAGCGCCTTCATAGCGAAAGCCCGAGACGCGCGGCTCACATCGCCGGGCGACGAAATAATTCTGAAAAGCCAAAGCGCCTTCATCTGTCTCAACTATGGTTCTCACTGGGTCATTGGACATCGGGACAATCGTATGCTTGATACCCAAAGTGTTAGCGAGTGTCGTGGTCACGCCGCATAGGCTATTTCCGCCGTCAAGCAAGCTGCGCCGATAAAGGTGAAGTGCTAGGTCCTTATCACCGAGCTGAAACCAGGTTGGTCCGCCTAGACGAGCCAGTTCTTCCTGCACTAACCAACTCTCGCTAGCACGTCCCCATCCCTTGCCTGCGTCAGCGATACCTGCGAGTGTATAGACAACCGTGTCTAGATCGGGGCAAATGAGCAAGCCAAAATGCTCAAAATCGTCACCGGTGTTTACAGCAATCGTTAATTCGCCGGGTGGCAGGGCGTGTGCTAATCCAAACGCCAATTTGGCGCCCCCAACCCCGCCGCATAATGCAACATACTTTGCCATCCTATTTTCCTTACGGAGACCTGCATGAGAGCGTTTTTAATGCTGTTGCAGCGGGTGTATACGCTACTTCAGCGTTTTTCGCGGCGTCAATCACAATGCTAGAAATTTAGATCATGACGCCGCGGTGTTTTAGAAAATTTAGATCATGATGCCACGGTGCGTAAGACTTGGTGGCCCTCTCCGCGCACGAGACGCCCGGCTTTTACATACTTGACAGGGGTTAGCGGAAGAGCGGCCTGGGCCGCCTGCTGCCGCTCGATACTCACGCGCCCATACAGCGTCGTGCGCTGTACGGCGGTTCGTCCCAATCTGGCAGCCAGCGCTGCCATCGCCGCTGGTGACAGTTCTTGTCCGTGGGCCGCACCGGCAGCACGGCTGATCGATTCGTTCATCAAGCTGCCCCCCAAATCGTTAACGCCTGCCTGCAAGCAAAGTTGTGAGCCTTGCTCACCCATCTTTACCCAAGACGTCTGGATATTATCAATCAGACCATGAAACGCTAAGCGTCCTACAGTATGCATCAAAACGGCTTCGCGCAAGGTCGGCCCTTGATGAGAGCGATTTCTTCTGAACAGGGGAGCTTCTTCGTGGACGAAGGGCAGCGGGACAAACTCAGTCAGCCCTCTTGTGTTACGCTGCAGTTCCACCAGCTTGAGGATATGCTGCGCCCAGTGCCGGTAAGATTCGACATGGCCAAACATGATCGTGGCGGTGGTGCGCAAGCCTAGCTCGTGAGCCGTTCGAATCACCGTCAGCCATTCTTGTGTATTTAATTTGTCTGGACAAATCTGACGCCGCACTTCGTCATCTAAAATCTCGGCCGCAGTGCCAGGCAAGGTACTTAAGCCCGCTTTTTTCAAATCAGACAAAAACGCTTTGACGGTTCTGCCCAGACTCTGTGCGCCATGCATGATCTCAAGGGGTGAAAAAGCATGGATATGAATATCCGGGCATTCCGTTTTGGCCGCTGAGCAAATGTCGAGATAAGTGTGTCCTGTGTAGTCTGGATGGATGCCACCCTGCAGGCACACTTCAGTGGCGCCGCGATCCCAAGCCTCCCGGACGCGGCGGCGGATTTCGTCAAGCTCGACAATATAGGGCTTTTCGCGCAAGCTTTCTTCTACTCGCCCTTTCGAGAAGGCGCAGAAGTTGCAATGATATTGGCAGACATTAGTGTAGTTGATATTTCGATTGACCACATAAGTAATATTGTCTCCGTTGGTTTCTTTGCGCAGACGATCAGCCGTTTGCGTGAGATACGCGAAATCGTTGCCGCGGGCCTTGAATAAATGCACGAGATCCGCTTCTTCAAGGCGATCGCCAGACAAGCATTTGTTGACGATATCGATGGTTTGCGGCGAAATGCTATCAGCATTGGGTATCGTAGCCTGCATCTGCAGGCTGGAGATGTCGGTTGCTGTACTGGAGCCCGCTATCCATTTGCCATCGGTTCTGGCCAGTCCACCGCAGTCTGAATGGAGAAGGAGGTCGCGGTGCAAACCTGGGTCGACCCATTGATCGCGGGCATCGATATACTGCGGATAGACCGTCAGCCGCTCGACCAATACCTTGCCGCCACGGGCGGTGACTTCGCTGAGCCGTTCGAGGTGTGGCCAAGGCGCTTCGGGGTTGACGTGATCGGGCGTGATGGGCGATACACCGCCCCAATCATTGATGCCGGCGCGGATCAAGTCGGTGAGATCGCCTTCGAAAAGATTGGGTGGCACCTGAATACTCATGGCGGAGCCGAGGATTAAACGCGCAACCGCTGTGGTCCAACACAGCTCGTCCATCGATGGCTCAGGAGCATTCACCATCTTGGTGCCGGCTTTGGCACGAAAATTTTGCACAATGACTTCCTGCACGTGTCCATAGCGATCATGCAAATCGCGCAGCGCAAAGAGCGATTCCAGCCGTTCACGGCGGGTCTCGCCGATGCCGATCAAGATGCCTGAAGTGATTGGTATATGTGCTTCGCCAGCTAGGCGCATCGTTTCAAGCCGCACTGCCGGATGTTTATCCGGTGAGCCGTAATGTGGCCCGCCACGCTCGGAAAGTCGTTCGGAGGCGGTTTCCAACATGATTCCGAAAGAAGGCGCATGCGGCCGTAACGCCTGGTACTCGGCAGCGCTGAGCACGCCCATATTGAAGTGTGGCAGCAGTCCTGTTTCGGCCCGTACGCGTTGCGCGACCTCCGCGACATAGCTGGCTGTGCTCGCATGCCCGAGTTGCTGGAGTGCTTCGCGTGCGGCTGCGTAGCGCTCTTCAGGCCGGTCACCCAGGGTAAATAAGGCCTCGCGGCAGCCTGCTGCAGCGCCTGCTCGGGCAATCTCTAGTGCCTGTTCCACCGTCATAAATGCTGGGCCAACCACCCGCGGCGCTTTGGCAAATGTGCAATAGTGACAAACATCCCGGCACAGATGGGTGAGCGGAATGAAAACTTTGCGCGAATAGCTTACGTTGTTGCCCCAACCGATATCTCGCCAGGCTGCGGCAAGATCAGACAGCGCCCGCCAATCCTGCACCGCCTCAAGTTCATACGCTAACTCCTTTTGCTCTAGCCTTGGCTGAGCGGCATCAGCGGAGCGCTCAATTTTCTTGAGTATTTGACTCACCGGACTACTCATTACTGCTTTCATCATAACCCCCTCCATTGGACATCTTTGATAGAAGACTTGAGTTCGTCAAGATCGGCTGGTAAATCAACATCTAGCGCCCAGCCTCTTGCGCGGACGATCCAAACCTTAATTCCTGCGCGCTGCGCGGCATCTTTATGAGCGGACAGGCTGTGCCCGCTAAAATGCATCGGAATCGCGCCAGGTCGGCAAATCAGCCCATTGGTGCCATAGCCTTCCCGGTTCGGCGCCATGCCAATTGCATCTACTGGTGCGCGACTCAACATGTCGACCGCGGCTACATCTAGCAGTGGCAAATCGCCGGGGACGAACATCACCCGTTGTCCGCCCGCTGCGGCAACATGGGCGGTTGCCCGCGCGCAGGCGTTGGCCATGCCTTCATCGGGTGGTCCCCACAAGATCTCTGCACCCGCGGCCCGAGCCATCTCTGCGCTGATTTCAGAGGGCGTAACCACCAACAGACGAGCGATGTTGGATGATGCCTTCAGCGTACTAATGACGTGATTAGCCATTGAGAAAAACAATGAGCGGCGCGAGGCGTGGCTGAGAACGCCAGCCAGGCGTGTCTTAGCGCTTTCAGGCGCTTTTAATGGCACTACTCCCCAGATACCGTCGCTGCGCTGACGCGCAGAAGCAGAATGCATAGTGCAGTCTCCTTTTTATTATTTTCCTGAAAAATCAAGGTGACGCGCATTGTCAATGCGCGTCACTTTAATGGGCTCTTCATTCAATATTTTTATATTTGAACACGATGCTGCCATATAATAATTCAGTTGTCTAATCATTTCTGATTGACACACTCCGCGCCGATGGTTCGCCCGTTCTCTTTTTGCGATGTCTTGTGCTAAGCCAACATTCACGCGGCTTTTAGCGAAAACGTAGACGCCGTCTCAAGAAACACATCTTCTGGTTTGGAACGAATCAGTTGCTGAATCGTACCATCGGCTGGGGGCAGATTCGCGCCGCGGATCAGCACAACAGGCCTGCTCTCGTCCGCTTGCCCCATCAGAAAGGAGGCCGCTGCGGCGAGTTCGTCAGCTACTGCCGCTTGACTTGTCTGTAAGAGGCAGCCAAATAAATCTGGTTTTCCAATATAGTTTTTAAGCGGCGCAAAGCCTGCCACACCAATTGCGCATCCCGCCGTACCGCGGCGCCAGGCTCTGCCAAAGCTGTCATTGATGATAACGTGAACGTTGACACCGCACAGGTGGTGAATCTGCTCTTTCAATTTCTGCGCACTGTAATCAGAGTCTTTGGGCAGTAAAAGTACGGTGTCGCCACCGCCAACATTCGAATGATCAATACCGGCGTTCGCCATGACGAATCCATGGCGATGCATGACGATGAGCATACCTGTTTCCCTGTGCGCGATGACTTCCACCGACTCCGAGAGGATGAGTTCAACCAGTCGTGGATCTTTATCGACCTTCTGTGCCAAATCGATGGCTTGCTCAGAAGGCGTGACTGAGGATAACGTAGCCCACCGCCCTTCAGATTTGGAAACGATCTTTTGAGCAAGCACCAACACATCGCCATCGGCTAAGACGAGATCGTCCTCCTGTAGCGCCTTAAGAATAATTTGGCTAAGATCATCCCCAGTCTGGATAAGGGGAATGCCAGATATGGCATGTAACGTTAGGCTTTTGCTTGATGGTATAAAATGGCTCATCTCCTGCTCTCCTTTTTCAGTGTTCAATGATTCATGAGTCAGCTCTTCACCAGCCAGGAAAGTTAAACGGGCGTCTAAGTGTGCAGTACAATTGCCCGCTTGTTTTCGCATTCCCCATGATGGTGTTTTGAGCCGGACAAATTTAAACCGCCTTCAAGTTTCTTTTCCGCTTATCATATTCGATTAATGCATACGCGCTGTGATTATGGATCGACTCAAAATTCTCGGCTTCAAGCACGTAAGCGATAATCCGATCATCTTGATTGAGCCGGCTAGCCGTATCACGCACTAAATCCTCGACAAATTTTGGATTATCATAAGAGCGCTCGGTCACAAACTTTTCATCTGGCCGTTTTAAGAGCCCCCACAATTCACAAGATGCCGATTCCTCAGCGATGCGTATCAATGTCTCAATCGATATCTCAAGGCTATTTAATTCTGCCTTAATGGTCACATGCGAGCGTTGATTATGCGCGCCATAGAACGAGATTTCTTTGGAACATGGACATAAACTCATCACGGGCACCAAAACTTTCAAAAAAATCCGGCTCGTATCGCCATGCGCCTCACCAATAAAGCTGACCTCATAATCAAGCAAGCTTTGAGCTCCCGATACTGGCGCTGTTTTATTGATGAAATAAGGAAAAGTAATTTCAATGCGGCCCGCTGAGCTTTCCAATTTGTTGAGCATTTTAAGAGCCATTTTCTGAAAGCCCAAGAGATCGAGCGGGACCGTGTGTCCTGTCTTAGGGTCTACCGTGCTTTCTTGCAATAGGGCAATAAAGCGCGACATATGAGTGCCCTTTTGATCGGCCGCTAAGTAAACATCAAGCTCGCAATGGCCGATTGTTGGCTGGCTCGCGCCAGTGGCGCTCAGTACTGTTAGTGGATGACGTATCGCTTTGATGCCAACGCGCTGAATCGGGATTTCGCGGTGATCAGTGCTGCTTTGCACATCTGACATAGGCAAAACAGAGTCTACACAATTCATCATAAAATAGTCCCCTTGAGCTTTTTATATAATAAATTCAGTTGAGTTGGTGCCCAATCTCCACATTTCGATCCGCACGATTTGTCTATGCGGACGCTCTCTAAGTCACAGTCTGCTAATTGCTGCGTCGGTTCCTATGAGCCATAAAACCTGGCAAATTTAATCATGAGCTAAAGCGCTAGAGACCCGTAGCGATCCAGTCTTTGAGATGGGCTGAGTCTCCGTTTTTCAGCACACACTCCTCCTTTTAAATCGTCACCCGCGCATCGATTGACTACGCTCATTGTTTTATCATTGTGCTACTAGCCCAGCGTTGCATAGAGAGGGTCATGCCACGCTAAGGTGTACGGCTAAGTTTTGGGTAGTTTAGATTATCTTTGAAAAGCGGGCAACTCGAATCTCTAACTACTGATCGAGCAAAACGCCCGGCTGGCGCTCCATGCGGCGAATCGTGTTTACGTGCTGGAATCTGAGTTGATCTCGTTGTCTGGAGACGCCAAACAGATGCTTGGATATCCGCAAGTGAGGGCGGCTTATTTGGGGGAATGATTGGCTCGGGTATGCTCAATCATTTGCACGCCGCAGCATCAGAGCGCCTGAATCCCTCTTGCTGATGGTCAGTGTGTCTCCCATCTTCCAGTCTAATTGAGCCAGTAGTTCGTCGGGCAATTCGACGATGCTGTCACCGCTACCGTCGCCTGCATCCAGGAGAGTGGTACGCCACATATCGGCCTGTGTACCTGCTCCGGACGGCAAATATTTCAGTAAGATTTCTAGCAATGCTGCCTCATCGTCCGGTAGCGTGAGCCAACTTGAGCAGACATGATCGGAATATTCCTCCCACGCATGGACTACGTTGTCGTCAGAGACATGGCGACCGGCCGTATCTAGACAATGCCGCATACGAGATCGCAGTTGCTTAACCCCACTTTCAATCTGCGTGCTCCTACCATCGGTTACACTGTGTTTACTTTAAATCAGGAAAACCTTGATCTCAAAGTTGATTGATTTGCTGTTCCAGTTCCCCAATCTCATTTATCATCATTGTGAAATCCGGTACTTCACCAAAAATCATCCCAGACATCGCCTGATAGTCTCGTCTGAGCGCATCGATCATCTCTGGTGTTGTAGCAAGTGCAAACGATCCTGGGCGAGCACTTTTTAAGTCCAAATCTGCGCTGTTGAAGAACATCTTCTTGGCCGATATCTTCACGGAAAACCGTAATGTCTATATCTTCCGAAAAACGTGAGATCAATCCATGAGCCTTGGAGAGCGACGTACCCCCCTTGAATAACAATCGTGGTTCGGTAATTTCTCTTCCGTTAAATAGTAAATCCAGCACCCAGCACACCCAAAAATCTTTTTCAACGTTCTGCAAAGAGGTACCAAGTTGGTTGGCCGTTGCCAAAAATAAGCCAAGGCGATCTTTAGGTGTAGCAGCAATGACTGAAAGGAAGCCTGGATTCATGTTTGCCCTCCCATTTCTTGGGGCATCGCTGCCAGTAGTTCTCTTATCCACTGCTGCATCCATGCGGGTACAGTGTGCAAGCCAGTTTGCAGATCATCACGAATTTTAGCCGATTGATTTGAATCGCACAGTAGTCGAATCAATTTGGCTTTGACGACATCATGTTCCAATTGAGCACTATTTTTGATGCTGTCATGCAACCAGTACAAAGCTTGCACGATACGCATGGCTGGATGACCTGCCCAGTAAAGTTTGCTGGGCGCGGTCAATTTGAATTGGATTGTTAGATTTCCCAACTGAATAGGGCGCAGCCGACCATCGGTATGTACGATAACTTGCCCAGGTACAGCATTGGTCAAACCCAAATCATTAGCGGCAGTCATGCCGTCGATCAACATTCGAGTTTGGTCACGCCGACCTATAGCGTTAATGACACTACGGTAATCAGGAACAGTAAGCTGTCCGGTCAATGCATTTAACCGAAGTCGGCCGTAGAGCCCGCGGTCGAAACGATGCAAATCACCGCCGGCGACCATGCGTTGCAAGGTTTTATCGACCGCATCGCGACCGCCTAGGTCAAGAAAATCCACCGCTGTCCATACGGTATCTACCGGGGCTTGATCAATACGTTGCACGATCAACAACTTGATGTTTGGAGATGGGATAAGTGTATTTTGCCTCATGTCCGAAAATTATATACAATTTTCGGACAAAATCAAGCTGACCTGAGAGAGAAGAGGTGATCCCATAGACTTATTAGCAAACAGTGGAAACATACTCTAAACTCTAACTGTCCCATTAGATAAGCCTTGCAGATTATAATAAATTAAATCATATATCTTCTGGGTTAGGCTCAAATTCATGGAAAACCACTTTAATCAAGCTCTCACTCAACCCCAAGCAGCACAGATTAACTCACTTACCATAACGCGTCCGGATGACTTGCATTTGCATGTGCGCGATGGTGAGATGCTGGCGGCTGTGTTGCCGCATACCGCGCGCCAGTTCGGGCGCGCGCTAATCATGCCCAATCTAAATCCACCGGTAACGACCACAGCGCAAGCCCTGGCTTACCGCCGCCGCATTCTGGCTGCGTTGCCAGAATCTGTGGATTTTGAACCACTGATGGCACTGTATCTCACCGATAACACGCCGGCCGATGAAATTCGTCGGGCACATGAATCAGGCGTTGTACATGCGATTAAACTCTATCCAGCGGGGGCCACGACTCACTCAGATGCCGGCGTAACGGACCTTAAACACTGCACAAAAACGCTTGAAGTGATGCAAGAGCTTGGTTTGCCGCTGCTGGTGCACGGTGAAGTGACGGATCCGTCAATTGATGTATTCGATCGTGAAAAGGCATTTATCGATCAAGTACTGGTGCCTGTGCGGCGTGCGTTTCCGGCTTTAAAAATTGTCTTTGAGCATATCACCACGCAAGAAGCGGCCGACTATGTGCGCGACGCAGAGGCCGCGCCTGGCACGCTTGGTGCGACGATTACCGCGCATCATCTGTTGTATAACCGCAATGCGCTGTTCCAAAAAGGGCTGCGGCCACACTATTATTGCTTGCCAGTTTTAAAGCGCGAGCGGCACCGGATGGCATTAGTCAAAGCGGCAACCTCGGGTAACTCGCGCTTTTTTTTGGGTACGGATAGTGCGCCACACCCTAAAGGCCTGAAGGAGCATGCGTGTGGGTGCGCTGGCTGTTACACGGCTTTGCATGCGCTTGAACTTTACGCGCAGGCTTTTGATCGGGTCGGGGCCTTGGCGCAGCTTGAGGGGTTTGCAAGCTTTCACGGCGCGGCGTTTTATGGGCTGGCGCGCAACTCGGGAACGGTTACGCTGCAGCGCGAGTCATGGCTGCTGCCACTTGAATTACCCGCAGGTGAGCACACGATTGTGCCATTAGGGGCAGGTGAAACAATCGCATGGCAACTCGTTTAATTGATGTCAGTATAGTGGGCTCTATACGATTTTTTGCTTATTATAATGGGCATTTTTCTGTACTTGAATACAGTATTTTCAATTTTTAGCGCTAAACGAGCAAATTTTTTTCCCTTATCTCGGCATTTCCTTAACCAGAATTCGGGTTAATTGAGTAAGCGTGCTAAACTTAAACCGGCAAAGCAGGCCAGACAGCCGCCGCCTTCGTGAGAAGGGGGAGGAAAGTCCGGACTCCAAAGGGCAGGGTGATGGCTAACGGCCATCCGTGGCGACACGCGGAATAGGGCAACAGAAAGCAAACCGCCGATGGCCTCAAGCGTTAAGTTTGATGCACAGGTAAGGGTGAAACGGTGCGGTAAGAGCGCACCGCGGCTGCAGTGACGCAGCTGGCACGGTAACCTCCACCCGGAGCAATTCCAAATAGGCGAGCATGCATCTATAGGGTGCAAGCAGGCCCCTTGCTAGTTCGCGGGTAGGAAGCTTGAGCGCGTCAGTAATGACGCGCCTAGAGGAATGGCTGTCACGCGCAACTCTGGTTGCGTGCACAGAATCCGGCTTATCGGTCTGCTTTGCCTTTTCTTTATAGTTAGGCCTCGTTGTGTATTGGGGCTGCGAACTTCTTCAGTATTTTTTCCTTTTCATCTGGGTATTACTTACGCTGTGCGTGTGCGCGGCAAACGGATACCATTTCAAGCTCGCGGCAGATAGATTATCCAAAATAATTTGTGCAGCACAGCAAGTTAATTTTTAGGGTAAATAACCTAAAATAGCGACTGAATAGTTCTCTAATTTTTTTTGAGATGACATACAAGCTTGAGATGTTGGTGTCTAACCTATTGAATAATAAGCACTTTTATTTTTCTGGCAAAATCCTCTAATTTTTCACAATGTAAAAAATGATTTTATATTATAAAGTTCCTTGCATTGCACAAGAGTTATTGCTATACTCTGTTTATCGGTTGCCAACTTGGTAACCAAGCAGTGTCTCCTCCACCCTCCTCCTTTGGTGGATTCAGCCCAAACTCCGGTTTGGGCTTTTTTTTGTCCGTTACGTTTGTCGGGGACTTCTTACATACTTGGTGTTTTAGAGTGGCAATGCGCTCGCTGGTTGGCCCTTATTCGATTAGGGAGCGGGCCAAAGTGGTTTTGCCTGAATTGAAAAAATGAACCAGTTTGAGGACAGTACAGACTTTGTCGATGGTGGGAAGGGTTTGGTGGGCGATAGTGGGATCGAACCACTGGCTTCCACCGTGTGAAGGTGGCACTCTACCGCTGAGTTAATCGCCCTAATTGACTGTTTGATATAGCTACGCATGCATGCGTAGCAAAAACGATAATCTTATCAGATAAAGGGCAGGGACTACCACTTTTTGTTGTCCAGCTTACATTACCCCTCATCGTATCTTCAGAATAAAGGTCACAGCCGCACCAAGTGGTCAGCGTGATTGAGTGTAGAAAATGGCCGTTTTTTGCACTATTCACGGACATACTTCTGGTGTTACTAGCGTGGCGTATTCGCCCAGCGGACGGCAGATCGCCTCCGGCAGTGATGACAAGACCGTGCGGCTGTGGAATATCACCTCGGGTCAATGTGATGCGGTGATTCAAGGTTTTAACGGACCAGTCGCTAGCCTTGCCTGGAAAACGACCCCTGATGGCACTACTTGGTGACGGGGTGTGACGATAAATCCGTGCGCAGGTGGCAAGTGATAAAAGAGGGAGAAAAATATAAGGTAGTGCTTTCCTGGAGTTCGACGCATGACGTTTTGACAACGACGGAGACCTTAATCGAGGGCGTACAGGGATTAAGCCCTCTCGATGAGCAGCTATTAAAGCAAGGCGGGGCCGTGGGAAATCCGGGGCGTCACGCTTAGGCAAAAAAGGCAAGCGCAATTAACGCATACGGCTCCTACTTATTCAATGCTGCTGCGCCATACACTTTGGATTTTTGCAGTTTTTTCTAATTCGTCTAATACAGCGGTATGGGCCGCGATTTCATCTGGCGTCGCACGGAGTACCGGCAAGATGAGTTGCTCAAGTGCGATCGACGCATGGTGACGGGTATTGGAGGAGGGCTCGTTCAGCGTATCTAGCAATAGGTTCTCCTGGCCACGCGTCATGGCTAGGTAAACTAAAGCGAGTAACTCAGCATCAAGGAGCGCGCCATGCAAGGTCCGGTGCGCGTTACTAATGCTAAAGCGTTCGCATAACGCATCGAGTGAGTTGCGTTTGCCGGGAAAAATCTGCCTTGCATGAACGAGCGTATCGATTACTTCCGTGCCGCACTGTTGATTAAATGGCGCAAGGCCGAGTAAGGCTAATTCGGCATCCAGAAATCCGACATCGAACGGCGCATTATGAATAATAATTTCTGCGCCTTTGACAAAATCGCATAGTTCGCTGGCGATTTGAGCGAATTTGGGTTTGTCGCTTAAAAATTCGGTGGTTAGCCCGTGTACCGCCAGCGCACCTGGGTCGCTGTCACGCTCTGGGTTGATATAAAAATGTAGATGGTTGCCGGTGAGTTGGCGGTTGATGAGTTCAATACAGCCAATTTCAATAATACGATCGCCGCCACGGGCTTTCAGGCCGGTCGTTTCAGTATCGAGTACAAGTTGGCGCATAAATGTTTCCACTGAGATGGGTTATCTCGGTTCTGTTTTGAGTGAATAGAGCGGGTTAATTTGAGGCTATTTTTCGCGTTGGCAGCGCGCTTTGGGCTTTGGCTTTGGGGGCTTTGATTGGCCCAACTTTTGCTTTGTGCTTGACTACGGGTTTTTTCGCGTTGAGTTTAACGGCTCGTGCCTTGATTGCTTTGGCTGTCGGCGGCAGTGGCCGCACGCGCAGTTTAGCTTTAACCAACGTAGGTTTTTGGCTCGTCGGAACGTGCAGCATCACAATCTGCCCGGGCGCGAGCTTGGTGCGTTTGGTATGGTTCCACGCTTGAATTTGGGCAACCGGGATACGATGGCGCTTAGCAAAGGCGGCCATGGTTTCATGCCGGCGCACACGAATTAACATTTTGCGGGTGTCTGGCACATCCGGCTCAAGTGCGAAGACCGCATTTTCTGCGATATAGGCGCTGATATCTTCATCGTCTGCGGCTTTGACTTTGGGTATCAGTACCGTAGAGCCTGGCTTGAGGCGCATACCAACCGGAATTTTATTGATCGTAGATAAGGTTGCTGGATCAACGCCGATTTTTGCTGCCAGCGTTGTTGTGCGCTCGCGTTTGGTGACGGTATAGGTGGTCCAGCTTGAGAGTAGACCTTGATAGTTATGTAGGCCTTGCTCAAACATTTGTGCGTTTTCAAACGGCAACAAAATTTGTGGCTGCGTGGCCCCTAAAATAATCGGTTTTGAAAACGATGGATTGAGTGCGTGAAAGGCATCAAGCGATAAGCCGGCAAGCTGTGCGGCTACCGCAACATCAATATCACGCGCTGTCGTCACGGTGACAAAGTAGGGGTGATCTGGAATCGACGGCAGCGTTAAGCCATACTTTTGCGGTTGCGCCACGATATCTTTAACCGCTTGTAATTTGGGTACGTAATGACGCGTTTCTTTAGGTATTTTTAGGCTAAGGTAATCCGTTGGCAAACCAGCTTTGCGATTACGCGCGATGGCGCGCAAGACATTGCCTTCTCCCCAATTATAAGCGGCTAGGGCCAGGCGCCAATCGCCAAACATACCGTGTAGCTTAGCTAAGTAATCGAGCGCGGCATTGGTTGAAGCGAGTACATCGCGGCGTTCATCTAGGAAAATATTTTGTTTGAGATTATAACTGCGTCCGGTCCCCGGGATAAATTGCCACATCCCTGCCGCTTTAGCGACTGACAGGGCTTGTGGGTTATAGGCAGATTCAATAAAGGGCAGCAACGCAAGCTCAGTGGGCAGATTGCGTGCTTCCAGCGCTTCTACAATATGATAAAGATAAAGTTTGGAACGCTCGGTCATGCGCTGGACATATTCAGGCCGCGCAGCATACCAAGACAGTTGTGTTTGTGCTAGGTCATTTTTGAGATCTGGCATCTGAAAACCGCGCCGGATACGGCTCCATAAATCAGCCGAATGCCCGCTATGGGCATTCACGGAATCATGGTCAAGGTCAATCGTTTGATCAACATTGGCGGTTTTAAAACGAGTTGCGAAAGAAGAGAAAAAAGAAGAGGAGCGCTCATCTTCTGTGGGCAGCGTGTTCTCAGGGTTAGCGGGCAGCCTACTGGCGCAAGAGGATAATAATATGGCCGATGCGACCCATAGCACGCTAAAGATGAATCTCATTAGGGCAAGAATTCCAGGTAAAGCCGTAAAAAGTACAAGCATAGCAGGGAAGCTTAACTTGTTTTCAACCGTATTTTAACTAAAGTGGTCTTTCCATTCACGCAGCGCGATAAATGTAGCGAGCCGATCACCTGCTGGCACAGCCAGCCGCTGCTGTATCTCTGCTTGGTCAACCCGTAAGAAGGGATTAACGCGTTTTTCGTGAGCCAAGGTCGTGGGTACGGTCGGCTTACCCTGTGCGCGCAGGGCGTGTGCTTGGCGCTGCCAGGTGGCTAAGTCTAAATTATTCGGCTCGCAAGCTAACGCAAAGCGGAGATTCGCTAGCGTATATTCGTGTCCGCAGTGTACGAGCGTGGCGCTGGGTAACGCGGCTAACGCATCGAGTGAGGCGAGCATCTGCTGCGGCGTACCCTCAAATAGACGGCCACAGCCGCTAGCAAAAAGCGTATCGCCGCAGAATACGCGAGGCGCTGCCTGCTGTGCGCCTTTGATGAAATAAGCCAGATGGTCATTTGTATGGCCGGGTATTTCAAGTACGGAAAATTCTAACTGTGGTGCTAGCAGACATACCGTATCATTATGTTTGAGCGGGTGTGTGACGGTGTCGATGGTCTGCTGCGCTGGGCCGTATACAGGGACGTTCCACCTGCTAAGTAGGTCCGCGACTCCAGCGGTATGATCATAATGATGATGGGTGAGTAAAATAGCGCTTAAATGCCAGCCACGCTCGCGCAATTGAGCGATCACCGGCGTTGCATCGCCTGGGTCGACCACTACTGCAGCTTGGCCATCCGATACCAACCAAATATAGTTGTCTTGAAACGCGGGGACTGCTACATACTCAAGTAATTTGCGAGCAGTAAATGACGTATTCATTGGAGCATCATGTTTAATCAATCCATTATAGAGTGGTCCGCTTGGGCAGCTTCTGCCCCTGGGCGCTATGTGCTTGCCTGGGAGCAGGCACAACTTGATCGCCTGGTGAGTGATATCTTTGGCTATTATGCATTACAACTTGGCCTGCCTCAACTTGATGCGCTGCGTGAAAATCGCATGCCCTCGCGCGCGGTGGTGTTGAATGCAGAGTCTGATTTAAAGATGTTAACGGCGTTTGCCAAATATAGCTGCATTAGGTGCGATTTGCCTGAACTGCCTTTTGCCTCACAAAGTGTCGACTTACTGATTTTGCCACACACGCTTGAATTGACGTGCGAGCCACATCGGCTGTTACGAGAAGTTGAACGCGTATTGTTGCCCGAAGGACAATTGGTGATCTTTGGCTTTAATACATTGAGTCTATGGGGAGCTCGACAAGCGCTTAAGGGCTTAACTAAGCGCTCTTTTGTCCCGGCTCACCGTAAGTTGATTGCGTTTTCGCGGCTCAAGGACTGGCTTAAGTTACTAGGTTTTGAATTAAATCGCGGGCGCTTTGGTTGTTATCAGCCGCCCTTTACGAGTGAGCAGTGGCTGACGCGATTTGCGTGCATAGAACAAGCCGGGGATCGCTGGTGGCCTATTTTTGGCGCAGTGTACATGATTACGGCGATTAAGCGCGTGCGTGGTGTGCGTTTAGTCGGCGCCGCGCCGCGCAGTTCTGCCGCCCTGGCGCCGGCTTTGCCGCCGGTGGCCACACCACAAACTCAACGGCGTAAATGATGCCTTCCGAAACGATCGAAATTTACACCGACGGGGCTTGTAAAGGCAATCCAGGTCCAGGCGGGTGGGGCGCGTTATTGCGCTATCGTATGCAAGAAAAAGAATTGTCAGGCGGGGAACCGGCTACCACCAATAATCGGATGGAGTTGATGGCGGTGATTGCGGCGCTTGAAGCATTAAAGCGCCGTGCCAAAATTGCTATTTATACCGATTCAAAATACGTGCAACAGGGCATTAGTCAATGGATTCACGGTTGGAAGCAAAAAAACTGGATGACCTCAGCGAGAACACCGGTGAAAAATGTCGACTTATGGCAGCGCTTAGATCGGCTAGCTAACCAGCATGAAATTGAATGGTGCTGGGTTAAGGGACACGCCGGGCACCCGGAGAATGAGCGGGCTGATGCGTTGGCTAATCGCGGCCTGATTGAGGCGCAGAAAGATCAGGCCAATAGTGGCTAAGCGGATAAGGGGTAAGGTTTTATCCTCAAAAAATACAAAAAATAGAATGCTTTCAAGTTATAATTAGAGGGTTTATCTGAACCAAATTTATCTTAGCGCCTACTACCCGTATCCTCCGTTTTGGTGCCGTATGGTCAAATAGGTCTACCGCGGCCAAGCCTTAATGCTGATGTGCAGCTATCTGGGCGAGCACGCGGGCAATTTTTAGTGACCGGCGGCGGGTTGACAGTAGGCGTGTTGCCTTTAGGAGTTAGCCGTGTTGCCGTCTTTTCAACCTGCTTTGCTTGCGCTTGCTGATGGCACGATTTTTCGTGGTATTTCGATTGGCGCTGCCGGTCATACTGTGGGTGAGGTAGTCTTTAACACTGCAATGACGGGTTATCAGGAAATCCTGACGGATCCGAGCTATGCTCATCAGCTGGTGACATTTACGTATCCTCATATTGGTAATACGGGGGTTAATCACGAAGATATTGATGCTGCAAAAATACAAGCGGCTGGCCTTATCATTCGTGATCTTCCCGTATTATCGTCTAATTTTCGTCAGCATCAGCCGCTTGCTGATTATCTGCGCGAGCAGCAGATGGTCGCGATTGCCGGTATTGATACGCGTCGCTTGACCCGGATTTTGCGCGAGCGTGGCGCTCAAAACGGCTGTATTTTGGCTGGCGACACGGATGCTGAGAAAGCGCTGGCGTTGGCCAGAGCTTTTGCAGGGTTGTCAGGGAAAGACTTGGCTCAAGTTGTCTCAACCCCTAAACCGTATGAATGGACGCAAACTGAATGGCAGTTGGGCGCTGGCTACGGCACATTAACGCAACCAAGCTACCATGTCGTGGCTTTTGACTATGGCGTCAAATTTAATATTTTGCGCATGTTAGCGCAGCGTGGCTGCCGAGTCACGGTATTGCCGGCTCAAGCGAGCGCAACTGAGGCGCTGGCGCTTAAGCCGGATGGCATCTTTTTATCCAATGGTCCGGGCGATCCTCAGCCATGCGACTATGCAATTCGTGCTGTGCGTGAGTTGATCGAGCAAAAATTGCCGACTTTCGGCATTTGCCTTGGGCATCAGATTATGGCGCTGGCGATTGGCGCGCAGACTGTCAAAATGAAAACCGGCCATCATGGCGCTAATCATCCGGTGAAAGACCTGGATGATGGCCGCGTGGTAATTACCTCGCAAAATCACGGTTTTGCGGTGGACGCGCAGAGCCTGCCGGCACACGCCCGGATCACGCATGTTTCGCTATTTGACGGTACCTTGCAAGGTTTTGCTTTGAAGGAGTCACCGGCATTTTGCTTCCAGGGCCACCCAGAGGCATCGCCGGGGCCGCATGATCTAGGCTATCTATTCGATCGATTCATCTCGCTCATGGCGCGCGAACGTGCCAACAACAAAGCGGCCGTATAAGAAAACTATTTAGAGAATTTTATGCCTAAGCGCACAGATATTAATAAAATCCTAATCATCGGAGCGGGTCCGATTATCATCGGCCAAGCATGCGAGTTCGACTATTCAGGCGCGCAAGCGTGCAAGGCATTGCGTGATGAAGGTTACACGGTGATCTTGGTGAATAGTAATCCGGCCACGATTATGACTGACCCGGAAATGGCGGATGTGACCTATATCGAGCCGATTACTTGGGAAGTGCTTGAGCGGATTATCGCCAAAGAGCGTCCTGACGCCATCTTGCCAACCATGGGTGGGCAGACGGCCCTTAATTGTGCACTTGATCTGCATCATCATGGCGTGCTGGCCAAATACAAGGTTGAATTAATTGGCGCTTCGCCGGCTGCGATTGATAAAGCAGAAGACCGGCAGAAATTTAAAGAAGCCATGACCAAAATTGGCCTGGCTTCGGCAAAATCTGGCATTGCTCATTCGTTTGAGGACGCGCTAAGAGTCCAGGCCGAGATTTCAATCCAAACCGGCGGTACGGGTTATCCAATGATTATCCGGCCCTCTTTTACAATGGGCGGCTCAGGTGGTGGGATTGCCTATAACCGTGAAGAGTTTGAAGAAATTTGTAAACGCGGCCTCGATCTTTCGCCGACCCGTGAGTTATTGATTGAAGAGTCTCTCTTGGGCTGGAAAGAATTTGAGATGGAAGTGGTGCGCGACCGGCATGATAACTGCATCATTGTTTGCTCAATTGAAAACCTAGACCCAATGGGGATCCATACCGGGGATTCAATTACCGTCGCGCCTGCGCAAACGCTCACGGACAAAGAGTATCAGCTCTTGCGCAACGCCTCGTTAGCCGTCTTACGTGAAATTGGCGTGGATACGGGGGGCTCAAATGTACAGTTTGCGATTAATCCGGCCGATGGCCGGATGGTGGTCATTGAAATGAACCCACGGGTATCGCGTTCATCAGCGCTGGCCTCAAAGGCAACCGGTTTTCCAATTGCGAAGATCGCTGCTAAGCTTGCGGTAGGGTACACCCTCGATGAATTAAAAAATGAAATTACTAGCAATGAAACGGGCTCCGGCACGCCGGCTTCGTTTGAGCCTACGCTTGACTATGTCGTGACCAAGATCCCACGGTTTGCTTTTGAGAAATTCCCTGCGGCTGATCCGCATTTGACCACCCAAATGAAATCGGTCGGGGAGGTCATGGCAATTGGCCGCACCTTTCAGGAGTCTTTTCAAAAAGCGTTGCGCGGGCTTGAAGTGGGCGTGGATGGGCTGGATGAAAAATCGACCGATCGCGACGAAATTGGGGAAGAAATTGGTGAGCCTGGCCCTGATCGTATCTGGTATGTTGCCGATGCGTTTCGGATCGGTTTAAGTCTAGCTGAAATTTACCAAGAAACCCACATCGACCCTTGGTTTTTAGCGCAGATTGAGCAAATCGTGCTGAAAGAGCAGGCCTTAAGGACCCGTTCATTGGAGAGTCTGTCAGCTGACGAATTGCGTGAGTTAAAGCGGAGTGGTTTTTCCGATCGGCGCTTGGCTAAACTGCTGGAGGTGGAGCCCGCTGCCGTGCGCGCCCTTCGTTTGGCGCTCAATGTGCGCCCAGTCTATAAGCGTGTGGATAGTTGCGCGGCTGAATTCGCGACAAAAACGGCCTATTTGTATTCAACGTATGAAGAAGAATGCGAAGCCCAGCCGACTCAGCGCAAAAAAATTGTGGTGTTAGGGGGTGGCCCGAATCGGATTGGGCAAGGTATTGAATTTGATTATTGTTGCGTGCATGCGGCGCTTGCGCTGGGTGAAGATGGCTATGAGACGATTATGGTCAATTGCAATCCAGAAACGGTATCGACTGATTATGACACGTCGGATCGCCTATATTTCGAGCCGCTGACGCTAGAGGATGTGCTCGAAATTGTCGATAAAGAACAACCTTTAGGCGTGATTGTGCAATACGGTGGGCAGACTCCGCTCAAACTGGCGCTTGATCTTGAGGCCAATGGCGTGCCGATCATCGGCACCACGCCGGATATGATCGATATGGCTGAGGACCGCGAGCGGTTTCAGCAATTGCTATCTAAACTTGGCTTGCGCCAACCACCCAATCGCACCGCTCGAACCGAAGAAAAAGCGCTGGCGCTGGCCGAGGAAATTGGTTATCCGCTGGTGGTGCGGCCTTCTTATGTGCTCGGTGGGCGCGCGATGGAAATTGTGCATGAGCCGCGCGAACTTGAGCGATATATGCGAGAGGCCGTTAAAGTCTCCAACGATTCGCCGGTGTTACTTGACCGTTTTCTGAACGATGCCATTGAATGTGATGTGGATTGCATCGCAGATGGGCAAAGGGTCTTTATTGGCGGCGTGATGGAGCATATTGAGCAAGCCGGGGTGCATTCGGGTGACTCGGCGTGTTCATTGCCGCCTTATTCGCTCTCGGCCGCCACGGTTACCGAGTTGAAGCGGCAAACGGCCGCCATGGCACAGGCTTTAAAAGTGGTTGGGCTGATGAACGTGCAGTTTGCGATTCAGCGTCAAACTGTGGGCACGGGACCGACTCAGCAGCTTGAAGATGTTGTTTATGTGCTTGAAGTTAATCCACGCGCTTCACGCACAGTCCCTTATATTTCCAAGGCAACCGGCATGCAACTCGCAAAAATTGCCGCGCGTTGCATGGTTGGGCAAAGCCTTGATGCGCAGCATATCGGTGAGGAAGTTGCACCGTCTTGGTTTAGCGTTAAAGAGGCGGTCTTTCCGTTTGCTAAATTTCCAAGCGTTGATCCCGTACTCGGTCCTGAAATGCGCTCAACTGGCGAGGTGATGGGTATTGGCCGCACTTTTGGCGAGGCGCTATTTAAGTCGCAACTTGCAGCTGGCTCGCGCTTGCCGGATTCTGGTACCGTCTTGATGACCGTAAAAGACAGCGATAAGCCTACTGCAGTTGAGTTGGCGCGCTTATTGCACGAACTCGGGTATTTCTTGGTTGCAACCAAAGGCACGGCCGCGGCGATTAGTGCGGCTGGCGTGCCGGTCAAGGTGGTGAATAAAGTGAAAGACGGCCGCCCACACATTGTCGATATGCTTAAAAATGGTGAGATTGCGTTAGTTTTTACAACGGTTGATGAAACGCGCGCAGCGGTTGCCGATTCTCGTTCGATTCGGATCAGCGCTCTGGCTAATAAAGTCACGTATTACACAACGATATCAGGCGCGTGTGCAGCGGTTGAGGGATTGCGTTATTTAAAAAATCTAGAGGTATATGATATACAAGGGCTACACGCTAGTCTAAACTAACCCCTCAATGTATTTAGGTACCGTATAATTTTCTCATGACTTCTATTCCGTTAACCAAACGTGGCGCAGGCCTATTAAAAGACGAACTGCATCGGCTCAAAACAGTCGAGCGGCCGTCGGTGATTTATTCAATCTCAGAGGCTCGTGCTCAGGGTGATCTTTCGGAAAATGCCGAATATGATGCGGCAAAAGAGAAACAAGCTTTTATCGAAGGCCGGATTTTAGAGTTAGAAGCAAAATTATCTGCCGCGCAAATTATCGAGCCGGCGCTGGTTGATGCGGACGGCCGCGCCGTATTTGGCGCCACGGTTGATCTTGAGGACCTGGCCTCGGGCGAAAGAGTGACCTATCAAATCGTTGGCGATGATGAAGCCAACCTTGAACACGGCTTGCTTTCAATCAGTTCGCCCGTTGCCCGAGCGCTGATTGGCAAATATGAAAGCGATGTTGCGACCGTGCAAGCACCAAGCGGCGTGCGCGAATATGAAATTATTGCGATTCGCTATATTTAATCGACCTGTAGGGCGCTGAAACAGGCCTAGCGATAGCGCTATTTGTCAGACTGATACTGGCGTTTTGTGCTGGCCTGCCGGGTTTTTGCTTTCTTGATTGAGCCGCCTGCTGTGACGCGTTCATTGCCGCGCACTAGGACGCTTTTAGTTTGCGGGCGCCGGCTTGGATTTGGGTTCGGTTTGACAATCGTCACCAGGCGTGAGCCGCGTCCTTTAGCGGGCTTGGCTGCTTGGCCTTGATGAGTCGGGCGCACTAAAGTTGCTTGGTATGCTTGAGGCGCAGGCTTGGCACGCCAAATCAGCAGTAACTTGCCAATATGTTGCACCGGTGCGGCGTTAAGTTGCTCGCAAATCTGTTGGTAGGTGGCGGCGCGCGCGTCCCGATCGTCGCCCAAGACACGAATTTTGATCAACTCATGCACGCTGAGATGGATTTCAATTTCAGCAAGCACGGCCTCGGTTAAGCCATCAGCGCCAATCATAACGACGGGCTTGAGGGCATGGGCTTGTGCGCGTAAAGTCGCCCGTTTGGCGGGCGTAATGGATAAAGCAGGCATGATTTAAGAATAGTAGTTTTTACGTGCTGACGTTAGACAAAGAGTCAGCTATAGTAAATATAAAACCATATTATCCGCTAAAATTTCAGTAAAAACATAGATATAACTTTTATTAGATGGCAAAAAACCGGTTTAACCAGTCTTGGTTGCATGATCATATCAATGACCCTTATGTAAAACTTGCCCAGCGTGAAGGGTATCGGGCCCGGGCGGCTTACAAATTGAAAGAAATCGATGAACAAGATAAGCTCATTCGCGCGGGCCAAATTATTGTTGATTTGGGGGCGGCTCCGGGTAGCTGGAGCCAATATGTCCGTCACAAACTTGCACAAAATTCACGTTCTGAGACAAATAATCTCTCGGGCACGATCATTGCACTTGATATACTACCGATGGAGCCTATTGCAGATGTCCATTTTATTCAAGGCGATTTTCGCGAGGATGCTGTGTTGGCGCAATTAACCGAAATGATTGGAGCGCGTAAAATAGATCTGATTCTTTCTGATATGTCGCCCAATTTATCAGGGGTGGCGGCAGCGGACGCAGCACGGATTGAAGATGTGTGCGATCTAGCGCTAGAATTTGCGCAGCAGTGCTTGCATCAAGAGGGTGCATTGCTTGTTAAATGTTTTCATGGCAGTGGCTATAGCCAAATTATTAAGAAGTTTAAGCAGAGCTTCAAATCAGTCGCAGCACGTAAGCCTAAGGCGTCGCGCGACAAGTCTGCCGAGGTTTTTATTTTAGGAAGATGTTTAAAAGTGGCGCAATAATATGTGAGTCATTGCAGCATTTTCTATGAGCTGCTTAGTTTTTGCTATGAAGACAGCAGGCGGACTGAATTAATATTATGCATCGTGAATTCCACACGATGGACCAAGGAGTGACGCTTTGAATAACAATATGCTTTCGAAGACATTAGTATGGCTGGTCATTGCACTGGTATTGTTTACTGTGTTTAAGCAGTTCGATAAGCCGCCCCCACCCGAGAATCCGATTGCGTACTCCCAGTTTATGGAGGATGCAAAGAACGGCAAAATCAAGGATGTTCTAGTGCACGGGCGCAATTTGGCGGTGACGCCAGTTGAGGGTAATAAATATCAAGTTGCGTCGCCTGGCGATATGTGGATGGTTGGCGATTTAATGAAATACAACGTCCAGGTGAGCGGTAAACCTGACGAAGAAACCAATATGCTGGTCTCCGCATTGACCTACCTCGGGCCAACGCTTTTGATCATCGGCTTCTGGTTTTATATGATGCGGCAGATGCAAGGCGGTGGTAAAGGCGGCGCTTTCTCGTTTGGCAAATCGCGTGCGCGGCTGATCGATGAGAATAACAATGCGATCAATTTTAACGATGTCGCGGGTTGCGACGAAGCCAAAGAAGAAGTACAAGAGTTGGTTGATTTTTTGCGCGATCCGCAGAAGTTTCAAAAACTTGGCGGCCGTATTCCGCGTGGCGTACTGCTGATTGGCCCGCCAGGTACGGGTAAAACGTTGTTGGCCCGTGCCATTGCTGGCGAAGCGAAGGTCCCTTTCTTTAGTATCTCTGGCTCAGATTTCGTTGAAATGTTTGTTGGCGTAGGTGCTGCACGCGTACGTGATATGTTCGAACAAGCCAAAAAACATTCGCCATGCATTGTCTTCATTGATGAAATCGACGCCGTCGGGCGTCACCGTGGCGCGGGTATGGGCGGCGGTAATGATGAGCGCGAACAAACCTTAAATCAAATGTTGGTTGAAATGGACGGCTTTGAAGCTAATTCAGGCGTCATTGTGATTGCCGCCACCAACCGCTCTGATGTGCTGGATAAAGCACTATTGCGCCCAGGCCGGTTTGATCGCCAAGTCTATGTTGGTTTGCCTGATATCCGCGGGCGTGAGCATATTTTGAAGGTACATTTGCGCAAAGTACCGATTTCAAATGATGTCGATGCATCGATTATCGCGCGTGGCACACCGGGGTTTTCTGGTGCTGACCTTGCCAACCTTATCAACGAAGCTGCGTTGTTTGCTGCACGGCGCAATAAGCGTATTGTTGAAATGAAAGATTTTGAAGATGCCAAAGACAAGATCTTTATGGGGCCAGAACGCAAGTCGGCGGTCATGCGGGAAGAGGAGCGCCGTAATACGGCCTACCATGAATCTGGTCATGCCGTGGTCGCTAAACTCTTGCCGCACGCAGATCCCGTGCATAAGGTTTCGATTATGCCGCGTGGCATGGCGCTAGGGATTACCTGGCAACTGCCTGAGCACGACCGGGTCAATTTATATCGCGACAAAATGCTAGAAGAGATCGCCATTCTTTTCGGCGGCCGGGCAGCCGAAGAAGTATTTCTCGACTCGATGTCTACGGGAGCCTCAAACGATTTTGAGCGTGCGACTAAAATAGCCCGTGATATGGTCACTCGCTATGGTATGTCGGATGTGCTCGGAACGATGGTTTACGTAGACACCGAGCAAGAATCAATGTTTGGTAAAGTAGCCTCAAAATCAGTCTCCGAAGCCACCCAACAGAAGGTTGATGCAGAAATTCGCCGGCTGCTAGATCAAGAGTACCAGAGGGCTCGCGATTTGCTCGAAAATAACCGTGATAAGGTTGAAGCGATGGCCAAAGCTTTGCTTGAATGGGAAACCATCGATGCCAATCAAGTTAACGACATTATGGCTGGCAATACCCCTCGTTCACCAAAGAATGATTCATCAGACGGGAGTTCGGCTGCGGGCGGTGACCACGACGGTTATTCCGAAATTAAGCCAGCCACTACAGCACAGCCCGCTGAGGCGCGCTGATCGGTGGTGAGGTGAATGAGCGGGGGTGAGAGCGTCCGCTCATTTTTTCTGGCTCTTAACTTAAACGTCCTTCGTGCAACGCGTGAATCTCTCGGGTCCAAGTGAATTTCAATGCGGGCGCTTTCGGCTTGCGCTGACGCGCCCGCTGGTCATGGGCATTCTGAATATTACGCCCGATTCATTTTATGATGGCGCGCATTTTCTGACCCATGACGCTGCTCTGAAGCGTGCTATGCAGATGGTGGATGAAGGCGTGGATTTGATCGATATCGGTGGCGAATCGACGCGTCCGGGCGCGCCCGCTGTACCGCTTAACGAAGAACTCGAGCGTGTGCTGCCAATCATTAAAGCCTTGCGCGATGTCGGCGTGCCGCTGTCTATCGATACGCATAAGCCGGAGGTCATGCGCGCCGCCCTGGCTGAAGGGGCAGATCTGATTAACGATATTTGGGGCTTGCGCCAGCCTGGCGCGCTTGAACTCGTTCAGCAAAGCGCTTGTGGCCTATGCGTAATGCATATGAGCGGCACGCCGCAGACGATGCAAAGAGCGCCATCCTATCAAGACGTGGTGGCCGAGGTTGCGGCTTTTTTGCACGTACGGATTGCAGAATTGGAAGCCGCTGGGATTGCGCGCTCGCGCATTAGCGTAGACCCTGGCTTTGGTTTTGGCAAAACGCTTGAGCATAATTACACTTTGCTGGCCCATTTGGCGCAGTTAGCGCCCGCTGATGTGCCCCTACTCATTGGCCTATCGCGCAAATCGATGCTGGGGGCGGTGATTGACCGGCCAGCTAGCGAGCGCGCGGCAGCCAGCATCGCGGGTGCAATTTGTGCCGCCGAGCGTGGCGCGCGTATCATTCGCGTGCATGATGTGGCGCCAACAGTCGATGCATTAAAAATATGGAGTGCGGTACGAACCGCAGATTCTGCTAGATAAAGGAAACCCCCAACAATGAATCGCCATTATTTTGGTACAGATGGTATTCGCGGCAAAGTCGGTGAATTGCCGATCACCCCTGATTTTGTATTACGCTTAGGTTATGTCGCCGGTAAAGTCTTGGCCGGTGCGGATCATGGACTACAAACAGGTAACCGGCCAACTGTCTTAATTGGAAAAGACACGCGAGTATCTGGCTATATGTTGGAAGCGGCCTTAGAGGCGGGGCTTTCTGCTGCTGGGGTCGATGTCATGTTGGCGGGGCCGATGCCAACGCCAGGCGTGGCTTATCTGACCCGTGCCTTACGCTTAGCCGCGGGGGTGGTGATTAGCGCATCGCATAACCCTTATTATGATAATGGGATTAAATTCTTTTCAGGCGATGGCAATAAACTACCTGATGAGATTGAGCGTGAGATTGAAGCAAATCTGGATCGGGCTCTAGTATGCGCACCCTCTGAGCAACTTGGCAAGGCGCGCCGCTTGGATGATGCAGCCGGGCGTTATATCGAGTTTTGCAAAAGTACTTTTCCGGCACAATTTGATTTGCGCGGCATGAAATTGGTGGTCGATTGTGCGCATGGCGCAGCGTATGATATTGCGCCCCATGTATTTCATGAATTGGGCGCCGACGTCGTCGCGCTTGGCACTCAGCCAAACGGCTTCAATATTAATCAAGACTGTGGCGCCACTGCGCCCAATGCATTAATCCAAGCCGTACGAGAAAACCATGCAGATTTGGGGATTGCGCTGGATGGGGACGCCGATAGGCTACAAATTGTCGATGCTGCTGGGCGCCTTTATAACGGCGATGAGTTGCTTTATGTGCTGGTGGTTGACCGCATTGCAACCGATGGCAAAGTGGCTGGCGTGGTCGGGACGCAGATGACCAATCTAGCGGTAGAAATCGCTTTGCAACGGTTAGGTGTGGCCTTTGAGCGGGCCGCGGTGGGTGACCGCTATGTGCTTGAGCGTTTACGGGCGCGCGGCTGGCAACTGGGCGCAGAAGGCTCGGGCCACATCCTATCGCTTGATCGGCATACCACTGGCGATGGTATTGTTTCTGGGTTACTGGTGCTGGCCGCGTTAAAACGTAGTGGCCAGACGCTGGCTGCGATATTGCGCGACGTGCAGCTTTTCCCGCAGAAATTAATTAACCTTCAACTGCGCCCAGGGAGTGATTGGCAGAGTAACGATGCAATTAAAGCGGCGATTGCGCATGCTGAGCATGCCCTTGGCGCTACCGGTCGGGTGCTGATCAGGGCTTCTGGCACCGAGCCGGTATTGCGCGTGATGGTTGAAGCGGCGGAGGCAACAGCCGCAGTCCACTATGCCGAAGCCATTGCAGACGCGGTGCGTAGTATCGCCTAGCGATTAGGTTAATCAATCGCTTCTGTCGTCAAATTGTAGCTTTGCTCCTCACTGGTTCTTGATGTACTACTATGCCACTGGATAACGCCAGGAGTGCTCGCCAGATCAAACGGTTCGTCCGGGTGCGCGCAGTTAAGAATTCGTGCAGAGCGCCAGGCCATCAGGCTGAGTTGAGCTTCTGCAATGCCGAGGTTGTGCATCCCGGCATTTACGGCAAATAGGCGATTTTCCTGTGGACCGTCCCAGTCGAGGGTAAAGTCGGTATTCACTTGGTACTCTTCGTTCTGGTTCGGGTTCAGGTGCAGGCGGTGTGCCAGTGGCGCGAGGAACGCAGGGCGCTCAGTGCGATAGCCGGTGGCAAAAATCACCACGTCGGTGTCCAACTGCTCTTCGCCCTTGTCGACGTGATGGCGCAGCGTTAGAAGCTGGCTCTCACGACTCGGCGTCACGCGGGTAACTGAGCGCGATGGCGTCAGCCGTACCCAGGGTTTTTCGCGCAGTACTTCAAAGCGATGATATATGGCACGATAAATGGCGAGCAGGGATTCGGTGGTGATCCCATCGGAAGTCATTTTCTGTTCGGCCAGCATCTTGCGGCGGGCGCTATCACCAAGCGCTGAGAAGCTCTCCATGTACTCCGGGGTAAAGTACTCGTTGGCGAAAGCGGCTTCGTCCAGCGCGTTATAGTTGTTGCGGCGTGACACCCAGTTCAGTTCGGCAGGCTGGCCCCATTCATTGCGGAAAATATTTAAAAACAGATCCGCGCCGCTCTGGCCGCCGCCCACTACTGTTACGCGTTTACCTGTAAGCGAAGGCGTGCGCAGCATCATCTCGCTTGCGTGGAAGCAGCGGTCACTCTGCTCCGTAACGCAGGCCGGTAGGTTGATCTGCTTGCCAATGCCGAGGCACAGATGGCGTGCTTGGTAATGGCCGCGCTGAGTCTTCACGTTAAACAGTCCGGCTTTGTCATCAAAACTGACCTGCTGTACCTCCTGGCCGAATGAGAGATTACCCAGGTTTCCCGCCGCCCAGCACAGGTAGTCCGCAAACTCTTCGCGCGAAACAGTGCGCTGTTCAGTGGTCAGGAAACGATAGAATTTTTTACGCCGTACCAGATAGTTGATAAAGCTGTGGCGGTTGGTAGGTTTCACCGCGCTCACTAGATCTTTCAGGAAACTGGTCTGCATATAGCAGTCCGGAACCATCATGCCTGGGTGCCAGGAAAAGTGCGGTTTGCGTTCAAGGAAGAGTGAACTGAAGCCTTCAAGCTCTTCGGCAAGCGCAGCTACGCTGAGGTTAAACGGGCCAATACCAATACCGATGAAATCATATATTTTCATTGTGCAGACTTCCTGGTGACCAGATAGAGAGGATTATCTAGATCGGTTAAGTAATTCGGTAGCATGCGGCTGCCACCGTCGTGTTCGGAGAAGGTGAGTTTTACCGGGTTGAGCACCACGCGAATAATTTGCGGTTTAAACAAATCAAACAGCGCAAAGCGCTCTGCCATCTGCGGATGCTGAGCCATGTAGCTCTGTAAAACGCCCGCCAGAAGTTGATAGAAGCGGGTTTCGCTGACGCCACACTGTTCCGTTAGGCGAGACATAAAGCGCAGCACAGTTACGAAATGGCCGGTTTGCAGGTCATGGATCAGGTAGTCGGCACTTAGGCGTACCGTCACGTCTTTCACTTGCTGAGGGAGAGAGGCTGCCTCTGGAAAATCTTTATCCACCAGACGCATATCCCCCTGAAAATCTTTCAGCAGAATGCGTTGCGGGATATGGTTTTTCATGACCAGCGTGATGTTCTGCCCGTGGGCAATCAGCGATACCCCGTAGCGACACATCAGGTGGTAGAACGGAATGACGGTCGCTTGGAACATTTTCGTAAGCCAAACTTCAGCATCGAGGCCTGATCTCTTTATCCAGGCATCTATCAGCGGACGACCTGTGCTATCCGTTTCCATCAGTGCAGCCATCATCACAGCTTGCTCACCTTCTTGCAGATAACAGGAAGGATTTTCACGCCAGATGACACCGAGCATTTCCTGGTAACGATAGGGGGCTTTGGGCAACGCTGAGTAACCGGTATGTGCCAGATAGCCAGCTGCCGGCTCGCCGAGAATTTGCGCACCCGCATTTCTCAGTGTGGCATCCTGCGCAAATTGCTGCTGTAGCCAGTGTGAGGCTAACGGGCCGGCTTCAATATACTTGCCAGGAATACCGCGATAGCAGGAAGTGTTGTAAACAGTGAGCGGCAGTTTGATATCAAAAGGCGCGCTGCGGCTGACGTTAGTTAAGGTGCGCAGTGACTGCTGTGCCAGATACTCATCGCCAAATTCGCCAAGCTCTACGATTTCACCGCGCATCAGTTGGGGTAGGAAATGAATCGCAATTTTCTGTTGCCACTGCCATGGATGCAGTGGTACTGGCAGCCAATTAGCGTCAAGGTTCAGCTCCTGCCAGCGTTGGTTGAAGCGCTCGAGTTCCGTATCGCCCATCGCACTCGCCAGAAGCGTGTTGATGTGACAATTTTCAGTCGTGCTCCATACCAACAGATCGCGGCGTACGGCAATCCAGTGCAGACGGAAATGTCCGCGGTATTCTGGTGCGTATCGTATTAGCGCATCCAGCCCCCAACCACGACGGCTCTTGTTGAAGATGAACTTTGGGTGGCCGCAGAGCAGGCATTGAAGTTCGTCAGGATCGAGAGCAATCAGCGCATCGGCGTTTAATTCCTTGCGCGCTTCGAGTAGCTGTAAATCTCCGCGCAGCGTCGCATAGAGATCTTCCAGATTCTCTGCGGTCTGCGTATCGTTCATTTCCAATACGCTAGCAAGCTGACGCAGTACGTGTTCTGCTTCGATGGGGTCGTCACGGTTGCTGCTGAGTGTCTGTGGGTCGATATGCAGCCAGCCCCAGATACCACGCTTTGCGCTGAACTGCCACGTCTCATTGCTTAACTGAAGCGTCCAACGACCAGAGGTTTCTTCATGGGCGCTGAGCGTTCGTTCATATTCCAACTCCGCGAGGATTTTCGCCACCATCTCGCGGTTGACCCGATTCCACAATTTCATCATCACAAACCCACCTCGCTGAAAAAGTTTTGACGCTGGCACATCACAAGGCGTGAGCGTTTGTGCGGGAAATCGAATTCTTTGAACGTTTGATAACCGGCAAGGGGTAGATGATGAAACAGACGTTCGTTGTCAAAACGAGGTTCAGCTAGAAGGCGTGTGGTGCGTGGTTCAGCGAGCCACAGATAGTGGCTCAACCCGCGTAACCAACTGCGGATGCGTGGTGCACCGCGCCATTTATCTTCGCCCACCAGCAGATGCAGACCGCGGTCAAATGGCTGCCAGCGGTAGTGACGACCAAGACGGTCTTCGGGCGCCCAATAGACTTCAAAATAGCCGAAGGGCTCATCGTCATAACAGCCGATGAGTGGGTAGCTGTGTGACGAAGCAAGCTGGCGTTGTAGATATTTTTCCTGTTCCTCCTGAGGTCCTGCCATCTCCCAGAAAGCATTCACGCGGGGCGAATTCATCCAGCGGGTAAAACGCTCTACATCTTGTTCTATGTCGAGCAGGCGGAAACTAAGGGTGTGCTTAATCTGTGAATCGTAGCGACGATAAACCTCACCCTGTGACCGAGCCGGGCGCACTGGGAAATAAAGCTGGCGTGTTTCGTCGTACTGTATTTCACCGCTTGCGACCTGATGCTCGCCGCGCAACCAAAGCGGCATCTGCCAAAAGTCTTGGCGTGTTAGATGGTCGCTTTGCGCAAGGTTAAACAGTCGCTGTGCCTGCGGCTCATCACGCCAGTCAGCCCAGGGTAGAGTGAGGCCAGTAAGCTGGGGAGCAGCGAGAAAGAGTTGATCCAGCGCTTCTACCAGCCAATCCTCTGGCAGTGATGTCATACGCTGCAATACTGCGCTGCCATCAAGCCCCAGCGTCAGCGGGAGCGCGCTATCGATTTTCGTGCAACGGAAACCATAACCGTCATGCACAATGCTTGCATGCGGCATTAAATTTTCTCCGCATAAAATGGGTTGCTGAAATCGAAGTAGATGATCTTCGGGTCGGCGATAGTGCTTTCGTTGTGGTCATGTAGATAGCAAAAAAAGTTGCCTTTGCAATTCCAGTACGGACTTTCGAGGACGTAATCCAGGCAGCGGGTTTGTTTCACTTTACTGCGCAGTTCAAGTAGCTTTTGGCGAACCTGCGCCATCAGGTTTTCTTCGCTTTCGAACCCGGCAGCGCCGAGTGCCGCAGTTACGGCAAGGGTTGAATTCACCAGCAAGTAATAGGGGAAGTAGCGCAGCAGTTGGCTTTCGCTGAAGCGGTTTTCGACGTCACTCTCACCAGCTTCGGCGAGCCAGTCATTCGCGCCTTCGGTAAAGCCACTGCCTTGGCAGTCGCGATAGAGCAGCCCAACAGGCAAATCCTCATGCATTTCTATGAGAATGTTTTGCTGATGGGCTAGCAGCATCAGCCCGTAGTCCGCCTCGGCGCCAAACAGCGGCACCAGAATACAGTTGCAGTAGGCTTCCACCCAGTAACGAGCAGCCTGAGCAAGTGATAGATTCAGACGCTCGCTGAGTCGGCGAACAGTGGCGACCAGCAGGCTGTCGCCGCCGTCAGGCGCGGCCTGGGTCAAGCTGACCAGCACATTGGTTTGTATTTCGGGCGTTGCAAATAAAAGATTGACGCGCAGTACCATCAGGCTTTCTTCCTGAAGCTGACCTGCTAAGTCACGCAGGCCTATCCAGCCGTCTTCCTGCATGACGCTCATGGTAGGATACTGCGCCTGCAATTCCTGCCAGCGTGGAGTATGGGCCATGCGTGCTAGACGCATACCGCGTTCCACTTCAGTCACTGACAACGTGCGGATCGAATTGGTAAGGCGCACGCTGAGAGAGAATTTAATCATGTCATTGTTGGTTTCGCTGTAGAGCGAACGGGAGGAACTGGTTGGCAGCCAGTGTGCGCCTGCTTCCCCCAAATCAGTCAGCGCGCCGCTCTCCACGAGTCGCTGGCACCAGTTTTGTGTAAGCAGATATTCTGCCTGCCAGGGGTGCATCGGCACCAGCCAGCGATCATCGGTGAAAGAATCGAGCAGTTCCGGCGCACTTTGGGTAGCAAAGCGCAGCAGCCTGGCACGAAGGGACATCATAAGGCTGTCGCCACCCACAAAAGCCTTGTCCACGGCAAACCAGCGCAACGGGAAACGTGATGCAAATGCCGGCAGGTAACGGCGTGCTTCGGCTTCGTTAAACGGCTGGTGGGATTTGGGGGCCGGGTGGAAAGCGTGGCCTACCAGTAACGCCTGCTCGGCTTCGGCAAAGTTCAAGGGCTTAAGGCGCAACTGCTGTGCCCAGTCGTCGCGAAGGTCTATGGCCTCCCAGGTGTGCTTGTGGCTTTCCTGAACACGGTTTTTGAAGCGCTCGATCACTTCATCCGCAAGTTCTCCTTTCACCGCAGGATTTTCAAGAATAAGCGACACCAGCTTTTCAAAATCAACATCTTCGCCGTGGATGTCATCGGCGCTGATCAATTGCGCGGGGAAGCAATACTGATGGTGTTGTGTCGGAGAGAAATAGCGAACCGAAACGCGTAAAGTCTGCCCGGCAGAAAGAGGAATAAGTATTTGTGCTAGCTTATCCGGTGCATTAGCGGGCAAATACTCCCAATCCTGGGTTTCGCGCAACAGCGCGTTCAAAAAACACTGGGCAGCAACGTCTGTACCAGCGGGATAGGAATGGGAATGCATAACCAAATCTCACTCAAATATTGTTAAAAAATGTTTTTAGATTATATACTCTATCAATCATGAGCCGTAATGGCAACTATTTCTGCAATATTTCTTGCAACTCCCTCACATTTACTGACACTCTATTTAACAATTGTATGAGCGCATCTCCCGAATTTCTGAAGCTTGGAACAGTCCCGAAAGCCAACTGGCCGCTTGCTTTATGCACTGGATTACTTGGTATTGGTCAAAACGGTTTACTGGTAGTGCTGCCCCATTTGGTAGAGATGACCGGTTTGTCGCTTTCTGTCTGGGCGGGGTTACTGATGTTCGGCTCAATGCTGTTTCTTCCCGCATCGCCCTGGTGGGGACGACAGTCAGAAATTCGTGGTTGCAAGCCAGTGGTAATGGCCGCACTTAGCGGCTATCTGGTCAGCTTTGTCGTGATGGCGCTGGTCGTGTGGGGGATGATGACGGGGCTCGTCGGTACCTTCTGGGGGGCGGCGGGATTGATCGTTTCACGTGCAGTGTACGGCCTGACTGTGTCCGGCATGGTGCCGGCGGCCCAGACTTGGGCAATGCAACGGTCGGGGACTGAAAACCGTATGGCGGCGCTAGCCACCATCAGTTCGGGGCTGAGTTGCGGGCGTCTGCTGGGACCTCCTTTGGCGGCAGTGACATTGAACTTCCATCCGCAGGCGCCATTGTGGCTGATGGCGGTTGCTCCGTTCCTAGCTTTTTTGTTGATTATGCGTCAGCCAAACGATCCTCCTTTACCACCGGCCGCGCATCAGTCCAACCGCTTGCAGGTAACGATGTTGCCTTATCTGCTGCTGGCTCTGTTGCTAGCGGCCTGTATCAGTCTGATGCAGCTTGGGCTGGCTCCGCACCTGAAACCATTTGTAGGCGAAGCCGTGCAAGTTAGCCATCAAGTGGCTCTGTTACTGAGCCTGGCAGCGGCGAGTACGCTACTGGCGCAGTTTCTGGTGGTGCGTCCGCAGTACTTTAAGGCGATGACCTTGCTATGGTTGGCGGCACTGCTGATGGTAGCCGGGCTTGGCATGATGTTGATGGCGCAACTGGTGATAGTTTATTGCGGTATCGCTGTGACTTCTTTCGGTGCGGCGATGGCAACGCCTGGCTATCAGCTGTTGCTTAATGCACGCCTTTCGACCGGTAAAGGGGCTGGGGTTATCGCCACCAGCCATACGCTCGGCTATGGATTAAGCGCGCTCTTAGTCCCGTTGGTATCTAGCATTTATGGTGAATATTATCTGCTTAACACTGCCCTGCTGATGGCCCTGACCTTCTTTCTGCTCAGCGGCTGGCTATGGTGTAAAGAGTATCCACGGAATTGATCCGAGCTTAAACCCCTCTAACCCGAAGCGGGGTTTTAAGTCTATCTATCTTGCGGTATTTCAGCTTAATTTCGGTTAAACTAACAATAACGCATATGGCAGCGCTTTCTAGGATGAGCATTTATGTTATGTTTTATCTGTTAAGCGCTAAGCCATTTGTAGCTTGCCAGTTTTTTTGCTTATGCCACCAATCTCGCCGAATTGATTACCTATATCGTGAAAGACATAGAAGTACGCCATCTACCGACTGACCAATTGGAGCATGAGGTACTAACTTAGAAAAATACTTCATTTGGTTATAAAAATAAGAGTAAAGAGATTAAAGGGGAGCATTAAAAATGGAAAAAATCTGGCTCAAATCCTACCCATCCGGAGTTCCTGCCGAAGTGGAACTATCGGCTTATGCATCATTGGTTGAGTTATTTGAAGAAAGCTTAAGCCAATACGCCCAACGGAAAGCCTTTGTTTGCCTGGGCAAAAGCATGACATATGGTCAGTTGGACCGGCTCTCGCGTCAGATGGCAGCTTGGTTGCAGGCAAGAAATTTGCAGCCAGGCGCGCGCGTTGCCTTGATGATGCCTAATATTTTGCAATATCCAGTGGCGATGATGGCGGTGTTGCGGGCGGGTTATGTGGTGGTTAATGTGAATCCACTCTATACGGACCATGAGCTTGCGTATCAATTGAGCGACAGCGGTGCTGAGGTGATTGTCGTGCTGGAAAATTTTGCCGCTACCTTAGCCAGGATTATTGGCCGTACGGTGATTAAGCAGGTGATCGTCGCGTCAATGGGCGATTTAATGGGCGTTAAAGGGCCGTTGATTAATGCGGCTGTGCGTTATTTGAAAAAAAGGGTACCTGCTTGGCAACTTAAACAGTACGTCCGCTTTAATCAGATGCTGGCGAGTGGTGCGCGTTTGCCTTTTAAATTCACCCGGCCAAGCGCCGATCAGATTGCATTTTTGCAATATACCGGCGGTACGACGGGCTTAGCTAAAGGCGCTGTCTTATTGCATCGCAATATTTTGGCGAATGTTTTGCAATCAGAAGCTTGGCTTGCGCCTGTGCATCGCAATCGGCCAGAGATTAAGCAACTGGTCACGGTGGTTGCTTTGCCACTTTACCATGTGTATGGGCTTACCGTATGTGCGCTGCTGAGCATTCGCATGGGCGGACTGGGCATTTTAATTCCGAATCCGCGCGATATTGCTGGTTTGATTAAAACCTTAAAACCGTATCCATTTAATGCTTTTCCGGCGGTGAATACCTTATATAACGCGTTACTCAATCATCCTAACTTTGAGCAACTCAATTTTTCAAAATTGTTAGTGGCGCATAGCGGAGGCATGGAGGTGCAAGAAGCGGTGGCACGGCGCTGGTTTGAACTCACGCGTGCCCCGATTGTTGAGGGCTATGGACTGTCTGAGACTTCGCCGTGCGTGACGTGCAATTCGGTGGTTGCTGCGACTTATTCAGGCACGATTGGCGTGCCTATTCCGTCCACTGAGGTATCAATTCGAGATGAAAATGGGGTTGAAGTAGCGCCAGGTCAAAAAGGTGAAATTTGTATCCGTGGGCCGCAATTGATGGCGGGTTATTGGAATCGGCCGGAAGAAACCGCTAAAGCAATGACCGAGGATGGGTTTTTTAAATCGGGCGATATTGGCGTGATGGATGAAGACGGCTTCATCAAAATCGTCGATCGTAAAAACGACATGATGATTGTGTCAGGATTTAATGTCTACCCGACTGAAATCGAAGAAGTCCTCGCGCAGCATCCAGGTATTTTTGAAGCGGCGGCGATTGGCGTGCCCAATGCGCATTCAGGAGAGGTGGTGAAGATTTTTGTGGTTAAAAAAGATCCAGCTTTGATCGAAGCGGAGGTGATGGCTTTTTGCAAAGAACGGTTAACCGGGTATAAGCGTCCGAAGTTTATAGAGTTTCGCGCTGAATTGCCTAAGACAAATGTGGGGAAAATTTTGCGGAGGGCTTTGCGGGAGGGGCAGGTCCCTCTTTAGCAATGGGGATGGTTTTATCTGAACTAAATATAAATCAATATCTTGGTGGCGACTCAGGAACCGCCACCATTTTTGGAGGATATTTAACAGGCACCACGATAAATCTTCCATCAGTAGAACGCGTGCTATCTGGGCTATTTTCGTCAGTACAGCGATAACCAAATGCAGCCGTCTCATTTTCTGATCCGCAAATCAAACGGCTCAATACCCCTTTCGATTAATGCTTTGCTTTCTGCCGTTGCATGTGCCATGAGCAGAGTAAAAGTTTTTTGGGCTGATGCTTTAAGAGTGGCTGGCGTAAGCTCGGCGTCGATACACTGAAAAACGGTATCCCTTACAGCAGGCATGTGCTCATGTGGCGCACCAATAAAAAAGGCGCCCGAAGGCGCCTTTTTAATAAGAACTTAATTTAATTTTTCAATTAAATTTGATTTCTCAATTTAGAACTTGTGACGAAGACCTACGCGCACAACAGCTTGGCGCTTGTTCCGTGAAGGCTCAAGACCATTGATTTGTGCAGCAACTAGCTCACTACCACCACAGACTTTCTGGTAAGCGCCGAGGGCATAAACATCGGTGCGTTTTGACAGAGAGTAATCAGCGCCTAGGTTAACTTGATGAAACTTCGCTTTAGAAGTTTTTTCATCACTACCGTTATAGCCGACAGAGTTGCTTTCTGTGTAGGAGTAAGCTGTTCCCACTTTAAGAGCAGGTGTCAACTGATACGAGAGGTTAACTTCACCGTTGTTGAACTTAGGCGAACCGGCAAAGGTATTGTGACCAGCGGCATCTGAGCGGTTGTCATTCAAATCTTTGAGTTTGACATTGCTATAAGTCAGACCAACCGTAGCTGGACCAAATGTATAGGCACCGCCCACACCAACGACTTCCAATGTGCTAGCCGAGGCAAAGCCATGTAGGATCGAGTTGTTTGCGAAGCTTTTTGCAATGCCGCCGTCTGCCGAAGTGTTACCGTAGATCGAGAGATTAGGATTCATCGCGTTCAAGTAGGCAGCACCAAAAGCCAACGGGCCATTTGCATAACCTGCACCAACTGACCAGGTGCGGTTTTTCTGGAATTCACCTGCTACGCCGCCCAGGCTGTACAACGCGCTGTACGTGAAGCCGCCGTTATTTGGGCTGGTGTATTTGATCGAGTTGTTGATCCGAGCGCCGTTATTGAAGTTATCGAGGTCACTTGGGTGAGCCGCATATGCACCCCACTGGCTGCCTGCCGCAAAGCCGCCGACAAAATCAGCAATCGAGTCATATTGACGACCAACGGTTACTGTACCGAAGTCACCTGACAAGCCAACAAAAGCTTGACGGCCAAACTCGCTACCGCCTTGACCCAAACGGCCATTGTTCAATTCAAATCCGTTTTCCAAGGTGAAAATAGCTTTCAAGCCACCACCGAGGTTTTCCGTACCGCGCACACCCCAACGGCTGCCTTGCATGACACCGCTAGTTAGGCTAAATTGTCTGCCGCCTTTAGCTTTGGGTTTAGCGTGCACGCTGCTAACATAGTTAACGCCTGCGTCAATCACACCGTACAGCGTCACGCTGCTTTGGGCCTGAGCCGCACCAGCGAATGCACCCAGTGCCGCGAGAGCAAGAAGTGACTTTTTCATTGAGTATCTCCAAGAAGATTGGGAATTTATTTGGCAAAATATACGATCTGGCCCTCGCACAACTTACAGCTTGAGGCCCAAATAACCTACAAGCAATATAGTGCTGCGCTCCAGCGGCCCCCTAAAACACTAGGAAAACCCGCCCATAAAAAATACGGAGCCAGACATCGAACTTACTGCTACAACCATCGAATTTACTGCTACAACTTCACAAGAAGTTAATGTACTGTAACAAATTCAGTAGCGAGGTTAAAGAAAAAGCTCTTTTACCCGCCATGTATTCTAAATTTCTGTCACATTTACACAACAACAGGCTGGGTGTGTATAGCTAAGCGCGAGCAACTGCTGCATGGTGGCAAGTGTTTTCAGTAATGGGGTAAAGAGGATGATTGATGGTTTGATTGGCGAGTTTGACCGAAGTTTGCGAGCGATAACAGGTGTTGTCCGGGCCGCGCGGCCTTTACCGCAGGCCTTGGATGAAGGGAGGGCGGCCGAGTTGCTGGCACCAGAGAAAAAGCAGGCAGGAGCTTTAATGCGCGTGAATCACACGGGCGAAATTTGTGCGCAAGCGCTGTATCAAGCGCAGAAACTTGCGACTCAGTCAGCCCGCCTGAAAGCCAGTTTCGAGCATGCTGCACGTGAGGAAGAGGACCATCTGAGTTGGTTGGCGGAGCGTTTAAATACCTTAGACGCGCGTCCAAGTTTACTGAATCCGCTATGGTATGTGGGTGCTTTTGCGATTGGTTTTATCGCCGGAAAAATGGGCGATCGCATCAGCCTTGGTTTTATGGCCGAGACAGAGCGGCAAGTTGAGCAGCATCTTGATACCCATTTAGAGAAATTGCCGGCAAATGACCATGCATCGCGTGCCATTATCGAACAAATGCGTACGGATGAAATTGCGCATGGACGCGCCGCCTCCGATGCCGGGGGGGTAGAGTTACCGTCGCCGGTGCGTGATTTAATGCGCATGAGTTCACGGGTGATGACCTATACCGCTTATTATATATAGATGGTATAGATGGAATTTATTATAAATAGATGTAATGAGCGGCTTTTCCCCTCGCGCAAGCAAGTGATGTATCCCGGCCATTATCGCAATGGCCGGTGAGTGAGCCGGACCTTCGCGGCGCTAAGCGGAGCGGGCGCTTAGTGGGTGTTTTTTTCGCCTCTTGATTTTCCTCAGTCTTCATAAATTACTTTCACAAATCTCAGTATCTACCTTATTTCAAAGGGAATTCCATTTTTGGTTCTAAGGTGTCATCGCTAAGTTGTTGTTTTTTCTAATAAAAATCAAATAAAAAGCCATTGTGTCGCTTGACCATTGTGCAACCTTCATCTAAAGTGGGGAAAAGTGTCACAAAGTGCATTTTTGTGTAAATTTCTCATTGGGGGTAACTCTAATGAGGGTTAAACGGGTTGAGTGGGCGCCGTGAGGCGCTCCAGGTTAGGAGAAGCGAGTGTTCCAAGGAGCGTCAGCGCTGACGCTCGATGCGAAAGGACGGATGTCGATTCCGTCTCGCTATCGGGAGGCGTTGCAAGGGCAAGCAGCTGGTCGGGTGACGATGACGAAGCACCCGGATGGGTGTTTGCTGCTTTTTCCATGCGCTGAATGGGAAAACTTTCGCACAAAAATTGCCGCTTTGCCTATGGATGCTCATTGGTGGCGCCGGATTTTCTTAGGCAATGCCTCTGAGGTCGAGTTGGATGCTACCAGCCGGGTGTTAATTTCGCCTGCATTGCGCAGCGCCGCAGCGCTCGATAAAGAAGTCATGTTATTGGGTATGGGCGGCTGTTTTGAAATTTGGAACGCGCAGACTTATGCAACTAAAGAACAAGCGGTGATGGCTGAAGAAATGCCTGCTGCATTGAAAAATTTTACGTTCTAAGGTGGCTGTCGCTATGCAGGGTTTGCGACATTGTACGGTGCTGCTTGAGGAGGCGGTTAACGCCCTGATTTGGCGGCCCGATGGCATCTATATTGATGGCACCTTTGGGCGCGGTGGACACAGCCAGTTGGTGCTTGAGCGGCTGGGTGCGGATGCGCGTTTAGTGGCTTTTGATAAAGACCCGCAGGCGTTGCTGGCGGCCCAGCAGATAACCGATCGGCGTTTTGAGATCGTGCATAGTAGCTTTGCTAACTTGCAGGACGAAATGGCACAGCGTGGCGTAGAGCGGGTCGCGGGCATTTTATTGGATTTGGGCGTGTCCTCGCCGCAGCTTGATGACCCTGAGCGCGGCTTTAGCTTCCAAGCGGATGGACCACTGGATATGAGGATGGACTCAAGCCGTGGCGAGTCGGCGGCGCAGTGGCTAGCGCGTGTGCCACAACAGCAATTAACCGAGGTCATACGGGATTATGGGGAAGAGCGGTTTGCTCATCAGATTGCAAAAGCGATTATTGCTCGCCAGGCGCAAGCTGAACGCCTGGGACCGATCACGCGCACCCGCGAGTTGGCCGAGATCGTGGCCAGCGCCGTCAAAACTCGTGAGCCGGGGAAAAACCCGGCTACGCGCACCTTTCAAGCTATACGGATTTACCTTAATCAAGAACTTGAAGAATTGGAAGTAGCGCTGGCCGCGGCACTCACTTTATTAGAACCAGGAGGGCGTTTGGTGGTGATCAGCTTTCATTCGCTTGAAGATAGGATCGTTAAGCAGTTTTTAAAAAAACATGCGATGCCGCCTATGCTTGACCGCCGCTTGCCGATTCGGGCTGCTGATCTGCCCATGCCATTACTTAAATTGCATGGACGTATACGCGCGAGCGCCACTGAGATTGCGCTTAATCCGCGGGCGCGCTCGGCGTTGCTGCGGTGCGCTGAAAAGGTGGCGTCATGAGCCGCCTGCATTTTTTGTTGTTAGGTGCGCTGGTGATGTGTGCGTTATCCGTGATTAACGCGACTGATCAGCAGCGTCGCATTTTTATCGAGCTTGATCGTGCGCAGACGCAAGAGCGCCAGTTGCGGCAGGAATGGTCGCAATTGCAATATCAGCAAGGTGCGTTGTCAAAAATATCGCGTATCGAGAGCGTCGCGCAGCGCGTGCTTAAAATGCGGCCGGTGAGTTCCGGTTTGACCCACTATTTAACGGATCAAGCTCCTCAAGCACCGGTTTTTTCTGAAAAGGGTGGGGGATGAAACAGGTCTCACACCGCGCCATTCCGTTTTCGGCAAGTCCAGTGTTATCGCTGCGCTTGCCGTTATGGCGTTCAAAATGCGTGGTCTTTTTGCTCTTTCTGGGTTTTGCTGCACTGGCTGTGCGTGCCTTATGGATCCAGGGGCCGGGTAACGATTTTTATCAAAAACAAGGTGAGAGCCGTTATCAACGCACGCTTGCGCTACCGGCAACCCGTGGCAAAATTTTTGATCGGAATGGCGTGGTGCTGGCGACCAGTTTGCCAGTGCGCGCCATTTGGGCGATTCCAGAAGATGTACCGAGTGACCTAGCTGACCCTAAGCTTGAGGCCTTGGGCAAACTGCTAGGTTTGAGTCGTCAGGCGTTGCGTCGCAAGTTGGCCGAAGATAAAAGTTTTGTGTATATCAAACGTCAAGTGCCGCTTGACCTAGCTAAGCAGGTGGCAGCGCTGGATATCCCAGGGATTTATCAGCGTAAGGAATATCAACGCTTTTATCCAGAAGGGGAAATCACCGCCCACTTAGTGGGCTTTACCAATATTGAGGATGAGGGTCAAGAAGGGATTGAACTCAGTATGCAAAAGCAACTGATTGGTATGCCAGGCAGCCGCCGTGTGATTAAAGATCGGATGGGGCGCGTGGTAGAAGATGTCGATGAATTAGTGTCGCCACGCGATGGGCGTGATTTAACTTTGTCGATTGATAGCAAATTGCAGTATATCGCCTATACCGATTTGAAAGCAGCGGTGCTGCTCAATAAAGCCAAAGCGGGGGCCGCGATTGTGCTTGATGCGCATACTGGTGAAGTGTTGGCTTTAGTGAATTATCCGGCCTATAACCCGAATCGTCGAGCCCAGTTGGCCGGTGCTCAGTTGCGCAATCGCGTGCTGACCGATACCTTTGAACCGGGCTCGATTATGAAGCCGTTGACCCTGGCCCGGGCACTCGACTTGAAGCGGGTCGCGCCCACGACACTGATTAACACGTCGCCTGGCCGCTATAAACTGGATAATGCAACGATTAGTGATAGCCGTGATTTTGGGGTCCTGACGGTGGCTAACGTGCTGCAAAAATCAAGCAATATTGGGATCACCAAAATTGCCTTGCAACTCAAGCCAGAAGAAATGTGGGACATGTTTACCAGCGTGGGTTTTGGGCAGGCGCCGGAGATTGGTTTTCCGGGGGCGGTTGCAGGCCGCTTGCGGCCTTGGCAGCGTTGGCGGCGGATTGAGCAAGCGACGATGGCTTATGGCTATGGCATTTCAGTTTCGTTATTTCAGATAGCGCGTGCCTATACTGCGTTAGCGCATGATGGGCAGTTGCTGCCGCTGACCCTGTTCAAAAATTCTGACCATGGCAATCAGGCGAGTGAACGGATTGCTGGCGTGCAGGTGATTTCGCCGCAGACGGCGCGCCAAGTGCGGCAGATGCTCGAAGCGGTGATTGCGCCTGGCGGCACGGCGCCCGCTGCGCAGTTGGCCGATTACCGGGCTGGCGGCAAGACGGGTACTGCGTATAAGCATACTAAGGGTCAGTACGATAAAGCAAAATATCGCGCCTCGTTTGTTGGCATTGCGCCCATGTCGGCGCCGCGCATTATTGTTGCAATTTCCATCGATGAGCCAAGCGCCGGTAAACATTTTGGTGGTCAAGTTGCTGCGCCAGTGTTTGCGGCAATCGCCAATGATACGTTGCGGGCTTTAAATGTGACCCCTGATAAACCGGTGCAACTGATGGCGGTAGCGAATAGTGTGCAACAGAATCGCTTGGAGGCGAATAGATGAGCGGCGTATGTGAGTTAGCGGATGACAAGGTGGTGGACGTGCTGGCATACACGCTTAAATGGCTGCGTGCGCGCGTTCCTGCCAGCGCGAATGTGCACGCAGATAGCCGGGCTGTGCAGTCAGGCGATATTTATTTGAGTTATGCCGTCACGGCAGAGGAGCAGCGCCGTTATTTTAGCGATGCAATCAAACTGGGCGCGGGCGCAATTCTGTGGCAGCCTGGGCAATCGGAGTCTGCGCCGACCAGCTTGATAGAGGCAGAAAATTTTGCTGTGCCAACCTTAGCCATCCCTAACCTCACTGAGTTGGCGGGGCCGATTGCCAGTGAATGGTACGGTGCGCCCAGTCAGGCGCTATTGGTCATCGGAGTGACTGGCACGAATGGTAAAACTTCTTGTAGCCATTGGGTTGCGCAAGCCTTGTCCGCGCTTGACAAACCGTGCGCGATTATGGGTACTTTGGGGGCGGGCTTGCCTGGCAAATTGGTGGCCACGGGCTTCACGACTCCCGATGCGACTCAACTGCAGCGCAGTTTAGCGCAGGTGCGTCAGGCAGGTGCGCAAGCGGTTGCCATCGAAGTGTCATCGCACGGCTTGCAGCAAGAGCGTGTCAATGGCATTGCTTTTGATACGGCGATTTTTACCAATCTATCACATGACCACCTGGATTATCACGGCACCTTAGAGAACTATGAAAGCGTGAAGGCGCGTTTATTTGACTGGCCGACCTTGCGCTACGCCATTATTAATTGTGACGATGCCGCCGGCGCGCGTTTGCTGACGCGCCTGCATGGCAAAGTGCGGACGATTGCTTATGGGCTTCATGAAGCGACCGTGGCGTCTCAGCGCATGAACGCAGACGGGGTGCTGCGCGCGCAGGACATTCGCTCGACGACCGCGGGTACGGCATTCAAAGTGAACTCTAGTTGGGGCGAGGGTGAAATTACCGTGCCGATGTTAGGTATTTTTAATGTGAGTAATTTACTTGCCGTGCTGGCTGTGTTGTTAACGGCAGAGGTGCCATTCGAGGTTGCCTTGGCGCAACTTGCGCGCTTAGAGCCAGTGCTTGGCCGGATGCAACAATTGGGCGGCAATATGGCCTTGCGCGAGCCGCTGGTGGTGGTTGATTTTGCCCATACCCCTGATGCCCTGGAACAGGCGTTGGTTGCGCTGCGCCCAATTGCTCAGGCCCGGGGAGGTAAGTTGGCCTGTATTTTTGGCTGTGGCGGTAACCGCGATACCACTAAGCGTGCACTCATGGGGCATAGTGCCGAACGGCTTGCCGACGCCATCGTATTAACCAGCGATAATCCGCGTCACGAGGAGCCTGCTGCGATCATCGACGAGATTCTACACGGCATGTCCGATCCGACCCGCGCCGAGTGCATTGAAGATCGCGCGCGCGCAATTTTGCGTACGATTCGTGCGGCCGCCTGTGAGGACGTGATTTTGCTGGCCGGCAAAGGCCATGAGATGACGCAAGAAATACAGGGCCAAAAGTTTCAATTTTCTGATCAAGACCATGTGCGTCTTGCCTTGGCCGCGCGTGCAACGCAAGCGGTAGGGGGCCATGGATGAGTCCACTGTCATTGCGTGAGGCCGCGATGCTGATCGCGGGTGCTCAGATTCTGGGTGAGCCAGACACCTGTTTTGAGCGAATTTCTACTGACAGTCGCACCGCCGGCCCCGGCGATCTTTTCATCGCGCTGCAGGGAAACTCCTTTGATGCGCATGATTTTTTGCCTGACGTAGTGGCGCGTGGCGTGGCTGCGACCTTAGTGTCGCGCCCTCCTAGTCAGGTTTCTGTGCCAACTTTATGTGTGCCTGATACACGTCAAGCGCTCGCTGCGCTGGCGCGTGGCTGGCGCCGCAAATTCAAACTACCCCTGGTTGCGGTAACAGGTAGCAATGGCAAAACCACCGTCAAAGAAATGCTTGCGTCGATTTTCACGGTGGCAGTGGGCGAGGGGGCGCGGCTTGCTACCCGCGGTAACTTAAATAATGAGGTGGGCGTACCGCTCACTTTGTTGCGCTTAAATGGGGCGCATCGGCTTGCTGTGGTCGAGCTTGGCATCAATCATCCAGGTGAAACGGCGCAGCTGGCCGCGATTGCCGAACCCACCATCGCGCTGATTAACAATGCGCAGCGCGAGCATCAAGAGTTCATGGCCAGCGTAGAAGCCGTGGCGCACGAACATGCGAATGTGCTGCGTGCCTTACCCGTGGAGGGTATCGCGGTGCTGCCAGCAGACGATGTGTATACGTTGCTTTGGCGCAATGCGGCGAGTGGACGTCGCATCATCGATTTTGCCCTGGCGAGCGCTGCGGCTGTCAGCGGCACATTATGCTCCGAGGGCCGGCTGGCAGTGCAAACGGATATCGGTCGGTTCGAACTCACTTTGCCGGTGCTGGGCGTCCACAATGCACGTAATGCTCTGGCGGCAACAGCAGTGGCGTTGGCCGCGGGAGTGGCGTTGACTGCCATCCGCTTGGGGCTTGAGAAATTCCAACCGGCGAGTGGCCGGCTGGTGGCTAAAGTAGCCCGCGTCGGGCCATTTGCCGGGGCCATGGTGATTGATGATAGCTACAACGCGAATCCCGATTCAATGCGCGTGGCAATTGACGTGTTGGCAACGCGTGCGGCGCCGCGGGTATTGGTGATAGGCGCAATGGGCGAAGTTGGACAGCAAGGCGCCGCTTTGCACCGTGAAGTGGGGATCTATGCTCGTGAGCGTGGCATTGATGCGGTATATGCATTAGGAGAGGCTACGCGCGATGTCTGTAGTGCATTTGGTGCGCAGGCTAAACATTTCAGTAGTGCTGAAGCATTAATTGAACAGTTGTTAGGTGCGGGTTTTGATGCCAGCGCTACGGTGCTGGTTAAAGGTTCGCGTTTTATGCAAATGGAACGCATTGTGGCAGCGCTTGGTGCTGAATCGATTGGGGCCTAAGCGCCCCTCTTACATTAATAGGAAATTAAGGCAATGCTACTTTGGCTGGCGCACTGGCTGCAACATGACGTAAGTTTTTTACGCGTGATTAACTATCTGACTTTGCGAGCAGTGATGGCCGCGATTACGGCCCTAGTGATCGGCTTAGTGTGCGGTCCGTGGGTGATTCGTAAGCTCACCAAACTCAAAATGGGCCAGGCTGTACGCCAAGATGGTCCGAGTACACACCTGGTCAAAGCCGGCACCCCAACCATGGGCGGAGTGCTGATTTTAATTGGTATCGCCGTGTCAACTTTATTGTGGGCCGATTTGACCAATCGTTTTGTCTGGATTGTGATGCTGGTGACGTTTGGCTTTGGCCTGATTGGTTGGGTTGATGATTATCGCAAAGTGGTGCATAAAAATCCGCGTGGCATGTCGTCACGCGAGAAATACGGCTGGCAATCTCTGATTGGCCTTTTTGCTGCGGTGTATCTTGCGTGTAGCGTATCGGAGGCCAGCAATGTTCCCGTGTTTGATTTTTTTATGGCCTGGGTGCGTAGTGGCTTGTCGACTGATTTGCCGGCGCGGGCAGATTTACTGCTGCCGTTTATCAAGTCGATCAGTTATCCATTAGGTTTATATGGTTTTATTACGCTCACTTATTTTGTGATTGTGGGGACTAGCAATGCGGTGAATTTAACCGATGGCTTGGATGGTCTAGTGATTATGCCAGTCGTGTTAGTCGGCGGCGCATTGGGGATGTTTGCCTATGTGATGGGCAGTGCGGTCTATTCAAAATATCTGTTGTTTCCCCATGTTCCAGGTGCTGGCGAGTTGCTGATTTTTTGCGCGGCGATGGGCGGCGCAGGCCTTGCCTTCCTTTGGTATAACACCTATCCCGCACAGGTCTTTATGGGCGATGTCGGTGCGCTCGCGCTGGGTGGCGCGCTGGGTACGGTGGCGGTGATTGTGCGGCAGGAAATCGTCCTCTTTATTATGGGCGGCGTTTTTGTTGTCGAAACTTTGTCGGTGATGATCCAAGTTGTCTGGTTTAAATATACCAAACGGTATTATGGCGCCGGGCGCCGTTTATTCAAGATGGCGCCGCTGCATCATCATTTTGAGTTATCCGGCTGGAGAGAAACTCAGGTGGTCGTGCGTTTTTGGATTATTACGCTGATGCTGGTTTTGATCGGTCTATCTACGCTCAAATTGCGGTAAAAAAACTATGTCAATGTTTGGTGAACTGCAACAACCCGCTGTGTTAGTGCTAGGCCTAGGTGCTTCGGGCCTGGCCTTAGCGCGTTGGTGTGCACACTATGGTTGTGCCGTGCGGATTGCCGATACGCGAGCAGAGCCGCCTAAACTGGCAGCGCTTAAAGCAGAACAGATCGCCGCGGAATTTATCCATGGTGAGTTAACGCCAGCATTACTTGATGGTATTGATTTAGTTGCCCTGAGCCCGGGGATTTCGCCGTGGCATCCTGAATTTGCACCCTTGCTTGAGGTTGCGCGTGACCGTGGTGTGCCGCTGTGGGGAGAGCTTGAATTTTTTGCACAGGCGTTGCGAGCACTGAGGATCGAGGCTTATCAGCCGAAACTGCTGGCGATTACCGGTACTAACGGCAAAACCACAACCACCGCGCTCACGGGTTTATTGTGCGAGCGCGCCGGCCGACGCGTGGGCATCGCCGGCAATATTGGTCCGCCGTTGCTTGAGTGCTTAGCCGAAGCCCTCAACGCGCATCAGCTGCCCGAAATTTGGGTGCTTGAGCTGTCGAGTTTTCAGCTGGCAAGTGCTTACACGTTTGCGCCTGACGCTGCTGTGATACTCAATATCACACAAGATCATCTCGATTGGCATCAGAGCTTGACGCACTATATTGCTTCTAAAAGCCGTATTTTTGGCGCTCATACCGTGCGTATTTTGAATCGTGATGATGCGCATACCATGGCGCTCGTGCAAAGTTCTGACTGGGTCAGCGAAGCGAGCGAAAAAAACCTACGCGGCTCGACACAAAAAGCGGCGCGGGTGATGAGTTTCGGACTTGACGCTCCGCAGATCAATGGGGATTACGGTTTAGTGCAAGAAAACGGCATGGCCTGGTTGGCGCTGGCTGAATCGGTTGCCGACAGCACGCTGCCGCTCTCCTCGCGTGCGCGCCCGCGGGCAAAAGTCGCGGATGAGATTGCCCTGAAACGGCTGATGCCGGTTGAGGCATTGCGCATTCGTGGTTTGCATAACGCGGCGAATGCGCTGGCCGCGCTGGCCTTATGTCGCGCGATCGACCTGCCGCTAGCCAGTCTAATACATGGCCTGCGTGAATACCATGGCGAGCCGCACCGGGTTGAGACGATTCTCTCTTTAAACGGCGTCGAATTTGTTGATGACAGTAAGGGCACCAATGTCGGGGCAACGGTTGCTGCCCTGAATGGCTTGGCGCGGCGCACTGTATTAATTCTGGGCGGTGACGGTAAAGGGCAAGATTTTGCGCCACTCGCCACTCCTATTGCCGATTGGTGCCGGGCCGTGATGTTGATTGGTCGCGATGCGCCGGGTTTGCGGCAGGCATTGGCGCATACGGGCGTGCCGCTAAACGAATATGCCAGCTTGATAGATGCGACCCGCGCGGCCGCCGCCCTGGCCCAAAAGGGCGACACAGTTCTGCTCTCGCCAGCTTGTGCGAGCTTTGATATGTTTCGTGACTACCGCCACCGGGCGCAAGTGTTCAGGCAGACAGTCGCCGAGCTAGCGAGTGCTTGCGGAGTGGTTGTATGAAGCTGCTTGAATATGATGCACCGTTGATGTGGGCCGTGATTACGCTGCTGGGACTAGGGTTGGTGATGGTCTATTCGGCATCGATTGTGATGCCGGATGCGCCGAAATATGCCTCTTATCAGGCGAATCATTTCTTGTTGCGGCATATGGTGTCGCTGTCGCTGGGGATGGTGGCGGCATTTTGTGTGTTTTGGGTGCCGCTTAAACTTTGGGATCGGTTTGCTTCTAAGCTTTTTCTGTTCGCCTTGGTGTTGCTGGTGATGGTCTTGATTCCTCCATTTGGCAAAGAGGTTAACGGTGCACATCGTTGGATTTCGCTGGGTTTACTCAATCTCCAGCCCTCCGAAATTATGAAACTCGCAGTCACCGTCTATGCCGCGAATTACACCGTGCGTAAACAGGAATTAATGCATAGCCTGGGCCAGGGATTTTTGCCCATGGCGTTGGCTGTAGGGTGTATCGGTGCGTTGTTGCTGCTTGAACCCGATATGGGCGCCTTTATGGTGATTGCGGTGATTGCGATGGGGGTGCTTTTTCTGGGCGGAGTGAATGGCAAATGGTTCGGTGGCATTGCTCTGACAGTAGCGGGTACCTTTACGTTGTTAATTTGGTTATCGCCATGGCGGCGCGAACGCATTTTTGCTTACCTAAATCCGTGGGATGAACGGTATGCCCAAGGTAAAGCCTACCAGTTGACGCATTCGTTGATCGCCTTCGGCCGCGGTGAATGGTTTGGCGTGGGTTTAGGCGGCAGCGTTGAAAAACTCAATTATTTGCCAGAGGCTCATACCGATTTCATTCTGGCTGTGATTGGCGAAGAGCTGGGTTTTTTCGGTGTATTGGCGGTGATTGTGCTGTTTTACTGGATGGTGCGGCGGGCCTTTGAAATTGGCCGTCAAGCACTGGTGCTAGATCGTGTATTTGCGGGCCTTGCCGCCAAAGGTATTGGTTTGTGGCTAGGGGCCCAAGCCTTTATCAATATGGGGGTCAATCTGGGTTTGTTGCCGACCAAAGGGTTAACCCTACCGCTCGTGAGCTATGGCGGCTCAGGTATTTTGCTTAATTGTATTGCGCTTGCGCTATTAATGCGGGTCGATTATGAAAATCGCCTCTTAATGCGCGGAGGAAAAGTATGAGTAATGCGCGCACTTTGCTGATTGTGGCAGGAGGCACGGGAGGGCATGTATTTCCGGGGCTAGCAGTCGCCCATCGGATGCGCCGGCATGGCTGGCATGTTGTCTGGCTTGGCAATCCCGCGGGCATGGAAGCGGCGCTAGTGCCCAAGCACGGTATTCCAATTGAATTTGTGCGCTTTAGCGGGCTGCGCGGTAAGAGTTTGCGCACCAAGTTAATGCTACCGATTAATTTACTACGCGCGGCTTGGCAAAGCCTGCGTGTGCTGGCAAAAATTAAACCGACGGTGGTGCTCGGGATGGGTGGCTATATTAGTTTCCCGGCCGGCGTGATGGCGGTACTCAGCGGCCGCCCATTTATTTTGCATGAACAAAACTCAATTGCTGGGTTGGCGAACCGCGTGCTGGCTAAAATTGCGCGGCGGGTATTGGTGGCGTTTCCAGATGTTTTGCCTCGTGCCGAATGGACCGGTAATCCACTACGCGATGCGCTGATGGACTTGCCTGAGCCAGCGCAACGCTATCGCCAGCGCACGGGTCGATTGCGCTTACTGGTGGTCGGTGGCAGTTTAGGCGCGGCGGCGCTCAATGAGGTGGTGCCGCGCGCGCTCAGCGCTTTGGCGGTCGATCAGCGGCCGCATGTCGTGCATCAAGCGGGCGTGCGGCAGATTGATGCTTTGCGGGCAAATTATGCCGCCGCCGGTTTGCACGATCATGAGCAAATTGAATTGACGCCGTTTATTGAAGATATGGCGCAGGCGTATGCCGATGCTGATTTGGTGATCTGCCGCGCAGGCGCGATGACGATTGCAGAAATTGCCGCAGTAGGCGTCGCGGCCCTATTGGTGCCGTTTCCACATGCGGTAGATGATCACCAAACAACCAATGCGGCGTTCTTATCTACGCATGGAGCTGCGGTGATGATTCAGCAGCGCGAGTTGTCTGCAGACAAGCTGGCGGCTTGGCTGCAGACACAAACCCGAGAGACCTTAAGCCAAATGGCCGAGCGTGCGCGCCTGCTGGCTAAACCGGATGCAGCCGAGCAAGTGAGCAAAATTTGTTTAGCGGTGGCTGAGCGCAATCAGGGACAACTATGAAGCATGTCGTCAAAAACATTCATTTTGTCGGCATTGGTGGCTCGGGCATGAGCGGCATTGCCGAAGTACTGTTAAATCTAGGGTATTGCGTCAGCGGTTCCGACTTAAATCGAACGGCCGTCACGGCTCGCTTGGCAGCATTAGGTGCACGCATCGCGTTGGGTCATCAGGCTGAGCATATTGAAGAGGCCAACGCGGTGGTCGTGTCTAGCGCGATCCGTGCAGATAACCCGGAAGTGCTGGCAGCCCGTCAACGTGGCATTCCGCTGGTGCCGCGCGCCGCGATGCTAGCCGAATTGATGCGTTTAAAGCAGGGCATTGCGATTGCCGGCACGCACGGCAAAACCACCACCACGAGCTTAGTGGCAAGTATCCTGGCGCGAGGCGGGTTCGACCCAACTTTTGTGATTGGTGGACGATTAAATAGTGCTGGCGCGAATGCCCGGCTTGGCACCGGTGATTTTATTGTGGCCGAGGCAGACGAATCAGATGCTTCTTTTTTGAACCTGTTCCCGGTGATCGAGGTCATCACCAATATTGATATGGACCATATGGAGACGTATGGACATGATTTTACGAAACTGAAGCAAGCCTTTATCGACTTTACGCAGCGCTTGCCGTTTTATGGTATTGCGGTGTTATGCGTTGACGACCCGCATGTGTGCGAGATTTTGCCTGCCGTGACTAAGCCGATTGTGCGTTATGGACTGTCGGAGCAGGCTCAGGTACGCGCCGTGGAGATTCGCGCCGAGGCCGGCCGTATGCACTTTACGGTTCTGCGTGCAGATGCTGCGCCCTTGGCCATCGAGTTGAACCTGCCGGGCTTGCACAATGTCCGGAATGCTTTAGCCGCGATTGCGATTGCTACTGAACTGGAGGTGTCCGATGAGGCTATTTGCCAAGCACTGGCAGAGTTTACGGGCGTAGACCGCCGCTTTCAGCGCTATGGAGAAATCCCGCTGAGTGCGGGTGGCAGTTATACCTTGATTGATGACTATGGCCATCATCCGGTCGAAATGGCGGCTACGATAGCGGCTGCGCGTGGCGCTTTTGTTGGGCGGCGGCTAGTGCTGGCTTTTCAACCACACCGTTTTACGCGTACCCGCGATTGCTTTGAGGATTTCGTTAAAGTGCTTTCTAGTGCGGATGCAGTCATCCTCACTGAAGTGTATTCAGCTGGTGAGGCGCCTATCACCGCGGCCGATGGGCAGGCGTTGGTGCGCGCACTTCGCGCGCTGGGTAAGGTAGAAGCGGTCTTTGCTAAGACCATCGAGGCGATGCCCGAGGCGATTACCCAGCAGGCGCGAGCCGGTGATGTTGTGATTACGATGGGGGCAGGCTCGATGGGCCATGTCCCGGTGTGGTTAACGCAGTCGCATATTTAAAATGAGAGACAGAGGATAGATTAAAAATGGATCCGAAAATATTTGGCAAAGTTGCGGTGCTATGCGGTGGCGAGTCTGCTGAGCGTGATGTATCGTTGAATTCTGGGCAAGTGGTATTGGCTGCGTTGCGCGCGCGTGGCGTGGATGCTTGCCTATTTGATCCTAGCGAGCGGTCACTTTTCGTGCTAAAGGAAGAGGGGTTTGCACGCATTTTTAACGTGCTGCATGGCGGTGAGGGCGAGAATGGCACGGTCCAAGGTGCGCTTAAATTTCTCGGTATTCCTTGTACTGGTTCCGGGGTGCTGGGTTGTGCCTTGATGATGGATAAAGTACGCAGCAAATGGATCTGGCAGCAAAACGGCGTACCCACGCCGCCGTTTGAGGTGGTGCTGCGAGGTGAAAACTACGAAGCTCGTGCGCAAGAAATCGCCAGTCAACTTGGCTTGCCTCTTTTCGTGAAGGCCGCCAATGAGGGTTCAAGTATTGCCATTGCCAAAGTGAAAACAGCGGATCGATTAGCCGCGGCACTGGCCGAGATTGCTCATCATGAGCCCGTTGTGCTGGTTGAAAAAGGCATCGACGGCGGGGGTGAATATACAATTTCCATTGTCGATGGCCTTGATCTACCGATCATAAAAATCATACCCGCCAGTGAATTTTACGATTATCACGCAAAATATATTGCTGAAGATACCCAATATATTGTTCCTTGTGGGCTGGCGAGCGCCGAGGAAAAACGTCTGCTGGAACTAGCCCGCCATGCCTTCAAAGTACTCGGCGGCAACGGTTTGGGACGGATAGATTTTATGCTTGACGCGAATGGTAAGGCTTGGTTTTTAGAGGGCAATACAGTGCCTGGCATGACCAGTCACTCACTGATCCCCAAAGCGGCAGCTGCCTTCGGGGTCAGTTATGACGAGTTGGTGCTGCATGTGCTGTCTCTCACCTTAGCTTAAAGAGATCCGCGCAAAATGTGGCACAACCCTCGCCAACTCAACTTACTTGCTAATCTGCTGAGCGCGTGTGGCGCGTTGCTATTGCTGGTAGGTTTGGCGTACTGGTTAAATCGGCAACCGGTGTTTGTGCTGCGAGCGTTGCGCATTGAAGGGGATACCAGCCACTTCAATATGCAAGGCGCGCGAGCCGCGATGAGTCAACTGCGGGGTAATTTTTTTACAGTGGATTTGGATGCCGCCCGCACCGCTTTTGAGGCCATGCCATGGGTGCGCCACGCGAGCGTACGGCGCCTTTGGCCTAATCGGCTGAGCGTAGCGCTCGAGGAATATAAGCCGCTTGGCACATGGGGCAGTGATTGGTTAGTCAGTACCCAAGGCGAGCGCTTTACCGCCAATCCGGCGGAAGCCGGCGATGATTTGCTCGCGTTTAACGGGCCAGCGGGCAGCGAGCAACAGGTGGTGTCGCGCTATCACGATTTTAAACGCTGGTTCGCCCCACTGGGCATACCTGTGCAAGAGGTCACTTTATCGTCTCGCTATGCGTGGAGCGTTGAGCTTGCCAATGGCATGCGCATTGAGCTTGGCCGTGAGCAGAGCGAAGACTTAAATCTGGATACGTTAGCTAAACGTTGCAGCCGCTTAGTTGCTGCCTGGCAATATATTAGCCAGCAATGGGGCACACAGATTGAGTATGCCGACTTGCGCTATCCAAATGGTTTTGCCATTCGTGCCGCTGGGATGAAATTTATCGACCGCCCAAAATAGCGCTGATCCGCTTAAATAGGCTGGACACTTTACTACTGCTTTAATTGATTCTATGAAAGATTATCAAGACCTATTAGTCGCACTTGACATCGGCACCTCGAAAGTGGTCGCGGTGGTGGCTGAACAAAAGGGCGAGGGCCGTTACGAAGTGATCGGTCTTGGCCAAAGCGACTCGAAAGGGCTCAAAAAAGGGGTGGTGGTCAACATTGAGGCCACGGTACAGTCGATTCAGCGCGCGCTCGAAGAAGCTGAACTCATGGCGGATTGCAAAATCGCGAATGTTTTCACCGGCATTGCTGGCAGTCATATCCGCAGCTTTAATTCGAGCGGGATGGTGGCGATCAAAGACAAAGAAGTGATGCCAGCGGATGTTTCTCGCGTCATCGAAACGGCCAAAGCCATCAATATTCCGACCGATCAGCAAGTGCTGCATATCCTCACCCAGGAATTTATTATCGATGGGCAAGAGGATGTGCGCGAACCGATTGGCATGAGCGGTATTCGGCTTGAGGTGAAAGTGCATATCGTGACAGGCGCGGTCTCGGCGGCGCAAAACATCGTCAAATGCGTGCGGCGGTGCGGACTGGAAGTGAATGATCTGATTTTACAGCCCTTAGCCTCAAGTCTGGCGGTGCTCACCGAGGATGAGAAAGAGCTAGGTGTGGTGTTAGTTGATATTGGTGGTGGCACGACGGATATCGCTATTTTTGCTGAAGGCGCAATTCGGCACACTGCCGTGATTCCAATTGCTGGCGATCAAATCACCAGCGATATCGCGATGGCGTTACGCACTCCTACGCCAGATGCAGAAGACATTAAGGTGCGTCATGGCATTGCTAAGCAGGTATTGGCTGATCCAAATGAAATGATCGAAGTCCCCGGACTCGGCGAGCGTGGTCCGCGCATGCTGTCGCGGCAGGCGTTGGCAGCGGTGATTGAGCCACGGATTGAAGAGCTTTTTTCACTGGTGCAACAAGTTGTGCGCGAATCCGGCTACGAAGACATATTGTCTTCCGGTGTGGTTTTAACCGGCGGCGCAGCGCTCATGGCCGGCATGATCGAGTTGGGTGAGGATATTTTCTTGAAACCTGTGCGTATTGGCGCTCCTCATTATCTCGGCGGTTTGGCTGATGTTGTGCGTAGTCCGCGTTATGCAACGGCGATGGGACTTTTACTCGAAGGGCATGCGCAACGGATAAGGGGCCGCAAAGTTGCTGTACGCGCGGGTTCGGCAGCACAGATTTGGACGCGGATGAAGGAGTGGTTTTTGCGCAGTTTTTAAAAAATCAACAGGGAAAAGTGGGTCTTAGATGTGGACAGTGAGTGCGTGGCGCACGCTTTTTTTAAACATCAAAAAGGCCAGTTAGAGTTTGAAAAATTTAAGTTAATTTAATTTTGATGGAGAATCATCATGGAATTTGAAATGCTGGAAACAGAAACCAGCGGTACCATTATTAAGGTGGTAGGCGTTGGTGGAGCAGGCGGCAATGCGGTGCAGCACATGATTAACCGCGGCGTGCAAGGGGTGGATTTTTTGTGCATGAATACCGATGCGCAAGCCTTGATGCGCTCACAAGCCGCGCATGTGATTCAACTTGGCAAGACGGGTCTGGGCGCGGGCGCTAAACCTGAAATGGGGCAAGCTGCTGCCGAAGAAGCACGTGAGCGCATCGCCGATTGTTTGCGCGGTGCGCATATGGTCTTTATCACCGCAGGCATGGGCGGAGGCACTGGCACCGGAGCGGCCCCCGTGGTAGCGCAAATCGCCAAGGAAATGGGCATTCTGACAGTTGGTGTTGTCTCCAAGCCCTTTGAATTTGAAGGGGGCAAGCGGATGCGTATCGCTGAGGCCGGCTCGCAAGCGCTTGAAGCGCAAGTGGATTCTTTGATTGTCGTGCTCAACGATAAGCTCTTTGACGTCATGGGCGATGATGCTGAAATGGACAAATGCTTTCAGTGTGCGGATGACGTGCTGCACAACGCTGTCGCCGGGATTGCAGAAATCATCAATGTCGAAGGTCTAGTCAACGTTGACTTTGAGGACGTGAAAACGGTCATGGGCGAACAGGGCAAAGCGATGATGGGTACGGCCACCATCGCCGGCATTGACCGTGCACGTCTGGCGGCAGAACAAGCGGTGGCCAGCCCATTGCTGGAAGGGGTTGATTTGTCGGGGGCGCGTGGTGTGCTGGTGAATATCACCGCCAGCCGTTCATTGCGGCTATCTGAAACACGTGAAGTGATGAATACCATCAAAAGCTACGCTGCTGAAGACGCAACGGTGATCTTTGGCACGGTTTATGATGATGCCATGGGTGAGGCGCTGCGGGTCACTGTAGTGGCGACAGGTTTAGGCCGCACCGCCAAAAAAGCCCAAGCCGTGCCGATGACCCTATTAAGAACGGGAACGGATAATGTACCGGTGAATGTGGCTCACGCCCCATTATCGAATGCAACCGACTATGGTGCGCTGGATACCCCTGCCGTTTGGCGCAGTTCGCGTGAGACGGCGTCTGCTCATGTTAGCGCGCTAGAGAAAAAAGGCGTGGATCGCTATGATATTCCAGCTTTTTTGCGTAATCAGGCGGATTGAAGCACGGCGCCGAGGCTGACCACGCCACTTCCCTTAAGCGCTACGATGGCAAACGGGAGTGGGGCTGCGCTCGTTTGCTTTTGGTAACCGTGCGCAACAGTTTGATAAAAGCCAATAGGCTGAATTGAGTATAATTCAGCCTATTGGTCCAAGGTTTTCGATTATAACTATTAAATATGCTAAAGCAGCGCACAATCAAATCCATTGTCAAAACCGTTGGCATCGGTTTGCATTCTGGTCGCAAGGTCGAGCTTACACTACGCCCTGCTGGAGTTCATACGGGTATCGTGTTTACGCGCATTGATCTGACGCCGCCAGTTGAAATTCCAGCCTCTGCCTCTAGCATCGGAGATACTAGGCTAGCTTCCGTGCTGCAAAAAGAAGGGGTGCGCATCTCAACCATTGAGCATTTGATGTCGGCTTGTGCCGGCCTTGGGGTCGATAATCTTTACGTCGATGTGACCGCTGAAGAGATTCCAATTATGGATGGCAGCGCCGCTTCTTTTATCTTTTTATTGCAGTCAGCTGGCATTGAAGAGCAAAACGCAGCCAAAAAATTCATCAAAATTAAACGGCGAATTGAGGTGCGCGATGGCGATAAATTTGCCTGCTTCGATCCATACTTTGGTTTTAAGCTCAAATTTACGATTGACTTTCACCATCCTGCCGTTGACAAAACAGGCCAGAAGCTAGTGGTTGATTTTGCGGATACCTCCTATGTGCGGGAAATCGCGCGGGCGCGGACTTTTGGCTTTGCGCATGAAGTGGAAGCAATGCGCGAGTTGGGTTTAGCGCGCGGCGGCAGTATGGATAACGCGATTGTGCTCGATGAATATCGCATCTTAAATAACGATGGCTTACGCTATGAAGATGAATTCGTGAAGCACAAAATGCTGGATGCGATTGGCGATTTATATGTAGCGGGTCACCCGCTGTTGGCTTCTTATGAGGCTTATAAATCGGGCCATAAGCTTAACAATGCATTATTGCGTGAGCTGTTTGCGCACGAAGACGCTTATGAGATTGTGACCTTTGATGATTCACACAAAGCGCCCCGTGGTTTTGCCTTTGATGTACAAACGGCTTTTGTATAAATTAAGTTTTATGATCAGCACCGATTTCTCTAAGCTGAGAAAGTAACCGTTGCTGGTCCTCGCTTAACCGTGCGATCCTGGCTACATGACGCTAGCCACTTGCCATCTGACGAAAATACGACGCCCTCGACGATTTTCATATGGCCTTCAAGCCCACGCGGAAGTTAAGAGAGTACGTCGCCCGGCTAGATTCAGGCAGGGTGGCCAACCCCCGTGCGCTTGGATCGCCCTGCTGCGGCTTACCCCAATCCAGGTGGTGGCCAACTCAAGTCATCGTGACCCGCCTTAGGTAATCCTCGATTCGTCTTTCGGTTTGCTTCGTTGCGTGATATACGCCGCGCTTGTCAGTACGTAGCAGGATGCCAGATTTGAGCCAGCTTTGCTGCATATGGCGAGGTATGTCGCGCCCAAGCAGATCACGTGCGGTGACAGTCTTTGCGGGTTTCTGGCGCGGTTGCCGCAGTGTTGCCCTTTTTTTCTTGATCGGTGCAGGCTGAACCTGCGCTACTTGATGAGTGGCCGCCTTTGGGTCAAGCGAGCGGGCCGGCTTGCCAGAGCGTTTGGTGGCCGCAGGACTCTTTGCTGCCAAAGAAGGTGCAGCTATTGCAACCGGTGATTCATTTAATTCAATCCCAAATAATGCAGATAGATCTGACGTATCCAGTTGCTGGTGCGGTTCAGACTGTGCGTCGGCTACCGATAGGTGACCCGCTTGCCGGATCAATTCCAGCGGATCGACATGGCGCAACTCAAACAATAATTCCGGCTGACTATCCAGGCGAGTCCCCACACCGTACAATGCTGCGGCAATATGTTTGCACATCGACGCTGAATCGGGGCAGCTGCAACGAAAATTAATCTGCCGCGGGACCGGAAACAAGCCGGCACTGTGACGCGTGACTACTTCCATCACGGAGTTCGACAAACGTCCCTGCAATAACTCCACCAGCGATGCAACTTGACCGGCGCATTCACGCAAAATCGATTGCCAGCGCTCTGCCTCCAGGGCCTTTACGTTGATGCTAACGGTGTACATTTCTGAGCCACACACCAGCGCCGTAATGTTGCCTGGCTTGATTTTTAGATCAACCACTGACCCATGTCGCACATAGCTGCGTCCGCGCGGTAAACGGCTAGCGTAGTCGCTATAGGCTTCAAGATTGTCGCACCATTTTTTGCCCCAGAAAGTACGCGCGATAGCACGCCCTTCAATGGTGACTGGCTGACAGATTTGCCCTTTTTTTTCAAGGGATTTTAATTTTTGTTGCGCTTTGTCGCGTCGTTCCGCGACCGGTACATAAGGCGCCCAACCACCATAGTAAAAATCCATCTTTCATTCCACATGACAGAACTGCAACGCGAGTTTATTTATCATCCATGGCGCTATTAATATCAAGCGACACGAGCTTCAGTAATGCCTTATTATCCATTTCGGTCAGCAACATTTCACCACCGTTTGCAAGGATATCATTGGATAGTCCGAGTTTGGTGTCGATCAGTACATCGATTTTTTCTTCAACCGTACCGCGACAAATAAATTTATGGACCAGCACATTTTTTTTCTGGCCGATGCGGTAGGCACGATCGGTTGCCTGATTTTCCACCGCAGGATTCCACCAGCGATCAAAATGAATCACGTGCGACGCGGCCGTCAGATTAAGACCTGTGCCCCCTGCTTTGATGGAGAGCACAAAAAACGGCGGTCCTTGTTCCTGTTGAAACTGATCAACCAGCGACTTGCGCGTTTTGACCGGGGTTGCGCCATGCAACAGCAATCCAGGTCGCCCAAACACTCCTTGTAAAAATTCAACTAACGGCCCGGTCATTTCCTGGAATTGGGTAAAGATTAGAACTTTTTCTTGGCGCGCCGCAATCGCCTCAGCCAGTTCGCGCAACCGGGCAAATTTTCCGCTGTCATCCGGTGCATAAGCACCATCGCCTAACCATTGGGACGGATGATTGCAAATCTGCTTGAAGCGCATTAGGAAAGCCAGCACCGCACCCCGCCTGGCGATGCCATCCAGGGACTCGATCTGCTGGGCCAGCGCATCGACCGCTTGTTGGTACAAACTGGCTTGCAGTCGGCTGAGTACGCAATAAGCCTTGACCTCGGTTTTGTCCGGCAGATCGGCAATAATCCGCTTATCGCTTTTCAGGCGGCGCAGAATGTAAGGCTGAACCAGCTTGCGCAACGGCGCGTAACCAAGCCGCTCGTCTTGCTCTAAAAGGCGGGCGAAACGACTGAACGTCTTGTCAGAGCCCAGTAGACCGGGACAGATAAAATCGAACAGTGACCATAAATCGCCCAGTCGGTTTTCTACTGGTGTCCCGGTCAACGCAAACCGTACCCGGCTTTTCAATGCCTTGGCCGCCTGCGTCTGCCGCGCCCCCGGATTTTTGATGGCCTGGGCTTCATCCAGCACCACCAGCGACCAGTGTATCTCCAGCAGCCAGGGTAGACGGATCAAATTACCGTAACTGGTGATGACCACATCCCACTCGGCGAGCTGTCCGGCCGGCAGCGTAGCCAGCGTTTTGCTGGGTTGCGCAGAGGAGTGCGCCACAAATATGCGTAGGGTAGGCGCGAAGCGGGCCATTTCGGCTTGCCAATTGCCGATCAACGAGGCGGGCAACACCAGCAAATGCGGACCGGGATCGGCTTCCTGCTTGGCTAGCAAGAGCAGGGCGATAACTTGCACCGTCTTGCCTAGACCCATATCGTCCGCCAGGCATCCTCCCAAGCCCAGGCGATGCAACCACCATAACCACTGCACGCCATCTTGTTGGTAAGGGCGTAGCTGTGCCTTAAGTTCCGCTCCGGGGTGCGCTTTGCTGTGCGCATTGTGTGGATTGCGTAGCCCTTCTAGCGCATCCTTCAGCCAGTCACCCGCCACGACAGTAGACCAATCTGCCGTATCGTCTGGTAGCACTGCCATGTCATTGCCTGCCACTGCAGCACCGGCTAACAAGCGCAAACCATCAAGAAAGGAAATCCCGTCGCCAGCTGCCTCGCGCTGTACTTTGCGCCAATGGGCAAGGACCCCATCGAGCTTTTCTCGGTCGAGTTCAACCCAACGTCCTTTGATTCGCACCAAACCATCGCCGGCCGCAAGTAGCTGTTCCCATTCAGTAGACGAAAGCGTCTCGCCATCGAGTGAAAGCGATACATTGAAGTCGAGCATCGTAGCCAGCCCTAAGCCAGCAGCGCGATTGCCGATATTTACTTGTACCTGCGGTCGTGCTGGCTGATGGGGTTTCCACCAGTCCGGAATTCGTACCACAATACCGCATGCTTCGAAGAGCGGAATGTTACGCAAGAATTGATGCGCGTCGGAGGGCGTCCACGCGATTGGACGAAAAATGGCGCCGGAGTCTACCAGTACTTTTAACCAGGGACTCTGCTCGGCCGCCTTGTGCACCGGCAGTAGTAGCCCAAGCAAGGTATTGCGGTCGCTTACGCCAGCGTACTCTTGTAACGCTTTTCCTAAAATTTGGTGCTGCACCTGTGATTGTTGCGATACGCCGGCTGCATACGTCGCGAGAAAAGCGAAGGGCGCTTGCTCATTATTTTTATTTTCTGCCAGATGAAAGCACACGCGGCCAAGCAAATTCCAGCTGGCGTGCTTACGCTGCAGCCATGCCTGCACGTCGCCCTGTTCGGCCGAGATTTCTGTGCGCGCCGCGGTGTGCAGATCAGCCCAAAGACTTTTCAAGCCGGCGAGATCCAGATAGTGCGCTCCGATCATCAGCGGAATTGACGCTGCCAGCTTTTCTAACTCGGGCAGAGGAGGGACAATCTCGGCGCTATCCCACTGATGGGTTAAATCCGGCACCGCACATAAACGCGCCATAAATAGATGACCCAACTCGCGACCGAATGCAAGCGAGGACGGCAACCACATCGCCAGTTCTACTGCGCCCAAGTGGAGTAGCCCATGGCCGCTGCCCTGCTCGAATGCTTGGCGGATGCGCGTGCTAGTCGCTGGGGGTAAATCAGACTGCCCGGCAACAGACGTTAGATGGATGCGCCCGGTCGGAGATATTTCGAGGGCCAGAGTATTCTCTTTGTTTAAATGCTCCTGCTGGTCCATCTTCTGCGGTTGGGATTGATGCGCCTGCTTGCTCGACATAAAGTTTTTTTGGAAGAGGTTGAAGACATTCTAGGAAAAATTAGGCAATGGGCTGATCCATGCCAAAATTTTTCATGTGAGCCCAAAAAGATCTTTTTAGAGAATGTGCAGTACGAAGAGTCGCGACGAACGCTTGATGAGAAACGTAAGGCTTGTAGCAGGAGATAAAATTATCCAGCGACTGGCATTCAGCCAGATGGCGCACCGCCTCAGGGTAATATTTCGATTTCCCGCTGCGTAACGTATCTTCGATCATTGCACGACGCAACAGGGTGGCGGCTAAAGGATAGCTCTTTGCTAACTGGCCCGCAGTTTGGTCAAGTGAATAGTAAGCACCGTTGATTTCAGGGGCCCGCGTGAGCGTGAGTTGAGCGGCATAAGAAAGGCTTGGCCAACTTGAAAAGAAATTTAACGCCACCACTGCATCGCCAAACTGCAAGGCATACGCCAGCGCTTTTTCTTCGGCCGCGGCTTGATCGAAAGCCGGTAAGCGTTTGAGATAGTCACGCAGGGCTTCAATGTTCAGGTTTTGATCGAACTTTTCTAAGCGGATTGTTTGCGCTTCTTCGGTTCGATTTGTCGCGTCGAGCGCTTCAAGATAGACCTTATCCCATTCATGTAAGGACGCGGGATAGCGGTCAGCATGATGTTGCGGATGCCCTTCGAGCAGAGCAGTCAGTGCCTCTTCTCCTCGCCCCGCGTTGAGCAAACGTTGTGCGATCTGAGCTGCAACACTTGGCATGCATCGCTTGGTTGCGGTGGTGAGTGCAATATAGGCATCAACATCTTTTTCCTGATCAGCTAAATCTTGTAGCGCGCGCACGAGCAAGCGTTCTTCGTAATCAAAATGATTATCTTGACGCTTAGGATGGCTCACGAGCGCAGCGTTGATTTTTGCTTTAAGGTGCGTCACCCCCTGTTGCCCTAGCGCGGGAAAGAGTATCTCGACTAAGCCCTCGTATTGTCCGTAGCCATTGTCCATGATTGCAGTGAGGATTTGATTGGCTAACGCAATCGGCTCAGGATTTGCGCGTTGTGCGATGCCGCCAAGATCTTGGCGAGTCTGATAAAAAATTATGCTTAGGTCATCGTTTCTGTCATAGCTGCGTTCATAAATTGACGGGGCAAGCCCGATAAATAACCACAATAACTCAAGCGCCAGATCAGGTCGCTCGGGTGCGATGCGTTCTACAATAGTTTCGTATTGCAAATAAAAATCTTGTACCAGTGCGTGGATTTCTCCGCAATCGATATCAGTCTGCGAACGCTTCAATGAGGCCAAATGTTTTTTTACTTCGGCAGCGACGGTTTCAATCCCAGCTTGCTCAGCCAGGGCAAGGCGCAGTCTTTGCGTTATGGGCTCATTTTCTTGCGACAGAGAGTACAGAATAGCTGCAAGTCTGTCAGCGCCAAGCGCGGTTAGATTATCGACAGTGATAGTTTTGAATGAGGACATCATATTTTTACTGGACTTTTGCTACCTTTCAATCTCAAAGAAGGGTGCTTTGGGTTCGATTTCGAATAGTTTACAGTGAGTTTCGATTGTACCGCTAGACATCAAAATCTATCGTCCAACTATTTTTAAAATCAAAATCTCATTTGTAAGCCCGCTAATACCGACTATCAAGCTTGACCGCCCGCTCAAACATCCTCGGCCCAACGAAATCAAAAGGGCGTGTGTCACAGAGGTATCAAAAATTCTTTGCCAAAATTAGATATTGTCCTCTACAATTCAGCGAGATTGTTCACGAGGAGGGCGGTTGCGCAGTAGCCATTACACCGAGTAACGGCCTCCCAAAAATAGAAACATCACAGAATAAATAGGAGAAGAAATTGTTTAATTTTATCGCCGGAGTGCGTTCGTCACCACCAGCCCCATCCTCGCGGCATCTAGCCATCACTTCGCAGCATTTGTTAAGCCAGGCGCACGCGCACAAGGCGATGGGAAATCTGGAGGCAGCCCAAAAATCGTACAGAGATGCGATTGAGAAGGCAAAAATTGAACACGAAAAAAATCCCGGTAATTTGCAAGAGAAAAAAACCTTCGATGCAATATCTAAGGAGTTCTTCTCTTTCTTAAAAGAGCTTCCATCAAATGGGCATCAAGAGCAAAGTACAGTGGCTAACCTTGGTGAGCAAAGCCATATTTCCATGTCGCCGCAGCCAGTTGTCTTGCCTGCCCAGGCAAAAAGTGAGTTGGTGGATTACCTGTTTGAAAAAGCGCTGTTGACGCTTGGCTCTTTAGAGGTACCCGATAAACCCAGCCTGTTTCTGGTCTATGCTCACGACAATCCTGCTTACGGGCGGGCTGAAGCCAATATTTCTAGATATTTAATTGATCAGTTATCTAAAATTCGGATCAACCTGTATTCGGATCAGACGCCGATGGGGCAAGCGTGTTTAAGCTCCTCAGAAGACCTAAAAAAGGGCGGCACGCTAGAAGATATCTTGACCAGTCAGCTCTGTTTGTTGCCTACTCAGTTGAGAGGTGATGTGAAGCCGGTTAGTAAGGTCATCGTGTGTTGTTCTGAGGTATTAGGAAACTACCTGAAATGGCCACACTATCCAGATTTTTATCAGGAGCTTCAAAAAGCTTATCGCAAAGACCTTGAGCAAAATGGCTGCTCGGCAATCCGTGAGGTAGTCAGGAAATTTTCTCAAGAGCCGGAATATAAGAAAGGGTTCCATCATGTATTGACGGAAATGGCTTTTTTACAAATCCGGGCAGAGCAACCCAAAGAGCACGGCATTATCCCGGTTTCATTAACTCGACAAAGCTATGACTACTGCTTGAAGGATTTGATTCCATCAACTACGGTTCGTATAGAAAATATCTCCCGATTTGAGGAGCAAACCGAAGCAGGGCAAGGCATGCACCCAAATCAAAGCCGGCACGAGACGCTTTTTAAGCTGATCGAACGGGTTTTAGTCGGAAGCGATAAGGTGAAAGCATTTCTGGATCCATTTTGGAAAGGATGCCGCGAACTTATTTCCCGTTTGGAGAATGAGCCTTCAACGCTTGGTGTGCTTGAGTTTCAACGGTTAGTAGACAAAATTTTTGGCGACATACAAAAGACGCTTCAGGCACAGTTGTCAGATCAAATACAGAATCTATCCCAGCACACGGAAGCATTACAAAAACTGCTTCCACCTAATTTCTCCTCAAGAGATCTGCGCAACGCCCTTCATCGACATTACGATAAACACGTCAATCTATCGATTCAGCGGGTATCGGGGGGGCATGTATCACTGGATGATTGTTACATCAACCTCGCAATTGTTGAAAGTTATGCGCAACGTGAACAAGATCAAGCTGAACTGAAAAAGCAAGCAGCGGCTTTTGAACGGTTGCCCAGCGGCGAGCGGCTTGATGCGGCCAATCCAAACAAACTGATTGAATTAGACAAACTCTTTGAGCCACAAACATTAAGAGATGGCCAAACAGGTGTGCCTAAACGAATTCTAATTCAGGGTCGGGCAGGGATTGGCAAGACGACTTTATGCAAAAAGCTGGTTCACGAGTATCACCACAATGGACTTTGGCAGGATCGTTTTGAGAGTGTATTGTGGGTGCCGTTACGGCAACTCAAGGTTCATTCCCCCAAACGCTTAGAGGATTTGCTCTGCACACAGTATTTTTCCGGTCATGAAAGCAGCCAAGCGCAAGCGTTATCGAAAGTTTTTTACGCCCATCAGAACAAAACATTATTTATCTTAGATGGCTTGGATGAGGTGTTTGCCGAATTAGATGAGCAAAGTCCTTTAAGAGAGTTGATACAGAATTTGCTGAGTCAAATGCATGTGCTTATAACGTCTCGTCCTGCCGGGGTAGATCTCTCGCTGCTTGACCAATTAGACCTGGAATTAGAAACAGTCGGGTTTACTCCGGATAACATACGAGCATATATTGAGAAGTCTGTCGAGGAACCAAAGAACCAAGTGGCGATTCAGCAGTTTATAGACTGTACCCCATTGATTCAGGGTTTGGTGAATATCCCGATTCAGTTGGATGCATTGTGTTACAGCTGGGATGACAGTTTCGCCAAAGATCAAGAATCTGTAACCATGGCGACGCTGTACGAAGCGATGGTCAATAAATTATGGCGTAAAGATGGAGCGAATTTAGAAAAGGGCCCTAAGGGTAAACCATTTGGGCCTTTAGCCCTTCGGAGTATGCCGAAAGCTAGACTAGAAAAAATAATGGCTTCAGAGATCTATTATTTGGGTTACTTGGCCTTTAAAGGATTGGAGACAGGAAAAATTGAGTTTAGTCTGGATGATTTAGATGAATGCCAGCAAGACCTTGAAGATCAAACTTCTCTAGGATTAGCATTACCTGACGAGTTCATCATTGATCTGAAGAAAACATCCTATTTACACACAGCTGATGCTGAGCGGCCCGAAGTCGAACGGCACTATCATTTTCTGCACTTAACTTTTCAGGAGTTTTTTGCAGCGAAGTTCCTGGTGAAGCATTTTGAGGCGTATTCAAAAAATATGGGGGTCTCGGCTTTAGGAAAAGCCGCGCGTGCCAATGAAGCGTTGATCTTAAGTGAGGACGCACTATACGAGTTTATTGCTGGCTGTAAATATAACCCGCGGTATGAGATTGTATGGTGGATGGTGGGCGGGTTGTTGAAGGGCTCTGCGCTAGAACATTTCTTTACTCTCTTAGAAGAAGCGCCGCGCGACCTGATCGGTGGTCGTCATCAGCAAATGATCATGGGGTGTTTGAACGAGGCGCGCACCCAATTGAGTAAAACAACAGCCGGCAGACTAGAAAGAGAATTGATGCAAGGGCTACACTTTGAATTCAACTTTAGTGAATATGGCTGGAGTGAATTGGGTCGTCAGAGGACTTTTCCGGAAGATTTGTTGCTTGAGGATTTAAAGCGTCCTGAAGGGCACAAAGAAAATATAGTCCGGACCTTAGGAGCCCGCTCAATTTTATCTGAGGGAGCCATTTTCGCTTTGATCGAGGCGCTATTAAACGAAAATAAAGGTGTTAAAAATGCGGCTGCTCGGGCATTAGCTAAGCAGAGCACGCTGCCAACGGCTGCTATTTCTCGCTTAGAAAATGCGTTAGAGGATGATACAGCGGAGGTCAGATTTGCGGCGTCCAGGGCATTAGGAGTTCAGAACACGCAGCCAGAGGCCAACATTTCTATGTTGATCAATGCACTGCAGGATGAGGATAAAGAACTCAGGGTTGAGACTGCCAAAGCATTAGGCGAACAGAAAACGCTGCCAGAAACGGCCATTTTGGCCTTAACCGATGCGCTACAGGATAGCAACGACGAGGTCAAAATTGAGGCAGCTCAAGCATTAAGCGGTCAGAGTACACCACTGCCAGAGGCCACCATTTCAATTTTGATCCATGGGCTACAAGATAAAAGCAAAAAAATTAGGTATTGGACTGCCAATGTATTGAGTAATCGGAAGGAAACACTGTCTGAGGCCCACATTTCTGCTTTGATCAATGTGTTACAGGATGAAGATGAGAGTATTAAAGTTCTGGCAGCTATGGCACTAGTTAACCAAGAAACTTTGCCCGAGGCTGCTATTCCAATCTTGAGCAACTTGCTACAGGATGACAACAAAGATTTCAGATCTTTGGTGGCAAATGCATTACAAAAGCATAGTAGGCTGCCCGAGGCCATCATTTCCGCCTTGAGTAAAGCACTCCAAGATGACCATCAGACAAGCAGACTTGCGGCGGTCATAGCATTAGGCGGACAAAGCACGCTGTCAGAGGTTGCCATTTCCGCCCTGTGCAATGCACTACAGGATAAGAGCGTCAAAAGTATGGTGAGAAGTATGGTGGTCCCAATATTAGGTCGCCAGAGTGTGCTGTCAGAAGCGGCTATTCTCGCCTTGAGCAATGCTGCACTAAAAGATGATAACAAGAAAATCAGGCTGCAGGCGACTGTGACATTAAAAAACCAGAGTATGCTGCCCGAATCCGTCATTATCGCTTTGGGCGACGCGCTCAACGATAGCTACAATTATGTGCGAATGTGGGCCGCCATGGTTTTAGGCGACCAGAATACTCTACCAGAGAAGGCCATTTTTGCCTTAATCGGTGCGCTGCAGGATAAAGACGAGGGGGTCAGCTATATAGCTGCCGATATATTACGTGCTCAGAAAACTCTACCCGAGGTCGCGACTCGCAGCTTGAGCGAGATACTCTCGGCAGGGGATAACGAGTACATCAAAAGTGCTGCAGCTATAGGATTATTGAGCCCAAACTCTTTATCAGAGACGGCTATATCTGCACTGACTGGTGCGCTATTCGATAAAAACAAAGGGATCAGGTTTATAGCTGCCATCGGATTAAGTATGCAGATAACGCTGTCAGAGGTGACTCTTTCCGCCTTGAGCAACGCACTGCAGGATGAATACGAGCAAGTCAGATTTGTGGCGGCTATGGCATTAAGTAATCAGAGTGTGCTGCCAGAGGCTACCATTTTTGCCTTGATCTCAGCGCTACAGGATGATTGCGAATATGTCGGATTTGCGGCAGCCAAGGCATTACGTGTCCAGAAAGCATTATCAGATGTCGCTATTTCGGCCTTGAACGATAAGCTACAGGATCACAGTAAGGAGATTAGCTCTGCTGCGGCTAGCACAATAGATGAACAAAACATATTGCCAGAGGCTGCCGTTTCAGCTTTAAGCAAGTCGCTACAAGATGAAAACAAAGAGGTTAGATGTGGGGCAGCGGCTGTATTAGGTATTCAGAAAGTGCTTCCAGAGGCCGTCATTTCAGCCTTAATCAACGTGCTGCAAGATGAAGATGAGGGTGTCAGGTCTATAGCAGCCAATGCATTAGTGGGCCAGAAAATGTTGTCAGAGGCTGCCATTTCTACTTTAAGCAATGCACTACAGGATAACTGTGAGGCGGTCAAGCTTGACACGGTCCGTGCCTTGGCTGGTCAGAACACGCTGCCAGAAACTGCCATTGCTGCTTTGAGTCGCGCATTACAAGATGACATTGAAGAAGAGGTCAGGTTTGCGGTGGCCGAAGTATTAATTGGCCAAAAAGAGCTTCCAGAGGTTGCTATTTCGGCCTTAAATAATGCGCTACAGGATGGCTACGAGGAGGTCAGAGTGGCAGCGGTCATAGCATTAAGCCGTCAGAAAGTACTGTCAGAAACGGCCATTTCGGCTTTGAGCGAGGTGCTACAGGGCACCGAAGAAAATATGAAGGCTGCGGCGATTACGGCATTAAGCGAACAAAAAGTACTGCCAGAGTGTGCTATTTCCGCTCTGATTTATACACTACAAGATGACAATACGCATATGCGATTTATAGCTGCCAAAGCATTAAGCCAGCAGAAATCGCTGTCGGAGCAGGCTATTTCCGCTTTGACCCAAGCGTTATGGAGTAGTAATGCGAGTGTGAGACATGTGATTGTGGTGGCGTTACGTGGTCAGAAAACGTTATCAGAGAATGTTATTTCCGCCTTGATCCACTCGCTACAAGATGAAGACAGCGAGGTCAGGTATGCGGCGATCGATGTATTGCGCGAACAGAACACTCTGTCCGAAGACGCTATTTTAGTCTTGATCCATGCACTAAAAGATAACGACGAGGCTGTTAGATTTGCGGCGGCCAGAGTATTAAGTCGCGAGAATACACAGCCAGAGGCGACTACTCTTGCTTTGAGTAAAGCGTTATTGAAAGATGATAGCGGGCGTGTTAGAGGAGCGGCGGCTAGGGCGTTACGCGGACAAAAGGCTCTGCCAAAGGTAGCTCTTTCCGCTTTGATTCACGCGCTTCAGGATGACACTAAAGAGGTCAGGTCTGCGGCAGTTTGGGCATTAGGCTGGAATATTGAGCAGATTTATAGCTTGCTTCCAAGCCTTGAATTAGATGAACTTCAAACACTCTACGCTAAATTTTTGTTTGCCTATAGTTGTGGACACATTGCATTACTCCATACACAAGGCAATAGACTGCACTTTTTTACGGAAAAAGGGCCAGGGCAAACGAAGCTTGTCGACGCAGAAGCGATAGATAAGCTTATTGAAGCTTTGAAAGCACCCCAAATGAAGGGTGAAACGAGCTTAGTGCTAGAGGAGAGATTGTTTTTGAAAGAAGAGTAAGTGTAAGGCAGGAGATTTTCCTGCCTTCACCTATCCCCAACTTAACATAAATTATTTTCCCCAAGAATAAAGCCAAACCAATGACCAACATTCAAACGAATTATCCGCAGGCGCCGTCACTTCCATTTGCCACAGATAGCCTCATAAAGAATTTAGCAGAAGCGCGCGCACACAAAGAAGCCAAGCCCGAACAGGCCGATCGCTTATATAAGCAGGTAGAAGCCACCCTACTTAAACTGGCCGAGGAGCAGGGCGTAAAGCCGTCAGACCCAGAGGTTCGCATGTCTGAGACGCTGGAGCAAAGCGCCTTACGGCAGCTTATCGCTAAAGTCTATTTTGAGCATGGGGCCGTCCTCAACCTGCTCAAGCAGACTGACTCAGCCCAAGCTAGTTACCAACAAGCCCAGGCTTGGGGCAATCCTGATGCAGCCATGCAATTGAACCGTGGACTGCCGGTATCAGGTCCTCGGTTTTCTTTGGGGCGGAGTCCGGTTCAATCAACACATGCTGTACACAAAGAGTCGTCGTCCCGATTACTTGAACTATTGAAAGATCAGTCTGACGTCGCGATTGAAATCAGTGGCCCGCCGGGGGTGGGCAAAACTATGTTGCTTCAACGCTTGATGCATCCACGCCCCGATCCATTTTTCGCGTCCTACGATTTGATTGGCTGGATTGACTGTAGTAGCGTTAGTAGCGCTTATAAGGACATCCAAGCCATCAGTTATGCGCTGGGTCATAGCAGTTTAAACCCACAATCGGCGCTGAAAAAAGTCGCCGAGTATGTGAAGCAGCACCCGCATTCGCTCTTGATCTTGGATGGGTTGGCGCCAAGCAATGTCGATTTTGTCTTGAAGTGGCTTAAGCCGTCTTTGGGATCTGCTCAGTTGATCTACACGACGCCCCAGAGCATGACTGAACAATTGGGCACAAAGCTAAACCGTTCTGTCGAATCGTTTCCTCTGGAGTTGTTAAGCGCAGATCAAGCGCAGCATTTAGTGCAGCAGTGTCTGCTGAAAGAGCCGCTTGACACCTGTGATTTTACTCAGCTCATTCAGTTGACCGAAGGATATCCTGGGGTGATTCAGGCGCTATGCCGGCACTATCAAACTATGAAGGTGGGGTTTAAGAGTTTTGCTGACTTTTTGGCAAAACCGGAGAAACACCAAGGGGTGCGAGAGCGCTTACTGAATGAAATCGCGCAGGCCAGTTTAGCGTTGCTCGAAACCGAAGCACAGACAAACTCGGTCACCGCTCGGGCCTTGATGATACTTAAGCAAGCCGCCTGGTTGGGAGAGGATCCCATTCCTTTTGCGTTTTTTGTGAATGAGCGCCAACAGGTCGATTTAGAGGCCATTCAGGTACTCTATGACAAGCAACTGGCGATTATGGAGATCGATCGAGACACCCAAAGTTTGAAGTTAAACTCGGTTTTTCTGGGCGGGGTGCAAAACCAGTATTTATCAGAGCAGCGCTCGCTGCTGGAAAAAAACATTCAGCGCCTGTCAGACGCCTTTAGTTATTTGACGGATAATGAAAGTACAAGCGGTCGCCAGAGCCAGCCAGAAGATTTAAAACCCTATGCGGATCTGGTGCATACCCTTCTTTTTAAGACCTGTGCCAGTTTCTCAAAAAATCTGCCTGCACTCCACCAGGTCTTGACTTTGGGGAGCAGTTTGGCCCGACTCTATTACCAGTATCACGGTGAATTGAAGCTCGCCCATGAGTGTCTACAAAAAGCCCAGAATTTTTTTAAGCAAGGGCTATCGGAGGAATTGATCGAGCAGTTTGAACAAGCTCCAGAGGACTTTACGGCTCAGTCACCGAGCGAGGAAGAAACGGCGTTACTTAAACTGTATGCGCAGGAATATCTGTATCAGTCGGGCACTCTCGCTTCCCAGTTGGTGTCACGGGGCCAGGTAATGATAGAGGTGATGCAGGATTTTAAAAATAGTTACACGATTCAAGTGAATTTGGGTGAGGCGGGCGATCCGGAAGCAATTGCCTATACGCTACGTAATTTCACGCGAGCCTTACGCAAGCAGGGTCGTTTATTGAATGCGCTCGAGGAATATCAAAAATTAACGCAGTGGCTGGATCAGCATTCGACCCAATTTGATGAACGCACGCGAGCGGAGCTTTTGGTTGATCAGGGGATTATCCAAAAGGAAGTGGAAGATGGCCAGCCCGAAGATCAGCGGAATTATCAGGCGGCGCTCGATCTGTTATGCGAGACGCAGCGTATTTATCTGAAACACGATACCCAGAACCAGCGCCAAGCACTGGGGATGTTGTCCATTTACCTCGGTGAAACCTATCTGGCGAATCAGGATTTCGAAAGCGGGATCACGCATACTTGCCAGATTCTGCATTACGATGGCAAGCGTAAAGAAAGACAGGCACGGGCTTATTTTATGCTGGCGCGGGCGTTTGATGAGGCGGAGTATGGCGCTCTGGCTAAACTCTTTATTGATCTGGCGGCACACCTGCAAATCGGGTCTCGTCAGACCAAGACAGAAGCGTTACGTCTCAAAATAGAACTGAAACTGCTGCAGCGCCATAAGCAGACAACGTCGCATCCAGGTTATGTCTCAGCTGCCCGCTGGGAGAAGCAGGCGGACCTAAGCGAATATTGTGAAAAACAGTTGGTTTTAGGCAGTGCACCATCAGAACGCATTTCTCGAGCGCAAATTCAAGACCTTGAGACGGCGGCCTACGGCTGGTTATGGCAACATCATTCAGCCGCGGAGTTTGACGCTGAGGAGGCCGTGTTGGCGGAGAAGCGCGCTGAACTCGATGCCCAGGAAAAAGACCGGGCGAAAAAACATAAACAGCAGCGTGAGAGAGAAGAACAATGGTACCGTACTCTAGAGCAGCGGATTGACTTGAAGGCGCAAGAGAACAAACAGATTAGTCTGTTTGCTGAGCAATTCAAAGAGGCACTGTTGTATCAAATGGTTCAACAACTGCGCCATGCGAATGGAGAGCCGATGCCAATGGGTAAAGCCGAATTGACAGAAGGATTGATCGACGCGGTCTCGGGGCTATTGCCTGAAATCCAGTTTGACCTTTTGGAAGGTGGTATTACCGCTGCAGTGGATCTGGCGGCCGTTGTGCAAGGGGTGGCGAAAACGCTTAGCAAGCGGCAGCAAATGAAGGAAAGGGCGGAGGCCCAGCAGGTGGCAGATGCTTTGGCAGCCGCTGGACAAAAGCCTAAGAGTCTGCAAGTACGTGACCGTATTGAGCAGCAGATTGGAGAAATGGCCAACTACGCGGCTCGTTGCTGGCAGCCTGTGCTCTCGGCACACACCTGGCCAATAACAGATATTGGAAAGCTGGCTGAGTATGGTGCCCGGCGTGTGATGAGCTATCTGAAAACAGGGCAAGTCGGCACATTGTCTTCTCAGGAGCAGATCGTGATCGCGTTGATGACGGGTGAAGCGAATACCCACTTGACTCAGCTTAAAGGGACACAATCGAAGCAGCCCAAAAAGCCTTGGAGTGTGCAAGGATTTTTTGCCAAACCTGGCGTCAGAGTAGAAACGGAAGATGCAGGGCACGCGACGTATCTCTCGTCCCAGCAAGCTCTTCCTAGCGTGTATGGATATCGATTGGGCTCCCCAATTGAAGCGCGTACTCGCCCGTATCAGGGGCCGTTTATGAGTGAAGCTGACGCGCAACGTAGCGCCGAAGAGGCGCGACAACAGCAAAATCGTTGTCTGGTTATGTAACCCTTAGTGAGTTCAAGCGGTCTAGTATCAAATTAAAATGAATCAAAATGGAGAGAGTGGATAATGTTCGATCATCGTGTTTCTCAATATAACCAAACCCAGATACTACGTGCACAAATCTATTTAGATCAGGCGCGGACGGAACAGCCTCTCGAAATGGCCCTAGCCTTTTATGACCAGGCAAAAGTAACCTTTACGCAGATTGCGGATGCGAGTCAAGTAGTTCCTCCGTTATTGGAGGTGAAAAACATTTTTAGGCAAGCCCGTAGTACGTCTCAAACGCACGAAGCAGAGACCTTGCGACAGCGTATTGCAGAGGTCTATTTTGAGCGTGGGAAACTCTTAGAAAAATTGGAAAAATCTGAAAAAGCGCAGGCTAGTTACAATAAAGCGCGACTTTGGGGTTATGAGGAGACTCAGCTAGCCTCTAATGCATCCAAGGCGTCGCTTTCTTCGCGGGATATGCCGCTAGTGGCTCAAACCGCTCTACCTGCCCTCCTTTCTGCTCAGAAAAAAAGTGTTTGGGTTGATTATTTGTTTGAAAATGCACTGTCGACGCTGAGCTCCTTAGAGGTGTCCAATAAACCCAGCTTGTTTTTGGTATATGCGCACAACAATACTGCCCACGGCAAGGCCGAGGCTGATACCTCTCGATATTTAATCGAGAAATTATCTGCCATCCGGGTTGACCTGTATTCGGATCAAACGCCGATGGGGCAAGTGTATTCGGGCTCATCAGAAGATTTGAAAAAGCACGGCAAGCTCGAAGATATTCTGACTAGTCAGCTCTGCCTGTTACCGGTCCGCTTAAAAAAAGACGTGGAGCCAGTGGATAAGGTGGTCGTATGCTGTTCTGAGGTATTGGAGAGCTACCTGAAATGGCAATACTATGACGACTTCTGTCTGGACATTCAAATCGCTTATTGCCGGGACCGTGAACAAGAGAGCACTTTGGCCATTCGTGAGGTGGTCAGACAATTTTCGCATAAAGAAGGATTTCATCATGTGCTGACGGAAATGGCATTTTTGCAAATCCGTGCTGAGGAGCTTAGAGATGATCACGGGATTATCCCAGTTTCGCTCACACCAAAAAGCTCTGAGCAGTGTTTGGGGCGGTTAATTGCCCCGACTGCAGTGCGGATGGAGGATATTTCGCGCTTTGAGGAGAAGGCTAACGCAGGGCAGGAAGTGTATCCAAATCAAAGCCGGCATTGGGTGCTATTTAAACTGATCGAACGGCTGTTCGTGGGCAGCAATGAGGCGAAAATTTTTCTGAACAAATTTTGGGAAGGTTACAGAAAATTTATTGACCAATTGAAGAATGAATCCACGCTTGATAATCTGGAGTTTGCGAAGCTCTTAGACGGTATCTTCGACAGCATCCGCACTGCGCTGCACAGTCAACTGGCTTCTACCGTGCAGCAGCAACACCAACAACTACGAGTACTTAATGCCGATCCCAGCGCTGTGCTGGAGCAACAGTATTTCGATAACTTAAGGCAAGACGAGGCGTTTAAGGAAACCCTCCAGTTCTACGTTGAGCCGCGTGGTAAAGCGGGTCTGCATGAGTCCCACACTTTTAATCTCTTATCCAAAATTAAAGAACTTCTAACAGAGAAACAAGTAGTGTTATTGACGGGAGACTCTGGATCGGGAAAATCTACCTTGAGTCGCGTTTTAGAAAAGCACTTATGGGAGAATAAAAAAGAACATGATGCGATTCCGCTATTTATTTCTTTGCCGAGTATTGAAAAGCCTGATGACGATTTGATTGCCAAAGCGCTAAAGAAAAGGGGCCTGTCAAAATTTCAAATTCAGACATTAAAGAAACACAAGTTCGTCTTTATTTTGGATGGCTATGATGAGACTGGGCAGACTAAAAATTTGTATCAGCGCAATCTCATCAATCAGCCTAATGGCTGGCAGGGTCACATGGTCATCAGTTGTCGCAGCGAATATCTGGGTCAGGACTATCGACGCTACTTTGAACCGAAAACAAATCTGCGGGGCGAAGACCCATCTTTTCAAGAAGTGGTGATCGAGCCGTTTTCAGAAAAAGAGTGCAATCAGTACCTAGAAAAATATGTGCAGCACAACCCAAATGGCTGGGCGGTGTCACAGTATCGAGAAGCCCTTGAGCAACCTAACTTAAAAGTTTTGGTTAGCAACCCATTTTTGCTGTGCGTGGTCCTAGAAGCTTTGCCATACCTGGAAAACGAGGAGAAAGCACGAACGGCCGTGCAATTACGCATGGACCTGTATGACCGGTTCGTCAAACAATGGTTCGAACGTAACCAACAGCGCTTAAACACACATGATTTAACGGGGACCAAAAGAGAGGTCTTTAGAGCATTGTTTGATGATGGCTTTGCCCAGCATGGATTGCAATTTGTGAAAAATTTAGCGATTCATCTTTATACAGAGAATGCGGGTAGACCAGTTGTCGAGTATTCGTTGCTTAAAGATAGTAAGAATTGGAAGGAAACTTTTTTTGGGCTTGAAGACAAGAAGCAATTGCTGCGAGAAGCTTGGCCGCTGATCCGAAGCGGCAATCAATATCGCTTTATCCATAAGTCACTCCTTGAATATTTTGTGGCACGCTCCCTCTTCGATTCGTTCGATGCATGCATAGTACCTGCCGCCACGGGCCGCCGTTGTGGTAATGATGTTTCAGTCGATCGTTATGGAAACAGAGCTACTTTACCCACCCAAATACCGCCAGACGTATCGTTAGCCCCAAATCATTGGGTAGGCGATTTGGGCGTTGTGCGATGGTTGACGGAGCGCGTGCAGCAAGAGAGGGCATTTAAGGAACAGCTGTTGGCGATTATCGAGCGCTCAAAAACCGATACTGAACTACACCAAGTATCCGCCAATGCAATGACGATTTTGGTCAGAGCAGGAGTGCAGTTTAATGGAGTAGATTTAAAGGGAGTTAGGATTCCGGGCGCAGATTTAAGTTATGGAGTATTTGACCATACGCGGTTTGAAGGGGCGGATTTAAGTGAAGTGACGTTGCGTGGTGCGTGGTTATGTGGTGCCAATATGCGCGCAGCAAATTTACACAATATTGAGTTTGGAGAAATGCCGGCACTAAAGTTAGGGGGCTGGCCTAATGCTTGCAGTTACTCGCCAGATGGCCACTGGCTGGCGGTTGGTGTACCTCTTAAAGGATGCCATCTGTATCGAATAGAAAAAACAGAAACAAAACTAAAAACAAAAATACAGAAAAAGCTAGAGCTTAAATATGAGTTAACCCTTAATCCTCCATTATTTATAAAACACTTTATAGGATATGAAGTTGTATTTTCGCCTGATAGTAAATGGTTGGCATCAGTTGATTATGATGGAGCTGTGAGGCTATGGTCATTGACAGGAAAACTGGAGCGTATGTTTAAACAAAGTAACAGTGGACAGTTAGCTTCAAGCGTTGCATTTTCTAAAGATGGTCAATGGCTAATATCAGGTAGTGACGACAAGGCAATCAAATTATGGAAAATACAAACAGACGAACCACTGCACGCGCTAAAGAAACCCGTGTACACGCTAGAAGCGCATGATGGAGATGTTAAAAGTGTCTCGATTTCATCAGATAACAAGTGGTTAGCGTCTGGGAGTCTAGATAAAACAGTGAAGCTATGGGAGCTAGGAGAGTTGGGAAGCACAGAGGTGAAGTTGCGACAAACGCTTGTGGAGCATACTGATGCGATTCATAACGTGTCTTTTTCAGAAGATAACAAGTGGCTGGCGTGCGCTGGAGAAAGCGGTACAGTAATACTTTGGAAGCTGGAGAGCAGGGGCGCATTGTCACCTCAAATACTTAAAGGGCATTCGGGTTTGATGAGAAGCTTATCGTTTTCACTGGACAGCAATTGGTTGGCCTCGGGGGGAGGGGATAAAGTAGTGAAGGTGTGGGAGTTAGAAAACTCGGAAGCGGTCTTGCGCCATACGCTTGAAGGTCACACTGCTCCAGTAAGGGGGGTATCTTTTTCGTCAGATGGTAATTGGTTAGCGTCGGTGAGTCACGATAAGACGCTAAAGTTATGGGAGTTAAAGAATGACGGAGTGTTATCGCGTCAGACATTCGAAGGACATAATGGCAAAGTGTGGAGCGTATCGGTTTCGCAAAATGGCAAATGGTTAGCCTCTGGGAGTGATGATAAAACAGTGAAGCTGTGGGAGGTAGTAAATGGGGGCGTATTGTTACGCCAGACGTTAAAGGAGCACGATGGAAATGTTTTGGATGTAACAATTTCCGAAGATGGTAAATGGCTAGTATCTGGGGGTAGTGACAAAACGGTGAAACTATGGCGACTGCAAAACTCAGGAAGAGCTAAGCTGCATCAAACTCTTGAGGGCCATGGTGATGCAGTGTTTGGTGTGTCGATTTCATTCGATAATAAGTGGTTAGTATCTAGTGGTGGCAAAACGGTGAGGCTATGGGAATTAAGTGACAGAGGAGCATCGCTGCGTCAAACATTTGAGTGCCACAGTGATCAACAGAGGCGTGTGTCAATCTCACAGGATGGCAAGTGGCTGGCATCTGGATCTGGGAGTTATGATGGGGGTGAGAGCATTGGCAAGAAAGTTGAACTCTGGAAATTGAAGCCAGAAAGCGGAGAAAGATTGTTGCACCAAATACTAGAAGGTCATAGTAGGGATGCTTTTAGTGTATCGTTTTCAATAGACGGAAAGTGGTTGGCGTCTGGGAGTTTGGATTGTACGGTGAAGCTTTGGAAGCTAAGCGACATTGGAGCGTCGTTGCGACAAACATTTAAAGGCCACAAGCGTGAAGTTCTTAGTGTGTCGTTCTCTCCAGACAGCAAGTGGTTAGTGTCTGGAAGTGTTGATAGGGCAGTAAAAATATGGTCGTTAGATACAGGTAAATGTAAAGCCACGATTCAGTGTTTTATTAGAGATATCAGTTCAGTTGTTTGGCAAGAGTACACTGAAAAAGCAGCTAAAATCGTCGTGGCAGGAGGTGAAAATACGATTCGTATTCTGCAACTAGAGCGCAAAGGAAACGACTGGAAATCTAATTTGCTCTGGACTTCATATCAATACGAACTCTCTGTAGGCAATTTAGTGATTGAAGGTGCGCAGAGTTTGAGTTTAAATAATAAGCGTTTGATTGAGCAAAATCGTAGCAATATGAATGCCGGCATGTCTCTTGAATCAACAATTTCACTTTATAATAAATTCAGCGCGGGCGTAAAGCTGGCTAATTTCTTTAGAAGTCGTATGAATTTAAGCCCTATGTCGATTGAAGAGACAAGTGGTTCAAATCGAATAAATAATACCTTTTTTCCTGATGCACTTCCAGAGGAAATTTCTAATCCATTTGATATAAACGAATCAAATACTTTAGGTGTAGAAAATTCATTTTTAAACATGATTGAAGAACTAGATGCTGGGTCAAAAAACGATGATAAATCAATATCGGAGAGGTTTCCTTCTTAGAGCCGGAAAAGGAGGAAGAAGTTTTTAGCTAAAGCTATTCTAGTCTGAGAGAGAATGAGTTGAAAGCGGGGTGTTGGCAGGGCTAACCAAAAGCAATGGCATTTGGTTAGCCCATTAAATAGGGGGTTATTTACGCCCTACCCGTACTCCCAAAGCCGCCGTCACCACGCACACTTTGCGCAAATTCATCAACAAGATTAAATTCAGCTTGCATCACAGGCACGACGACGAGTTGGGCCAAACGCTCAAAGGGCGCGAGCGTAAAGCGAGTTTGCCCTCGGTTCCAGGTCGAAATCATCAACTGCCCTTGGTAGTCAGAATCAATCAGCCCCACTAGATTGCCCAGCACAATACCGTGTTTATGCCCAAGCCCTGAGCGTGGCAAAATCAGCGCGGCATAGCCTGGGTCATGCAGATGAATGGCGAGCCCAGTGGAGACTAATGCTGTAGCACCAGGCTCAAGCGTTAGTGGAGCGTCAAGGCACGCACGCAAATCAAGCCCAGCGCTGCCCGGGCTTGCATAGTGCGGCAATTGATCACGCATGCGCGGATCGAGAATTTTGATATCGATTTTCATATTAATCTTTAACCGTTAGACGCTGCGCAATTTCAGCAATTAAAGTGCGGGCTAGCGCTTGTTTATCCATGCGCGGCAGCGGGGTCGCGCCTGTTGCGTCGAATAATGTGACTTCGTTGTCGTCGTAGCCAAAAGCCTTCGGACCAAGATTGCCGACTAAAAGCGGTACGTTTTTGCGTATACGTTTTTCTTGTCCATGCTTCTCAAGCGCTTCACTTTCTGCTGCAAACCCTACGCAAAAGGGGGGCTTGGGCAAATGGGCGACTTTTTGCAAAATATCTGGATTTTCAACAAAAGTGAAGCGAGGGGCGACGGATTCGCCGTTTTTCTTAATCTTTTCCATGCTGACTTGGTCAACGCGCCAGTCAGAAACGGCTGCGACCGCGATAAAAATATCGGTTTCGGCTATTTCGGCCATGACGGCATCACACATTTGTTGAGCGGTTTGTACATCGTCACGGATGACGCCGGCGGGCGTGGCAAGTGGCGTTGGGCCTGCAATTAAGCGAACCTGCGCGCCACTATGCGCTGCTGCGCGTGCCAGAGCGAAGCCCATTTTGCCGCTTGAACGGTTGGTGAGGCCGCGGACTGGATCAATCGGTTCATAGGTCGGGCCTGCCGTGATGAGTACGCGTTTGCCGGCCAGTAATTTCGGTTGAAAAAATGCAATGACGGCATCTAATATTGCCGCTGGCTCAAGCATCCGGCCGGCACCGGTTTCGCCGCATGCTTGCGACCCGGCATCAGGGCCCAGTACCAAGATTTTATCTGCATGAAGTTGCGCGAGGTTGCGCTGGGTGGCCGGATTTTGCCACATCTGCTGATTCATCGCCGGGGCCACCAGCAGCGGGCAAGTGCGCCCAATGGCTAGCGTGGAGAGAAGATCGTCGGCCAAGCCGTGGACCAGTTTCGCCATAAAATCCGCTGAAGTGGGAGCGATGATGAGTGCATCGGCTGCTCGTGAGAGGTCGATATGAGCCATATTATTGCTCATGCGCGCATCCCACTGGCTGGTATAGACTGGGCGGCCTGACAGCGCTTGCATCGTAACTGGCGTAATGAATTGGGTCGCGGCGTCGGTCATCACGACCTGTACAGTAGCGCCGGCTTGGGTGAGCAGACGAGTTAATTGCGCAGATTTATAGCAGGCAATGCCGCCGGTTAGGCCAAGCACGAGATGTTTGTTGAGCAGATCCATCTGGAGTCTTTAAGTAATCATGGCTTTAGCGTGCGCGACGAACGCGCCGCAGTTCATCGATAATCAGCAAAATTGCCCCGCACGTAATCGCGCTATCGGCCACGTTGAAGGCTGGCCAGTGCCAGCCCCGAAAATGAAAATCGAGGAAATCAATGACATGGCCATATAACAGCCGGTCGACGACATTGCCAAGCGCGCCCCCCAGAATGAGAGACAGCGCAGTGCAAAAAAGCTTTTGGCCGCTGTGCCGTTTAAGTAAGTAAGTGATAAAAAGTGCGGCGGCGATGCCTAGCGCAATAAAGGCCCAGCGTTGCCAGCCGCCGGCTTTCGCTAAAAAGCTAAAAGCTGCGCCTGGATTATAGACCAGGACTAGATTAAAAAATGAAGTCAGCGGATGCGACTCGCCATACGCATAAGTGTGCATGATTGAAAGCTTGCTGAGCTGGTCGCAGAAGATGATGGCCAGCGCTAACCCTAACCAACGTATGAGTGTTTCGCGAGTGTATTGGTTTGCCATTATGCCGCCCTCCGGGTAGGCTCGCCAGCGCCAAATAGATTGTTAAAACATCTCATGCAGAGGGTGGGATGGGCGGATTCTGTGCCGACGTCGCTACGATAATGCCAACAACGCTCGCATTTGTGATGCGCAGAAGGGGTCACATAGATGCCTTCATCGCTTTCCTGTTCAACTTTGACGACGGTTGCGGCGGACGTAATCAAAATAAATTTTAAGTCATCGCCTAAGCTTGCTAGGGTCTCATAACGCACGCCGCTCATGCTTAACTCTACCTCGGCTTGCAACGATGAACCGATCTGGCCACTGGTGCGAGCCGCTTCAAGTGCTTTAGTGACTTCACTACGCACCGTGCGCACTAGTTGCCATTTGGCGATCAGTGTGTCAGCGTGCTCGACGGCTGGATACGTGTGATACGTTTCGGTAAAAATGGTGGCTGCGTCCGGCTCTAGGACTTGCCATGCTTCTTCGGCGGTAAAGGATAAAATCGGCGCAATCATCCGCAACAGACTTTGCGTGATGTGATACAGCACGGTTTGCGCGGCGCGCCGTGCGGGCGCATCTGGCGCTGCGGTATAGAGGCGATCTTTAAGGATATCCAGGTAAAAACTCCCCAAATCTTCTGAACAAAAGGTCTGGAGCTTGGCTAGCGCTGGCTGGAATTCATATTGATCGTAATGCGCAAGAATCTCGCGTTGCAAAGCCGCTGATATTGCCAGCGCATAGCGATCCATTTCAAGCCAGCTAGCCATCGGTTGAGCGTGCTGCGCATAGACAAAATCAGACAAATTGGCCAATAAAAATCGTAACGTATTACGGATGCGCCGATAACTCTCGACCACGCGTTTTAAGATTTCATCGGAAATCGATAGCTCGCCTGAATAGTCGGTCGAGGCGACCCAGAGCCGAATAATCTCTGCGCCCAAGGTGTCAGTGATTTGCTGCGGCGCAATCACATTACCGAGCGACTTTGACATCTTGCGGCCTTGTCCGTCGACGGTAAAGCCGTGCGTGAGCAGGGCTTTGTAAGGCGGCTGGCCATCCAGCATAGACGCGGTTAACAGCGATGAATGGAACCAGCCACGATGCTGATCGGATCCTTCTAAATACAAATCAGCTGGAAAGGCAAGCTGATCCTGATGAGAGCCGCGCAGTACATGCCAATGGGTGGTGCCAGAATCAAACCAAACATCGAGCGTATCGCGGTTTTTTTCATAATGATCTGCGTCATCGCCGAGTAACTCACGCGGATCAAGCGCTTGCCATGCTTCAATCCCACCCTGCTCAACGCGTTGAGCAATTTCTTCAAGCAGAGCCAGCATATTAGGATGGAGCTCGCCAGTTTCTTTATGCACAAAAAAAGCGATCGGTACGCCCCATTGACGTTGTCGTGAGACGGTCCAATCGGGACGGTTCGCAATCATGCCAAATAAACGCTGTTTGCCCCAGGCCGGGTAGAAATGTGTCGCCTCAATGCCTTCCAAGGCGGTGGCGCGCAGAGTTTTGCCGCCTTCCTTAGGGACTAGATCCATACCCACAAACCATTGCGAAGTCGCACGATAAATGATGGGCGTTTTATGCCGCCAGCAATGCATATAGCTGTGCGTATACATTTCGGTTTTGAATAACCCGCCGGCTTGGTCTAAGGCTTCGACAATTTTAGGATTCGCTTGCCAAATCGACAGACCGCCAAAAAGGGCCAGCGATTCAGCATAATGGCCGTTGCCGAGCACCGGGTTAATGATTTGCTCATCATGGATGTGATGCGCTTTACACGAAATAAAATCCTCAACGCCATAGGCCGGTGCTGAGTGAACCACCCCTGTGCCCGTCTCTAAGGTGACATAATCGCCAAGGTGGATGGGAGCCGTCCGTTGATAGGCTTCGTGCGCAGTGGCCAGCGGATGATGAAATTCGAGCCCTGCTAGCGCTTTACCTGGCGTCGATGCAATGATCGTGCCGCTAAGCCCATATGCTTGTAGGCATGTTTCAACGCGTTCGGTGGCCAAAATCAGTAAGCCACGTGGCGTGTCAACCAAACTATAGCTAAACTCTGGATGGAGATTTAGCGCTTGATTCGCTGGAATGGTCCACGGCGTCGTGGTCCAGATGACAATCCAACCGTTTGCTTGGGGTAAGGTGGTGAGGCCAAATGCCTGTGCGATTTTTTCTGGTTGGGCGAAAGCAAAGCCAACATCAATCGTGGGATCGGTTTTATCTTGATATTCGACCTCAGCTTCGGCTAGGGCCGAGCCGCAGTCAAAGCACCAATTCACAGGTTTTAGGCCACGAAAGATATATCCTTTTTCGAGAATTTTGGCGAAGGCGCGGATTTCATTGGCCTCATTGGCAAAAGCCATGGTGAGATAAGGTGATTCCCAATCGCCGAGTACCCCCAAGCGCTGAAATGCAGTCTTTTGCCGCTCGATTTGTTCATTCGCGTAAGCGCGCGCTTTGCGCTGCACTTCGGCAGTGGGCAGAGCTTTGCCAAACTTTTTTTCAATTTGAATTTCGATCGGCATGCCATGACAATCCCAGCCTGGCACATAGGCGGCATCAAAGCCGGCCAGCGTGCGCGCTTTCACAATCATGTCTTTCAAGATCTTGTTAACCGCATGGCCAAGGTGAATATCGCCATTGGCATAGGGGGGGCCGTCGTGCAGGACAAATTGCGGGCGCCCCTTGCACACCTGGCGAATTTTTTGATACACCTTTTTTTGTTGCCATGCTTTGATCCATTGCGGTTCGCGTTTGGGTAGCTCAGCGCGCATTGGAAAAGAGGTGTTTAGGAGGTTAACCGGATATTTTGCAACTGGTTTTGCATCCGCTTTTTTATCGCTCATAGTGTCTGATCAGAGGAGATGAAGAATGTACGCGCATGGTCTACGTCGCGCGCAATCGCGGCGCGTAAGGTGGCAAGGTCATCATATTTTTCCTCGCCGCGCAATTTTTTCAGGAATTCAATTCGCACTAGTTTGCCATAAGCGTCGCCTTGCCAATCGAGGATATGCGCTTCGAGCACCATCCGGCCCGAATCATCTACGGTAGGTCGGACGCCAAGGCTGGCGACGGCTGGTAATGGGTTGTGGGCCAGTCCATGCACCCGCACCGCAAAGATGCCTGAGAGCGCTAGGCGTTGGCACGCTATGCGAAAATTCAAGGTCGGAAAACCAAGCTCGCGTCCCAATTTTCTGCCATGTATGACATGACCGCTAATCATATAGGCACGACCTAGCAAACCGCTGGCGCTGGCCAAATCTCCCGTTAGCAAGGCGGCCCGTACAGCAGAGCTAGAGATCCGTAGATTGCCATTGGTAATCGTGGCGATTTGCTCGACCTCAAACCCATATTGCTTGCTGGCAGCTTGCAAGGTAGCGAAATCGCCGGTCCGTTTTGCGCCATAGCGAAAGTCATCGCCGACTAAGAGCCAGCGTGTATTTACGCCTTGTACGATGACGCGTTCGATAAAAGTCGCCGCCGCTTGACTTGCGAAAGTAGCATTGAATGGCTCAACAATCACCTGGTTCACGCCACATAGGCGCAAGGCTTCAAGCTTGTCACGCAACAGCGCAATGCGCGGCGGTGCGCTGGCCGGATTAAAAAATTCGCGTGGATGTGGCTCGAAAGTCATCACGCAAACCGGCAAGCCTCGCTGCTGAGCCTGTTCGCGCATATGCGCTAGCAACATTTGATGACCGCGGTGCACGCCATCAAAATTGCCAATAGTTAAGGCGCATGGTGTTTTGCTGCGCGCATTAGAAAGGCCTCTAAACACTCTCACATTCAGTCTCTATTATGTGCCATCTATTTATGTGCTGTGACCGATTGATGACAACCATTGTTGATTGGACACTTTCGGTTGCGCAAATGACCTGACAATTGCCGCTTCGATGCCACCATAAACCCAATTTTTGCCTATCCACTGCTTCTCGTGCTGTTTAACCGTTTAATTGAGCTATCCTGTTTTTCGGCTAGCTCAGAAGAGGAAGATAACAAGTATAGCACTGGGTACTTATTACGCTCAGAGGGAATGAATCGGCCGTCTCTGGTGTTAAAATCCGTCAATGAAAAAAATTGTGATTCTAATTTCCGGGCGCGGCAGCAATATGGAAGCGATTGTGCGTGCCTGTGAAGCGCAGCGTTGGCGTGCACGCGTTGCAGCTGTGATTGCAAATCGGGCCGATGCAACAGGTCTGATCTTCGCTCGCTCGCAAGGGATTGCGACGGTGACGGTTGATTCAAAGACGTATCCTGAGCGCGCGTTGTTTGAAGCAGCGCTGGCTGACGCAATTGATTCATTTACGCCAGATTTAATTGTATTAGCGGGTTTTATGCGGGTTTTAACAGCCGCTTTCGTTGAGCGTTACGTAAACCGCATACTAAACGTCCATCCCTCATTGTTGCCGAGCTTTCGTGGTTTAAACACGCATCAGCGCGCGTTAGATTCCGGTGTCAAAATCCATGGCGCGACGGTCCATTTCGTTAACTCCGAACTCGATGGCGGGCCGATTATTGCCCAGTCCGCCGTACCTGTAATGGCGGATGATGACGAGACAACCCTCGCCGCACGCGTCTTGGCGAGCGAACACATCCTCTATCCGCGCGTCGTACGCTGGTTTGTCGAAGACCGGCTGACGCTTGATGGCGCGCGCGTGAGATTGATACCACCTGACCCCCAATGGCTGATTGCCTCCGAAGGCTCAATATGAGAAAACTCCCACCTTGGCTCATCGATCAAAGCGAAACATTGCTTAATGAGTTATTGAAATTTACCGGCCCGGCAGATGTTGTTACCAGCCGCTTTTTCCGCTCCCAGCCAAAGCTTGGCCACGCTGAACGTGGCTTCATTGCTGAAGCGGTGTTTGCCGTATTGCGCCGCAAGCTTGAATTTGCGCACTTGGCTGAAAGCGGCAGCAACCGACCTACTCGGCGGCTTGCACTGCTTGGGCTGATGCAAACCGTGGGACGGCAAACACTGCTGCCTTCTGTATCCGCTGCTGAAGTAGAGTGGCTTGAGCGCGTCTCAAAAATTGATCCGGCAAGCTTACCCCCACGGATTCAAATGAATTTGCCGGAGTGGCTTGAGACAGCGCTCAGTGAGCAACTCGCCGGCAAAGGTTTTAGCGCCGAAGAATACAAACAACTTGCCACTGTGCTTAACTACCCCGCGACGCTCGATTTGCGGGTTAATCCCCTTAAATCCAGCCGTGATGAAGTGATTGCGATGCTGGCTGAAGCTGGCATAGAAGCACAGGCTACCCCATTTGCGCCGTTTGGCGTGCGCGTAACAGGTAAACCCGCGTTAAACCGTCTGCGCGCTTTTGAGCAAGGTCACTTTGAAGTGCAAGATGAAGGTAGTCAGTTACTGTGCCATCTGGTCGCGCCTAAACGAGGTGAGATGGTGGTGGATTTTTGTGCGGGAGCGGGTGGCAAAACACTGGCGCTAGGAGCGCTGATGCGCTCTACCGGGCGTTTGTATGCCTTTGATGTAGCCGATAGGCGCCTAGCCAAACTCAAGCCCCGGCTGGCAAAAAGCGGTCTATCTAATGTCCATCCCGTGCTTCTGGATAGCGAGCACGATAGCAAGATCAAACGCCTTGCCGGCAAGATTGATCGGGTTTTGATTGATGCGCCATGCAGTGGTTTAGGCACGCTACGCCGTAATCCGGACCTTAAGTGGCGACACACGCCTGCGTCAGTGGCTGAACTGGCGCTCAAGCAAGCCTCAATTCTGGCGAGCGCGGCGCGTCTGGTTAAGCCAGGTGGACGCTTGATTTATGCAACCTGCAGCTTACTTGCGGCAGAAAATGAAGCTGTGGTTGAAGCTTTCATCGCAGCGCATCCGGGGTTTGAATTAATCCCCGCTAATGGAGTGCTTGCCGGACAGCATATCGATCTTGATACCGGGGATTATTTATCGCTGTGGCCGCATCGGCATATGACAGATGGTTTTTTTGCTGCGGTGCTTGAGCGGCGGGCTGAATAAAAGGTCATCTCGAGCTTAAATTCATCTTAGTAGATCTCCCCCGAACCCTGTGTATCGGGGGCCCCCGTATTTTGTTGACCGATGTAGCGCGTGAGAAAGCTGTGCTTATCCCTAAAGGCAGGATATAGGCGCAGCGAATAAACGATCCCCAAACGGAACGAGGTTCTCCCCGTTATAGACATGGCTTGTGCTGGCAAACTGGCGAACCAAGGTGGCTTTACCGCACTGACGCTGGCCGTTGACCATCACCACTGAGGCGTCTTTAAGCGCCGTCTAATATGGATTTAATTCCCGTCCAATTCGGATTATAAGTTCGTCCAATCCGGATTATAAGTTCGTCTAATTGGGATTGAAAGCTCGTCCAATCCGGATTAAAACCCCCTGTGATCGAATCATGAAGGCTCTTTTTAGTTTAGGTACATTGCTTGTCTTGACGGCATTGTTAGTGACTGCAAGCGATGCTCGCACATCAGTTAACTACATGCCACCTGTAGTGCTGAAGGCGCAAGGCACGGTGCAGGCTGCGTTTGTGCCACGTGATAATGTCGAGGGATTAATCGTGGCGGCTGTACGGGGTGCGCGCAAACAAGTTCTAGTACACGCTTATTTGCTGTCAAATAAACGAATTATTGATGCCTTGCTTAAGGCTCATGCGCGCGGCGTCGAGGTGCGCATATTGGTGGATGCCGCACGGCTGGAAGAGGCACGCGATGCGCGCGTATCAGCGTTGGCTCAGGCGGGTATTTGGGTTCGTCGTGAAGTGAAATATCGTAATGCTCATAACAAAGTTATTGTAATCGACGCTAACAGCGCGCATCCGGTGCTGATTACAGGTAGTTTTAATTTTACGTATACGGCGCAGCAAAAAAATGCAGAGAATATGTTGATTATTCGGGATTTTCCAGCACTTGCGCGTGAATATGCCAAAAATTGGCAACGTCATGCGGATGAGGCGGTGAGGTACTAATATCGATGGTGCTGTGCCCTTATGGGAAAAATATAAGCGCCGAAAAGCAGAGGCGGCTAGGGTCGTGAGGAAAACGCAAAAAGGGAAATGATGGCACTTACACGAGATTTTAAAGAGACGGTGGTAGCACGTGTCCAGCGAGCCCCCGATTTCACCAAAGCCCTTTTTGGTGAGGCGGCAACATTATTTTTAAATGGCGAAGCAGACACAGCGAAGCTTATGCTGCGCGATTTAGTGAATGCCACCATTGGTTCAGTATCCATAACCGTATCTTCTCAATAACCCGGGGCGAACGTCGGCCAACTGCTCAAGCAGAGGCAGCGATGGATTGTTCGACGAGGTGCGGCAGAAGTGGAATGTGATCGCTGCATGAAATACGGTCGGTGAGGTAATCCCAGAACGAGATGCGCAGTTTGCGACAGGTCTTCTTCAGGCTGGAGAAAGTATCGCGACATTGCCGACCGAGTTCGCTTCGCGTGCCGCCACTGATCTTTTGCTTTTTCACGTGATCGCGAATATCGCGTTCACTGTCATTGGTATGGAGTGGAACCTCAGGGCGCTCTAGCACCAGCAATAACTCGGATTTGTTCAGATGAATCCGCCTGAGCAGACGATTGAGTGTTGCGTAGCGGGTCTTCTGAGTGAAGATCGCATCAAAGCGCGCCGCCAGTGTTTGTTTGTCCGTAGCCGTGGGCTGTAGCTTGTATGCTTTCAAATCGGCATAGAGCTTCCAGATCTCGTCACGCACCCGGGCAATGTCCTCTCGATGTTGATCATTGAGCGGTAGCATCTTATGTACCAATCTTTCTGCATGGACCCAACATAATCCGTGAATCAGCACGTTGAACTGCCCTGCATCATCGCTGATGATGGCCAGATCTGGGGAGACGCCACGCTGCTTCAGACTGCCCAGTAGCGCACCCTCGGTAGCAATGTTGCGGTGGCGCGGAACTTTCATCCCTAAACGATCTAGGTGGTGCTGCCACGCCCCCTGGTCAGCAAAGCTTGTGCTCTCGTGTTGACGCAACGCGTCCAGGAACACCTGCGAGAGTTTCTGCTTTTTCATGTACGCGAGCGCGTCTTCGTTGATCTGGTAATCGCCATGGCCCGCACGCAACAACTCGAGGAAATTAGTCCGGCTCTTCGAGCCCGTGCTTTTGAACCACGCGAAATGCGGGTTACCAATGTGGGTGACGTAGCCGCTCCGACCTTGATGCCGTGCGCCGGTATCATCGACCGTCACATACGCCGAGAGCGCCAAGCCGGTCGATAACAGCCCGTCTTTTTCCGCATGAAACTGCTCTTTGCCTTCTTGCAACAGTGTGTTTACCTGCCCCGCCGAGATCTCAATGCCCCATTCGCGCAGCTGCTCACATAGCAGCGGCTGCGTGACGTGACAATGGTAGTGCTGGTAGAGCACATAGCTCACCAGAGCCGGGCCAAAATGGCCACCGCCGACTGCCTTGGGAAGCTGCCCGATCAGAGTCTGGCCATCTGGCGTTTGCCAGCGTGCCAGTCGATACCGCGTATTGCATGATTCGATTGTCAACTCTTGCACTACGAAATCACGATAGCCCTTGAATCGGGAGCCTGGCGGAATCGGCTCGGCCGGTTCGATGATTGTGTCACGGTCAATCTTCAGTTGCGCCGTCTTGTGCTTCTTCGCTGATCCGGGCCGTTTGACCGCCTCCTCATTCTGTATTTGATCTGGTTTGGCAGGCTTGCCAGCATCCTCGTTCATGCGG
>JASSUC010000013.1:0-53057 GCA_031963245.1 Mycoavidus cysteinexigens
TCGTGTCATCATGAATTGAAAGCTTGACAAACTAGGGAGCGTCCATGTACGACTATGTAGCTCGGATAAAAAAATATGAAATATCTTTTATTTCCTCATTTTTATGTGAGGTCGTGGCAATGTAAGAAAGATCTATATTCTTGTCAACCTCTATAATTTCATCAATTAAATCATGAACTTCGTCTGAAAATTTACCACAAGTTAAGAAAAATACTGCGCCAAGCTCAATAATTATTTTAACAAGATGTGAAATTTTCTCTTTATCAAAAAAACTGTTTACCATAAGTAAACAGACAAATTCTCTATCTTTAATAATTCCATTTAAATTAAAGTCATCAAAAGATGAAATAATCAATTCACAATTTCCACTGTGCTTTACTAAATTGGTGCTCATTTACCGTATCCTTTTATTTTATCGATATTATCATAAAATATTTTAATTTATTTTTCTAAGTGTCTTAGGCGTGCTTCTTGTTGTTTTTTAAAAAATATCTGGAACCAGATTTTCTATTCCTGGTTTGGTAGCCATATTTTCTTTAAACCATTATTGCCCTCAGGCGCGACCAACTGACTATCCGCTTTATTGATATTTGCGGCCCGCTATGGCCGAGATCTGATCTGACACACTGCCAATAAATACGTTCGCCAAACACTGCGCGTCGATACTTCGCCGGAAAAACCAAGTAGTACAACAATACCGTAACGTTGTGACATATATAGATGTTCTCTCATCAACACAGTCTACTTCACGCCGCAAACGGCGGGAAATTAGACCTGAGGAGATTAACTAGTTTTGACGCTTGTCTTGAAACACTTGGTCAAGGTCACTTACAGTATCAAAAGACTAAGCACTTGAGATCATCAACATTTCTTATACTGGTTAGCTATTCATGAATCTCCCCATACCTTTCGATTTATTGCATCTATTAGAGTTTCTAATGCATCTCCGATTGCATTAATAGAGTAATCAGGTCCAGCAAATCCCTCTGCAAGCAATTCGTCGCCTACTAAATTAATAAGGATTCCCCTTCCTTTGTCATCTAAGGATCCAGAAAGCAAATTATCAACCAGTTCTATATTCTCTGGGCTGCGTTTAGAAATAACCGTTCTTAAAAGTGATCTTTGCCTAGCATTCATTGCCTTGCTCCAATTCTAGATTGTGGCCACATGGTAACAATGTTTCCCTTTGGATTAACTGCAATAACAGCATCTTCGCCCATCAGACGAAACGTAGGCCCATATTTCGTTGGGTGATATTGAATATTAACTGGATTTCTCCAAGCATCCAAGATACTTTTTGGATTTATTCCTATGCCCTCACGAGAAATAGCATGATTAATCCCATGTTTACTATAGCCAATAATCTCTGTTGTCGGCATCCGAACGCCAGCAGCCTGCTCAGCAGCAAGTTGCATACTCAATCTATTACTGCTTATAGCTGTAGTAATAGATTGTGGCTGTAAATTGGGTAACGCTGGTTCCTGAATAGCTTGTTTAGTTACCAATAAACCTGAGTCTAATAGTGGTTTATTAGGCTTTAAAGCTCTTCCAGCCTTAGCCAAATTCTCAAATTTCGATAGCCTGGATACTTGCTCTAATGTTTTATGACCTACGTGAATTCCTGCTTTACCCAGCGAGGCAGTTAACGTAACAACGCCTCCTACTGCAGTAATTGCCGTAAATGCCTGAAAGAATAAATTGCCCACATCACGCCCTAGTCGCATAGCATGTTGGTCCCCACCTTCTGCTATGGCAACCTCTATTCGGCTCATTTTGGCATCCCATTCGGCAACAATCGCTTCACCCACCTGGGCTCGCATTTCTTCACTCTTAACCAGCGTGATTAATCCATTTATAGCCTTGATCGGGTGTGACCCAAGTTCAACAATCCCGTCCAGTATTTCCCAGCCAGCATCTCCTACACCATCGATAAAACCTGCACCAAACAATACATCTTGTTTGGCTGAAACACCGGTCCATTTAAGCTCCGTCAAAACTTTGCAGGTAAAATCGTTTCCACAGGCTTCCCATTTTTTTCGGGCCAGAGCCTTTTGCTCCGTAGCCAGCCAGTTATTATCGATAGCCGCTGCTGCACTGTGCGTAGCCACTGTCGTATCTGCCCCAGTGAGTGCCGCTACACCTGCAACCAGAGTTGTCGCCATATTGCGTTTGGCCTCCTGCTCGGTACGCGTTTCATCTTGATGGGTTGGACTAAAGGCATGTGTTAAAACACTGGATACGGCCCCGCCTAATGCATCGGCGATCAGTGCACCTTGTTTGGCCGAAACGCCAGTCCATTTAACGAATGTTTTCGATTGACAGAGCAGATTGCCTTCACAAGCATCAAACTCTTTTTGGGCACGCGCTTTTTGCTCGATAGCCAGCCAGTTATTATCTACCGCTGCTACCGCATTGTTGACTGACGTTGCAGCATTCTCACCAGTTAAGGCCAGCGCCTACAGACACAGTTCTGCCGCTGCTCAATGAAAATCAATTTATTTTCATTTTAAGATACCTCAAGTAAGAGTTCGCTTTGCTTAACCAACGTGAATCGCACCATCACTCTGACACTTAGTTTATTCTTTATAGTTATAGTGTGCTGGCACTTTATAATTTTCCGGGAAAGAAGGCCAAAAGCGCTTATCTAGCCAAGCAGTTTCTAGCGCCACTCTGATCGCACCCATGAATTTATGAAGTTGAAAATTTATTAGTCTAATCCTCTGAAGGATCGCTCGCACTGCTCGCCGATCGTTTTTTATAGATGCTTTTTCATATTTATCAAAGGCTATTTTCAAAGACAGGAGATTTTCATAGAAAAATTTATTGAAATCACTGTTTAGATTGATACCCCATGTCAATCGTCCTGTTCTTTTATTCACACGCTCTAACTCTTCGCCCGTAACACCATGAGATTTGACTAGGCCTATCAAGATTTTTTGAATTTTATTTAAATCAATTAAGTCTTTTTGATCGATTGCATTTGTTTCTTTTTCGAAAAATTCGCTTGGAATAGTATAACCATTTCCCAAAGAAGGCCAATTAAAAATTTTATTATTCAGCATCCTTGTTAAATCGTGTGAAATTACATCAAATGGATGGCTTTCCAAAAAACCAATCTTTATAGAGGCATACATAAGGCCCGCCTTAGCTGCTAGCATATCTTCTTGTGCCAATGCCTTGCCATATAGTTCGAGCGCACCTTCTAGTCGTTCTAAAGTTCTTACAAAAGAACCGTTATAATCAGCTCTCCAATCAATATACCATTCCAAATATCCAGTTCTTTTATGCGAGGCATTCAGATCAGCATATTCTAAACCATACGACTGAATAAAATCCATTAAACGCGACTTAAATTTATTAAAATCTAACATTATTTTTACTCTAATTATTTATCCAATCTTCTACCTTTTGCTGCTTCCGTTTTTTCCGGATTAACAGTTCCATCAAAATTCAAAACATGTCTGGAAATTCTATTTTCAGTATACACTTCCAAATGATTTCTGTGCGAATTATCTAAATACATACGATCACCCTTATATATCTTATCTTCAAATCCTGTGGTTACTTCGTATACTCTCTGTTTATTATGAATTTCGTTAGTACGCCTAGTTATATTCTTTACTTCCGCCCCAAACTCTGTTTTATCAAAAAAATCCTCTATTCTATGAACAGAGCCGGCATTCGGCACATAATTCTTATCTTTATTGGCCTTCTTCGCACCCTGACTAAAAATCGCATTCCCATACTCACTCACCTCCTCATTCATCGGCGTAGTTATTGGTTCAACTCCTTGTTGAACTTCTCTAGGACTCACTAACGGCCGCGCTCTATCCCTTGATCGATCAGGCGCGCCCCCAAACAGCGGTATCTCCTCACCTTCATGCCGCTCTCTCCCTGGAATTCGAAATGGCTGCAATGGCGCCATGGGCCCCCACATCGGTGGCAGTGCTTGGGGAGGTAGCGCCAACTGATTATTTTCCACTTCAATTTGTGCCGCATTCTGCGCTAACGCCGCATCTGCGCCACTTGCTGCTGCAATTCCCGCCACTAGCCCCGTTACTAAATTTTTACGCGCCTCCTTCTCTTGTGCAGAAAGACCACCCACTGAACCCAGCAGGTTGCTCACCAATACACTCGCACTTGCTCCTAAGGCTGCCGAACCTCCCTCTTGCCCCTGCACCGTAGCGCTGCCGTAAGCCAATGTCCCATGCAAAGCTGCGCGCACACCCTCATTGTTTAACTTATCTGAAATCTCTTTTATTTTTTCTGCACCTAAGCTTTGTAAATAATTCATCGCCGTTGATTGCATAAACTGTGCGGTCGTCCCAGCCACATTGCCAGACGCGGCTGCGGTGACAGCTGTGAGCACTCGACGGTAAGTTCCACCTGGCCCCCATTGCTTATTCAGTGCTTGCGCCTGCGAGCGTAATTCAGTGGCAGTCTCATATAACGCCTGCCGCTGCTCTATAGACATCAATTCATTTTCATTCGCAAGCGCTTCTTGATGCTCAGCTTGCTCAATTTTACGATCTGCTTCTCTGGCTCTATTGGCAATAAACGCATTCGCTTCTCGGCCCAATGCTCCTACGATCTCAAAGCCGGCCTCAATTTCAGTTTTGTTAAAGATCGTCTCTAACGCTTGATGGCTAGGAGTCGGATTGCGATTTAGGCTAGCTATCGTCTCTTCTGCACTTCGCCCCGTCAACGCCTTCTGCCGCTGCTCATCCATAATTACAATTTGAGCGCCGCTAATCGCACTTTGGGTGGTCGACGTGGCTTGGCCAGAAGCGCTCATCGCTATCGGCATCGCGGTGCTGGTACCTTTTAAGCTCGTCAACTGATTACCCTTATGCGCCGGTGTAATCGCTTGACCACGTTGACTCGAGCCCACCCCTTTGCCACCTTTGCTGTACCCGATACCTAAGCCCAGGCTTTTTGCGTTGTAGCGCGCTTGATTCTCTATATCACTGATCGCTAGAGTACCGGTTATAAATTGATTCTTGCCTGCTTCAATCGCTCGATCTGTACTTGCGATCACGCCACCCGCCAGTTTCGTATCGCCTTTGACTCCAATCTGGAAGCCGCCTTCGCCAGCTTGGATGCCCGCTTGCTCCGCTACGCTTAGATAATGACTATTTATCTTTTGTTGTGAGAAATTAATGCTCGCGGCGGATGCAGGACCGACTGTAGCGCTGCCGCTGATACTTTGATAGCGGCTGTTATAGGCACTCGAATTCTGCACGCTTTCAATTTCAAGGTCACCCTCGATGCTGGCTTGGACTTGCTGGCCAGAGAGTTGAGCGCCTTTTAAGTGGACCTTACTTTGTGCGTTTAACATCAGCTTGCGGCCAGCTTTGATCTGAGCTGGCGTATGACTGACCTCAACGCCATCTGCGTGGCCGCGCCCGCTGCTGATTGCGACGGCAGCACCTAATGAGCTATGGGTTCCGAGGGTGGCCGCTACCCCTGCCGCGCTGCTCTGGCTGTGCTGCTCACTGTGCTGGATAAAGGTGTTCGGCGCTGCCTCAATTTTCAGGGGGCCTGCTACTTTGAGTTGAACATCTTGTTTGGCTTCAATTTTAGAACCAATGATATTGAGGGTTGATGCTTCGCCTGAACCCTCCACCTCCATGTGCACTGTGCCGCCCGCCGTAATTTTGCTGCCCAACGCTGTTGCGCTCCGTTGCGTTTGCTGAAACTCTTGATGGCTTTCACCCATCATCACGCTGACGGTAACGCCGCCAGCAGTTTTTGGATCGGCTTGAATCGCATCGTAGGCGTTTTTAGCCCCGAGCGCGATAGTGCCAGCGGCTAACATGTGCATGAGTGGATCACTCACTTGCGTGCTGGCTTGAAGCATTTGTTGGCCGGTTTGCGCAGCAGCAATCACTGGCGCGCTGACTGAGACGGTCAAGCCAGATTGGTGCCATTCGCTATGTTGCCAGCGCCGACCTTGTTCATAGACTGCATCGACTGTGCCTTTGAGCGCTTTAGCCCGGATATTGCCCTCAGGCGCGACCAACTGACTACCGCTTTGTTGATATTCGCGGCCCGCTATGGCCTCGATCTGATCTGTCACACTGCCAATAATAGTGCCGATATAGGCTGTGCTTTCACTCTCGAGCGCCTCCTTTTGCTCGCGCTCGCCAATGGTGTAGCCTAAGCTACCGTTGTCTAAAAACCCTGAGCGTTCTTGGACTGAGTAATAGCTCGCTTGCTCAATCTGCTTAGCCGCTTTTAGTTTGATGTCATTGTGAGCATACAAACCCACAACCTGCATGCCGACGATGTTTGAACCCGTAGCACTGAGATCATGCCCGGCCTCCATCTTGACGGTACCGCCCGAGAAAGTACTGTTTAATACTTGTCTTTTATACTGCTGAGTTTGGCTTGATTCACTCGAAGAAGATAATAAATGATTAAATTCATGGTAGCGAGATTCCGCAAAAGCGTGCTCTTCATAAGCGGCTTCCAGCTTAATATCTCGGCCAGCTTTGACAGAAAGCGCGGCGCCGGCATGAACATAAGCGCCAACTGCATTGATATCATGGCCTGCCTTAAGTTCAAGGGATCCGCCCGTTTGCATCAGCGTACCGACTTCGGCTTTTTTGCTTTGGCTTAACGAGTTTTGCTCGTCCCAGATCAGTTGTTGTTGCTCTACGGTAGCAACTGTGCCTAATGTAAGGTCATGTCCCGCTTCTAAAGTGGCTGCTTGACTCACCTCGATGTGCGTTGCCGCCAGGTTAAGATCCGCCTGAGCACGGACTTCCAGTTGCTCCGCTTGAATCCGGCTTAAGCCATCTAGCGTTGTCAGGCTACCGCTCAGCGCGTGAGTTGTCTGGGTTTGGCTTTGTAGATGGATATCTTGCTCGGCGGCTAAGGTGATTTGTTTGCCGGCCAGTATGCCAGCACGGCTGTCGATGTCTTCGCTAGCATGTAGAGAGAGATGATTTAAGCTTACGATGGCGCCACGTCGGTTATCAATATTGTGCGCGTTAAGATTGATTTTGCCAGTACTAATCATCGTGCCAGCATTTTTAATCATGCCTCGGCTCGTCAAATCAATTTCGTTGGCGGCTATACCAGAGCCCCCTAGCCGCGGTACGTGGATGCGTGCGCTAGAGAGATACACTTGCGGCGCCAGTACAGTTTGCTCACCGCCGTTAGGTAGTCTAATCGTTTGATTCACCAGCCAGACAATATCCCGTGACAATGACGTTTGCTGCTCAGCGGTCAATGGCATGCCTAGTTGCAGGTTAGCCTGCTGCGCATATTCTGCGCCAGCTCTCATTAAAGCTTGGTATTCCGCCCTTTGATTGGTTTGATACGAGAGTGCATATTGACCTGCCAAGGCGATGCTTTGGTCACGTATGAGTTGCTGCTCATAAAAACCGCTGCCCAGACGTTTAGGCGCGCTTCTCGGGTTAACGCCAATTAAGTTTAATAGGTAATTACTAGATAAAGACCCGTCAGTATGGTTAAAACGTGGATCAATATCGACTAAAAAAGGCTGCTCAGGCGCAGCCTGCACAATATGCATACCGCTTATCGGCAGCGGCGGGACAATTAAACTATCCTGCTTGTTTGCATCGCGCACCACAACCGTGTCGCTCATAGCGTGAGCGTGTAGTCTCAATAGCTCAGGTTTTTCGTGCTGAACCAGCCTACCTTCCGCCTGAGTGGTGAGATCCAATTTGCTTTGCTGAATAACAGACGGCGTTCTATAGTGGATAAAATCACTATAGGTACGCTCCCGTCCTCCCAAATGACCACGCCAATCACTGCGCGTGTAACGAGAAAACCCTACATCTGTTTGGGTAGTCAAGTTGATCGCGTCACGATTCTCTTCCATCTCGAAACTATTATCCAGCGGGAGGATTGTACCGCCTGAGATCAGCTTGCTTTTGTCATTGAGAACCCGGCCAGACAATTTCATATCGCCGCCTGCCTGGATCGTCGCGGGCTGACTTTCTTCGACGACTGTGTCTGTTACAGTACGCATATAGCCGTATTCAGTATAGTCAGCGAATGGAGCGGCACTGCCGTCTTTCACCACTTGGCGACCGCCCCGGCTTACCTCCCATGCGAGTTGGTCAAGGCGGTAGCGCTGGCTCGAACCTTCGGGTTGCGCTTCTAAAATGAATTGTTTATCGAGCACCCGCTCTCGAGTTTTGAAATAAGCCGTTTTATTGATTAGCCGAGAGGTATTAATCGAAAGTTGACCTACCGCATCAATCGTAGCCGATGAGTTTATCGTGCGCAGCGCTTTGCCAAACGCTTTGTTTTGCGCATCAAGCCGCTGGCCAATCGTCATATTGCTACCACTGAATAGCAGACTGTGATCTTTGTTTTCAAGCCATTTAGCGCCTATATCAAGGCGTGTATTCGCTGCAATGACGCTTGGCTTATATCCATTGACAGTATATTTTGTCTCAAAGTTACTTAAAGTCTTAGCACCCACTACAACAGTGTCACCATAGATCAGCCCCTTATTGCTCAACGTATCTTCCGCTTTGAGAAGCACTTGAGGCCCCGTCAGCAAAGCCTCTGATTGGTTGTCAATATGAGTAGAGCTAATCGACATTTGCTTTCCGCTTGCCACTATCCCTTGATTAACAACATCGCCTTGAGCCAGGGTGGGTACATCTCCTTCATTTGGCACCTTAAATGCTCTTTGCGAAGAGGCGGAAATCATTGCTGAGGGGGATGATGGGGCAGCCAGATTGAGATTCTTACCTGCTAACACTTGGCTAGCTTGGCCATTGAGTATGCTTTGTGCATTGACCGTGAGATTGCCGTAACCTATTACTAAACCCGGCGACTCGACTCGCTCATCAGGCACCGTGTTATTTTTAAATTGGCCTGTAATAATCCTTGTATCGCCTCCGCCAGCATGCACGATATGTCCGCTGTCATTATCTAACTCATTGACTACGCGCAGTTCGAGTTCTGCTGAGTCTTTATCGAATGGCCGAGCAAGCTGCTCATCCGCTTGCGCGACTTGCCGCTTTCTAACCTCGTCTACCCATACCTTTCCTCGGTCAGCCATCGTACCGACCGGTATCGCGGTAAGCTCGCCTCGATAAATCGAGCCACGTCGGTTTTCTAGTTTTTGCGCACTGAGTTTGAGATGATCTGAACTCGCCACAACACTGCCTATGCTTACCTTGCTTACGCTAGATAGCTCATCCTGAATGTCGGCGGAACTGTTCACAATATGTTGAGCGGTAAGTTGTGTCTGGCCCCTGCCAAAAATAACGCCAGAGTGAATATTTTCGATTTTTCTAACCGCCGAAATATGTGTTTTTCCACGGCCACGGTTGATCATTTGCGCTGAGTTATTTTTAATTTCATCGGCCTTAACGATAAGCTCTCCGGTCTCGCTTGAAGCTTCAATTTTGCCTTTCTCATTATTCAAAAATTGCGCCTCAGCCCTGACCACCCCGCCACTTATCAGCCCTTGGTTTCTGAATCTGTCAGCCTTGATAGTGGTGCTAGCACTATCGATTGAGGCGTCTGGCTGGTTATCGACTTCAGCCGCAAAAATTTGCATTTCTCCGCTACTATGCAAAATGCTTTGGTTAATAAATCTACCCTTAGTTTCAAACGATAAGTGACGCCCTGCTTGCAAAGCCTTATGGTCGGTATGCGTATAATCATTTTCTAGTGATACCGAAAGATCACGGGTTGCACTGATGATGCCAGGACCCTCAAGGGCTGTTGCTTTCAACTCCAAATCGTTATTCGATATAATTTCTCCAGCATTGACTAAGCTACCCGGGCTCGAAATCCAGAGTTGCCGCTCAGCGCGCACCTTGGCTTGCTGGGTTAAGGTCAACCGACCTTGATCAGCTAAGTCCTTATGATCGATCAGTTGGGGGCAAGCTATACTCTTCCAGCGGTCCGTCTCCGCATAATTAACCTGGCTAGGTCCGCTTAACAAATGAATGCGCTTGGCCTGCACTTCACCCTCTATTTTGATGCTATAGGCAATTAAATCTAGTTGTTCAAACGGCTCGAGTTTCGTCCCATAGCGGATCGTAATCTGCCCTTCGGTCACGCACAGTGTTTCAAGACCGCCGCTCTGCCCCCAAATAGGCGAACCCGTTGTTAATACAATGCGGTGACTATTCAGAAAATGGTAACCCCAATAGGAAACGCCATTCGCATTGACGCAGGACATTGCGGCCGACTGTCCATTAATTTTGACGACGCTAACGGGCTGTGCTGGCATCCCCCCCGTAACTTCATTGAGAATCATCTTTAGAGTTAGGCCGCTCTGTGACTGTGGGCTACGTGCAATGTTCCGGCCCAGTCTGGCTTGAAGCGCAGTGCGCACGGTTTCATTTAAAATTGCGTCGGAACGATGGCCCTCGGGATTTTTAGAGGCGTTGCTTGAAGCGCTCGCGCAGTCCGGCTGCGGTATGTTTTCCGGCAGTACGTCTTTGGCAGGTGCAGACTCGCTAGCGCTGGAGTTGGCTGGGGTCGACGTTTGCTCGCGAGCAGCGCGGGAAGATGACTGAGAGAACTGGGTCGATATATTCTGAATGGGGTTCATGGCCGTAATTTCCTTGCGTCTAGCAAAGCGTGCAGAAAAAAAAGATAAGGAGTTTTTTAGGAAACCAGGGCCAGCTTCCTTGGCGGTTCAATTCGGTTGGCTTACGCGCGCCAGCATTCTGATCAGCGATGAGCGGTGGTTCACGCTCATATAATGGCTGAACAGCTAGACTCGCAAATATGGGAAAAGCTACTTGGCTAATGTGGCTCATCAAAAAAGGCCGTGAAGAAAACCTTTGCATATGCGTAGATGATATTCAATTGAACTTCACGCTTTATTCAAAATTCTTGTTTTTAGTTCGCTATTTTCTTGGGCCAGGTTTTTGTTTTTTTCGATAAGCCATTCATTATCTTGAATAATTTCAACATTGTCCTGAATGTACTCTATCATATCTCGTATTCTATCTGCTTCCTTACCTAACCCTGTTAGAAGCATTAAATTCTCTCCTTCAGTTGGCGACGTCGCTGAGATTGCGCCATTTATTCCTCTCTGCAGTTGGAGTGTGTCTGCCGCCATCTCATTTAAAGTTCTTTGCAAAGCACTCATATCTCTACTGGGCTTCATTTCTTCATCGGCTCGCTCAGCTAAATTTCTTAAACGTGCCATCAGCGACACCGTTTTAATTGCAAAGCTACCTATAGGTTCCATTAGCGATACTTTTAAATCACATGCAACTTTCTCTAAATGTGCCACTGATGTCTTTTGCCCATCAGTAATGTCCCCTGATGAAAGATTTTTCGAAGATTTCTCCAGTTCACGCGTAATGTCATTTAGAGGCCTGACCGTAGCTCGAGCAACTTCAAGTGATGTCCCTTGCAAAGCATTCATCATAATCTCCTATATAATTTAGAAAATTTACTTTTGTAACCACACCATTTTTATTCCGACCCTGTTCTAATTTATTTGTAATTTCATCGTGCTATGACCACAGATTAAAAGTAATTCCTTATGAAATCAATTCTAACTTTCCCAACACCGAAAAGATGGTGCTGGGACTAAATAAAATAAAAATTTAAGTCGATAGTTTCTTAAAGATTTATTCTTGATGATTATTTTGTTCCTCCAATTTTTTCTCCAAGTTATCCTTCTCAAGAAGCCGGTCATGATATTCACGAATATAAGCTTCGTTATTTTTAACAGCCTCATCACGGTTCATTTTTTTCTCCAACATACTCCATGCTTGGGAATTAGACTCATACAATTCCCCCAAAAAATTTAACCTATCTGCCTCACTTGGTGGTGTCCGTGATATTTCTTCGTTAATATCTCCTTGCAATTTCTCATAGTGTGGCCTCTCTTTCTCTGCCAACTCCTTTATATTTTCCTCCATAGCTTGCATATCCGTATTAGGCGGCAGATCTGCATCTGGCTTAACCAAATCTAAAACACGCCCCATCATCAATATACTGTCTTTTGCAAGATCTGTTACAGGTCTTATTGCTACTCTTTCAGCACCCCGTAGAACTTGCCCTAAAGGCCTTATTGTCACTCTTTCTACATCACGCGCAACTTCTCCTAAAGGCCTTATCGCTTCTCTCTCTACGGTGCGTGCTACCTGACCTAAAGGTCTCACAGTCACTTTTTCTACTTCACGCAAAACACTTTCTACAGCACCCATCGCTATCTCCTTAGGTTTATCAGTAAAAATTATTAGGGGCCAACCATCAACTGATTAAGGTTACTTGCTTGCAAAAAAAGCAACCACCTTCAATATAGTTTAATTATTTTTATTGTCAAAATCTTTTGTAGACTATATACTTTACATTTTAGTAAAAACAGTTTTTCAAAAACTGTTATTTATAAAAAATCGGATCAACAACATTTCCCCATGAAAATTTCTTTGACAAAAATATAGCCAATTTATCTCTCGCTCATCTAGTTAATTCTATAAATGTTTTTACAACCCCCTCAGCTGCTAGATGCGTTCATCGTCTTTCTTCCGCATATTATTACTCAAGAATTTATCTCCAATATTTTTCTTATTATATCCAAGCTTACATCTTTAGCACTTAATAGATTGATTATAGAGAGTAAATATTTTAATTTTTTGTGTACGACTGATTAAATTTTATTTTAATAAAATTGTTGAATAAAAATATTATTCAATTAGTTTTTAATGACCTCACTACATTCAGTTTTTGTATTAAAAATTGCGTACTTAAATACGAATTATCAGAATTTACTCCATTTCAGAAAACTCTTAACGCATCTCAAAAAAATAGAAAATGAAGAGAAAATTTATATTTTAATCAAGCTGCAGGAGCACAAAACGCAGAAGCTGCCCTCCCTGATTTTTTAAATCGTTCGCGCAATAGGCTTAAATTAGGATCCAACTCATCGAGCCTCTTCACATTCTCTTGTGCGAGATGTATTAATCCATTCAATTTATCTAATGCCTCTGAATTATATTTATTAATTCCTTTCATTTCTGACTTTACTTTACCTATCGCCTCGATTAATTTAATAATATCTTGATCCATCTCATTCAATTCTGTAGATGATGGCCTACTTCTCGTATCTGCAATTTCTTGCATAATTTCAAATTGTCGAGCGAACATCAGTATAATTTTCTCCGCTATACTTCCTATAGGTTCCATTAAGCTCTTTCTTATGCCAGACGCATTTTCCCTAAGTTTTGGCGCGAACTGACTAATTTCACCTTCATCTGTATCAGCGGTAATTTTTGTTATTTCTTTTTTCCTCTTATGCGTATCATCACTATCCTGGCCACTTCCGCCACAACCCACAAAGGAAAAAAATAGTATAAATATAGATAGAAAAATTCGTTTCATTGTCATTGATAGAAAAATTAAAGGATTAAATAATTATCTAATTTTCACGAGAATTTCATTTATTTTTACCATGAAGCTCAATTAAAAATCGGCAGATATTGAATAAATTTAAGAGATTACCAACGCAACTACTTTTTTCATCCCACGTAAAGCCTGTTCACCGCATCCATCACCATCCTCCTGAACATCGATAGGAAATCAAAAAATCTCTGGCCCCTACCCCTCAATAGCTAACCGCTCATGCATACTGAACTTTTCTTTTATAGGTGTAGAGCAACGACCTTTATCTACTATAGTTCAATTATTTTTTTTCGCAAGATACGGCAAAGAGAAAGAGTAAAAATTACTGTCAAAAGGTAGACTAATAAAATTAAGTGCAATGCGTAAAGTATCTGACCTTAAGATCAGATAAGGCGAGAAGATTACTTCAAGTATGCCGCAAAAGACTTTTTGCCAAATTGGAGAAATTGAATTTAATCTATGCGCTTTTGATTAAGCAATGCACGTAATTCAGCAAGTACTGGCGCACTATCTGGGCGAATCGTGCGCCACACAAAAAACGCTTCAGCCGCTTGCTCGACCAGCATACCTAGTCCATCCGCTATACGTGCACCATAGCGCTGCGCATGGCGCATAAAAACCGTAGGTTGTGGCCCATACATCATGTCATAGGCGAGCGTGTTTGGACTGAGCGCGCACTCATTGAATATCGGAAGCTCGGCCGTAAGGCTGCTGGCAGTCGCGTTAATTACAACATCGAATACGTGTTGAGCAGCTGCTTGCCCTCCGCCGATTAACCTACAGCCGGCGTCTGCTGCGGCTTGCGCAAAATGATCAGCAAGCTCAACCGCACGCTCAGCAGTACGGTTAACAATTGTGATTTCAGCGATTTTGGCTTGCATCAATGGCACTATGACCCCGCGCGCAGCCCCTCCCGCGCCCAGTAGCAAAACACGGCGGCCCGCCAGCATCAGTCCAAGATTGGATTCAATATCTCGCACTAAACCAACGCCGTCGGTGTTGTCACCATACAGGCCGCTCGCATCGACTCTTAAGGTATTCACCGCACCCGCTGCGGCTGCGCGTGGTGAGAGCGTAGTGGCTAACGCGTAGGCGTCGAGTTTGAATGGCACGGTGATATTTAAGCCGCGTCCGCCGTGCGCGATAAAATCTTGGGCAGTTTCGATGAAGCCATTAAGCGGCGCTAATACCCGTGTGTAACAGATTTTTTGTTGCGTCTGTGCGGCAAAACGGGCATGAATCAACGGCGATTGGCTCTGTTGCACTGGATTACCCAGCACCGCATAGCGATCCACCGTCTGCGCCGGCATATCTAGGCGCAGCTAGCCGCTGCTGCATCGCCAGTGAGATTTTGTGTCTCACCGACCTCCAGTACTTGCGACGGACGGCATGAAACTTCAATATTGAGCTCGTCTATCGCTAGAATATCGAGCCAAATCTTGGTATCGCGTGCATGTACGCCAAGGCCAGGCACATGCAGCAAGAGCGGGATTTCGTCAAACCTAACCAAATCGCCTTTTATGACCGAGGCCAACACCCGCTTACATTTTTCTTGTTTGAGCCAACGCAAGCACCAGAAGCGCTCCATCCGGTTCTGATGATCCGCATAGGCTTGATAAGTATCTTCAAAATTTTGCACAATCGCGTACAAATCTACGTCTTTCGGCTTAAATGGCGCCACCAATTTAGCAGCCACACCATGTTGCACACAGGCCAGTAGCTGCCATTGGTTGACTAAATCAATATAGCGGCGCAACGGTGAGGTGCTCCATGCATATTGCTCAACCCCCAGCCCTTCATGCGGCGCCGGGCCAATTTGCAGGCGCGTGCGGTTCAGACCAAAGGCGCGTTGCGCTCGATAAATACCTGGCACGCCGTATTTAGCTAGCAAAGCGCCCCAACTGCTGTTCACTAAAATCGCCAACTCAGCAACAATCAGATCAAGCGGGGAGCCACGTCGGCGCGGGGTGATTGAGACAGATTCACCTTCGATGGCAAAATTGAAGTCTGCGTGGCGCGGTGCTTCACGCTTAAGCCCATAATTGATGCGAGCCTGCTGCCGTTTTTCGTAGAGCGCTTGCGCGAATGGCCAAAGTACCGCGATCTCTTTTTTATAGGGGTAATCGCCCTCTCCCGCGGCAATCGCCTCTGCCGTGACTGTCTCCTCAAGCAAATTATGGCGCAGATTGTGCGCAATAAACACACGCTCGACGCGCGTCTCAGTCGCGACAATATCTTGCGTAGCGCTATCGATAATCGTATAAAACGACAAGACAGGCCGTAGCCCACCTTCCTTTAAAGTGAAAGTATCGACCAGTGCGGCGGGCAGCATGGTGATTTTGTCGCCCGGAACATACACTGTCGATAGGCGCGTGCGCGCCTGCAGGTCGATGATGTCGTCGCGCGCTATGCCAAGAGCCGGCGCTGCAATATGTACGCCAATGCGCAAGCGGTCATTGGCTAGCCATTCGACCGAGAAAGCGTCATCGATTTCGGTCGTGCTGATATCATCGATCGAAAAGGCTTGGATTTCAGTGGCAGGTCGCTCGGTGAGCAGGCTCTCGGCCGGCTGCTCAGAATACACAGCGGCTGGCCCAAAGCCGATGCCATGCGGAAAATATTCAGCCAAAAAGCGACTTTCATGCAATGCACGCGCAGAAGGAATCGCGCCACAATCAAGGATTAATTGCGCAACTGAAGTACCGCAAGCGCTAGCTGCTGCCTCCAACGCTTTGTGTTCGATTGAATTTTTGTCAGGCTTAGTTAATAGCGTCAGCACCTTACCCTCAAAAACCGCCGGCAGCCGATGCGCGGTTAATTCAGCTTCATAAGTGGCCTGCAATGCCGCTTGTTGACTACGCCGCTCAAGAGCGGCCAACGCGGCTTTGAGTTGCTCTTCCGGGGCGCGCTGATATTGCCCGCGCCCTTTACGACGAAAATAGACCGGCGCGCTATGTAACCGAAGTGCCAGCGCGGCTCGCTCAACTGAGCTGGCCTGCAGGCCAAAATATTCTTCAGCAAGCGCCGCAAAGTTAAATTCATCGGTACCCGCGCACTCCCACAAAAAATCTAATTCGATGGTCTGAGCGCAGGTCTCAGCGGACTGCATCAATTCTGCTGCCGTCGGCGCCGAAAACTCAAGCAGAACATCTTTGCCTTTGACCTTAATCCGCCGCCCGCCGAGTAATTCAACTTGCAACGTTTCATTTTGGCGCGACAGTACAGTTCCTGCCTTAAAACTACCGGAATCTTCAAAAAAAACGTTCACACACCCTTCCCTGAATCAAAATCGCTTGCCGTGCATTCTTTTGCAGAAAGCAGTGCAAGCAGTTTCGTATGAATACCGCCAAAGCTGCCATTGCTCATCACCACGATGTGATCGCTTGGCCGCGCGGCCATGATGACAGCGTGCGCCAGCGCCTCAAGATGATTAAAAGCATAAGCACGCTCACCAAGTGGCGCCAGTGCTTGAGCCAAATCCCAGCCGAGCGCGTCAGGCCCCGCTGGCGCACCATAGGCGAAGATCAGATCAGCTTGTGCCAGACTCGCTGGCAACAAAGCTTTCATCACGCCCAATTTCATGGTATTTGAGCGGGGCTCAAGCACCGCCAGAATACGCGCCTGGGCCCCGATACGCGCGCGCAAGCCAGCAATGGTCGTGCTAATTGCGCTCGGATGATGAGCAAAATCATCATAGACCGTGATGCCTCCCACACAACCGGATGTTTCCATGCGGCGCTTAATCCCGGCAAAACGCGCCAACGCTTCAGCACCGGCAGCCGATGCTACGCCAACATGGCGCGCCGCGGCCAATGCCGCCAACGCATTGAGCCGATTATGTTCACCCAAACTCTGCCAACTGACGGTGCCGACTCGTTGTGCCTGCCAGCAAACAGCAAAAGATTGATCAATTGGACCCTCATCAAGCGGCTGCGATTGCCAGCCGCCCGCCACGCCAAAAGGTTCAACCTCACTCCAGCAACCCCGTCTTAACACGCGCTCAAGCGCCTTATCGCGACCATTCACGATAATCCGTCCGGCAGCCGGCACCGTACGCACTAAATGATGAAATTGCGTTTCAATCGCAGCCAGATCGGGGAAGATGTCTGCATGGTCGTATTCGAGATTATTGAGCACGACAGTCCGCGGACGATAGTGGATAAATTTAGAGCGCTTATCGAAAAACGCCGTATCATATTCATCTGCCTCAATCACAAAAAAATTGGATGCCGTCAGCCGTGCTGAGATATTAAAATTTAATGGCACGCCGCCGATTAAAAAGCCCGGACTCAGTCCAGCCTCCTCGAGCAGCCAAGCAAGGATGGATGCCGTCGTTGTTTTGCCGTGCGTACCGGCTACTGCCAAGACCCATTTATTAGACAGCACATATTCGCCAAGCCATTGCGGACCCGAGGTGTAAGACAAGCCTTGGTCGAGAATCGCCTCCATGAGTGGGTTACCGCGCGTCACGACATTACCGACCACATAAAGATCGGCATTTAATGCAAGTTGGTCAGCGCTATAACCATCGATGAGTTCAATGCCTTGTGTTGCAAGCTGCGTACTCATCGGTGGGTACACATGGGCATCGCAACCCGTCACGCGATGGCCTGCTTGACGCGCAAGCACAGCCAGCCCTCCCATGAAGGTGCCGCAAATGCCGAGAATGTGAATATGCATAAAGGATCAGAATTGGGCGCAACTCAGACCAGCCGCAAAAGGCTGATAAAATCTAGGATTGTACCTGAGGTACGTGAACAGCAAAAACCCTCGCGCATGGTCAATGTGGCGAAATTTTCTGTATCATATTTAAATGTTACGAAAATCTCTTATATTTTTGCTTATATGGGCCGCCGCTGTGACGGCAAGTGTCCCCTTCTACGCTAGCGCGCGCGATCGTGTACCGCCGCCTGCGTTAACCCATTGGTGGCAGACTAAACTGCCGCAACTGCCTGGCTCTACGGCACCAATGCCCGCGGCTAGCAGCCACCAACAACCTTTGGCGCAGTACCGCGGCAAGCCGCTGGTGATTCATTTTTGGGCGCCCTGGTGCCCGCATTGCATTAAAGAAATCGCAACGCTGTCAGCACTTTATAATGAATATGCGCACAGGGGTATTCAGTTTATCGGCGTCGCTGTCGATTCAGCCAGTCATGTCGAGCAATTTACCCAAAAAGTTAAAGTGCCTTATCCATTATATATTGCCGGTTTCGGCGGTATCGAATTGGCGCGTGGCTTCGGCAATGCCCAAGGTGGACTGCCCTTCACCGTTATCCTAAATAAAGCAGGAGAAATTCACTATACTGCGCTAGGTCGCCGTAGTGCTGCCGAGTTCCGTCAACAACTTAATAATTTATAATAGCCATTTAAGCTGTTTTGCGTACACAATATATTTCTCCTAACTAAGCGATTTTCCCCTCTTATTTTTTATTAAACTGGACAAACTTCGCCATTCGGCTGTAAAGTTCGCCCAATTTCTCTAAATTAGATATTAAATGATTGCTCGGCTACTGGTGTTGCATGGCCCTAACCTCAATTTACTCGGCTCACGAGAGCCGGAGGTATACGGTCATCTGACGCTCAGCGAAATCGACCAGCGCTTACAACGCCGCGCTGAATCCTTAGGCGCCGCAGTAGAGACCTTTCAAAGCAACCATGAAGGAGTATTAATTGACCGTGTGCACCGCGCCAAGGCTGAAGGTATTGATTTCATTGTCATCAATCCGGCCGGTCTCACACATACGAGTGTAGCGCTACGTGATGCACTCGTTGGCGTGGACATTCCATTTATCGAAGTGCATTTATCGAATATTCATCGCCGCGAGGCATTTAGGCATCAATCATTTCTTTCAAGTCAAGCGCTTGGCGTGATTTGCGGCCTTGGATGGCAAAGTTATCTATTCGCGCTCGAATTTGCGCTTGATACACTTAAGCCAAGCTAATTAGTTATTATGTGCTGTTACGGCGGCTATTATTTCATGGGGACTTATCAATGGATTTACGTAAGCTCAAAACACTTATCGACCTAGTAGCAGAATCGTGTATTTCTGAACTAGAAGTCACCGAAGGAGAAGGTAAAGTTCGGATTGTCAAAAATACGGCACCCGTTTATTTACCCGCGCCTGGACCCGCTATGCAGTTCAGCGCGCCGATCCAAGGTAACGTGACCGAGGTCACGGCTAACCCTGCGCCAGCAGCAGGCGCAGAAGTGACTCCTAACGAAGTTTCACCAGGTCATGTAGTGACTTCACCGATGGTCGGCACCTTCTATCGCGCCCCATCGCCAGGCTCAGATCCTTTTGTGCAAATTGGCGATAGCGTCAAAGAAGGCCAAACACTTTGCCTCATCGAAGCAATGAAGTTACTCAACGAAATTGAGTCCGATAAAACAGGTGTTGTGAAAGAAATTTTGGTTGAAAATGGCCAACCTGTCGAATATGGGCAACGCTTATTTGTCATTGCTTGAAAGCCAATAACATCATATGTTTGAAAAAATCTTAATCGCCAATCGTGGCGAAATCGCTCTACGGATTCAACGCGCGTGCCGCGAGCTCGGTGTCAAAACCGTGGTGGTCTATTCAGAAGCAGACAAAGAAGCCAAATACGTGCGCTTAGCCGATGAAGCCGTCTGCGTTGGACCCGCACCGTCCACGCTATCCTATCTCAATATGCCGGCCATCATTAGCGCAGCGGAAGTGACTGATGCCGAAGCGATTCATCCCGGCTATGGCTTTTTATCAGAAAACGCCGATTTTGCCGAGCGCGTCGAACAGTCAGGCTTTACCTTTATCGGACCACGCCCCGAAACCATTCGTTTAATGGGTGACAAAGTATCGGCGAAACAAACGATGCTAAAAGCGGCGGTACCCTGTGTACCCGGCTCCGAAGGAGCCTTACCTGAAGACCCGAAAGAAATCATCAAGATTGCGCGACAAATTACTTACCCAGTGATTATCAAAGCGGCTGGCGGCGGCGGCGGACGCGGCATGCGCGTGGTCCATACCGAAGCCGCGCTGCTTAACGCGGTCAATATGACCCGTGAAGAAGCCGGGCGCGCATTTGGTAACCCCCAAGTGTATATGGAAAAGTTCCTTGAGAACCCACGGCACATCGAGATCCAAGTCTTAGCCGATTCATTTAAGCACGCCATCTGGCTGGGCGAACGCGACTGCTCAATGCAGCGCCGTCACCAAAAAGTGATCGAAGAAGCGCCTGCGCCCAACATCCCGCGCCGCCTGGTCGAACGCATTGGCGATCGCTGTGTGGAAGCATGTAAAAAAATGGGCTATCTCGGTGCCGGCACATTTGAATTTTTATATGAGAACAATGAATTTTATTTCATTGAAATGAATACGCGCATACAAGTCGAGCATCCTGTCACGGAAATGATTACCGGCATCGATCTCGTGCAAGAACAAATCCGCGTCGCTGCGGGGGAAAAATTACGCTTTAAACAACGAGACGTCGTGCTCAAAGGTCATGCCATCGAATGCCGTATCAACGCTGAGGATGCTTATAAATTCACGCCTTCGCCTGGCCGCATTACCTCATGGCATGCCCCAGGAGGACCCGGCATTCGAGTCGACTCACATGCCTATAACGGTTATTTTGTCCCCTCTCATTATGATTCAATGATTGGCAAAGTGATCGCGTATGGGGCTACCCGCGAGCAAGCGATTAGCCGGATGCATATTGCGCTCTCCGAAATGGTAGTGGAAGGCATTCATACCAATATTCCATTACATCGCGAGCTTATGCTCGATGCAAAATTTCTGGCAGGGGGTACCAGCATTCATTATCTTGAAAATAAGCTGGCGGCTAAACTACAAGTCACCCCCAAAAAGGCATGACCCAAACCAAACAGCATGAATCGCCAAGCTATCGTGAGCTCGTAGTCGAGTTAACTCAAGCGGATGCGCAAGCGCTCTCCGATATCCTGCTCGAATTAGGCGCCCTATCGGTATCGCTTGAAGATGCGCAAGCCGATACGCTTGCTGAGCAGCCACTTTTTGGCGAGCCTGGTCATGAGCCGCCTCATGCCGCGTGGCAACTTTCGCGGCTCAGCGTGCTGCTTGCCGGCTCGCAAGAGCCCGCGCTTTTGCTTGGCGCCGCAGCCAATGAACTTGGTCTAGCCTCGCTGCCGCCCTATCATGTGCGTGAAGTGCCAAATCAAGACTGGGTTCAACTCACTCAAGCGCAATTCGAACCGATCCCGATCGGCCAGCGCATCTGGGTCGTCCCTTCATGGCACCTGCGGCCCCCAGCAGCGCCTCAAGATGCGCTGATACTCGCGCTAGATCCGGGGCTGGCCTTTGGCACCGGTAGTCACCCCACGACGAAGCTATGCATGGAATGGCTTGAAGCAACCGTGACTGCGGGCCAGGCGGTGCTCGATTACGGCTGCGGCTCGGGCATCTTGGCGATTCTCGCGAAGAAATGTGGCGCAACTCATGTCCTTGGCATCGATATCGATCCACAAGCGATTGCCGCGGCGCGCCGCAATAGCGAACAGAACTTGGCGGAGGTCACCTATCAGTCTCCCGATGATGGCGAAACCGGTCAATTCGATCTCGTTGTCGCCAATATTTTGGCGAATCCGCTTAAACTGATGGCCTCAATGTTATGTGCAAAAATATGCCCTGGCGGTCAACTTGCGCTTTCTGGTATCCTTGAGCGCCAGGCAGACGAACTGATACACACCTATGCGCCTTGGCTTAAACTATCGGTTTGGCGCGCCGAGGAAGGTTGGGTGTGCTTGACCGGTCAACGGCCACTCTGAAAGTCATTTTTAACCTTTGATAGGAATTACAATGTCTACAGTTACCCTCGGCGGCACGCCCGTCAATATCAGCGGCACCTTCCCAACACTTCATCAAAGCGCGCCATCTTTTACCCTCACCGGCAAAGATTTGGCTGAAGTTAAACTGGCTGATTTTGCGGGTAAACGCAAGGTCTTGAATATTGTGCCGAGCTTGGATACCCCGGTTTGCGCGACCTCCACGCGTACCTTCAATCAGGCTGCCAGCCAGCTTAATAATACGGTTGTCCTGGTCATCTCAGCCGATCTACCGTTTGCAGCAGCACGCTTTTGCACCACCGAAGGGATTGACCATCTAGTGACGCTGTCAACTTTTCGCCACCCTGAATTTGCCAAACACTATGGGGTTGAGATAGCCAGCTCGCCACTCGCTGGCCTGACGGCACGCGCAGTGTTGGTGCTTGATGAAAATGATCAAGTTCTACATGCCGAACGTGTGTCCGAAATCAAGCACGAGCCGAATTATGAGGCCGCCCTTGCCGTACTGAGGTAATGCCATGAGTACGCTCATCTGCGGTTCACTCGCCTATGACACCTTAATGACCTTTGAAGGGCGTTTTAGCGAGCACATTTTACGTGAACAGGCGCACATCCTGAATATCAGCTTTCTGGTACCCACCATGCGCCGTGAATTTGGCGGTTGTGCCGGTAATATTGCTTACAGCCTGAACGCTCTCGGAGGTACACCATACATCATGGGTACACTGGGTGAAATAGACGCTCAAGACTATCTCGCCCATCTAGCTCAACTCAAATTACCGGCTGATTATTTGCGCGTGATACCTGGGATGTATACAGCGCAAGCGATGGTCACCACTGATCTTGAAAACAACCAGATCACAACCTTTCATGCAGGTGCGATGTTACAGGCGCACGTCAACCACGTGAGCCAAACCCAGAATGTCACCCTGGGTATTGTCTCGCCAGACGGCGGCGATGCTATGCGCCAGCATGTGGAACAATTTGCCGCAGCTAATATCCCGTTTATTTTCGATCCCGGCCAAGGGCTACCCCTGTTCCAAGGCGCCGAGCTAAAAAGAATGATCGAACTCGCCACCTATGTCACCGTCAATGACTACGAAGCAGAGCTATTAAGCAATAAAACCGGCTGGTCAATTGCCCAGATTGTCGAGCGGGTTAAGGCACTCATCATTACCCGTGGTGAACATGGCGTCTTAATTCACCATGATGGTAGTACGACCACCATTCCTGCCGTTCCGGTTGAACAAGTTATTGATCCAACCGGATGCGGCGATGCCTTCCGAGGTGGCTTACTCTATGGTCTCGAGCACGGCTTAGATTGGGCCACAACCGGTCGCCTAGCGAATTTAATGGGTTCAATCAAAATTGCCCACCAAGGTCCGCAAAACTATCTTCATCGACAGGATGCCATCCATCAATCCTTCAAACAAACATTTTCTTATAGCTTACAGTAATGGCGGCAGCCTACAGTCATTTTTTGGAGAAATGTATGGATAAGATGATTCGCGTTACAGCCACTGCCTTGCTGGCCAGCACTTTTGCATTACAAGGCTGCGCACTACAGAGCAGTTCAGCGGATGTCTACACGGCAAACCAAGCGCGGCGTGAACACACGGTGCGCTTGGGTACCATTGCCAGCATACGCCTGGTCAAAATCCAAGCGGACAATGGCCAGCCAAGCGGCCTAGGCGCGTTCGGCGGCGGTGCTTTAGGTGCGATTGCGGGTAGCGCCATTGGTGGCGGACGCGGCGCACTGCTGACCGGTATCGTGGGAGGCCTTGGCGGTACCGTTGCGGGCCATGTCGTTGAAGGGGAATTCGCCCTGCGTAGTGGGCTAGAAATCACGGTACGTCTTGACAACGGTGAGGTGCGCGCCATTACTCAGGAAGCTACCCAAGAAATATTCCGAGCCGGTGAGCGTGTTCGTTTAGTGTCAGGTAACGGGATCACTCGCGTCACCCACTAATCAGCCATTTTCTTGATTTTTTATCTTTAAATCAAGAAAATATCCCGCTGTCTGGCAAATGCAGATCAGCGGGATATAGAATCGAGTCAGAACCCGATCAATTGATGTAGCGAGCGGCCTACATATCAACTTACCTCTACCGGCTAAAGTTACGGCCGGCTGCCGGTTGGGAACGGCCAAGCAGCCGCCGGATTCAACGCAGTTTTGACACTCGATGTAGAGCTTGATGGGATCGTCACGGGCGTTGTTACCGCTGGTTTAGTGATCGCCGAGGATGGCTTTTTTGCCGACCCGGCTTTTTTTACCGGGGTAGCTTTCTTTGCTACAGCCTTTTTGGCTACAGTCACTTTTTTGACTACGGCTTTTTTAGCTACGGTAGCTTTCTTGGCTACCGTTTTTTTAGCCACAGTAGCTTCCTTTGCTACCGTTTTTTTAGCTGCAGTAGCTTTCTTTGCTACCGTTTTTTTAGCTGCAGCCACTTTTTTAACTACGGCTTTTTTGGCCACGGTAGCTTTCTTTGCTACCATTTTTTTAGCTGCAGTCACTTTTTTAGCCACGACCTTTTTAGCCACGGCTTTTTTGGCTACCGTTTTTTTCGCTACGACTTTTTTAACTGGCGTTTTTTTCGCTGCGACTTTTTTCACAGCAACCTTTTTAGCGACAACTTTCTTAGCGGGCACTTTTTTCGCCACGGCTTTCTTGGCTACCGTTTTTTTCGCTACGACTTTTTTAGCTGTCACTTTCTTGACCGGAGCCTTTTTCGCGGCTACCTTCTTCGCCACTACTTTTTTTACAGGGGTCTTTTTAGCGACAACTTTCTTAGCTGGGGCTTTCTTCACTACACTTTTCTTAGCTGCAGCTTTTTGAGCTGTAGCCGTTTTCTTCACAGGAGCTTTCTTTACTACGGGTTTAGCCATCTCTTTCTTTTTAGCAGGCTTCTTTTTAGCAGTAACCATTATTTACTCCTTCAAGTTTCAGATAAGAATCGAACAAACAACACTCTTTGTCGAGGCCCGCCTTTCGCAAGTGCATTGCTTATCTGCACTCGCGAAAAGCGAACCATTCATCGGCGTACGCTGCATATTTGGCTTACGCTAATGAATACGGCAACACATATACACCCTCTTTTGAGTACTGTACATGCCAAAAAAACGCCAACACCCAGGCCGGCCATTGCTGAAAAAAATCACGGCAAAACCACGTGATTTTTTTTCACAGAAGAGTCTTTAAAAGAAGTGTAATTTGCCAGACGTATCATCATCTTGTCTGTCGTCACTATTCCCAATTGAGCGCGCCACCAGTTTGATACTCAATCACTCGCGTCTCAAAAAAATTACGCTCTTTCTTTAAGTCAATCATCTCACTCATCCACGGAAAAGGATTCTCTTCTTTTGGAAAAAGCTGCTCAAGGCCAATTTGGGAACAACGCCGATTACAAATAAAGCGCAAGTAGCCTTTAAACATTGATGCATTCAAGCCAAGCACGCCGCGCGGCATCGTATCTTCAGCGTAACGGTATTCGAGATCGACCGCTGTTTTGAACAACTCGTGAATTTCCTCGCGAAATTCAGACGTCCATAAGTGCGGATTTTCGAGTTTGATTTGGTTGATCAAATCAATGCCAAAATTACAATGCAATGATTCGTCACGCAAAATGTATTGATATTGCTCAGCTGCGCCAGTCATTTTGTTTTGCCGGCCCAGCGCTAAGATCTGCGTAAAGCCAACATAAAAGAATAGCCCTTCCATCACGCACGCAAACATGATCAGCGATTTCAGCAAAGCTTGATCTGCGGCTGGCGTGCCGGTCTTAAAAGCAGGATCGGTCAATGTATGAATGAACGGAATCAGGAATTCATCCTTCGCACGGATCGATGAAACCTCGTGGTAAGCATTGAAGATTTCACCTTCGTCTAAGCCTAGCGATTCGACAATATATTGATACGCATGGGTATGAATCGCCTCTTCAAACGCCTGGCGCAATAGATATTGCCGACACTCAGGCGCTGTAATATGACGATAGGTCCCCAGGACAATGTTATTCGCCGCCAACGAATCTGCCGTAACGAAAAATCCGAGATTGCGCTTAACCACTCGGCGCTCATCCTCAGTCAGGCCATTCGGATCTTTCCACAGCGCGATATCGCGCGACATATTAATTTCTTGCGGCATCCAGTGATTCGCGCAACCAGACAAATACTTTTCCCAAGCCCATTTATATTTAAACGGAACCAATTGATTCACATCGGTTTTGCCGTTAATGATGCGCTTGTCCGCGGCTTTTACGCGCGCCTCTTGATCAGGTTGGCGAGTCACACTGTCAGGCACAGGTCCAGAGGACTCTGGCGAGAAAGAGCGCTGTGCGCCACTTGCGGGAGTTTCAGCTGTAATGTCTTCGTCCCAGTTGAGCATAAATTTCACCATCGATATAAATCGGTTTGTACCATCTTTTCACAAGGGATAAAAGAGTTCAGTTGTGAAAAGCGCTTTTTTAGTGTCGTATGCAACTTGCATACAACACTTCGATTCACTTAAGCGCGCGCCCAGCGCATCGAATTCAATCTTAAATATCGATCGATGCCGCTAGCTTGTTCTTAATTGAGAGGCTCAGCGCGCATTAAAAAAGAGGCGCGCGCCGTTGCTTATTGGCAAGCTTCACACGAATCAAAATCCGCATCACCCGGCCGCAGCATACACACTGGAGCTGACTCTTGCTCTGCTTGAGCGAGACGATTCAGATCAGCACTGTCAGGCGCCAAAGCTGACACTGCGTTTAGTGCGCCATGCGCCACTGTCGATTTCTCAACATGGGTAGCGGCCATCGTACGCAGATAATACGTGGTCTTTAAGCCGCGCACCCAAGCGAGCCGATAAATCTCATCCAACCGCTTGCCAGAAACACCCGCCATATAAATATTTAACGATTGCGCTTGATCAATCCATTTCTGCCGGCGAGAGGCTGCTTCAACTAACCATTTAGGGTCAATTTCAAAAGCGGTCGCGTACAGCGCGCGCAATTCAGCCGGAATTCGGTCGATACGAGTCAACATGCCATCGAAATATTTCAGATCGGCTACCATCACCTCATCCCACAAACCACGCGCTTTCAAATCGCGCACCAGATAATCGTTCACCATGGTGAACTCACCCGATAGGTTCGATTTCACATAGAGATTTTGGAAGGTTGGCTCAATACACGCGGATACCCCAATGATGTTTGAAATGGTGGCGGTGGGTGCAATCGCGACGCAATTCGAATTGCGCATGCCGTGCTGAGCAATGCGGCTGCGCAACACATCCCAGTCAAGCGAGCTGGTTTGATCCACCTCGACATAACCGCCACGTGCATCCGCCAGGAGTTTCAGGGTGTCTTGCGGCAAAATCCCTCGCTGCCACAACGAGCCCTGATAGGTTGAGTAGCAACCGCGCTCAGCAGCCAATTCAGTCGAAGCCCAATATGCGTAATAACACACGGTTTCCATCGAACGATCAGCAAATTCAACCGCAGCCTGCGAAGCATAGGGATAGCGCAATAAATGCAAGCAATCTTGGAAACCCATAATGCCCAGCCCTACTGGCCGATGCTTCAAATTTGAATGGCGCGCCTTTTGCACAGCGTAATAATTGATATCAATCACATTGTCGAGCATGCGCATCGCCGTTTGAATGGTCTTTTTCAGCTTAGCGTGATCAAGCGCTAAGCTGCCATCTGCCTGCTGGCTGAGGTGTGCCACCAAATTGACTGAGCCCAAATTACATACTGCGATTTCACTCTCATTAGTATTGAGCGTAATTTCGGTACACAAATTTGACGAATGCACGACCCCAACGTGCTGCTGCGGGGAGCGGATATTGCACGGATCTTTGAAGGTAATCCAAGGGTGACCGGTTTCAAATAGCATGCCCAGCATTTTGCGCCACAATTGAGCCGCGGATACTTTCTTAAAGAGCGCAATCTCGCCACGCGCAGCCTTCTCTTCATAGCCTACGTAAGCAGTTTCAAATTCAGCGCCAAATTTATCGTGCAAATCCGGGCAGCTTGAAGGGGAAAACAAGGTCCAATCTGCGCCTTCATGCACGCGCTTCATAAACAGATCGGGAATCCAGTTGGCCGTATTCATATCGTGCGTGCGGCGACGATCATCCCCCGTGTTTTTGCGCAACTCGAGAAATTCTTCAATATCTAAATGCCATGTTTCCAGATAAGCACATACCGCGCCTTTACGTTTGCCGCCTTGATTGACCGCAACCGCAGTGTCGTTGACCACCTTTAGAAAAGGCACGACCCCTTGCGACTTACCATTGGTACCTTTGATATGCGAGCCTAGCGCGCGTACCTGCGTCCAATCATTGCCCAAGCCGCCGGCAAATTTTGACAATAACGCGTTTTCTTTTAATGCCTCATAAATACCCTCCAGATCATCGTCCACCGTGGTCAAATAACATGACGACAATTGCGCGCGACGCGTGCCGGAATTAAAGAGGGTTGGGGTTGAACTCATGAAATCGAATTTTGACAGCACATGGTAAAACTCAATGGCGCACGCCTCAGGATCGGCTTCATTCAGTGCAAGTCCCATCGCCACTCGCATAAAAAAGGCTTGCGGCAGTTCAATCCGCTGTCCCTCATGATGCAGAAAGTAACGATCATAGAGGGTTTGCAAGCCGAGATAACCAAATTGCAAATCGCGGCTGGCGTCAAGCGTTGCGCCTAGCTTTTCTAGATCGAACTGCAATAACTTGTCATCAAGCAATTCAGCTGCGATACCCCGTTTAATAAATTGCGGGAAATATGCGGCATAACGAGTGGCCATTTCTGCTGGCGTGACCTCTTCCGCGAGCACTTCGCGGCGCATCGTGTGCAGCAAAATACGCGCCGTTACCTGACTGTAGGCCGGATCTTGCTCAATCATCGTACGCGCAGCAAGAATGGCTGAATCGTAGACTTGACTAATCGGCACCCCGTCGTAAAGATTTTTAATCGTTTCAGTCACAATCGGCTCGGCTTGCACCTCGCTGCCTAAACCCTCGCACGCGCTGACAATCAGCGCATTAAGTGCAGATAAATCAAGCGGCCGCATCCCTGACCCATCGGTCACCTGGATCACGCCCTCTAGGGTTGGCTGCGCCTGATCACTCAACGCACGCTCTTGAGCGCGCTTTTCTCGATACAACACATAGGCGCGTGCGACGTTATGCTCGCCGGCGCGCATTAACGCAAGCTCAACTTGATCTTGAATGTCTTCAATATGAAACGTGCCGCCAGCAGGACGGCTGCGCATCAGCGCATGCACTACATCTTGTGTGAACTGAGCGACTTGTTCGCGCACACGAGTTGAAACGGCGCCTTGCCCGCCATTAACCGCCAAAAAAGCCTTCGTCATGGCAACTTCTATTTTAGAAGGCTCAAATACCACCACGGCACCATTACGGCGGATCACTTTATAGTCAGCCACGGTGTCTGTCTGCGTCGCCAAAGCCGACGCAGCATTTTTACTATGGGGGTTATCTTGATTGATAACGGGGCGGCCAATCGGCGCGCTCTCTTCGGCCGGGGCCTGATGTGCGGTGGTTTGCATCGGCAAAACTCCTAGTCTATTTGATGAAGGCGCGGCAAAACCGCCGCTGAAAATAAGAAATTGGCTTCAAAGCTATGCGCGTTTACGTCTATGAATAGGGCTGGGAAAATGAACACAATACGAGCCTAGCACTGATTCATACTTAGTTTGCTGTCAAACTTTGCGCGCTGTGCTTGAGCATATTGCATTGTCACTAAAATAGTTCGGACCACAAGATATAGTGTTAAACAAAACATCGGATACCAAGTATAGTGAATTTATGAGGCACTGAACACTGCTTTATTTTTTATTTACACCCTTGACTTTTGTGAATTCGCGCTACGAACATACTAAACTATACGCCACAAACCGACTCCGCCTAGATCAGCTAGCGCTCTTAGCACCGCTCGTGCATTAACTCACGCCCATTGGGCCCTTGGTAAGGAAAATAAACTTCAGCAAGCCCGCTCAAAACACGCAAACGCTGCCAATCAAAATGGGGGCCTGGGTCAGTTTTTCGCCCAGGAGCAATGTCCTCATGCCCAACCAGGGCGCCAATTGGATAGCGATCCATGAGGGCTTTAATCAGTTCTGCAAGCTTAAGATATTGAGTGGCTTCAAATGGGACCGTGTCGCTCCCTTCAAGTTCAATCCCAATCGAAAAATCATTGCACCCTTCACGCCCGAAAAAATTGGAGGCTCCCGCATGCCAAGCGCGGTCGTCGCAAGAGACAAATTGCTGCAATTCGCCATTACGCCGAATCAGAAAATGAGCAGATAGCTGCAGCCGCCGTATCTCACCGTAAGATGAATGCGCAGCAAAATCAAGTCGATTACAAAAGAATTCAGCCACTTGTGGCCCACCAAATTCACCTGGCGGCAAACTAATATTGTGTATCACAATCAGCGTCGGCGTAATACCAATCGGCCGCACATTAAAATTAGGAGACTTTTGTGGAGATACAGCCTCAATCCAGCCAGACTCATTAATCATCAACCGCATATTTAGCGCTTGCGCCCTGCGGCCTGTGCATAGCGCCGAGCGTGCGCCATGGTGCAAAATGACTTGCCATGAGCGTGCTGGATTTCGACCGCGGGGACATACACACCGCATTCAGCACAGCGCACCACACGCTCAACGCCTGAGTCAGAGTGAGCATGAGGCCGGTGCTTTGGATCGTACGCATCAAGATTGAGATAGCGCATCGCACGCCGCCAAAGGGCCCTGCCCAGCAGGTACAAAACGATATAAAGAAGAATTCGACGCATAAATAAGCTACCTTTTCTAAGCCTGCATTTAAACTCGACTGTTTTGCAACAGTCTTTTAAAGAGTTGGGCGCCGTAACAGCACTTCAAACACGAAATGGCTCCCCACATAAGCCAGCAAAAGCACTATAAAGGCGGCCAAGACCCAGCGTAAAGCGGTGCGGCCACGCCAACCATACAATTTCCGACCCAGTAAGATTGCGCCGAACATGATCCATGACAAACCAGCAAAGACCGTTTTGTGATCAAAGCGCAAAGCGCGGTCAAATAACTGCTCACTAAAAAGAACACCTGAAACCAGGGCCAACGTGAGTAAGACAAAACCGGCGCCAATTAAACGAAATAGCAATTTTTCCAGCGTGAGCAATGGTGGCAACGAATCCAGCCAGCTGCCTAAGCAGTTTTGTGCTAGCGCTGAGTGCTGCATAGACTGGCCCACAACCCGATGCAATCTGCGCTCAACCAGTAACATCAGCAGTGCATGCAAAGCCATCAGAGCCAACAAGCCGTAAGCGACGTTCGCCACCACAAAATGAAATTTAAACAGCGGATTGGCAGCATAGGGCAGTAACTGCACGCCACCAAATACAAGAGGCAATAACGAGGCGACACAAGCCAGTGGCAAAGCCAATAAACTTAACCCCTCTAACTCAAAGAAAAAACTTTCAAGCCAGTAAATGCCAATGCTAAGCCACAGCATTGCTGATAAAGCAAAGGCAAAACCAAAAATCATCGCATCCGACAAAAAGATGGTGAGATACAGTAAGCCGCCATGCGAGATGAGTGCGCCCGCAAGCCATAAACGCTTCCAGCACAAACGTGGCTGCGCCGGCAAGCCACTATCATTAATCGCGAAACCTCTCCGCCAGCGCTGGTACCAAGCTACAGATGCCAAGCCACCGTAGAGCGCCGCCGTCAACAGGTACAGTACAATAGTCATAACCTTAGTTTACCTGAGTCCCTGATTTCTCAAAAGTTGTTTATAAAACTACAACTCATTCACTATTTCTATGTTTGATACTCTAACTCAGCGCATGGCGCGCATCGTCAAAACGCTGCGCGGCGAAGCCCGTTTAACTGAAGCCAATACACAGCAAATGCTGCGCGAGGTGCGCCTGGCTTTGCTCGAGGCAGATGTCGCGCTGCCGGTTGTGCGCGCATTGACTACCCGCATAAAAGAAAAAGCCCTCGGCGAAGAGGTGATCGGCAATTTGACGCCAGGCCAAGCGTTAGTTGGCGTTGTCCAGCGCGAACTCACCGCTGTCATGGGCGGCGATTATGCAGGCCAAGCAGCAGAATTACAGTTGGCGGTTAAAGCGCCCGCGATCATTTTAATGGCAGGCTTGCAAGGTGCAGGCAAAACCACCACCGTGGGTAAACTTGCCAAATTTTTGCGCGAAAAACAGAAAAAAAAGGTACTGACTGTTTCATGCGACATCTATCGCCCAGCGGCCATTGCTCAACTCAAAACGGTGACTGAACAGGCCAAAGCTGACTTTTTTCCTTCGCAGCCCGAACAATCCGTGCTTGAAATCGCGCAGGCAGCACTCGATTGGGCGCAACGCCACTACCATGATGTATTAATCGTCGATACTGCCGGCCGCCTGGGTATCGACGAAGCTATGATGCAAGAAATTGCAGCTTTACACCGCGCCTTAAACCCCGCTGAAACTCTGTTTGTGGTCGATGCCATGCTTGGGCAAGACGCAGTGAATAGTGCACAAGCCTTCAATGCTACGCTGCCACTGACGGGGATTGTATTAACCAAGCTCGATGGCGATGCACGCGGTGGCGCGGCTTTATCAGTGCGTCAGATTACCGGCCAGCCGATTAAATTTGTCGGCGTAGGTGAAAAACTTGACGGTCTCGAGGTGTTTCACCCGGGCCGCATGGCCAGTCGGATTCTCGGCATGGGTGATCTATTCTCTCTGGTCGAGCAAGCACAATATAAAGTTGATAGTCAGGCCGCGCAGCAACTCGCCAATAAGGTCAAAAAAGGGGACTTTAATCTCGATGACTTTAAGACGCAGCTCTCGCAAATGAAAAACATGGGCGGCCTCTCATCACTGCTGGATAAATTACCCGCACAATTTCAGGCAGCTAGCAACCCGCTGAAGATGAATCAAGCCGAAGGCCAAATACGCCGCATGGAAGGCATGATTAACGCCATGACGCCCCTTGAGCGCAAAAAACCGGAGCTCCTTAAAGCCAGCCGCAAGCGCCGGGTCGCTACCGGCGCGGGGGTCCAGGTGCAAGAACTCAATCGCATGCTGTCGCAATTCGATCAAATGCGCACGATGATGAAAAAGCTCAAAGGGGGTAACATGGCGAACATGATGCGTGGCCTAAAAGGCATGATGCCAGGTATGCGCTAAGTCCCCCAAGTTACTGTAGAGTTTATCCCCAATACCGCCCACGCCCCCCTAAAAGGAACGGGGCGGCTACCAAGCATACTTGGCGTCAAAGCTGACGAATAAACGCCCGCGTTCCGGCCAGCAGCATTTCAACCGAAATCGCAATTAAGACTAACCCCATTAAGCGTTCAATGGCGACCACCGCGCGCGGACCGAGAAAGCGCTGAATCCGATCTGCCAAAATCAGCACAATGGCACAAACCCCCATGGTGACCGTCAGCGCACCAATCCACTCAATCGTCTGCCCAGGCCCTTGCGAAGAAAGCAGCATCACCGTCGCCATGGCCGAGGGTCCCGCTAGCGCAGGAATAGCGAGTGGCACAATCAACGGCTCACCGATGATTTCAGCAGTCATTGGGTCATCCGTGGCTGGAAAAACCATCCGCAGAGCAATGATGAAAAGGATAATGGCGCCTGCCAGTTGCAACGATGTATCAGTCAAGTGCATCAAACGCAAAAAATGCTCGCCCATCAGCATAAAGATTAGCAACGTCACAAAAGCAATCCCCACTTCGCGCAGCACCACCCAGACGCGCCGTTCGGCGGCGACATTGCGCAGCGCATTAATGCAAATAGGAATATTGCCAAGCGGATCAACAATCAAAAGCAATAAAATGGTCGCGGTTATAAAATCATATTGCACAATACTTTTCCTTTAATATTCAAACGCTGCACGAATCTTAGCGCAGATGAGTTCTGGCGCAGCCGTCATCTCCACTAACGTCGGCTGAGCATCCCGACGTCCTTGATATTCAAACTGACTCTCTTTAAGGCCTCGCTCGCTAATCACTAGCCGGTGCGGTACGCCAATCAGTTCCCAATCAGCAAACATCACCCCTGGACGCTCGCCACGATCATCTAATATTACATCGATGCCCATCTCAAGCAACTTCGCGTATACACCTTGCGCTGCCATTCGCACCGTTTCACTACGCTCATAGCCAATTGGGCAGATAACGACCTCGAACGGTGCCATCGCCTCAGGCCAAATGATGCCACGCGCATCAAAATTCTGCTCGATTGCCGCCCCAAGAATGCGGCTAATGCCAATGCCGTAACATCCCATCACCATTGGCTGCGCCTTGCCCGACTCATCAAGATAGGTCGCGCCTAATGCTTGCGAATAACGCGTGCCAAGCTGAAATACATGGCCCACTTCAATCCCCCGGCAAATGGCCAAGGCGCCCTTACCATCAGGTGAAGGGTCACCAGCCACGACATTACGCAGGTCAGCCACCACCGGCTCCGGCAAATCGCGCCCCCAATTCACGCCCGTCAGATGAAAACCCGCCTCGTTCGCACCCACAATAAAATCGCTCATCTTAGCGACAGTCCGATCAGCGAATACTTTGACCGATTTTGGCGTACCTATCGGACCCAAATAACCTGGTCGGGTGCCAAAGCATTCAATAATTTCTGCCTCACTGGCCAAACGGTAGCCGGTAGCACCTGGAAGTTTGCCTAATTTAACTTCATTGAGCGTATGGTCGCCACGCAATAGCAGCAACCAAATCTGTGGCGTAGAACCGCCACTACCCTGAGGGGTGAGTGGACTAGCGTCAACCTCCGCGTTAGCGTCAATCGCCAGGACGATCGATTTAACCGTATGCTCAAGCGAAACGCCAAGGATTGCTGCGACCTTTTCGCATTTCTCGGCGTTTGGCGTAGCCACCTTGGTCAGTGTCGCTTGCGGCTCACCACGCTGTTCAATCAATGGCAGCGCATCAGCAGCTTCAACGTTGGCGGCATAGTCTGAGGCCGGACAATACGCAATCGCATCTTCTCCCGTATCCGCAATCACATGGAATTCATGCGAGCCAGAACCGCCGATTGACCCATTATCAGCCGCCACCGCACGAAACACCAGACCAAGTCGCTTAAAAATGCGTCCATAAGCCTCATACATTTGCTGATATGAATGCTCTAAACCCGCCTTATCCTGATCAAAGGAATAGGCATCTTTCATGATAAATTCACGTCCGCGCATGACCCCAAAACGTGGCCGGATTTCATCGCGAAATTTGGTTTGAATTTGATAAAAAGTAACTGGCATTTGCCGATAGCTTTTGATTTCTTTACGGGCAATATCAGTGATCACTTCCTCATGCGTGGGTCCAATCACAAACTCACGCTGATGCCGATCTTTCAAGCGCAACAGTTCGGGCCCATATTGGGTCCAACGCTGCGATTCCTGCCATAACTCGGCAGGTTGCACCGCCGGCATCAACAGTTCAAGCGCCCCCGCTCGATTCATCTCTTCACGTACAATCACTTCGATTTTACGCACCGCCCGCAACCCCAATGGCATGTAAGTATAAATACCACCCGCGACGCGCCGAATCATACCAGCGCGCAGCATCAGTTGGTGACTAGCAATCTCAGCGTCTGCGGGCGCATCTTTAAGTGTGTTGATAAAAAAACCGGAGGCCTTCATTTAATTTCCCAAGCAGGGTGTAAAAAAACCGGCGCTGTGGACTAAGATCGTACACCGCGCCCGCTATTGTTTATAATCGAGCTATTTTAAAGGATTCAAGGGTAGTTGTATGCTGGATCGCGATGGCTTTCGTCCAAACGTCGGCATCATTCTCTTAAACGCACGCAATGACGTGTTTTGGGGCAAACGGATCCACGAGCACTCGTGGCAATTCCCGCAAGGCGGCATCCAATATGGCGAGACCCCGATACAAGCAATGTATCGGGAGTTATATGAAGAGACTGGCCTAAAACCCGAACATGTCAAAGTTCTTGGCCGCACACGCGACTGGCTGCGTTATGAGGTGCCGGACAGATTTATCAAGCGCGACGCGCGTAGCCATTATCGTGGGCAAAAACAAATTTGGTTTTTGTTGCGCATGGTCGGCCGCGACTGCGATATTTGCTTGCGCGCCACAGGACAACCGGAATTTGATGCGTGGCGCTGGCATCAATACTGGGTGCCGCGCGAGGCGGTGATTGAATTTAAACGTGAAGTGTATCAACTGGCGTTGACTGAATTGTCACGCTTTGTCCATCATTTGCCAATCCGCGCAGAGAAGCAGCCTATCGATACTACGCCACCGGCATTAGTAGAAAACGGCTAATGCTGCTGGCGCGCTGGCTAACATTAGCTTAGAACCAGATTGTCGCGCTGGATAAAGTTAGCTTAAAACCAGATTGTCGCGATGAATCAGCTCCGGCTCAAGCATATAACCCAGGACAGCCTCGATTTCGCTGCTGGGCCGACGCTGAATCAGTCGCGCTTCTGTGCTGCTATAGTTGGTCAGCCCCCGCGCCACTTCTTGGCCCGCTGGACTTAGGCAAACAATCACTTCGCCTCGCGCAAACACGCCTTGTACTTTCACAATACCGATTGGCAGTAGGCTTTTGCCCTCCCGCGCGAGCTTAGCGCATGCGCCATCATCAATCACCACACGGCCACGCACTTGTAAGTGATCCGCCATCCATTGCTTACGCGCAGCCATTCGCGCCGTGCGCGCAATCAGCTGAGTGCCAATGGCTTCGCCCCCTGCAAGCCGAGTCAGCACATCAGGCTCGCGCCCACTCGCAATCACCGTACATGCCCCACTATGCGCGGCCCGCTTAGCCGCGAGTATTTTAGTGAGCATGCCACCACGGCCAATATGCGTTCCAGCGCCGCCTGCCATCACTTCAAGGGCAGGATCTCCAGCTTCGGCCACAGCCACGAAAGTCGCATTTGCACCCTGGCGCGGGTCGGCGGTATAAAGACCACGCTGGTCAGTTAAAATGATCAGCGCCTCAGCCTCGATGAGATTGGTTACGAGAGCGCCTAGCGTATCGTTATCGCCAAATTTAATTTCATCGGTAATAACGGTGTCGTTTTCATTAATGATCGGCACCACTCCTAGACGCAACAGTGTCAGCAAGGTCGAGCGAGCGTTTAAATAACGTTCGCGCTCAGCCAGATCAGCATGAGTCAGAAGAATTTGCGCGCTACGCAACTGGTACGCATTGAAATGACTTTCATACGCTTGCGCCAACCCAACTTGGCCAACTGCCGCGGCCGCCTGCAATTCGTCAATCTCACGCGGACGGCGGCTCCAGCCAAGGCGTTGCATTCCTTCGGCAATCGCCCCTGAACTCACCAGAACGACCTCTTTACCGAGTCTGTGCAAGCCGGCGATTTGCTCAGCCCAGCTACGCATCACGTCATGGTCAAGTCCACGCCCGTCATTGGTCACCAGGCTTGAGCCCACCTTAACCACCAGGCGTTTGGCGACAGCAATCGCCGGCTGCGAGGTAGGCTTAGACAGAGCCTGCATCGTCGGCATCGATTGGCGGCCCATCCCGAAAGCCTGCATCGTCGGCATCTATCGGCGGCCCGTCCCGAAAGCGTGCATCCAGCGCTAACTGCTCGGCTTCAGCAGCACGACCGGCGGGTCCATGCTCGGCAAGGTAATCATAAATGGCATAAGTCACCGCTTCACAACCTTGCCCATTCAGCGCAGAAATGCCAAACACCGGCCCCTCCCAGCCAAAGCGTTTAACAAACTCGGCAATCTGTGTCGTGCGCGAATCCTCCGGCACCATATCGATTTTGTTAAGCACCAACCAACGCGGCTTGGTGTAAAGCTGCGTATCGTATTTGCGCAACTCATTCACAATTGCCCGTGCTTCTGCAACCGGATCAACGCCTTCATCAAAAGGCGCCATATCAACTAAATGCAATAACAAGCTAGTGCGCTGCAAATGCTTCAAAAAACGATGGCCGAGTCCGGCCCCTTCGGCAGCGCCCTCAATCAAACCGGGAATATCGGCAATCACAAAACTTTTACTAGGACCGACCCTCACGACGCCTAAATTAGGCGCAAGCGTGGTAAATGGATAGTCTGCTATTTTTGGCCGAGCATTGGAAACGGACGCGATAAAAGTCGATTTACCCGCATTAGGCATACCTAATAGGCCGACATCCGCCAGGATTTTTAATTCCAGGCGCAGCAGCCGATATTCGCCCTCCTTGCCTTCTGTCTTTTGGCGCGGCGCACGATTCGTGCTCGACTTAAAATGCAGGTTGCCTAAGCCGCCACTCCCGCCTTGGGCAAGCGTGACGCGCTGTTCGTGCTCCATCAGATCTGCAACGGTTTCACCGGTGTTAAGATCCGTGATAATCGTACCCACTGGCATACGCAACGTAATATCTTCGCCGCTTTTGCCGTAACAATCGGCGCCACGTCCGTTCTGGCCTCTCCCCCCCAGATGCTTTTTAGCATAGCGGAAATCAATCAAAGTATTAATATTACGGTCGGCCACAGCGTAGACACTACCGCCTCGGCCGCCATCCCCCCCATCCGGCCCGCCAAACGGGATGAATTTCTCGCGTCGCATCGATGCGCTGCCATTACCACCATCGCCACCGAAGACTTCTATCTTTACTTCATCAATGAATTTCATTGTGTTTATTCAACCCGCTTTAATTGCCCATTCACCTAAAATAGGCTACAAATCCATTGTAGTTCTAATTGACCCTAGTTTGCACAATTTGGTCCGCCGTCGCCTCGCGCAGCGATCTACCACAGTACGCAGCCTGCTATTCCGAAGCGATCTGCTTACAGTAGCCTGCCACTGATTAGATTAAGCGCATTAACGCAAAAGGCCCCGCTTGCTGGCGGAGCCTTTTGCATTGAGCCGGAAAAACCGGACGACTACGTGATCTGCGTTAAGCAGCTACAGCAACCACGTTGACCATCTTTTTGCTCGCTTTGCCTTTAATGGTGAAACATACGTGACCATCAGTCAATGCATACAGCGTATGATCTTTACCAATGCCGACATTCTCGCCGGGATGCATCCGCGTACCGCGCTGGCGCACAATAATGCCGCCCGCATTGATTGCCTGGCCGCCATATACTTTAACGCCAAGCCGTTTTGACTCTGAGTCGCGGCCATTACGTGATGACCCGCCTGCTTTTTTGTGTGCCATGAGTAACTCCTTAGACCGCTTTAACCGTTAATTGCGTCAATGCGCACTTCAGTATAGTTCTGCCGATGGCCAGCATGCCTTTGATAGTGCTTGCGGCGACGCATTTTGAAGATCGTGACCTTCTGATGCCGCCCTTGAGCAACAACGGTAACCTTGACGCTAGCTCCACTCACCAGTGGCGCGCCGAACCTTATTGATTCACCTTCGCCAATTGCTAATACCTGGTCAAGAGTCACTTCTGCGCCAATGTCTGCCGGTATCTGTTCTATTTTCAATTTTTCGCCGGCTGCAACTTTATATTGCTTACCACCGGTTTTTATGACCGCGTACATTGTGTGTACCTCATTAATAAATTAATCGTTTAATTTCTTCGGCTTTACGCACGAAAAGGCAGTATTGTATAGCGATTTGGGTATTGAGTCAAAAATACAAATATCCTCACTGAATCACTCGATGATAAAATACGCAACCACAAAGAATTATCATATCGCTAGGCTAGACCAAGCCTAGTTGATCCCTGTTTATATATAACGGAGTCCCGGGTGGCTTTAAAACCTATTTTTTACCGCATTTTGGCGGTCCTAGTTGTGAGTAGCAGTGGAGCCTTGAGTCTCGCACATGCTGAGACCTCGTCCGTACGGGCCCCCGATACAATTGCTGCGCGCGTGCAAGCTTGCGCTATCTGCCATGGCAACCAAGGGGAAGGAACCGACAACGATTACTTCCCCCGCTTAGCCGGCAAACCCGCCGATTATCTGTACAACCAGCTCAAACATTTTCGTGAAGGCCGGCGTAAATATGCGCCAATGAATTACCTCGTTACCTATCTTTCTGACGATTATCTACGTGAAATCGCGGTGTATTACGCCAATTTGCATCCCCCCTACCCAGCCCCTGAGCCGTCCAATTTGCCGCCATCACAGCTTGAACGCGGTCGGCGGATTGCCCTTCATGGGGACTCGTCTAAGAACGTACCAGCATGTATTGCGTGCCATGGTCAAGCACTCACCGGAGTGGAGCCCGCTATTCCAGGCCTAGTTGGCTTACATGCTGATTACATCAGCGCCCAACTCGGTGCCTGGCGCTCAGGCATACGCCATTCGGCAGCTCCCGATTGCATGCATACGGTTGCTATCCAGCTTAGCGATACCGATATCCGTGCTGTCTCCACCTGGCTTGCGATGCAACCAGCACCCCCCAATGCCGCCCCCGCTCCAGCAGGCTCACTAAAATTGCCGCTCTCATGTGGCAGCCAGCCTCACTGAGTTAAAGGCGCCATTTTAGAAAAATCAAGGAACTCAGCATGCAACGTAAGACCTTATTCGGATTGTTGGCCGCCGCACTATTAGCGCTCATCCTTGCCGCCGTGGCTATGTTTACTCCTATACTGTGGCGGAGTAACGCCCCAACTTCCAGCCATAGTGGCCCCGCTAGCACCCCCGCCAAACAAGCCGAGTTAATCAAGTACGGCCACTATCTTGCGCGCGCGGGAGATTGTATTGCCTGCCATACGGTGCGGGGTGGCCAGCAGTTTGCCGGCGGCCTTCCTATGCCGACACCATTTGGCACTCTATATACGCCCAATATCACCTCTGACAACGAAACTGGGATTGGTACCTGGAGCTCAGACGATTTCTATCGCGCCATGCATAACGGGCGCTCAAAAGATGGTAGCTTGCTCTATCCAGCCTTTCCGTTCCCCAGCTACACCAAGGTGACACGCGCCGATTCCGATGCAATTTATGCCTATTTGCGTTCAGTACCCGCCATTAAGCAACCGAACCGGCCTAATGAGATGCGGTTTCCGTTCAATAATCGCAGTCTCTTGATCGGCTGGCGCACGCTTTTTTTCTCTGAAGGGGAGTTTCAGCCCGACCCAACTCAATCAGTTGAATGGAACCGCGGCGCGTATCTGGTTGAAGGCCTGGGCCACTGCGCAATGTGCCACACCAGCATTAACGCGCTGGGAGGGTCCGACCAAAGCGCAGCCTTTGGCGGGGGCTTAATCCCATTACAGAATTGGTATGCCCCTTCATTAACGTCAGATAAAGAAACCGGTCTTGGCGATTGGCAGCTCCAGCATATCGACGATCTGTTAAAAACCGGCGTTTCACAACGCAGTGCCGTCTTTGGGCCAATGGCCGAAGTTGTGCACAATAGCTTGCAGTATATGTCTGATAAAGATATTCGCGCTATGTCAGTTTATCTGAAAGCCTTACCGCAAAAAGGGGAGCCGCCTGAACCCGTGCAGCTTGTTACCTCAGCAGCATTTGGCGCCAAGCTCTTTGCTCAAGGCGAAAAAATTTACACGCAACAGTGTGCTAGTTGCCACGAAGCAAATGGGCGTGGTCAGCCTCCCGCATACCCGCCGCTGGCAGACAATCATTCAATTCAAATGCACTCGGCCGTTAACCCGATTCGGATGGTGCTCAATGGCGGCTACCCACCGTCTACTACCGGCAATCCACGGCCATACGGAATGCCGCCCTTTGCCCAGAATTTGTCAGATGAGGAGGTTGCAGCGGTGGTAACCTATATTCGGATGTCCTGGGGCAATCACGGTACATCCGTGTCGCCACAGCAGGTCAATGATTTGCGCTCGGCGCCACTCGAGTAAAAAAGGCGGATTAACGGAAAAATAGGTGTTGCGTAAGCTTGGCCAGTGGATAATGCACGCTCGGCTGAATCCGCGGCGGTAAATCAAGCGGCTTAAGCAACATCTTCAAGCACATATCCGCCGACAAATGACGGCGCACCAGCTTATTCACACGCGCACTCATTTGTCGTGCGTGGGCTGAATTGCCAGCTTGCTGTGGATAACGGATTGCCAATACATGGCGCAAAGCAATTTCCGTGTCGTCATTACGAATTTCAAAGAGCCGCCGCACCAGTGCACCAAGCACCGCCCAGCGGCCATTTTTTTCAATTTCATTATATTTCTTAAAATACTTGAAAAAGTATTTATAGTGACGCACTTCATCTGTCCGGATATGGTTGGTGATTTCTTTCAGCACCGGCTCGTTGGAGCATTCATTGATTGCGCGATAAAGCGTAGCCGTACCGGTTTCAACGACGCAGCGCGCCACCATCTCGAGGGCACGTGTTTTCTCGAATTCATCCACGGTGCATATTTTTGAATATTCGGCAAAGAAATTCTTAAACGCAAGATCCCAGTCAAATTGCGGCCAAACATGGTTAATATACGTCTTAAGTGCTCGGCCGTGCTGCAATTCTTCATGCTCCCAGTGCAGGCTAAGCCACTCAGCGACTTCGGCATCTTCACCAAAGTAATCCACCAAATTCTTGGTATATAAATCAGAACCGCTTTCGATAAACGACGAAGCGCACAGCAACAGCATGAGCTCTTCGCTTGCGCGCACAGCCGTGTAATTAATCCGGCTAAAATCAATATCCTCAACACGCCATGGCAATGTCGTAATATTAATAGTGTCAGCTTGCATCTTTTGACTCTCCAAAATTGACTCCTCTGTTTAGAGACTCGGGCATTCGGTAAAAATCTATGGTCCCGCCGCAACCTAAAAGTTAGCAGCAAAAGCCCCCCGTCGATCCATCATTGTAATAAAGACGGTCCACTTTCAGGCAAATAGCCAGCTATAATACGCCTTTTATACAGATATGCTCTGGTGCGTCTGCGTTATCAATATCTAGTTTAGTTCATCGTATAAAAAACGCATCTGAGCACCCACTCCAATCGCCCCCAGTTTTTACCCCTGAGAACGGCGCTTTTTATGAACAAGAAAGTCTATATCAAAACTTTCGGCTGCCAGATGAATGAATATGACTCTGACAAAATGGCCGATGTGCTGGCAGCAGCAAAGAACCTTTTCGAGCAAGAATTGGTTAAAACAACCTCTGCCGAAGAAGCCGATATTATTCTATTTAATACCTGCTCAGTGCGCGAGAAAGCGCAAGAGAAGGTGTTCTCGGACCTCGGCCGTGCACGTATCCTAAAAGAAGCCAAACCGGAACTTATTATAGGTGTCGGTGGCTGCGTGGCAAGCCAAGAAGGGCAAGCCATTATTGCCCGCGCGCCTTATGTCGATCTGGTCTTTGGCCCGCAAACCCTACATCGGCTACCCGCCATGATCGAACAGCGCCGACGCACCGGCCACGCTCAAGTCGATATTTCATTTCCAGAAATCGAGAAATTCGATCATCTGCCACCAGCGCAAGTCAATGGCCCCAGTGCTTTTGTGTCGATTATGGAAGGCTGCAGCAAATATTGCAGCTACTGCGTAGTCCCTTATACACGCGGTGATGAAGTCTCACGCCCACTTCCTGACGTATTAACTGAAATCGCCGGCCTAGCCGAGCAAGGCGTGCGCGAAGTCACACTGCTAGGTCAAAATGTGAATGCTTACCGAGGACTTTGGCAAAGCCCAAGCGGCGAAGCCACACTCGACTCCGCTGCAGAAAACGATCCCTCTGCATACGCCGACTTTGCGACTTTAATTGAATATGTCGCCGAGATTCCCGGCATTGAACGTATCCGCTTCACCACGTCCCATCCCAAAGAATTTGGCCAACGCTTAATTGATGCGTACGCAAACACACCTAAGTTGGTCGATCATTTGCATTTACCCGTGCAACACGGCTCTGATCGGATACTCGCGGCGATGAAGCGGGGCTACACGGTGCTTGAATATAAATCCATTGTGCGGCGCTTACGCGCCATACGCCCCAATATTTCGCTTTCGACAGACTTTATCGTGGGGTTTCCAGGCGAAACCGAGGCCGATTTTGATAAACTGATGGCGCTGGTCGATGAAATCGGCTATGACTCTAGTTTTTCCTTTATTTATAGCCCCCGTCCTGGCACGCCCGCGGCCAATCTAATAGATGATACGCCACATGAAGTTAAGCTAGGCCGCCTACAACGTTTACAAGCGGCGATTGAAACCAATGCACAAAAAATCAGCGCAGCGATGGTCGCTAGCACCCAATCTGTATTAGTTGAAGGGCCATCACGTAAAAATCCAGCTGAGCTTTGCGGCCGCACGGAAAATAACCGCGTGGTCAATTTTCCAGCGCCGCTTCACACTCATCAACGCCTAGTTGGGCAAAGTATTGAGTTGACCATTGAAGAAGCTTATGCACATTCGCTACGCGGCAAAATCATCACATCATGAAACGCGCCCCTCGTTTGCAACTTACCGTACAATTCGTAGCCAGCGACAGCGCATCGCATAAAGCATTGATGCCACGCGCTACGCTCATGCACTGGATTAAGTCTGCGCTTTTTGCAGATGCCGTACTGACCTTGCGCTTTGTTGATGAGCCAGAAGGCAGAGTGCTTAATCGTACTTGGCGCAACAAAGATTATGCCACCAATGTCTTAACTTTTAATTATGCAGAAAACCTCAGCGACCCAGTGACTGCCGACTTGGTGTTATGCTGCCCAGTCATTGAACGGGAGGCCCACGAACAAAAAAAACTGCTCGTGGCCCATTACGCACACTTGATTGTGCACGGTATTTTGCATGCGCAAGGTTATCAACATGACAACGACGAGGAAGCCTCTGTTATGGAATCACTGGAAGCCGAATTGCTTGCCAAACTGGGTTTTGATAACCCATATTGCTAAATGACCGTTTCTATGATGAATCAACAGGGCAATGCACCCGCTGCGCCAGATTATCCATCAATGCTTGGCGAAGTCCAGCCACTCACCGATGAGGAGTTGGCGCATTCACTGCACACTTCCCTTAAACAGTGGGATCGCACCTCCGACCTCTGGCTCTTCGCCTATGGCTCACTGATCTGGAAGCCTGATTTACCCGCGGCTGAATCATGCAGCGCACGCGTTTATGGCTACCATCGCGGCTTATATTTATGGTCATGCCTGACCCGCGGCACGCCACAAATCCCAGGCCTTGTGCTAGCGCTTGACCATGGCGGCTCATGCGCCGGTCTCGCCTTTAGAATCGCCACCGATGGCGCCATGCCTCATTTAGAAAAACTGTGGCAACGTGAAATGGCGATGGGCTCGTACCGTCCTGCTTGGCTAGCATGTCAACTCAATGACGGCCGCCGCGTACGCGCGCTGACCTTTGTGATGCACCGCGATAAACCCACTTGTGCCGGACGTTTGCCAGATCATATTGTGCGCACCGCCTTTAAACACGCACAGGGTCGCTGCGGCACCACACTTGATTACGTAGCACGCACCGTGGCCGCGCTACGCGCTAGCGGCATCCCTGACCGAGCCCTGGAAGCGCTGCTTGAGCGTTGCCAATGCAAAAAAACCGACGACTAGTGTATCCTTTAAGCTCTTTATTTTCTGCGCGTGGCCTATAACCGCAACGCATCCATATGAACGATGTCTATCCCAGTCGAAAACTTACCGGAAAACCCCGCTCATTGCTCGAGCGTCTAACAGACCTGATTTCCCCAGGGCCTGACTCGCGTAGCGAACTGCTCGAAGTGCTCCAAGATGCGCATGGCCGCAATCTGATCGATGCAGACTCGCTCTCGATGATTGAAGGCGTCTTTCAAGTAACCGATTTATGCGCGCGTGACATCATGGTGCCACGCGCGCAAATCGATGCCATCAACATTGCCCATAGTCCAGAGAGCTTTATCCCATTCGTCCTTGAAAAAGCTCATTCGCGCTATCCCGTCTATGATGGTAGCCGGGATCATGTGATTGGCATTCTACTTGCCAAGGACTTGCTGCGCTTTTATGCAGAAGAGGATTTCGATGTGCGCGGCATGTTGCGCCCTGCTGTTTTCATTCCTGAATCGAAGCCCCTCAATGTGCTACTGCACGATTTCCGGGTAAACCGCAATCACATTGCGATTGTGGTGGATGAATATGGCGGTATTGCGGGCCTGATTACGATTGAGGATGTGCTTGAACAGATCGTTGGCGACATTGAAGATGAATACGACTTCGATGAAGAAGAAGACAATATCATCGGCTCGCCGGATGGCCGCTGTCGCGTACGCGCCCTGACTGAAATTGCGCAGTTCAACAAAGTCTTTGGTACGCACTATAGCGATGATGAAGTCGATACCATTGGCGGCTTGATTACCCATCGCTTCGCTCGGGTGCCGCATCGCGGTGAAAAAGTACATATCGATAATCTGATCTTTGAAGTTTTGCGAGGTGACGCACGCCAGATTCACATGCTGCTTGTGCGCCGTGCTCCACATGCGACTTTGTCCGGTGAATCTGAAGCCAGCGCTGAACACCATTAAGCCACGCTATGGCCGGCAGTTGCCGCCCTCAACTCGAATGCTGCCAGCTAAAGCACGCGTTATGCCCGATTGGCGACAGACCTTGCCCATCCTAATTGCGGTATTGGTCGGTCTGGCCCATACCTTATCATTCGCGCCTACGCCATATGGCGGTTGGCTTGAAATCGTCACTTTTACGTTATTTTTTGCCCTGATTGCGCATCAGAGCACCCTGCGCGCCACGTTATTGACCACCGGGGTATTCGCTTTCAGCCACTTTGTGAGCGGCGTATTCTGGCTATATATCAGCATGCATGTCTATGGCGATATGCCAGCTATACTGGCGCTCGCGGCTCTGATTCTATTCGCTCTGTATCTAGCGGCCTGGCCAGTTTTGGCGGCTGCCTTATGGTATTTTTGCAGCGGGACTCACTCGCAGACAGATAAAAATGTCGTCTCCGCCGCTCGCTCAAATAAAAATGCCGTATCCGCCACCTGCTCAAACCTATCTGCAACTAGCCAAAAAATCGGCTGGCGCAGTAGCGTGGTGTTTGCCTGTGCGTGGGCTCTTAGCGAATGGCTGCGTGGCGTTGTATTGACCGGTTTTCCGTGGCTAGCGAGCGGCTATCCACAAGTTGCGGGTCCGCTAGCCGGGTATGCCGCGATCACTGGCGTCTATGGTGTAGGCTGGTTGCTGGCTTTTAACGCCGGGCTGATGATGCAAACCTTAACCGCCACGCGTAAGCCGCGCACATGGACTGTATTTGCACCCTTAATACTCATTATCGTGCTGCTCAGTGGCGGCCTAGCGGCTAGCAAAATCTCTTGGACCAAACCCGCCAATCATGCACCTCTCACCGTGCGCCTACTGCAAGGTAATGTGCAGCAAGAAATAAAGTTCGAACAGCAAGGTATTGATATGGCGATTGCACTTTATCAAGAGCTGATCACCGCCCAGCCCGCTGATTTAATCATCACCCCCGAAACAGGAATCCCAGTTCTAGAACAAGATATACCTGAATCTTTCGCACACGCGATCCGAGATTTTTCTGACCAAACCGGTTCAACTGTGATTTTCGGCTCGGTCGGCGCGACCCTCACCGCCGCGGGCCCAATTGATTTAACCAACAGCCTATTTGGGGTTACGCCACGCTCGTCGATTCTTTACCGCTACGACAAACACCACCTGGTGCCATTTGGCGAGCTCATTCCATGGGGCTTTCAGTGGTTTGTTGAACTGATGAAAATGCCATTAGGTGATTTCGCGCGTGGGCCGGCGGTCCAGCTGCCTTTCTTCGTTGGCGAACAACCGTTGGCGCTGACTATTTGTTACGAAGATATCTTCGGCGAAGAAAGCGCTCGCACTTTACGCCAAACCCCAATACCAGCAGGTATCCTGGTCAATGCAACCAACCTCGCCTGGTTTGGCAACACGATTGCACTTGACCAACATTTACAGATTGCGCAAATGCGCGCACTTGAAACCGGCCGCCCAGTGCTGCGTGCAACCAATACTGGAGCAACTGCAGTGATTGGCCCCGATGGCCGGGTTGAAAAGAGATTAACCGCTTTCACCATTGGCACACTTGAAGCTCGGGTACAAGGCAGAGTCGGAATCACCCCCTATATTGCTTATGGCAATGCGCCAGTGCTGATGATTTCTCTTGGGCTGCTGGCGATTTTTGCCGCGGCACGGCTACGCACAATGCACCTGCGCTCACGCAACGCCAGCCCCCCCTCCCCTTGCGCGACTTAAGCAAACATCGCCAAGCCAAACAATAACCGTTAAAATCTGTGGTTTTAGCCTATATTCGGTATGGCCGGATGCAAAGCAAGCGCTTTGCTAGCCATGCCATATATGAATCTTCGGATTTTCCAATGCTTACCTTTCAGCAAATCATCATGACCTTGCAAACATACTGGGATGCACAGGGCTGCGCTCTGTTGCAACCGTATGATATGGAAGTGGGTGCGGGTACCTCGCACACCGCAACCTTTTTGCGTGCAATCGGCCCTGAGCCTTGGCGAGCAGCTTATGTGCAACCGTCGCGCCGACCCAAAGATGGTCGCTATGGCGAAAATCCAAACCGTTTACAGCATTATTATCAATACCAAGTGGTGTTAAAACCAGCGCCAGAAAATATTCTCGAGTTGTATCTTGGCTCACTTAAAGCGCTCGGACTCGACCTCACCCAAAACGACGTGCGCTTTGTTGAAGACGATTGGGAAAACCCAACCTTGGGCGCTTGGGGGCTAGGCTGGGAGGTTTGGCTAAATGGCATGGAGGTGACGCAATTTACTTATTTTCAACAAGTCGGCGGCCTCGATTGCAAACCCGTATTAGGAGAAATTACTTACGGCATCGAACGGCTTGCCATGTATCTGCAGCAAGTTGAAAACGTTTACGATCTGATTTGGGCTGAATGGCCAGAGCATAGCTCCCTCACCAACGAGACGCAAAGTGGACGCCATATACTGACCTATGGCGATGTCTTTCACCAAAATGAAGTCGAGCAGTCCACGTATAATTTTGAACAGGCCAATGTCGAACTGCTATTTGGCTTTTTTAACCAGTATGAAATGGAAGCAAAACGCCTGATTCAAGCCCAACTAGCGCTGCCCGCGTACGAAATGATTATGAAGGCAGGTCACACATTTAATTTGCTGGATGCACGCGGCGCAATTTCAGTGACCGAACGGGCCGCCTATATTGGCCGCATCCGCGGACTGTCAAGACAGATTGCACAGGCCTATTATGATTCACGCGAGAAACTTGGCTTTCCAATGCTCACGCGTACTCCCGTTCCAACTCAGGCCTAAGTAAGCCATGCCGTCACTCACCCCTGCTATGAGTCAATCCGCTATCCATACTTTACTTATTGAACTGCTCACTGAGGAGCTGCCACCCAAAGCGCTGGTGCGCTTAGCTGATGCGTTTGCCAACGGCCTGGTCGAAAAGCTTAACGCACAGGACCTGATTGCTGGCGTTCCTGATTTTGAGCAGCATGCAACCCCGCGCCGTTTAGCGGTGGTGATCCGCCAAGTACGCGCCATAGCACCCGCTAAGCAGGTGCGCCAGAAAATATTGCCGGTCTCGATTGCGCTTGACGCAGCTGGACAACCCACCCCTGCGCTGACTAAAAAACTGGCGGCGCTCGGGCTTGCCGATTTAAAGCTAGCAGAGCTTGAGCGTGCACTCGACGGTAAAGTTGAGGCCTTCTTTCTAAATCGTACCGTGCCTGGCGCCGTGCTAAGCGAAGCTTTGCAAACAGCGCTTAACGAAACTTTAGCGCAGCTGCCAATTCCCAAAGTCATGCGCTATCAAGCTCCTGATGGCTCTTTGGTAGAGTTTGTACGGCCCGCGCATAAGCTGCTTGCCTTGCATGGCACAGCCATTGTACCGGTGAGCGCGCTCGGGCTTAAGGCCGGACGCACAACGTTGGGCCATCGCTTTTTGTCAAAGCATGAGATCACTCTGCCAAATGCAGATGTCTATAGCAGCACACTCACTCAAACTGGGCAAGTACTGACCCACTTCGAGACCCGCCGCGAAGTCATTCGCAGTGAATTAATCAAACATGCTGGGGGAGCTCGCATCAGCCTGCCCGAGGCCTTACTGGATGAAGTCACCGCACTGGTTGAATGGCCCGCCGTCTACCTCTGCCACTTTGATCCGGCATTTCTTGCCGTACCGCAAGAATGCCTGATTCTGACCATGCAAACCAATCAAAAATATTTTGCGCTCTCGGATGCCAACGGTGCGCTGCAGGCACGCTTTTTAGTGGTTTCAAATCTGGCAACCACCACCCCTGAAGCGATTATTACAGGCAATGAACGCGTTGTGCAGGCACGACTTGCCGACGCAAAATTCTTTTTTGAGCAAGATTGCAAAAAGCCACTCATCCAGCAAGCGCCCCAGCTTGCAAATGTGACCTACCATAATAAACTCGGCTCACAATTGCAGCGCGTAGAACGCATCGAAAATATCGCCACGGCACTGGCGCCTCAGCTTGGCGCCAATCCTGCACTCGTGGCACGCGCCGCACGCTTGGCCAAAGCGGATTTACTCAGCTTGATGGTGAATGAATTTCCCGAGCTGCAAGGCACGATGGGGCAGTATTATGCCCGCCACGACGGCGAACCTGCGGAAGTTGCACAAGCTTGCGCCGAACACTATCAGCCGCGTTTTGCGGGCGATGCGTTGCCCGCTTCAATCACCAGTACAGTAGTCGCGCTTGCCGACAAACTTGAGACCTTGGTAGGGATCTGGGGCATTGGGCTTGCGCCAAGCGGCGACAAAGACCCATTTGCACTACGCCGGCACGCACTCGGCATACTGCGCATGGTGCTTGAAAAAGCCTTGCCGCTCGATCTAGCACAACTCTTGCGCACAAGTTTTGCGTCATTTGCCTCTTTGCCGCAGGTGATAGATCCCTGCGACGCGCTCTTGGCTTTCTTGCGAGACCGGCTACGTGGTCTATTACGCGAGCGCGGTTATCACGCCAATGAAATCGAAGCCGTACTGAGCCATGCGCCAACGCGTATCGACGATCTGCCGGCACGGCTTGAGGCGGTACGCGTATTTGCCGCACTCCCTGAAGCACCCGCACTGGCTGCAGCGAATAAACGCATTACCAATATTTTGAAAAAATCCGCAGAAACGCCCGCTACCGTGCAGCCAGCCTTACTCACAGAAGCCGCCGAAAAAGCCCTCTATGCGCAACTCGAAGCCATCACCCCGGCCGTACAAACACAGCTCGCGGCACAACGCTATACCGAAGTGTTAGTCACGCTGGCGCAATTACGCGCCAACGTTGATACATTTTTTGATGGGGTGATGGTCAATGCAGAAGATAGCGCTTTGCGGATGAACCGGCTCGCTTTGCTCGCACAACTGTGGCGCTTGATGAATTGCGTAGCTGACCTTTCAAAACTAGCGGCAGGATAATGGATAAAGCCATGGGCTCTAGCGCTAAGAAGCTCAGCCTAGGCTCACCACGCCTTAAAATAAGAGAGATTAACCCGTCTAATAATGAGTACAGTTAAAAAACTCGTGATTCTCGATCGCGACGGCGTAATTAATTACGACGCCGATGAATTTATTAAATCGCCCGACGAATGGCGGCCTATTGCAGGCAGCCTTGAGGCCATTGCACGACTGAATCAAGCCGGCTATCGAGTGGTGGTCGCAACCAACCAATCAGGGGTTGGGCGCGGTCTTTTTGATATGGCGACCTTAAATGCGATTCACTTTAAAATGCATCAAGCTGCCGCTGCGCTTGGCGCACGGATTGATGCGGTCTTCTTTTGCGCCCATACAGCCCATGACAATTGCGATTGCCGCAAGCCAAAACCCGGTATGCTACAGATGATTGCTGAGCGCTTTAACATTGAACCGACGATTACGCCGATGGTGGGCGATGCGCAACGTGATTTAGAGGCGGGAGCCGCCCTGGGTTTCCCAGTGCATCTGGTTTTAACCGGCAAGGGCCGCGCAACCTATGAAGCTGGCATGCTGCCCAGCGGCACCAAAGTCCACCCAGATTTATGGGCTTTTGCGCTTGATTTTTTGGCAAATTCTACTATTTAAATACCTATGCTTGCTAAACCGTCTGGCGTATTGCCTCGTTCATTCCTTTTATCGCTCTATTTGCTGGTGTTTACGATTCCGTACGCGCTGCTGTGCTTTTTAGTCTTTCCATTCATGAACGCACGGCGCCGTTACGCAATGGCCGCCACTTGGTGCCGCATCACCCTATGGATGCTACGCACCCTCAACGGTATCACCTACCAATTTAAAGGCTTTGATAATCTGCCCAACGGCCCCGCCGTATTATTATCGAAGCACCAATCGGCCTGGGAAACGCTGGCTTTTCCGGCACTGATGCCGCGCCCGTTGTGCTTTGTTTTTAAACGAGAACTGGTGTTTGTACCCTTTTTTGGCTGGACCCTGGGCATGCTAAAGATGGTGCAAATTGACCGCAGAAAAGGCCATAGCGCATTTGCTTCGATGATCCGACAAGGGCGCGCACGGCTTGCCGAAGGTGCCTGGGTGATTATGTTTCCGGAAGGCACGCGTACCCCGATTGGCGTACGCGGTCAATACAAAGCAGGCGGCGCGCATTTTGCCGTCAGTGCCGGGGTGCCGGTGATTCCAATTGCACACAACGCTGGACATGTCTGGCCTCGAAATTCTTTCATCAAATATCCAGGCGTGGTCACGATCTCGATTGGCCAACCCATCGAAACAGCAGGCCGTACTCCGGCTGAAGTGAATGCAGACGTTGAAGCTTGGATTGAAACCGAGATGCGGCGCATTGACCCGGCCGCTTATCTGTAATTGTAAGAACCTCAATCGAAAACACCTGGACCTGCAATCCATCGGCGCAAACCCACATTCTTTGCAATTCAAATTCATTTCGAATATCCGTGCATATCGATCCAAGCAGCATTGAGGTAGGCGCTATAACCCCCATGTCAAAGCACTATGTGCGACCTGAAGTCGCTTGAATTTCTGTTTCACAGGAGAAACAAACCTGATGA
>JASSUC010000006.1:0-114448 GCA_031963245.1 Mycoavidus cysteinexigens
ATTTAACCAAATAGCCTCCCCACAAGGGAGGCTATTTGTGTTTTAGGCCTCTCCTTTGAGTCGCTTGCCTTTCTATAGCATTTCTGCTGCACAGTTTCTGATTATTCGCCTCCTTGGGTCGCTACAGCCCTAAATACTCGACCAAAATAACCTCTAAATGAATCATCTTCATCTGGACTTCTATAAAACTAATCACGCGTCATCATCACATTTAGAATAATGCGCGGCTTTTCGGTCTTCAACCTAGAAAACTTAAACGAAATATCGAGTCAATCATTGAGGTTCATCTAGGCTCTTTAAAATTAAGCAGAGGGTTTTCACGGTTAACTTCATGAGATCTCTTAGCCATGGGCTACAATACTGCCTCGGAGTGTGTTTTAAGGTTTGTTATATCGCTTTTTTCTTTATGTCTATCGTTGCACATTCGGTCGCTACTGCCATTAATTACTTGCTAAGCCATGAAGCATGGGCACGTGCGCGCCTGATGCCTTATGCTGGCCGTAAAGCTTGTGTGGCTATGCCCCCGCTGCTGATGGTCCTGACTGTGCAAGGAGATGGACGAGTGAGTGTAGATGAACTAAATGCGCCAATGGCACTCGAAGCGCTACCCTGTGATGTTTCTATTACTTTGCCGTCTGCTGCGCTTTTTGCTTCTTTATTTAAAGGGCGTGCGGCGGTGATGAAACAAGTGAAAATAGAGGGCGATGCTGAATTTGCCGCACTCTTGGCACAGCTTGCCGAGCATCTGCGTTGGGAATCTGAAGAGACATTAGCGCAACTGATTGGCGATGCTCCTGCATATCGCCTGATGCGCACGACACGGCTGTTGCAGCAACAGGTACGAAATAGCGGGCGCAATTTGCTTGAAGCTGTGACTGAATATCTGCTTGATGAAGACCCGAAACTGGTGCGCGATGCAATGCTTAATAGTTTTGCAGCGGATGTCGTTCACTTGAATGATGATGCGGCCCGTCTTGAAAAACGCGTAATCCAAATTGAGAAAAAAATGAAAGTGCGGATGCTAATCGATACGTTGCCTCATAGGGTTTTTAACTAATGCAGCTGCTGCGTTCTTGGAAAATTATTTTCACCTGCTTGCGCTTTGGCTTGGACCAAGTGGCGTTGTCGCATTTTAAATATCGCGGGGTCAAATTTGCCCTTCGGGTCCTGACTATAGGGCGTAAATTTGATCTGCCGCGTGGTGTGCGCTTGCGGCTTGCGCTTGAGGCTCTTGGTCCGATTTTTGTTAAATTCGGACAAATTTTGTCGACGCGGCGTGATTTACTCGCACCCGATATTGCGTATGAACTTGCTAAATTGCAAGACCAGGTGCCGCCCTTTGATTCACAGCTTGCAATAGAGCTCATCGAGAAAGCGCTGGGCCAATCAATCGATACTGTTTTTGATCAATTTGAGCGGGTTCCAGTGGCGAGTGCATCTATTGCTCAAGTCCATTTTGCAAAACTAAAAACCGGTAAATATGCGGGCCGGGAAGTGGCTGTGAAAGTGCTGCGGCCCGGCATGTTAACGGTCATAGAAAGTGATCTTGCATTATTAAATAAACTTGCTCGCTGGATCGAGCGTTTATGGACGGACGGCAAACGGCTTAAGCCGCGCGAAGTGGTCGCCGAAGTCGATAAACACTTACACGATGAGCTTGACCTGATGCGAGAGGCCGCCAATGCAAGCCAGTTACGGCGCAATTTTGCGGGCAGTGGCTTATTGCTTGTGCCTGAAATGTATTGGGACTTTTGCCGCTCAAATGTGCTGGTGATGGAGCGTATGACTGGGGTGCCAATTAGTCAGGTCGAAAAATTGCGTGCCGCGGGGGTCGATATTCCTAAGCTTGCGCGAGAGGGCGTTGAAATTTTCTTTACGCAAGTTTTTCGGGACGGTTTTTTTCACGCAGATATGCATCCGGGCAATATTCAGGTGAGTCTTGCTCGCGCTGATTTCGGGCGCTATATTGCACTTGACTTTGGGATTGTGGGCGCTTTATCTGATTTTGATAAAAATTATTTTGCGCAGAATCTCCTAGCATTTTTTAAGCGTGACTATCATCGCGTTGCCATGCTTCACCTTGAGTCTGGTTGGGTTCCACCCGCGACGCGGGTAGAGGAACTTGAGGGCGCGATTCGTGCAGTATGTGAGCCTTATTTTGATCGGCCATTAAAAGATCTCTCGCTTGGGCAAGTTTTGTTACGTCTTTTCCAGACATCACGACGCTTTCAGGTAGAAATACAGCCGCAACTGGTGTTGTTGCAGAAAACCTTGTTAAATGTCGAAGGACTTGGACGCGAGCTAGATCCCGAGCTTGATTTATGGCAAACCGCAAAACCTTATTTAGAGCGTTGGATGAAGGAGCAAATCGGCTGGCGTGGCTGGCTAGAGCGTCTCCAATATGAGACGCCTCAATGGAGTAAAACATTACCGCAACTGCCGCGCCTGGTGCATCAAGTTTTGGCATCAGCGGCTAAGACACCGCAACATACACATACTCATGAGCTTGTGCAGCAGCTATTGATTGAGCAAAAGCGCACAAATCGTTTGTTATGGATAGGGCTGCTGACAGGGGCAGTGGGCCTGACGGCATGCTTTTGGCTATAATCTACCAATTAAATACGGAATACATTATGCCTATTTACGCTTACCGCTGTGAGTCGTGTCATCAGCCACATGAAGCGCTGCAAAAAGTGAGTGCTGAACCTTTAACCCAATGTCCTGCTTGTGGGCAAGCGACGTTGCGTAAGCAGCTAACCGCGGCCGGCTTTCAATTGAAAGGATCTGGCTGGTATGTCACTGATTTTCGCGATACAGGCAAAGCTTCTGACGCCAAGCAAGAAGGTGGAGCAAAGCCAAGCGGAGAATCGAGTGAGCCGGCTAAGGCGGCGGCTGGCACCGCTGAAAGTACAGCCAAATCCGCCAGCGTGAGTGCTCCAATTGTAGATAAAACAACTCAACCTCCACCTGCGTTGACAAAACCATCATGATGATTATCAAAAAAGCCACACTGAAAACTTATTTTTTAACCGGCTTACTGGTTTTAGTTCCACTGGCCATCACTTTATGGCTGCTGGGTTTGGTCATTGGCACTTTGGATCAAACCTTGACCTTATTACCCGAGGCGTGGCGACCGGAGCGTGTGTTGGGCTTTTATCTGCCAGGCATTGGAGCGGTTTTGAGCGTAGGCTTTATTTTGATCGTGGGTATTTTCACGCAAAATTTTATTGGTCAGGCTTTAGTTCAATGGTGGGAAGGACTGCTACGCCATATCCCGGTAGTTGGGCCGCTTTATACGAGCGTTAAACAGGTCTCTGATACTCTCTTGTCGAGCAATGGCAATGCGTTTCGTAAAACGCTGTTAATTGAATATCCGCGTAAGGGCGTGTACACAATAGCCTTTCTCACCGGTATCCCGGGCGGAGATATCGTCAATCATATCAAGGGCGATTACGCGAGTGTGTATGTGCCGACCACACCCAACCCAACTTCGGGCTTTTTTCTGATAGTGCCACGTGCGGATGTAGTTGAACTTGATATGACAGTTGACGCAGCATTGAAATACATCGTCTCAATGGGGGTGGTAGCGCCTCAGGTGCCGCACCACCGTGCAATCGAGCCGACGGTATAAGGCTAGCCATCGCTTAGGGTGAGTCAGCGTTTGATAGTTTGCATAAAGTTCAATCTTTTTGCGTAGGCAAAGTGTTTTTTGCTTACATTCCTTTTATTTCTAATATTTCCTGTTGATGAGAACTGAATATTGCGGTTTGTTAACCGAAGCCTGGTTGGGCAAAACCGTTTCACTCTGTGGTTGGGTGCAACGCCGACGTGATCATGGCGGGGTAATTTTTATTGACCTGCGTGATCGAGAAGGTTTAGTACAGGTCGTTTGTGATCCCGATAGCTCGGCTATGTTTGAAATTGCCGAAAGCATTCGGAACGAATATTGTGTGCAGGTGCACGGCGCTGTGCGGGCTCGGCCTGAAGGGGCAGAAAATACTGACCTCATTAGCGGTAAAATCGAAGTGGTTTGTCAGCAATTGACCGTGCTCAATGCGTCCGCTACGCCGCCTTTTCAGTTGGATGACGAGACGCTATCGGAGACCACTCGTCTGACCCACCGTGTGCTTGATTTGCGTCGTCCGCAGATGCAGCACAATCTAAAATTGCGCTATCGCGTTGCAATGGAAGTGCGCCGTTATCTTGATGAGCATGGCTTTATCGATATTGAAACCCCAATGCTGACTAAAAGTACGCCTGAAGGGGCGCGAGATTATTTAGTGCCTTCACGCGTGCATGCTGGTCATTTCTTTGCCCTGCCTCAATCGCCGCAACTTTTTAAGCAGTTGCTAATGGTCGCGGGGTTTGACCGTTACTATCAGATTGTTAAATGCTTTCGTGACGAAGACTTAAGAGCGGATCGTCAGCCTGAATTCACGCAGATTGATTGCGAAACATCGTTTTTAAATGAGCAAGAAATTCGTGATTTATTTGAGGTGATGATCCGTACGGTCTTCAAAAACTCAATTGGGGTTGCGCTTGCGGAGTCATTCCCGGTGATGAGTTATGCGGAAGCAATGCGGCGTTTCGGCTCGGATAAACCTGATTTACGCGTTAAGCTTGAATTCACTGAGTTGACCGACGTGATGAAAGACGTTGACTTTAAAGTTTTCAGCGCTCCTGCCAACATGGCCGCGGGCCGCGTGGCCGCTCTCTGTATCCCGCAAGGTGGTCAGTTATCGCGCGGCGAAATTGATGGTTACACTGAATTTGTGCGCATTTATGGAGCCAAAGGGCTCGCTTGGATTAAAGTCAACGAAGCCGCAAAAGGCCGCGAAGGTCTACAAAGTCCGATTGTAAAAAATCTGCATGATGCGGCATTGGCTGCCATCCTTGAGCGTACGGGTGCGCAAGACGGTGATTTGATTTTCTTTGGCGCGGATCGTGCAAAGATCGTCAATGATAGTTTGGGCGCCTTGCGCTTAAAAATTGGCTACACCCCTTTTGGCACAGAAAAAGGGTTCTTCGAGCCTGGCTGGCAACCGTTGTGGGTGGTTGATTTTCCGATGTTTGAATATGATGACGAAGCGGCGCGCTGGGTCGCTTGTCACCATCCATTCACTAGCCCAAAAGATGAGCAGCTTGATTTATTGGCGACGGACCCAGGCCGTTGTATCGCAAAAGCGTATGATATGGTGATGAATGGCTGGGAGTTGGGAGGGGGCTCGGTGCGGATTCATCGCGAAGAAATCCAGCGCAAAGTCTTCGAGGCATTGGGCATTGACGCGGATGAGGCGCAACAAAAGTTTGGTTTCTTGCTTGAGGCGTTGCAGTACGGTGCGCCACCACATGGCGGCATTGCGTTTGGCCTAGACCGGGTTGTCACTATGATGGCCGGTGCTGACTCAATTCGAGATGTTATTGCTTTTCCAAAAACGCAACGCGCTCAATGTCTACTGACGCAAGCGCCAAGTGAAGTGGATGAACGTCAGCTACGCGAGTTGCATATCCGGCTGCGCTCGACGGAGACGCTTAAAGTTTAAAATAAAAAATGCGCGCTCGGCATGGACTCTTACAAGCTACCGGAATCTGCCCTCATTGTTATCTACACCGCCGAGCTTGAGGTGCTGCTCATCGAGCGTACCGACTACCCAGGTTTCTGGCAGTCGGTGACTGGCTCGAGAGATCATCAACAAGAAACACTCGATGAAACGGCCAGACGTGAAGTGCTTGAGGAAACGGGTATTGTCATCGGCAGTGCGCCAGTGCCACTTGCTGCGTTGGTCAATTGGCACTGGCAAGTTGCCTATCCAATTTACCCGATCTGGCGCCATCGCTACGCGCAAGATGTCACGCATAACACCGAGCATTGGTTTGGACTTTTAGTGCCGCGTGATATAGACATCATGCTCGCGCCGCGCGAGCACACCGCTTATACTTGGTTGCCGTATCTTGAGGCCGCTGCGCGCTGTTTCTCGCCATCGAATCGAGCCGCAATTTTACAGCTGCCAGCGCGCTCGATGCCAAAAATTTCCATATAATGACTTAATAAATAAGCACTTCATACAGGAGAAAAAAATGGCACAGTACACCGCACCTTTGCGTGATATGCAGTTCGTCTTACATGAATTGCTTGATGTACAAGCTGAGTTGGCGCATTTGCCCGCACATGCTGGGCTTGATACTGACACCATTGATCAGGTGCTCGCTGAAGCAGGAAAATTTTGTGAAGAAGTGTTATTTCCGCTGAATCATAGTGGTGATCAACAAGGTTGTCATTATAGCGATGGTGTTGTCACTACTCCTGTAGGATTTAAAGCGGCTTATCAAAATTACACGCAAGCAGGGTGGCCGGCGCTTGCCTGTGACCCTGAGCATGGCGGCCAAGGTTTGCCAGTGTTTGTAAATAATGCGCTCTATGAAATGCTTAACGCGGCTAATCTAGCGTGGACGATGTACCCAGGTCTTTCGCATGGTGCTTATGAATGCCTACATGCGCATGGCACGCCAGAGCAGAAAAAAAACTATTTACCCAAGCTGGCTGAAGGGGTTTGGACAGGTACGATGTGTTTGACAGAGCCGCATTGTGGCACAGATCTTGGCCTACTTTATACCAAAGCAGACCCTCAAGCAGATGGTTCATATCGAATCAGCGGCACTAAAATTTTTATTTCGAGCGGTGAGCATGATCTGGCTGAAAACATTATCCATTTGGTGCTTGCGCGCTTGCCAGGTGCACCGGCTGGCACCAAAGGCATTTCTCTATTCGTAGTCCCCAAGTTTGTGCTTGACGCCAATGGTGAAGTGGGTGAGCGTAATGGCGTAAGCTGTGCTTCAATCGAACATAAAATGGGTATTCACGCCAATGCGACCTGTGCCATGAACTTCGATAACGCTCGCGGCTGGTTGGCTGGAGAGCCGCACAAAGGGCTCAATGCGATGTTTGTGATGATGAATGCAGCACGGCTTGGGATTGGTATGCAAGGGCTGGGCCTAACCGAGGTTGCTTATCAAAATTCACTTGCTTATGCGCGGCAGCGGCTGCAAATGCGTGCATTAAATGGCCCTAAAGCGCCAGATAAACCGGCTGATCCGATTATTGTGCATCCCGATGTACGCCGTATGCTACTCACACAAAAAGCCTATGTCGAAGGCGGTCGCGCTTTTGCGTACTGGATTGCGCTTTTAATTGATAAAGAGCGTTCACATCACAATAAAGCAGTACAGACTGAGTCTGCGGAATTAGTGGCCTTACTAACGCCCATTGTTAAAGCGTTTTTAACCGACAATGCTTGCGAGGCCACTAATTTGGGTATGCAGATATTTGGCGGACATGGCTATATCAGTGAATGGGGTAGCGAGCAATACGTGCGTGATGCGCGGATTGGTACAATTTATGAAGGCACGAATACCATTCAGTCGCTTGATTTGCTGGGCCGAAAAGTCTTGGCAGATATGGGTGCTAAGCTGAAAAAATTTGGTGCGTTGGTGCAGGATTTTATTGAGCAAGAAGGGGTCAAGCCAGAAATGCAAGAGTTCGTGAATCCATTAGCCGAACTCGGCGATAAGGTACAAAAACTCACGATGGAAATTGGCATGAAGGCAATCACTGATCGCGATGAAATAGGGGCTGCAGCCACGCCTTATTTACGCGTTGTGGGTCATTTGATTTTTGCCTACTTTTGGGCGCGTAGCGCTCGGATTGCGCTGGACAAACAAGCGACTGGCGATCCATTTTATCAAGCTAAGCTTGCTACGGCACGTTTTTATTTTGCCAAACTATTACCCGAAACAGCTTGGCAAATCCGTTCTGCGCGCGCCGGGGCAAAGTCGCTGATGGAGTTGGATGAGGCATTGTTCTAATCAGTGCGTGTTTGCAACGCAGCAAGATGCGCTGCAACGATCATCGGCCAATATAACAAGCGTCAAAGCCCACCGTCCATAACGTTTATGCAAGCGATAAAAGTATTCAGACGGTCAACGCTATGTTTGACCGAGATAAAGAATTGCAAAAAACTGTACAACCTTTCCGGAGAAAAAACGTGAGTCATTTAAGCATTCGAAAAGTCGCTGTGCTTGGCGCGGGTGTAATGGGGAGCCAGATTGCCGCCCATTTAATCAATGCCAAAGTACCGGTAATACTTTTTGACTTGCCGGCTCAATCAGGACCTAAAAATTCAATTGCACAAAAGGCCATCGAGCATTTACGCAAACTGAAGCCGGCCCCGCTTGGAGTGAGCCATGATACTGCTTATATTGAGTCAGCCAACTACGAGGACGATCTCGCTAAACTCAACGCATGTGACTTGGTGATTGAAGCGATTGCTGAGCGTATTGATTGGAAACATGATTTATACAAAAAAGTAGCGCCGGCCATTCGTCATGATGCAATTTTTGCCTCCAATACTTCGGGGCTGTCGATTAACACGCTTGCCGAAGGCTTGGATGCTGAGCTAAAACTCCGTTTTTGTGGCGTGCATTTCTTTAATCCCCCACGTTATATGCATTTGGTCGAGCTCATCCCCGCCCAACAGACACGTGCAGATATTCTAGATGGCCTAGAAAGCTTTCTAACCAGCACCTTAGGCAAGGGTGTCATCCGTGCCAAAGACACGCCGAATTTTATCGCCAATCGGGTCGGTGTTTTTTCTGTGCTAGCCACCATCAAGGAAGCGGAAAAATTTGAGCTAGGTTTTGACCTGGTTGATGATCTGACTGGTCGCCGGCTCGGCCGCGCTAAATCAGCGACCTTTCGCACCGCCGATGTGGTGGGCCTAGATACGGTGTCGCATGTGATTAAAACGATGCGAGATAATCTGCTTGATGATCCATTTTTTCCAATTTATAACGAACCTCCCGTGCTCAGCGCATTGGTTGCGCAAGGTGCGCTTGGCCAAAAAAGCGGAGCAGGGTTTTATAAAAAAGAAGGTAAGTTAATTAAAGTACTGGACGCTAAGCCGGGCGCATATATTGCCAGCGGCGCACGGGCAGATGCTTTAGTTGAGCGTATCTTAAAGCGCCCTCCTGCTGAGCGGTTTAAATTGCTGCATGAATCTACCCATCCTCAAGCGCGTTTTTTGTGGGCGATTTTCCGTGATGTTTTCCATTACAGCGCGGTACATCTAGAGCACATTGCGGATAACGCGCGTGATCTTGATTTCGCGGTGCGCTGGGGGTTTGGTTGGAATGAGGGGCCCTTTGAGAGTTGGCAAGCAGCTGGCTGGCGCCAATTGGCCGAATGGGTGCAGGCCGATATTGATGCGGGAGCAGCCTTGTCGAAAGCGCCATTGCCGGCATGGGTGCTAGATGGACTTGTCGCCGAACAGGGTGGCGTGCATAACGCAGCCGGATCATGGTCGCCTAAAGTGCGTACATTTGTGCCGCGTAGCGCGCTTGCAGTCTATACCAAACAGGTATTTCGCGCACCCTTAAACGGGGAGGCTGCGGCCGATCCGCGCACGGCTGGCAAAACGTTGCATGAAAATGAAGCAGTGCGCATATGGGTTGATGCACGTGCTGGTCAGGATGATATCGCGATTGTTTCGTTTAAGAGCAAGATGAATACAATTGGCCCAGCCGTCTTAGATGGCATAGTACAAGCCATTGAGCTCGCCGAACAAAACCATCGCGGTCTGGTGGTTTGGCAGCCCTCTGCGCTGCAAGCGGGGCCGTTCTCAGCCGGGGCAAATTTGGAAGGGGTGGTGCCGTTGTTGATGGCGGGAGGGGCAAAAAAGGTTGAGCCTTTCGTTGCTCAGTTCCAACAAACCATGCAACGTGTGAAATATGCAACTGTGCCGGTCGTCCCAGCAATCGCAGGAATTGCACTGGGCGGGGGGTGTGAACTGGCCATGCATGGCGCCAAGCGGGTGGCCTATTTTGAAAGTTATATTGGTCTGGTGGAGGCAGGGGTTGGCTTGCTGCCTGCGGGGGGAGGCTTGAAAGAAGGGGCGTTGCGTGCAGCTGAAACGGCTCGGTGCTTGGGCCAGAGAAATTTGCTTGAATTTCTAGTTAAACCTTTTGAGAATATTGCGCGGGCCAAGGTCTCTAGTTCAGCACTCGAAGCTATTGAGTTTGGCTATCTATTGCCGTCAGATACGATTGTATTTAATCTGCACGAACTGCTGGCAACGGCTCTCAGCGAAGCGCGCGCATTGGCCAACGCGGGCTGGCGCGCGCCTTTGCCGGTACAGGCCATTGCGGTGGCGGGGCGAGCCGGGATTGCCACGATTAAAGCCCAACTGGTGAATCTGCGCGATGGCGGTTTTATTTCAGTTCATGATTTCTTAATTAGCAGAAAAATTGCTGAAGTGCTGTGCGGCGGGGAGGTCGAAATGGGAAGTTTGGTTGATGAAGCGTGGCTACTTAAACTTGAGCGCGCGGCTTTTGTCGAATTACTGGACATGAAGAAGACGCAAGAACGGATTATAGGGATGCTGCAAACGGGTAAGCCTGTGCGTAATTGATGGAGCGAAAAAAGTGAGTAAACAAGTTCAAGACGCCTATATCGTTGCCGCTAAACGTACACCCATTGGCAAAGCGCCGCGTGGGATATTCAGGAATACACGGCCAGAAGAATTATTGATTCACGCCATACGAGCGGTGGTGGCGCAAGTCCCCGAGCTTGATCCACACGTGATTGAAGATGTGATGATTGGCTGTGCGTTCCCAGAAGCTGAACAAGGGCTGAATATCGCGCGTGTGAGCGCATTGTTGGCAGGGTTGCCAGTCAGTGTAGGGGGGGTAACGGTAAACCGTTATTGTGCTTCTGGCTTAACTGCACTGGCCATGGCCGCAGATCGCATCCGTGTCGGTGAGGCGGATGCACTGATTGCCGGTGGTGTGGAATCGATGAGCATGGTGCCGATGATGGGCAATACTCCATCCGTTTCGCCGCATCTCTTTGCACGGGATGAACATCTTGGCCTGGCGTACGGCATGGGGTTGACGGCTGAAAGAGTGGCGCAACGCTGGCACATTAAACGCGATGCGCAGGACCTTTTTTCATTTGCATCTCATCAAAAAGCATTGCAGGCGCAAGCTGCCGGCGAATTCAATGACGAAGTGGTGCCGTTTGAGGTGATTGAGCGTTTGCCAGACCTCAATCGGCGCGAGCTTGATTTAAGAAAGCAACTCACGTCGCAGGATGAGGGACCTCGTGCCGGCACTTCGCTTGAGGCGCTTGCTAAGCTGAAACCTGTGTTTGCGAATGGCGGTTCGGTCACAGCTGGAAATAGCTCGCAAATGTCAGATGGCGCGGCTGCGCTGCTGGTGGTGTCGGAAAAAATACTTAAGCAATTCAAGCTCACCCCGCTGGCGCGTTTTGTGAGTTTTGCAGTGCGGGGCGTACCGCCCGAGATTATGGGGATCGGCCCTAGAGAAGCCATTCCGGCTGCATTAAAAGCAGCCGGCCTTAAGCAGGACCAACTCGACTGGATTGAGTTGAACGAGGCATTTGCGGCACAATCGCTGGCTGTCATAGAGGAGCTTAAGCTTGATCCTAAAAAAGTGAACCCACTTGGCGGGGCGATAGCGTTAGGTCATCCATTGGGCGCCACGGGTGCGATTCGCGCGACCACGGTTGTGCATGCCCTGCGCCGACACTCCCTTAAATACGGTATGGTCACCATGTGTGTGGGCGCGGGCATGGGCGCGGCGGGCATTCTCGAGCGAGTTTGAATGGATTTTGCTATGATCAAGCTCGAGCGAGTTGGTGAGGCACTCAATCTGGTGCTGGCAATGCGCGCGGTCGGCGGTTGCTATCTGTGGCGACATAGGTGAGCGTAGCTTCTGTTACTTTGAAAATCTCTTCAGCAAAATTGAGCCGCTGCGCGTACACTTCGACCGATACCGTGACCGAGGTGTTGCCAGTTTTGGCGATGTCTGCGTAAAAGCTAAGCACATCGTCAACAAACACCGGTTGCTTAAAAACCAAGGAGTTGATGGCCACAGTAACCACCTGGCCTTGTGCGCGGCGCGTCGCTGGAATAGCGCCGGCAATATTTACTTGCGCCATAATCCAGCTGCCGAATACGTCACCATGTCTATCCGCGTTAGAAGATTGCGGCGCCACGCGTAAAGCGAGGGTTTTGCCATGTGGGAGGTGGGGGAGTGAATGCATGTTTTATTTCCGTTGTTATTTACACTAATGTTTCAGTTTTCGGACTTAGTTTTCGCGTACTTCGGATAAATAGTCAATCATTCTGAGACAATATCAAAATTTTGAGCGTAAGTCGCAATTAAAGCGTAAGGGTTATAAACGTTTGTGTTAACCATCGCGCAACTTTTTTCCGGGGATTGAGGAAATTTATGTCGCAACATCATGTATTACCATCTTACCTTCGGCAAGATGAACTTGGCCCATGGGGTACTTATTTACAACAGATTGACCGCGTTACACCTTATCTAGGTTCATTGTCGCGCTGGATTGAAACGCTTAAGCGGCCTAAGCGCGCGCTGATCGTTGATGTGCCTATCGAGCTTGATAATGGCACCGTTGCCCATTTTGAAGGGTATCGCGTGCAGCACAATACTTCAAGAGGTCCTGGCAAGGGCGGGTTACGCTACCACCAAGACGTGACGCTATCTGAAGTGATGGCGCTGTCTGCCTGGATGTCGATCAAGAATGCGGCTGTGAATGTCCCATACGGTGGCGCAAAAGGCGGAATCCGGGTTGATCCGCGGAAACTTTCACGCGGTGAACTCGAGCGCATGACCCGTCGCTACACCAGTGAAATCAATTTCATTATTGGTCCTAACACGGATATTCCAGCGCCTGATGTCAACACTAATGAGCAAGTGATGGCATGGATAATGGACACGTATTCGATGAATCAAGGACGTACTGCAACGGGTGTGGTAACGGGCAAGCCGATTGCGCTAGGCGGCAGTCTTGGGCGTAAAGAAGCGACTGCCCGCGGGGTTTTCGTTGTAGGCTGCGAGAGTGCGCGCCAAATTGGTTTGGACATCGCTGGAGCACGGATTGCAATTCAAGGTTTTGGTAACGTTGGCGGGATTGCTGCGCGGCTTTTTTCTGCAGCGGGCGCCAAAATCATAGCCGTGCAAGACCATACGGGTACCCTTTACCGGCCGGCCGGGATTGAAGTGCTTAAATTGCTTGAACACGTTGCTCAAACGGGCGGCATTGTGGGTTTCACCGGTGCCGAGCCGCTGGCTGCGGATGAATTTTGGGGGCTTGAAACCGATATTTTGATTCCGGCTGCACTAGAAGGGCAAATCACTGAAAAAAATGCACCACGGATTCGCACTAAGATTGTGGTCGAAGGCGCAAATGGGCCAACGACACCGGCGGCTGACGATATTCTGAACGAGCATGGCATTCTGGTGATTCCTGACGTCATCGCAAATGCAGGTGGGGTGACTGTTTCATACTTTGAATGGGTGCAGGACTTCTCCAGTTTTTTCTGGAGCGAAGACGAAATTAATCACCGTCTTGAGCGCGTGATGCGTGAAGCGTTCGCATCTATATGGCAAGTTGCGCTTGAACACAAGGTTTCTGTGCGTACAGCGGCTTATATTGTTGCATGTACAAGAATTTTAATGGCCAGAGAGATGCGCGGACTGTATCCGTGAGATATATTTAAACTTTTTACTTTATAAATAAACCATTTGGGATATATAATATATTTTTCAGAAGGGGTACTTAGTATGAAGTTTAAAAAGATAGTAACAGCATTGATGGCGGCGGGTGTGGCGGCAGGTACGCTAACATTCTCTTATGCACAGGCGCAGAGTGCTAGTACCACGGGCACTTTGCAAAAAATTAGGGATACGGGCACGGTTTCATTGGGGCATAGGGAATCGTCCATTCCTTTTTCCTATTATGCCGAGAACCAACGGGTGGTGGGCTATGCGCACGAATACGCGATGCAGATTGTTAAGGCAATTGAGCAAGAGCTTAATAAACCGCATCTAGATGTGAGACTCACGCCGATCACGTCTCAAAACCGGATTCCATTGCTGCAAAACGGTACGATTGACCTTGAATGCGGTTCCACCACAAACAACCTTGAGCGCCAGCAGCAAGCGGCATTTTCTAACACGATTTTTGTCGTCAACACGCGGCTGCTCACGCGTGTTGATTCAGGTGTCAAGGATTTTGCTGATTTGCAGGGTAAGACAGTAGCGACCACAGCGGGTACTACATCTGAACGCATTTTGCGCGCAATGAATCAAGAAAAGAAGCTCGGCATGAAGATCATTAGCGCAAAAGATCATAGCGAGGCGTTCTTGATGCTAGAAACCGGCCGTGCAGTAGCGTTTATGATGGATGATGTGTTACTTGCAGGAGAGCGTGCTAAAGCAAAAGACCCTAGCAGGTTTGTGATTGTGGGTACCTCGCAATCACAAGAAGCCTATGGTTGTATGTTACGCAAAAATGACCCGGCATTCAAAAAGTTGGTTGATAACACTATTGCTAAACTGCAAACGTCAGGTGAAGCCATTAAGATTTATCAAAAATGGTTTCAAAAACCCATTCCTCCTCGCAATCTAAATTTAAACTTCCCGCAAAGCGAAGCACTCAAAGCATCGTTTAAGAGTCCGAGTGATCAGGCGAAAGGTTAAGCCAGTTTGTGCGTATAGTGGCTGGCAACCATTACTGCCCTACCCGTTATGAGACTTACCAGAAATGGTGGTGCTGCGTTCGAGAAGGCCTCGGACGCAGTTGGGAAAGTTATGCCTGATAGTATGAAACAGGAAAAGAACTGTCTTAAAGTACCGTTTCTACAGCAATCTAAGGGTTATGAGTTATCAATGGAATTGGGGCATTTTGCTAAGTGCTGTGTCCACCGGCGAGCCAACGACGTATCTCGGTTGGTTCATTGATGGCCTGAAGGTCACTGTTACGCTCTCTTTAGCGGCCTGGATCATCGCGCTTATCGCGGGTTCCCTATTTGGCATATTGCGCACCTTACCCAATAAATGGTTAGCAAGCATCGGCGCTATTTACGTCGCGGTGTTTCGCAACATCCCCTTGATTGTGCAATTTTTTATCTGGTATTTTGTGCTGCCAGAGCTTGTGTCTCCGTCACTGGGTACTTGGTTCAAAGGATTGCCGCCCTCGATTCAATTTTTTTCGTCAGCGGTGATTTGCCTTGGCTTATTTACCGGCGCGCGGATTTGCGAGCAGGTGAGAACAGGTATTAATGCCCTGCCGCCAGGCCAAAAAAATGCCGCCCTCGCGCTCGGGTTTACCTTGCCGAAAACCTATCGCTATGTTTTAGTACCGAATGCGTATCGAATTATTGTGCCGCCTTTAACGTCTGAATTTTTGAATATTTTTAAGAATTCAGCGGTCGCGTCTACCATTGGTTTACTCGAGCTTTCCGCACAAGCGCGCCAACTCAGTGATTATACAGCGCATACCTATGAGTCTTTCATTGTGGTGACCGCTTCATATGCTCTGATTAATGCGACCGTAATGCTTTTTATGCGTTGGGTTGAAAGGACCTCCAGGTTGCCCGGTCAAATGGGAGGGAAATAATGTATCAATTTAATTGGAGCGGAATTTCATCTTCTCTGCCGACCTTAGCGCAGGGCATGCTCATCACAGTCCAAATCACAGTCGCAGCTGTTATGGTTGGCATTGTTTGGGGGACCATCTTGGCGTTATTGAGACTTTCACCCATCAAGCCGCTGGCTTGGTTTGCGCGACTATACGTGACGATTTTCCGCTCGATTCCGTTAGTGATGGTGCTTTTATGGTTCTTCCTACTGGTGCCGCAATTACTCAAATCTTTGCTTGATTTGCCGCCTGATATCGATATCCGCTTTGCTTCAGCAATTATTGCTTTTTCTTTGTTTGAGGCGGCTTATTATTCGGAAATCATTCGCGCGGGCATTCAGAGTGTCCCGCGTGGTCAGGTCTACGTGGCTAATGCGCTTGGTATGACCTATATGCAATCAATGCGTCTAGTGGTTTTGCCCCAGGCGTTTCGCGCCATGGTGCCATTACTATTAACGCAGGGCATTGTACTCTTTCAGGATACGGCTTTGGTCTATGTGATTGGCCTGGCAGACTTTTTCCGCACGGCGACCAATATTGGTGAACGCGATGGGCAACTGGTTGAAATGGTGCTCTTTGCAGGGGCGTGTTATTTTGTTATTTCCTTGTTTGCCTCTACTCTCGTTAGGCGTTTTCAAAAAAGGTATGCGAGATGATTTCTCTTAAAAGCGTTTCTAAATGGTATGGTCCGTTTCAGGTACTCACTGATTGTAGTACTGAAGTAAATAAGGGCGAGGTCGTAGTGGTATGCGGACCCTCTGGCTCTGGCAAATCGACTCTGATTAAAACGGTCAATGGCCTTGAGCCATTCCAACAAGGTGAGATTTGGCTTGATGGTCAGTCAGTGCGAGCCAAGGAAACCAATTTGTCTAAACTACGGGCCAAAGTCGGCATGGTTTTTCAGCACTTTGAACTGTTTCCACATTTATCGATCACGGAGAATCTAACGCTGGCACAGGTTAAGGTGCTCGGCCGCAGTGCTGAGGAGGCTAGGACAAAAGGCATGAAGTTGCTGCAGCGCGTTGGCCTGCGCGCACATGCGGATAAATATCCGGGACAGCTATCGGGCGGTCAGCAACAGCGGGTGGCGATTGCTCGTGCGCTCTCCATGGACCCCGTTGCGATGTTGTTTGATGAACCGACTTCCGCGCTTGATCCAGAGATGATCAATGAGGTGCTTGATGTGATGGCTGAGCTTGCACGTGAAGGGATGACCATGATGTGCGTCACGCACGAAATGGGCTTTGCCAAAAAAGTTGCCCACCGCGTGATCTTTATGGACAAGGGCGCTATTGTTGAAGATGTGCCTAAAAAAGAATTCTTTGAACACCCAAAATCAGAGCGCGCAAAGGAATTTTTAGCGAAGATTTTGCATTGAGCTTAAACGTATTTGTCCTATCACTTTGGGTCTATCTGTAACTTGATCTGACATTTATATAGGGCAGGTATGATTCGCCAAGGAATAACCTGGCTGCGCTGACGAATGGCCCTTTATGCTCAGAGCTTAGAAGGGCGGAAAATGATCTTGGCTGATCTTATTTTAAACAATTGAATCAAGCACTTTACGTAGCATCACCAGCATCAGATCAATTTCATCTGTAGTGACATTAAGCGCTGGCATAAAGCGTAGTAGGTTAGGCCGCGGTGCATTGAGCAAAAGTCCTGCTGGCTCGAGTTCGCGAGCTTTTTCAACGATCTCATGACCTATCTCTTTGCCCAGCAATAGTGCGCGTAGCAGGCCCTCGCCGCGTTCGCCGGCAAAACCATACTCATTAGATAATTGCAGCAAGGCGTCACTAAAATAAGCAGCGCGTTCGCGCACGCTGGCCAAAAAATCCGCTTGACTGATATGTTCAAGTACAGCAACGCCTACGGCGCACATAAGAGGGTTGCCATTATAGGTACCGCCCTGTTCGCCAGCCTCGAAACAAGCGACTTCATCACGTGCCAACAGCGCGGCCAGTGGCACGCCGCCGCCGATGCCTTTACCTAATGTCATGATATCGGGTTCAATATCTGACCATTGGTAGGCAAAGAGCTGGCCGGTACGACCGCAGCCAGTTTGTACCTCATCGACAATTAACAGCAGATGGTGTTTTTGCGTGAGGGCGCGCAATTGCTGCATAAATTCGCGCGTGGCGCCAATCACGCCGGCTTCACCCTGCACGGGCTCTAGCATGATGGCAACAGTCTTGTCATGAATGCAACGTGCAACTGATGCAATATCGTTAAGCTCAGCTTTGGGAAAGCCCGCTACTTGCGGAGCATACATGGTGCCCCAGCCGGGTTTGCCACTAGCAGACATGGTCGCCAATGTCCGGCCATGGAAGCTATGATTAAACGTGATAATTTCGTATGCGCCGTTTTTAAATTTACGCCCCCATTTGCGGGCTAATTTGATTGCGCCCTCATTCGCTTCAGCGCCACTATTGGCGAAAAATACTTTCTGAAAGCAGCTAAAATCAGTCAACAAGCCGGCAAGTTGTGCCGAGGGTGCGTTATAAAATGCCGGGCCTGGATTAATTAAGCTTTGCGCTTGTGTGGTGAGCGCGTGGATCATTGTTTTATGGCTATGGCCTAAGCAGTTCACCGCCCAACCTTGAATAAAATCGAGATAACGCTTACCTTCGCTATCGTATAACCAAGCGCCTTCGCCACGCGTAAAAACAAGCTCAGGCCGGTGAGTGATGGTCATCAGCGAGCGCGTGGGGTAGTCATTAAAATGCATCTTCAAATTCCATTAAACACGGAGTTACGCGACTGGGTTCGCCAAATCTACTTCGCTGGTAAACGCATCGGCGTAAAACGCATCTTGAGGCAGACGATGATGCGTGGTGAAATCGCGTAAAGCGCTTTCAACCATGACCGGCGCGCCGCACGCATAGACTTCATAGGCGGATAAATCGGGCAGATCTGCCACCACTGCCTGATGCACAAAGCCAGTTCGTCCGTGCCAATTATCTTCAGCTGCCGGCTCGGATAAAACTGGTACAAAAGAAAAATTGGGCAGGGTATTGGCCCATTGCTGAGCCAACTCAGCCAGATACAGATCTTTGCTGCGGCGTGCGCCCCAATAGAGCGTGACGGGTCGCTCGATGTGTTTAAATATCATCTGCTCGACGATCGCTTTGAGCGGAGCAAAGCCCGTGCCTGAGGCGAGTAAAACGACCGGCCGGGTGCTCTCTTCGCGTAAAAAGAAAGTCCCTAGAGGCCCCTCGAAGCGCAGCATATCGCGCTCTTTCATGGTGGTGAAAACATGATCAGTAAACACCCCTCCTGGCATATGGCGAATATGGAGTTCCAGCGGCCCGTCATGATGCGGCGGTGTGGCAATTGAGTAGCTGCGCCGTTTACCGTCTTTTAAAATAAATTCAATATACTGGCCTGCGAAATACTGCAACTGTTGATTCGCCGGTAATTGCAAGCGCATAATCATGACATCATCAGCCACCCGCTCAAGCGCGTTGACGCGACAGGGGAGTTTTCTAGCAGGCATATCGGTTACGCCGGCTACTTCACGTACCTCAAGCTCGAGGTCAGATTTGGGCGCCGAGCAGCAAAAAAGCGCCATACCTCGTAATTTTTCGTCATTAGACAAAGCCGAGGCTGAATGCGTTGCTTGTTCGACTTCACCGCACAGCACCGTGCCTTTGCACGAACCACAGGCACCGTTTTTACACCCATACGGCAAGCCAATGCCTTGCCGTAAGGCTGCTGCGAGCAAGGGTTCATTAGGTTCTACTTGAAATTGCCGACCGCTGGGCCGAAGAGTAATATTAAATGCCATAAAAAGACTGAATGTGACGAAACACTTCTAAGACCCGAATATATAATGATGCCACAATGATTCCAACCCGCAAACTTAAACGTAAGCGAATCCTCATTATTGGCTGTGGCGATATTGGCTTGCGTTGCGCTAAGTTACTGTTGCCGCGCTACCGTGTGTTGGCCCTAACCCGTCACGCTGAGCGTTGCGTTAGCTTGCGCGCAATGGGTATTGTGCCTATCGTCGGTGACCTTGATCAGCGTTCAAGTCTAAAGCGTCTTGCTGGCTTGGCAGAGACCGTGCTGCAGCTAGCGCCGCCACGGCCACAAGGCAGTGGTGACCCGCGCACGCGCTTCTTGCTGAGTGCCTTGGGCCGCTCATTGGCGCCGCCGGTATGGATTTATGCTAGCACCACCGGCGTTTATGGTGATTGCGACGGAGCACTGGTTGCTGAAACCCGGCCAGCGCAACCGGCCAATGCACGCTCGCTCAGGCGTATATCAGCAGAGACTCAGTTGCGTGCGGCTGGCGCGCGCGCCATGCTATCACTGCGCATTGTCCGCATTCCGGGCATCTATGCCGCTAACCGGTTACCGCTTGCGCGCTTGCAAAAAGGCATGTTCTCTCTGAATGCCGAAGAAGATGTGTATACCAATCACATTCATGCTGATGATCTTGCGATGATTTTGCTGCGGATAAAGCGGCTTGGTTGCCCGCAGCGAGTTATACACGCGGTGGATGATACGCAAATGAAATTGGGTGATTATTTTGATCTAGTGGCGGATGCGCATGGGTTGCCACGACCTGCGCGAGTCTCAAGCGCTCAAGCACAGCAGTTGTTGGAACCAGGGTTGCTGTCATTTATGCGTGAATCACGCCGCTTAATGAATACTAGGCTTAAAATAGAATTAGGTTATCAACTGCATTACCCGACGGTAAAGCATTTTCTGCTAGAACATATCAGCCATTCTTTTGCTGGCGGCAAACCCGAATCACGCTGATCTTTGCAGAATCGGCTATCATACTAAATTACGACTAGACTTATCATTCAGTACACTTCCTATGGATACTCAGCAGCAGATCAAACAACTTGTCACCGAACATCCGGTGGTTCTTTTTATGAAAGGTAGCGCACAATTTCCAATGTGTGGCTTCTCTGGTCGCGCAATACAGATACTTAAAGCATGCGGTGTTAGCCGTTTACATACAGTCGATGTCTTACGCGACGAAGCAATTCGGCAAGGCATCAAAGAATATTCGGATTGGCCGACGATTCCGCAACTCTATGTCAATGGCGAATTTGTTGGCGGTTCGGACATTCTGGTAGAGATGTACCAGTCAGGTGAATTGCAACAATTATTCACGGCTGAATAGAGTTAGTGCTAAATACAGCATCTAACGCTACGCCGCGCCGCCTAGTGGTCGCCATAACAGGGGCTACGGGGGCGCTTTATGGCGTGCGTATTCTCCAAACAATACGTCGTATTGGCGGCGTAGAAACGCATTTGATTGTGTCCAACGCAGGCTGGCTGAGCATTACGCATGAATTAGAGCTGACCAAACCTGATTTAAACGCGCTGGCCGATGTGGTTCATAATATACGTGATGTGGGTGCCAGTATCGCGAGCGGATCATTTGCCACAGAAGGCATGATTGTTGCACCGTGTTCAATGAAAACGTTGGCAAGCATTGCTCATGGTTTTTCCGATAATTTAATTACCCGCGCAGCTGACGTGACTCTGAAAGAGCGTCGTCGTCTCTTGTTACTCGTGCGCGAAGCACCATTCAATTTGGCGCACCTACGCAATATGACGGCAGTCACTGAAATGGGTGGCGTGATTTTTCCGCCACTGCCGGCACTCTACAATAAGCCCACTACGCTTGATGAAATGGTTGACCATACCGTTGGGCGGGTACTCAGCTTGCTGGGCTTTGAGTCAACGTTAGCCCCAAGCTGGTCTGGCATACATAACGCATAATACTTATCCGAACTTTTCAATAAAACTCCTCCCGGATTTTCTATTGACGGGGAAGAGGTTTATATACGCTAAAGTTTTCGGCAGCCTTAACAGGCTGCCGTGCGTTATATTGGCTTAGATTGAATCTAATCTTCTATAGGTTTATTTTCCAAACGGCGACGCAGGACACTATTGCGCTTACCATAGCTAAAATAAATGACGAGTCCCAATGCCATCCAGATAAATAGCCGCATCCAGGTATCCGCAGGCAAACCCGCCATTAAAAATAGCGCGGCCAATGCTCCGCCTGGCGCGACTAGATAAACGGCTGGGGTTTTAAATACACGTTTGAGTTCTGGCTGGGTGATGCGCAGTACAAGCACGCCGACACAGACAATTAGAAAAGCAAATAGTGTGCCAATACTCACTAATTCACTCACTAAATTAATCGGCAGTAGGCCAGCTAGCACCATGACCACTGCGCCGGTAATCAGCGTTGTGATATAGGGGGTATGGAAACGCGGATGGATTTTCTTAGCAAAGCTTGGCAGTAAGCCATCTTTTGCTATCGTTTGAAAAATGCGCGGTTGGCTCATCAGTAACACCAAGAGCACAGAGGTCAAGCCAAAAATCGCTCCGAGTTTGACCAGTGGCGATAACCATGGCATACCCAGCGCATCAATCCCTACAGCAATTGGATCAGGCACACTTAATTGGTCATAGCGGACCACCCCGGTCAGAACATAAGCGACCAGTACATAGAGTGTGGTACAGATGACGAGCGAAGTCAGCAGTCCAAGCGGCAGATTACGGCGTGGATTTTTGGTCTCCTGCGCAACACAGGAAACCGAATCAAAACCAATGTAAGCAAAAAATACCACGGCTGCACCGCGTAGCATACCGCTCCAACCAAACTCTCCTGCTTGGCCGCTATTCGGTGGCATGAAATCACCATTAGGGTTAGCGGGCGTAATCCAGTTTGCGGTATCGACCAAGGCAAAGCCCGCCACGATAAAGGCGAGAATAATGGCGACCTTCACCACCACCATCAGACTATTGACCCGTGCCGACTCTCGAATGCCAAAAATGAGCAGGAGTGTCATCAGGGCGACGACCAGAATGGCAGGCAAGTTGATCAGTGCGCCAGTATGTGCCCAGCCGGTTGCGCTATCGAAGGCGAGCGGTGCTCTAGATAACACATCAGGAATATGAATGCCTAATGAATGCAGAAACCCTACGACATAACCTGACCAGCCAATGGCTACGGTAGTCGCGCCTAAACAATATTCGAGGATCAGATCCCAGCCGATGAGCCAGGCGATAAATTCACCCATGGTGGCGTAGGCATAGGTATAAGCGCTGCCCGCTACAGGCACCGTTGAAGCCATTTCTGCATAGCACAGGCCAGAAAAAGCACAGACGATTGCCCCTAAAATAAAGGACAGCATGATCGCCGGCCCAGCATGCGCTGCCGCTGCATGACCTGTCAAGACAAAAATGCCGGCGCCGACAATGCAGCCAATACCGAGCATGGTTAAATCGAATCCAGATAAAGCTCGTTTTGGATAATGCGAGCTGCCACTGGCTGCGTTGTCGTCACCCAAGGCTGCTTCAGCCTCTAACATGGCGATCGACTTTTTATTCCATAAAGTTTTCATTAAATTAGGCTAAAAGAATACTTTCGTGAGCGCTGTTTTTTGGTGTGAAAAGGCGGATTAGAGATGATGATCTTAACTCTATCCCTAGACGATCAAATATTATACTGCATTGATTTCTCGATGGCCCGGCAAATGTTCTTACATACTCTTGGCTTGTTAGGATCTGACCGTTTCCCGGTTTGACGAAGGCAGTTGTCAGGTCAAATTCAGTGGTTCAGTATCGATATTTGAATCACCATTTTGCGCATAGAATAAATCTCCCATAGCCGGCAACAATAACATAAAAAAACATTCTTCTTGTTTTTCTAGAGAGGTGCTACTAATATTGATTAAATTCCATTCCTTCCGGTCAATAGGTCCGACCGAAATCAGCTGCAGCCTAGCTTTTGCATAATCTGTATCGACCACGAGTGAGTGGCTGCGAAATCGGGATAGTAGTGTGCGCTCGAGTAGCTTCACTCTGATCTAATTAACTGATGTTACGCACGCTGTAGAAGGGCGAGTTGTTGATAAGCAGAGCGCAAAGAATTGAGATAGATCTTTGATCGCAATGCGAAATGGTTAATAGAATGCTTTATTTTGAGACATTCGAGTTTAAAAACAGCATAGATAGCCATGAAGACATGGTTGATCTGAGTGGTAGGCCGGCGGGTAGGAGATTTGGCTAAAGCGGCATTGGATTTAAGTGATTTATGAAACACTTCGACTTTCCAGCGTTTTTGGTAGATTGCCGCAGCGCTCGGTCCGTCTAGCGTTAAATCGCTGCACACCAGATTCAAAGTAGCCGTGCTGCCGTCTCGGTTTGTAAAGACTCGGCGAATGATCAAGACTTCCTGCTCGAAGCCCTTGAGATAGCCGCGCACCGCTTGTTGATCAGATAATTGCAGTTCTCCTACGCGTTGGAACCGGCCTTCTTTGCGTACGTCAAGACTTAAGGCCACGAGCCGGTTATCTTTGATCGCAGACACAAAATGCTTCCCTTTCGCACGAATATATTCGAAGTTCTCTTTTGACGAAAACCAAGTGTCCATCAGTACATAGCCCAATTTCAGCACATTATTCACGCAAGTTTGCACCATGGCACGCAACTGCTCATTCTTGGTGACTTCCGATGCACGTTTGATCTTGCGGGTTTTAACGTCTGAAAATACCAAGAGCTTGCGTACAACCTCAAATGCCACCGGAATCGATACGTCGCCACTGCTATACAACGCATTCAGCAGATTGATGCCCTTTACGGTCCGCCCTGAAACGTGATCATAGTGCCAACTGATTACCTCGTTTTCATCGGTACAGGGCTTTGCTTGAATGGTGTCATCAAAAATAAATACCCCATCGTCTTGCTCTATTTTGCGCACCATCTCTTTCACATGGCGCCATAGATCTTTCGACGTATATTCTCGCTCTGATAGCCAACGCGTTACCGCGTCATGGCTTACTGCTCCATCCACCATGACGGATAAGCCCGTTGCTGTCGCTTTACCAAAACTGCTCAACAAATAATCGCTGTATAAGTCTAATTCTTCCTTAGTCATCTCCATTCTCGGATAAGCATAAATTTAGCAATCCTACGCTACACTGCGTAACATCAGTGAAGTAAATAAACGACTATTAAAGCAGCGCGTAACGGGAGAGGACGAAGATATTGCTCCCCCTTTAAAAGATATTTCTAAACAAATGCTGATTACTTTAAAAGATTATTCCCATGCAAAAACTTCTGATCTGTTGCGTGAAGCGAATGTGGAGCTAAAGGGTTTTATGGAGAAGAAGATTGTCGGTAAACTTCCTTGGAAAAGAAGTATTTGAGAGGCGGCTTGGGCAAGCTCAGCAAGCGAAACGCTGCCTAGTTTTCTGTCAGACCCGGCAGCGGGTCTGACAGATTACGCTCCAAAGATGGTGCTGTTTGACAGCTTAGGTTGAAAATGCGCTGATTGCAGGCCGATACAGCTAATTGCTAGTGCGTGCGACTCACTCAAAAAACCTTTCTTTGAGTGAGTCATGATGCTGGGCTATGACGATGCTTACGAAGCAAGTACTGCTTTTTCGATTATGACTGCTTCTACCGGCACATCCTGGTGATGTGCCTTTGTGCCGGTTTTCACGGCAGCAATTTTATCTATCACATCTAAACCTGACACCACACGTCCAAAGACGCAATATCCCCAGCCTTGTACCGTGGGTGCGGAGAAATTTAAAAAGTCGTTATCGCTCAGATTAATAAAAAATTGGGCGCTGGCAGAGTGAGGGGCATTGGTTCTGGCCATTGCAATACTGCCGCGTACATTTTTGAGGCCATTATTGGCTTCGTTTTCGATCGTGGCCTGCGTAGATTTTTCGTCCATATCTTCTGTAAAGCCGCCACCTTGAATCATGAAGCCTGGGATCACCCGATGAAAAATAGTGTTGTCATAGTGCCTGCTTTTGACATAATTCAAAAAATTTTCGACGGTTTTCGGGGCTTTCTCAGCATCCAGTTCAAGTTGGATCACGCCAAAAGAAGTGTGCAGTTCGATCATAAAAACTCCTCAGTCAGATGGGAAAGAAATTAAAAGCAATTTTGAGTTGCGTCTACCTTTGTCAAAAGGATCCACCTTTGGAGCCGTACGGTACCCTCATCCTCACTGTACTCAAGTACAGTTCCCGTCCCTACGTTACTACCCCCAATATGAACCCTTTGGGGCAATTGTAAGCATAATCCTAAGTGAGCAGCCTTTTCGTTGCATTAACACAACGGCAATCGAGGTTACGAGCCTAGCATTCTATATTTAACCAGTTATTGCTTTCCGGTTTTTCAAATTAAACTATCTACTACTGATAAAGCAACATTAAAAAAATAAATAGTCAGCTTAATTTTTCGGGACAAGTTCTATAATTTTTTTAACACTTATGTCGGCTGTGGAAGCATGCCAGGAAATTAAGAGCGATCAGTTAATCTTGCTTGAAATAGATCCCCCAGCTTTTGTGTCTGCGGAATTATGCCTAGCCGTTAGGCGAGGTAGATCTCTCTTGCCAGCGGCCAATCAGTTGCTCAGAGTGCTTACAGCAAAACTACCGAATATCTGCATGTGAGATAGTTTGTTCAATACAGTTATTTCATTAAAGGAAATTGAGTTATGGATTCCAGACACTCTCATGACCCCAGCCGCCGTAATGCGATCAAGATGGCTGTCGTTAGCTACCGGCGCTACGCTTGCGGGCCCGTCTATCATAACCCCCTCCCGAACTACCTCGAAACAAATTACTGTGCGAGACTCCGGTGGTTTTTTCAGTCAGAGATATGCAGAGATACTTTATGAACCCTTTGCAAAGAAGACGGGTATTAAAGTTATCGGCGTTGCCTAGGAAGAGGAGCCTGCGGCACAAATTCGGGCTATGGTTAAAGCAAAAAGATATTTATGGGATATGGCATCGCTCGGTCAGTCATCTTCGTCGTTTAGATTTGACTGCAAAGCGGTTTCGTAATCCTGTCCGCCATAGAAAATACCAATACATAACTCTAACGGCAACAAGACCGCTTGGGCTGCCCTTAATTCCGGCACCGTCTTTGCTTTGCGTACCCTTTCTCGGGCTGCCTCTAACTCTTCCTTACCACTCGCTTTGCGCGCCGTGTTTCCCCCCTTAATCGCATCACCTTATTTTATTCGGAATTGGTACAAGCTCCCTTTGCAACCTTGCCAGAATACACTGGCTTAACCCGAACTGACGTTAATCTGTAGTGAGCCTTTGATATAAAAATTTCGCTTGACGGGCTAGTTCAACGTGCTTAGTATCCCTTTGAGAATTGCAACTGAAATCGAAGTATAAAAAGAGTTGAATGAGGCGGCCAATTCTAGCCTATGCCCATATATTAACTGGGCTATGCAAACTATAGGCCGCATAGTGTTGTTGCTTACGGTAATACCCCCAGTGGCTTAAAAAAGCGGCTTACCGCCGGATCAGAATCGATTAATAAAGAGGAATGTTGATGATGTTAGGTAATCCTGTTTCCCAAGCCCTGAAAGACAACCAAGCACAGGTGCTAGCAGCGCAAACCCATCTGGATCAGGCTCATCTGCAAAAGACAGCGCAGCATTTCGAGGTGGCTTTAGATTTGCATGACCAGGCAGAAGTAACATTTAGACAGATCTCGGATGCGCGTCAACTTGTGCCTCCGTTAGCGGAAGTGAAAAGCGCTTTGAACCAAGCACGTACGCCTCAGACACCGGAAGAAGACGCTTTGCGGCAGCGCGTCGCTGAGGTCTATTTTGATCGCGCGGAACTCTTGGATAAATTGGGAAAATCCGACAAAGCGCAGGCGAGTTACCAAAAAGCGCGAGTTTGGGGCAGTGAGGCGATCAAGTGTACGTCCATTATCCCTGCTGCGTGGTACAGAGTTCCGGCTTTAATAAAGAGGTTGGGAAAAGCGACCAAGGCGCAGGCGAGTTGCCAAGAAGCGCAAGATTGGGGCTATGATGGAATCACGTCTGGCTCGGTTACCGGCACCGTGTCGCTGTCTATTAGGATGGCCAGGCATGCCTCAATGCCGCTGGAGCGGTCGCCGGCACCTGCCCAGGACAAAAGCGAGTTGGTGGAGTATCTGTTTGAAAAGGCGCTGTTGACGCTGAACTCCTTAGAGGTGTCGAATAAACCGAGCCTTTTTCTAGTGTATGCGCACGACAATCCAACTTACGGAAAGGCCGAGGCCAAGACGTCTAAATACTTAATCGAGAAGTTATTTGAAATCCGAGGCGTCAATCTGTTTTCGGATCAAATGCCGACGGGGCAAAGATATTCAAGTTCCTCTGAAGATCAAAAAAAGGATGGCAAGCTAGAAGATATCTTAACCAATCAGCTCTGTTTGTTGCCTTATCAGTTAATAGAAGGGGTGAAACCGGTCAATAAGGTTGTGGTGTGTTGTTCTGAGGTATTAGGCAAGTACCTAAAGGACTGGCCGGACTACAACACGTTTTATGAGGCACTTCGAAATGCCTATAGCGAAGATCGAGAGGCCTATCTCAAAGACGATGAACAAAAAGGCATCTCTGCAATCCGTGAGGTGGTCAGAAAGTTTTCACAAGAGGAAGAATATAAAGCAGGGTTCCATCATGTGTTGACGGAAATCGCTTTTTTGCAGATCCGGAAAGAGCACCTGAAAGATGGGCACGGCATTATCCCGGTATCGTTAACCCAAAATAGCTATGAGCCCTGTCTGGCGCATTTTATCCCAGCGACCACAGTTCGGATGGAGGATATTCCCAGATTGGAGGAGCAAGTCAAAGCAGGAGAGGTGTATCCGAACCAAAGTCGGCACGGCGTGCTGTTTAAGGTGATCGAAAGGCTGTTAGTGGGGAGTGAGGAAGCACAAATTTTTCTGGATAAGTTTTGGAAGGGGTATAGCAATTGTATTTCCAGTTTAAAGAAAGATTCAATGCTTGGCGAGGTTGGCTTCTCCCGGCTATTGGACAGCATCTTCGACGACATACAGTCAACGCTGCACAGCCAGCTTGCCTCGACCATGCATCAACAACACCAACAACTGCGGTTGCTTAATGCAGACCCCAGGGTCGCACTGAAGGAACAATACTTCGCTGCCTTCAAGCAAGATGAGGCATTTGAGGAAACCTTAAAGCTCTATGTTGAGCCACGTGGCAAAGTGAGTCTGTCTGAGACCGGCACTTTTAACCTCTTGTCCAAAGTTCAAGAGTTTTTAGACAATAAACAAGTGATCTTGTTGAAAGGGGATTCCGGGGTGGGCAAAACCACCTTCAGCCGCGTCCTAGAAAAGCAATTATGGGACAATAAAGAAGAACCTGATGTGATCCCGCTCTTTATTTCTCTGGCGAGTATTGACAAGCCTGAACACGATCTGATCGCCAAAGCATTAAAGAAAAGAGGGCTGTCAGAATTTCAGATTGAGACGTTAAAGAAAGAAAAACAAAGGTTTGTTTTTATGTTGGATGGCTATGATGAGATTCGACAAACGCAGAATCTGTATCTGAGCAATGGCATCAACCAGCCCGGCGGCTGGCAGGGTCAAATGGTGATCAGTTGTGGCAGCGAATATCTGGGCCAGGACTATCGAGGCCGGTTTCAAACAAATTCGACTCTAAAGAAAGACTTGTCCTTTCAGGAAATCGTGATCGAGCCGTTTTCAGAAGCGGAGCGCGACCAGTATCTGGAAAAATATGTGCAGCACAACACAACGGGCTGGACAGTGCAGGAATATCAAAAAGCCATCGAGCAAAATTATATAAAAGACTTGGTCAGCAATCCTTTTTTGTTGAAAATAGTGCTAGAAGCGTTGCCGTACCTAGAAAAAAATGGGAAAGCGCGAACGGGTGTCAATCTACGCATGGATCTATATGATCAGTTTCTCAGACAATGGTTCGAGCGCAACCAGCAGCGCTTAAGCGCACAAAATTTAACGGCGACCCAAAGAGAGGTATTTAGAGAGTTGTGTGACGAGGGCTTTGCCCAGCATGGTATCGGATTTGTGAAAGACTTAGCGGTATATCTGTATGCAGAGAATGGGGGTAACCCGGTAGTCGAGTATTCTTTGTCCAAAGACGAGGGGCATTGGACAAATGTTTTTTTCGGGCGCGCAGACAAGAAGCAACTGCTGCGAGAAACCTGGCCGCTGAGCCGAAGCGGCAATCAATACCGTTTTATCCATAAATCGCTGCTTGAATATTGTGTGGTGCGCTCGCTCTTTGATTCGTTCAATGAGTGCATAGTACCTCTTGCCCGCCCCCGCGTTGGTAGCAACGCTTCGTTCTATAGTTTTGAAAGCCAACCTGCTCTCCCTTCCCGAACGCTGAAAAATATATCGTTAGTCCCAAAGCATTGGGTCGGCGATCTAGGCGTTGTGAGCTTGTTGACCGAGCGCATTGAGCAAGAGCCTCCATTTAAAAAACAGCTTTTAGCGATTATAGAGCGTTCCAAAACCGATGCTGGGGTGCGCCAAGCAGCGGCCAATGCAATGACGATTTTGGTCAGAGCAGGGGTGCAGTTTAACGGAGCGGATTTAAAGGGGATTCAGATACCTGGGGCGGATTTGAGTGAGGGCGAATTCGATTTTGTGCAGTTGCAAGGGGCGGATTTAAGAAAGGTGAATTTACGCAATACAAGGCTGCACGAGGCGAATTTAAGCGGCGCGCTGATGACAGGGATGGAGCATGGCGATTGGGCGTATCTCCCAAAAGAAAGCAAGTTGCAGTCCGGCGTGTATTCACCGGATGGGAAAACCTGCGCCGTGGATCTTGAGAGTGACGCAATCAGCGAGCATGCTAAATGGAGCCGGGCAGAAATCCGCATCTTAAGCGGAGATGGCGGTTATGTTTTTGGCGTGGCGTATTCGCCCAACGGCCAGCAGATTGCCTCCGGCAGTTATGACAAGACCGTTCGGCTGTGGGATGCGCAAAGCGGCCAACTCCTCCACACCTTACGCGGACATACCCAGGAGGTTACTAGCGTGGCGTATTCGCCCAACGGCCAGCAGATCGCCTCTGGCAGTTCTGACAATGCCGTGTGGCTGTGGGATGCGGAAAGCGGCCAGCTCCTCCACACCTTACACGGACATACCAGTTGGGTTAATAGCGTGGTGTATTCGCCCAACAGCCAGCAGATTGCCACTGGCAGTTCTGATAATATCGTTCGGCTGTGGGATGCGGCAAGCGGTCAACTTTTTCACACCTTACGCGGACATGAAGATTCTGTTTTGGGCGTGGCGTATTCGCCTAATGGCCAGCAGATCGCCTCCGGCAGTTCTGACAATACCTTGCGACTGTGGGACGCGCACAGCGCTCATCTCCGCCACACCTTGTGCGGACATAAAGATTCTGTTACTAGCGTGGCGTATTCGCTCAACGGCCAGCAGATCGCCTCTGGCAGTTTAGACAAGACCGTTCGGCTGTGGGATGCGCAAAGCGGTCAGTTCCTCCACACCTTACGCGGACATGACGGTCATGTTTTTAGCGTGGCGTATTCGCCCAACGGCCAGCAGATCGCCTCCGGCAGTTCTGACAATGCCGTGTGTCTGTGGGATGCGCAAAGCGGCCAGTTCCTCTACACCTTACGCGGACATGAAGATTCTGTTTTAAGCGTGTCGTATTCGCCCAACGGCCAGCAAATCGCTTCCTGCAGTTATGACGATACCGTGCGGCTGTGGGATGCGCAAAGCGATCCGCTCCGTTCCTCTTAAGTGAACATACAAATTGGGTTAGGAGCGTGGCGTATTCGCCGGAATTTCGTTTGCTTAAAGATGTTCTGAAATGTGTGTAAATCGCACATTTCTTTGTGCATGGGTACGCACGCTGAGTTATTCAAATAACCAATACGATATAAGGAGTTGCAGTATATGGGCACGCGTTACAGCCGTCGTACAGCTGACGGCATCACCGAATATCATGACAGCAAAGAATCTCTTATTCAAGCCGAGCACCGCGAGAGTAGTGAGTCGCTATCTATTTGGTTTGGTTGTATCGGCTTGCTAGTTGGTGGCGTGCTAACTTACGTCGCATTCCTCAAGTTGGGTGGTATGGAGTGGCCTAAGTGGGTGCGCTTTATTGGAATTCTCACCGGCGCAAGCGCCGGCGCTTTTACGCTAGCCAAGTTCGCCGATTTAATTTGTACTTTGCTTGTGACGGCCATCCTAATCGCTATTGTATCCAGTATCGGCATTGGTATCTGGCAGCTACTATAAATTTGAGGGCTGTAGTTATTGGTTTTGACAAATCATTTACATACCTTTCTAAGCAGCCAAAATCCCCACAAACTCTTCGCGCTTTGACCACTCTATCGGGGTGATGCCATAACTGCGAAATGCATCTTCTACAGCATTACTGATTTTTCGGTTGCTGTCATTTAGGACCGCAAAAGCGAGGGAATCAGACGGCCGAGCATCCTTGGTATCCACCCAAGCGAAAACTGCGCTTTGTGCATTGTCCTTGTTCGGGTTGTTGACCACGCGGAGAATGCGTTCTGGCGCACTCCTGGATTTGGGAACGACAAAATCGAATTGATGGCTATAGTGACTGTGGCCGAGGAAATTCAGCCGCGGCGTGTAACGCACATCGGATTTATCCAACCACAATGCCACATCTTCGAAGAAGAAGCTCTCGACATTAGCTCGGGCAACATAAAATAAGTCATTCACCGCGAGGATCGCCTGAACGAGATCGTGTTTGCGTGGCGCGAAGTTATCCTTACTAGCCCTGACCTCTAAAGACTCCGACACCTGCTGCACCCCAAAACCATTTAGTGTAGTTTGCAGCAAAGCCTTGCGACGTGGTGTGTCGATATCACAACCTGATTGCGCCAAGTCGGCTAGCGTATAGCCATCATCAGTTAGCACCCATTCGTTGCCTTGCTGACGTAAATAGATTTGAATGTGGTCGTTGTGGCGATCCAGATAGGGGGTGGTGATTTCGACCCAACCATTAATCTCGCGCCAGGCGGTATGGTTTTTCAGCCACTCGTAATAACGACTAATCAGATCATCTGTGGGTTTCATGTAAATAGTCCCGGCACAATGTTAGGCGTTTCTTCGACGTGGCAGTAACTCATGAAATCGTGCAGCACCTGCCACGCATTCTCAGGGTTGGTGAGCAAACCCTCTGGGAGTTCCATTGCCCATTTATCACCGGAGCCCTCCCGGTAGTAATGCAAATGTGGCACGCCGACCTCGCTGCCGTCTGGACAAATACCCCATTTTTTGCGGAACAAATCCAAGTCGAAAATTGATGCAAATAACACGAATTGCGGAACAAATAAAAAAGGCCTACATCGCTGTAAGCCTTCTAGAATCTGGCTCCTCGACCAGGGCTCGAACCTGGGACCTGCGGATTAACAGTCCGTCGCTCTACCGACTGAGCTATCGAGGAATAAAGAACCCGCTATTCTATTGACGGGTTCAGAAATTGTCAACTAAAACCATGCAATTTTTATTTGCTCCTGACACTAAAACCCTGTAATGTAAGTGCAATAAGTTTCAACCTTAGTCTAATGTATTACGTTACATAATGACTACGAGCGAAAAACAACGCCACTTATCTAGCTTTGTCGCGCGCTTTATCGCTCGAGCAAGTCTAATTTATTGGGTTTATCTTTCCAATCATCCGCATCGGACAGCGGGGCTTTTGTTTTGGTAATGCTTGGCCAATGCTTAACGAGTTCTGCATTCAGCTCTATGAATTGCTGCTGTTCCTCAGGTACATCTTCTTCTGCGTAAATTGCGTTGGCAGGGCACTCAGCAACACATACTGCGCAATCAATGCATTCTTCAGGATCGATCACAAGAAAATTAGGTCCCTCACGGAAGCAATCGACCGGACACACATCAACGCAATCGGTATAGCGGCATTTGATACAATTTTCAGTTACTACATGAGTCATGCAGCTTATCTCCTTGCAAAAAGCGTAATGGCTTAAAGCTATTCAATCAATACAATGGCTAAAATTTATGGATCCGCGCTCAATCTTAGCAGATTGGCAAAACACACCAGTATAATCTTTGTTTTAGTGTGGTTAAGCTATGAGCAGATTTTTCACCGTAAAATATGATTGATATTTCATCTTCTGCATCCGTATTGTCTGGTGAGTGGAGCATACCGTTTGCCGGTATGCTCTTGTCGATTGCATTTTTGCCACTTCTCACTCCCGCTTTTTGGCACCGGCATTTTGGTAAGGTTTCGGCATTTTGGACACTGGCGTTTATTGTGCCTTATGCAGCTATATTTGGCGTACGCGCGGCCAGTCAGAGTGTCGTGCATGCCCTGGTTGCTGAATATATCCCTTTTATTATATTGCTAGCGGCCCTTTATACGGTGGCGGGTGGTATTTGTGTGCGAGGTAATTTACACGGCTCACCGCGGATGAATACAGCGCTACTTGCGCTTGGTACCGCGCTGGCTAGCTTTATGGGCACTACTGGGGCCGCGATGCTGTTGATTCGCCCCTTGCTGCGCGCTAACGATAATCGCCGGCATGTTGCGCACATTGTCATATTTTTTATATTCCTGGTCGCTAATGTGGGAGGCTCGCTCACGCCGCTTGGTGATCCGCCACTGTTCCTTGGATTTCTGAATGGCGTCGGGTTTTTTTGGACGACGGCCCATCTGATTAAACCCATGTTGTTTGTCACCGTTTTATTGTTGGGGTTGTTCTACTTACTTGAGCGGTATTACTTCTATCAGCGTGAAGAAGAGCGTTCGCTTTTTCTGGACCCAACACCTGATTCAGCTTCGCTTTCAATCGACGGCAAAATTAATTTTATATTGCTGGCGTTTGTGCTTGGGCTGGTATTCATGAGCGGTGTTTGGAAGCCTGGTATAACTTTTAACCTATTGGGTACGCCGGTTGCATTACAAAATCTATTGCGTGATGCACTTTTGCTGATGGTGATTTTAGCTTCTTTGCGCTATACCCCAAAGTCAGCACGCACGGGTAATACCTTTGTGTGGGAGCCTATTACGGAAGTCGCAAAACTTTTTGCGAGCATATTTGTGACGATTGCACCGGTGATTGCGATTTTGCGCGCGGGTCAGATGGGCGCATTTGGTTTTGTCACGCGGCTGGTCAATGATGAGCAGGGACATGCTATTCATGCAATGTACTTTTGGGCTACCGGGCTGCTGTCGTCTTTTCTTGATAATGCACCGACTTACTTGGTGCTATTTAATACAGCCGGCGGCGACGCCACTCATCTGATGCAGGAAGGGGCCTCAACCTTGGCGGCCATTTCTGCCGGCGCAGTTTTTATGGGGGCGTATACCTATATTGGCAATGCCCCAAACTTTATGGTCAAATCAATCGCCCAATCATCTGGCGTGCGCATGCCAAGCTTTTTAGGTTATATGGTTTGGTCGGGTGTTGTGTTGACGCCCATTTTTGCTCTAACGACGTTACTTTTTTTCTGTTGAAACGCTCAACTTTTACTTTATGCAGGTCAATATTTCTCTATGCCAATATTAATGTTTGTGAGTGCTGGTATAGGATTCGCCCTCGTGCTGATCGTTGTGCTGATGCTTTTTATGCGGATCAGCATACGTGCTCAGTTGAGCGCATTGCGCACGCGGCTGGACGATATATATAATGCACAATCCCATGCAAGTGAGTGCCTTGAGCGCGAATTACGTAGTGATGTGACTGAAACTGCACGCATGACGCGCGTAGAGTTAAGTACCGGACTTGCGCAATTCCAGCAAAGCTTGTCTGCCCAGTTGACCAGTATTGCTACCTTGCAAAACAATCAAATCGATTCTTTTGGGCAACAGCTCGCAAAACTGACAGAGGGCAATACCACTCAGCTTGAAGCCATGCGTCAAAGTGTGCAGCAACAGGCCCAGCAGGCGCGTGAAGAACAAGGCATAGCCCTTAAACGCTTTAGCGATACGCTTAATCAGCAGTTGTCACAACTCTCTGAAGAAAATAGCCGCCGCATCACCGAAATGCGCGCCACGCTTGAGCAAAAATTAAAAGATATCGAAACAAATAACGCGTTAAAGCTTGATGAAATGCGTCATGTGGTTGATGAAAAATTACACGCTACCCTTGAGCAGCGGTTAGGTGAGTCGTTCAAGCTGGTTGGCGAACAGCTTGAACAAGTGTATCGCGGGCTTGGGGAAATGCAAACGCTGGCAACCGGCGTTGGCGATCTGAAAAAAGTTCTGACCAATGTGAAAACACGCGGTACCTGGGGTGAAGTGCAGCTTGGCGCATTGCTTGAGCAGGTCTTAACTCCTGATCAATATGCTAAGAATGTGGTCACGGTGCCGGGCAGCAGTGAGCACGTGGAGTTTGCGCTACGCTTACCTGGCCGTTACGATAACGCAGTGGATGCGAGCGGTCTGACGACGCCGGTCTGGTTGCCGATTGATGCAAAATTTCCTCGTGCCGATTATGAGCGTTTAATCGATGCTCAAGAACTCGCCGATCCGGTGGCCCTTGAAGAAGCGTCGCGTGCATTGGATGTATGCGTGCGGCAAGCGGCGCGAACGATTGCGCAAAAATACCTTGCGCCGCCGCATACCACTGATTTTGGCATACTGTTTCTGCCGACAGAAGGACTCTATGCGGAAGTGCTACGCCGTCCAGGGCTAAGCGATGCTTTACAGCGCGACTACCGGATCACGGTTGCGGGGCCGACTACCTTGACGGCATTACTGAACAGCCTGCAAATGGGGTTTCGTACATTGGCCATAGAAAAGCGTTCGAGCGAGGTGTGGCGAGTGCTGGGGGCCGTGAAAACTGAATTTATGAAGTTTGGCGAAGTGTTGGCCAAGACGAAGTCACAATTAGAAACGGTCACGCGTTCAATTGAGGCGGCTGAAACCCGTACCCGCGTTATGCATAAACAGCTACGCACGGTTGAGGCGTTACCAAGCGAGTCAGCAGCTCAGTTGTTGATGGACACTGAGTAAGCTTAGGCACTGATGCGGTTAGCGGTGCCAGCTTAGGGTTTAAGTTTGAGCAGAATACCGCAAATACGCGCAATGCCGGGTTGTTAAGCGCCTAGAATGCTGGTTGCTGACTTTAAGAGCCTTCAGAGATGTCATCCAGCGTGATCTCAATGCCGCCAACATATGAGGATACCCAGTTATAGATTTGGCAGGCGAGCCATAAAAGCACAAAACCAACGGCAGCATTGATTAACAGTGCGCTCAAGAGCGTACTGATTTCAAATACGCCATAGCGCATGTAAGCCACGACCACACCCAATAAGACCATCGGTACCGAGAAGGTCAAGTAAATCAGGATCAAAGCTTTTGCAGCTTGGCCCGGTGCAATATAGGAAATTTGCTTTTTCATAGGGTATTTTGCCAGATCAGGAGAGTTCTAACATTGCACTATGGCGTCGACTCAGGCGACGTCAATGCACAAAGGCGCATCGCGTTATCTAAGTTAATTTGGATCGTAGTGTGATGGATTGCGTAATCATGAGCAAGTGTTTTTGCCACGTCACTCAGGAAATCATCGCCAGGGTGTCCATTTGGCATGGTCAAGTGGACAGTTAATGCATTTTCAGTCGTTGAGAGTGCCCATACGTGTAAATCGCCTACGCTGACCACCCCCGCTAGCCTGGCCAGGTAGCGTTCAATGCGTAGGATATCGACGCCAGCGGGTACGGCACCAAGCGCCAGCTGTACCGAAGCGCGCAGCAAGCCCCACGTGCTATAGACGATGAGTAGCACAACGCTGATGGAGAGTGCCGGATCAACCCAGTGCCAGCCGGTCCACAAAATGATCAGCCCACTCACGGCAACCGCCGCCGAGATGCCTGCATCGCCGATCATATGTAAAAAAGCACTACGGATATTCAGGTCGCTGCGACTCCCCGCCATGAATAGCCAGGCAGAAAAACCGTTGATCACAGCGCCTACAGTCGCCACAATAAATACCGTCGCTCCGGCAACCGGGGCTGGGTTCAGCAAGCGATGCGCTGCTTCCCAGACAATCCAAGCCGATGCACATAGTAGGAGAGTTGCATTTGCTAGGGCCGCTAAAATGGATGCGCCGCGCAGTCCGAAGGTGTAACGTGAATCTGGCCGTTTTTTAGCTAGCCAGATGGCGCCCCAGGCTAATGCCAGCCCAAGCACATCGGAGAAATTGTGGCCCGCATCTGCGATCAGCGCTGTTGAATTCGCTAGCCAGCCGTAAATGAGTTGGCTTAAGACAATCGCCAGATTGAGCCCAATCGAGAGTGCGAAAGCCCGTCCGTAGCTGGCAGTGGATCCATGATGACTATCATGATGAGCATCTGAATGGCCGCCCATGAACTCCCCCTTTAGGTTGAGAATTTTTTATATATTACCGAAATTTTTGGGTTTTGAGGCCCCCACTGGCCCGCTCGATTTGAGCCAGATCGCGGACTGAGCGAACCGCACTAAAACCGTGCGCAATGAGTTGTGCGCGTATCGCAGCCGCTTGATCATAGCCGTGCTCAAGCCATAGCATACCTTCGTTTAGCAGCCAGGCGCCGGCTTGGGCGATAATTGTGTGCAGCGCGGTGAGGCCGTTTGCTTGATCGGTAAGGGCCTGTCGAGGTTCAAAACGTAGATCGCCTTGGGTCAGATGTGGGTCGTGAGCGGCGATATAGGGAGGATTGCTGACAATAACATTAAAACGCTGATTTTTAGGTAGGGCTCTATACCAGTCACCTGCGGCAAAATGGACAGGGCCACCGGGACGGTCAACCGGCAATAGGTGGCGGGCATTCCATTGGGCAATGGCCAGCGCTGCGTCTGAGCGGTCCGTGGCCGTGATGATCGCATCAGGCCGTTGGTGTGCAATGGCAATCGCAATCGCGCCGCTGCCGGTGCCTAAATCAAGCACCCGTGGCGCATCGATTGAGGCAATCGCGGCCAGGGCTAACTCAACCAGTAATTCTGTTTCTGGGCGTGGAATCAGCACCGCCGGGGTGATGCGAAAGTTCAACCCAAAGAATTCCCGCTGCTCAATGAGTTGGGCGATAGGCTCGCCAGCGACGCGGCGTTCTTCAAGCGCATGAAAGGCCGCCACTTGGTCTACTAGCAGTCTCTGAGAGGCCCGCGTGATCAGTTCAGTGCGTTGCCAGCCAAGCACGTGAGCCAACAGGACACGGGCATCAATCGCATCAAGCGGCGATGTGCGCAGGAGTTGGCTTGGGGTGGTTGCTGGCAGGATTTGCTGCATTAATTAGCGTCTCCCAGTGCGGCGAGCAAATCTGCTTGATGTTCGCTAATTAGCGTGCTAATGAGGTCATCCAGGTCCCCATCCATCAACGCTTCCAGTTTATGGAGCGTTAGATTAACCCGGTGATCGGTCATTCTGCCCTGTGGGAAATTATACGTGCGAATGCGTTCTGAGCGATCCCCTGAGCCAATCAAGCGCTTACGCGTTGCCGCCTCTTTGGCTTGTTGCTCATGGTAGCGTTGGTCCTGAATGCGTGCAGCGAGCACTTTTAGGGCGCGATCCTTATTTTTATGTTGTGAACGATCATCCTGGCACTCAACGACAATCCCGCTTGGTAGATGCGTGATGCGGACTGCTGAATCGGTTTTATTAATGTGCTGGCCGCCGGCGCCCGAGGCGCGGTAAGTATCGATGCGTAAGTCAGCGGGATTGATTTCAACTTCGCCTAAGTCGTCGGCTTCTGGCATCACCGCTACCGTACACGCAGAGGTGTGAATTCTTCCCTGCGCCTCGGTTTCTGGCACGCGTTGCACGCGATGTCCGCCAGATTCAAATTTCAAACGTGAATAAGCGCCTTGACCGATAATCCGGATAATGACTTCTTTATAGCCCCCCAGTTCGGAGGGATTTTCAGAGATGACTTCGACTTGCCAGCGTTTGCGTTCTGCATAGCGCAGATACATGCGCAGCAGTGTGCCAGCAAACAGCGCACTTTCATCACCGCCGGCGCCCGCGCGCAGCTCCAGAAAAATATTGCGCTCGTCGTTAGGGTCTTTAGGCAAGAGCATGGTTTGCAGTTCTTCTTCAAGCTGCGCCATGCGTGAGCGAGCACTGTGCAACTCGTCTTCAGCAAATGAGCGCATCGCCGCGTCCGCGAGCATTTCTTGTGCGGTGTGTTCATCGGTTAGGGCATGCTGCCATTGTGCATAATGTTCAACTAATGGCGCTAGCTCGGCATGCTCACGCGTGAGTTTTCGGTATTGATCAAGGTCCGAAGTGACGCCTTCTTTGCTGAGTAATTGGTTTAATTCCTTAAGCCGCTGCGAGAGCTGCTCAAGTTTGTACTGCATACTTTGTTTCATAAAAATTAGGTGAGGGCAAGCGGTTGGTTTTTTATCACGAGGCTTTTATCTGCTTGAGGATCTCAATAAAGTTGTTTAAAGGATTGCCGACGCATGGTCTGCTAGGCGAGATCGTTCGCCGCGTGCGAGCGTAACGTGACCGTTATGTTGCCAGCCTTTGAAGCGATCTACGACATACGTCATGCCAGAACTGCCTTCAGTCAGATAAGGGGTATCAATTTGTGCGATATTCCCTAGGCAAACAATTTTAGTGCCGGGTCCGGCGCGGGTGATGAGTGTTTTCATCTGCTTGGGTGTTAAATTTTGTGCTTCATCAATGATCAGGTATTTGCTGACAAAAGTGCGTCCTCGCATAAAACTCATACTCTTAAATTTGAGTCGTGAACGAATCAGATCTTGCGTTGCGGCTCGTCCCCATTCGCCCGCACTACTATCTGTTTTCTGGAGAACTTCCAGGTTGTCGTCAAAGGCGCCCATCCAGGGCAGCATTTTTTCTTCTTCAGTGCCTGGCAAAAAACCAATATCCTCACCGACGGGCACGGTCGCCCGGGTCACGATAATTTCGTTATAACGCTTATCATCAAGCACCTGCACTAAACCCGCTGCCAGCGCGATTAAAGTCTTACCCGTACCTGCTTGACCTAACAAGGTGACAAAATCAACGTCTGGGTCCATCAGCAAATTTAAGGCAAAATTTTGTTCGCGGTTGCGTGCTGTGATGCCCCACACATTATTTTTATAATGGCTATAGTCGCGCAAGGTTTGTAAAAGCGCCGTTTTGCCATTAATTTCACGTACCTGTGCGTGTAACCCTAGTTCGCCGTTATTGGGCTCAAAATAAACAAATTGGTTAATCAGGAATGATGCGCATTGTGGGCCGGTGATTCTGTAAAGCGTGGTGCCGGTTTTCGTATCTTGCCAGCTTTCCATGCCTTTACCATGGGTGCTCCAAAAGTCAGGCGCTAGCGCCAACATGCCGGAATACAGAAGATCTTTGTCTTCAAGCACCTGATCATTGAAATAATCTTCAGCCGGTAAGCCAAGTGCATGCGCTTTAATCCGCATGTTGATGTCTTTTGACACCAAGATAACCTGTTGCTCAGGGTGTTTATTTTGTAGAGCGTAGACCACGCTAAGGATCTGATTATCTGCCTTACCAGGGGGTAAGCCATCAATTGGAGCAAAGGGTTGCAGCTGCGTTTGGAAAAAAAGATGGCCGCCGGCCTCACGATGTCCAAGGCGTGCCAAAGGGATGCCGGTAGTGAGAAAATTACTGGCATTGGCGACCAATGCGTCTAGCGAGCGGCTTGCTTGACGTGCATTGCGGGCGACTTCCGACATGCCTTTTTTGTGGTTATCAAGCTCTTCGAGCGTCATCATTGGCAGATAAATGTCGTGCTCTGCAAAGCGAAATAGGCTTGAAGGATCGTGCATTAAGACATTGGTATCTAGCACAAAAAGTTTACGCGCAAGATTGGCTGACGTTTGCTGATGAGCCGGCTGAGCGCCACGCGTGCGGCGGCGAGGCGGTGTGTTGGCGGCAAGAGGCGCCGGTGTGCTGTTCGTGGACCGTGGCACAGCGGCAACACTGGGCGCTGGCGCGCTGTTCTCGGGCCGTGGCACAGCGGCAACACTGGGCGCTGGCGCGCTGTTCTCGGGCCGTGGCATAGCGACAACACTGGGCGCCGGCGCCGCGTTTTCTTTTTGGAGTTGTTTTACCGTATCTTTTTGGGATTGTTTTACAGTACGAGCCTTGACTTGATACGTGTCAAGCGGTAATTGGCTACCAAGTTTGGTTGGCGCGGTCGGCAAAGGCATGGTCTTCCTTGATATTCAGTACAGGGATTTTACGCTTTTGTGAGCGCTTGCACAGCTTGTAATACTTCCTCAACGTGTCCCGGCACTTTGACGCCACGCCATAAGTGGCGCAAGATGCCTTGCGTATCGAGCAAGAAGGTCGAGCGTTCGATGCCCCGTACTTCTTTACCATACATGTTTTTGAGCTTAATCACGTCAAACCGCGAGCAGAGTTCTTCTTGCGCATCTGAAATCAAGATAAAGGGCAAATTGTGCTGCGTTTTAAAATTCTGATGAGATTTTAAGCTGTCACGAGAAATGCCGATAATTTCGGTGTTTGCTTGGCTAAATTGGGTATAGGCATCGCGGAAATCCTGACTCTCGGTGGTACAGCCTGGGGTGTTGTCTTTAGGATAAAAGTACAGCACCAGATTTTTGCCACGTAGGCTGCTGAGCGAGAGTTCGCCGTCTAATCCGGTTAAGGTGCTGCTGATAGCGGCTGCACTGAATTCTGGCACGGCTTGATGAAGAGCAATGGACATCAAGATTCTCCTGTTTTTACGTTGTGCTAAGACAACGGTTTGGGTTAGGGCTGCACAATCAATTCGCCAGAGCGTCCAGGGACTTCCCCCCAGCTGACAGGGTGTAAGGGTAATCTATCGAGCTTAAGCGTTGCATAATAATCAGCCAAGGCAACTAATGAATGGCCTTGTGCGCGCCAGCCAGTAAGGAGTTCGGCAAAAGCCGGCGCGAGTTTTTGCCCTTCTAATTCTGCATGTAGGGTGAAGACTTGAGCCGTATCCTGGCCGGCTTGCTCTGGCTCAGTCAGCGCGAGCAGTTGGCGCACGACGTCAGCGGCGCTGGCGCCATTGATCCCTAATTTTTCATCGAAGGTGGGCAAGGTTGTTGGCAGTTGGACATGGGCTAGCGGCTGGCCACCCAGCGTTGGCCGGTATGGACTGTGGCCGCGGCCGTCGGACGCATAAGCCATCTGCCAAGCGTCAATTTGGGCAAAAGCGGAGGCATTCATTTGCCAGCCGGCGGCGCCGTGAGTCGCCGGTGCTGAGCCAAAAATTTCTATAAAGCGCGCGTAGCTTTTTTGCATCTGGGCCAGCGTCCAGTCACGTTCGCGCTGCCGCACATTGTCTTGCCAGCGCACATGATCCCAGGTGTGAATGCCACATTCAAAACCGGCATCGCGCACGGCGCGCATTTCAGTGGCTGCTCGGCGGCCAATATCTGGGCCGGGTAATAATACGCCATACAAGAGGGTTTTTAAACCATAGTGTTCGAGCACTGAAGTGCGCGATACTTTTTTTAAAAAGCCTGGGCGTAGCGCCCGACGCAAGGCCCAGCCGGTATGATCCGGGCCCAGGCTAAACAAGAAGGTTGCCCGCGCGTTGGCGCGCTCTAATAAACGAACGAGCGTTGGCACACCTTGACGGGTGCCGCGCAACGTATCAACATCAATTTTGAGAGCGATCTGAGCCACGTGTGAACGGTCAACTAGGCGGCTACTAGAGCACGTGCTTCAGCAGCATGGTTGCGGTAGGCTTGGAAAATTTTGCGCAAGGCCTCATCCATGCCAATGTTAGGCTTCCAGTTGAGTTCAGCGCTGGTATTATCAATGCTTGGCACGCGATTTTGCATATCTTGATAGCCTTCGCCATAGTATGCGCTTGACGAAGTGTCAATCAGCTTGACTTGCTCTGCGTTAGAGGCGTATTCGGGAAACTCAGCGGCGAGTTTGAGCATCATCTGGGCGAGTTCTCGCACTGAGAAATTGTTCTTGGGGTTGCCAATATTGTAGATTTTGCCAAGCGCCACGTCGGCCGGGTTTTCAATCATGCGTACGAGAGCATCAATACCATCATCAATATCCGTAAAAGCACGTTTTTGCAGGCCGCCATCGACTAGATGGATAGGCTCCCCACGCACGATATGGCCGAGGAATTGAGTTACCACGCGTGAACTGCCTTCTTTCTGGGTGTGGATTGAGTCGAGTCCAGGGCCAATCCAATTGAAAGGCCGAAATAAAGTAAACCGCAAGCCTTCTTGCATGCCGTAGGCCCAAATCACACGGTCCATCAATTGCTTTGAGCAGGCATAGATCCAACGTGGTTTATTAATTGGACCATAGGTGAGCGCTGAGCTTTGCGGATCGAATTCGCTGTCCGCGCACATGCCATAGACTTCTGAGGTTGATGGAAAAACCAGATGTTTACCGTATTTAACGGCTGAGCGAACGATCGGTAAATTGGCTTCAAAATCCAACTCAAACACCCGCAATGGCTGTTTGACATAAGTCGCGGGCGTAGCAATCGCCACCAGCGGCAGAATCACGTCGCATTTGCGAATATGGTATTCAACCCATTCTTTATTGATCGTGATATCGCCTTCAAAGAAATGCATTCTCGGGTGTTGAGTGAGATCCCCCAGGCGATCTGCTTGCATATCCATACCAAACACTTCCCAATCGGTTGTGCTGAGAATACGCTTAGATAAATGATGTCCAATGAAGCCATTGACACCCAAAATGAGAACTTTTTTCATGAAATCAAAAGCAAGAAATATGGAGAGGCATCTAAAGAGAGCATCCGTAGGCTAAGTATTCGTCATCTCTGTCAGCTCAGCCGAGCTAATAGAGCGTCCTTGGTGTTGCAAATCGTGAATCGCAATAGCGCGACCATCGCCGCATATGCCAAGTAGCGTATTATCCACTATCTGTAGGCCTGGCGGCAAATCGGGGCGGGTTAACTGTGCTACTGCAACGAGCCGGGCGCGGGCAATGACGAGGCGTTTGCCATTTATTTCAGTAAAGGCGCCAGGGTAAGGCGGGGCCACGGCGCGAATCAAGTTATAGACCGTCTGTGCCGGTTGTTGCCAGTCGATGCGCCCGTCTTCTGGTTTACGGGCACCGAAATAACTGCCCTTGGCGAGAATGTTTGGCAGCCGAGGTGCTGTGCCTGAAAGTAATGCAGGTAAGCTATTCCATAGAGTTTGCTCGGCGGCAACGGTGACTTTATCGAAGACTTGGGCTGCGGTGTCATCTGGTAAGATAGGTACAGTCGTTTGGGCCACGATCGCGCCCGCGTCAGGTTTGGCGGTCATTTCATGTAGTGTCGCGCCAGTTTGCGTTTCACCCTGCACAATGGCCCAGTTGACGGGTACGCGGCCGCGATATTTCGGTAAAAGTGAGCCGTGCATATTAAATGCGCCTTGCCGCGCCAGTGCCAGCAGTTCAGGGCTTAGCATCTGCCGATAATAAAAAGAAAAAATAAAATCAGGATTGGCGGCGCGTACCGCTGCGAGTAATTCGCTGGCGTGTCCATCTGTGGGCATGAGAGTGGGCAGTCGGTGTTCGGCTGCGAGCGCAGCAACGCTGTCAAACCAGATATTTTCAGCTGGATTATCTTGATGCGTTACGACCAAGGCAACTTCGACGCCGCGTGCCAGTAACACTTGCAAACAACGCACCCCAACTTGATGATAGGCGAAGACAACAGCGCGCACGGTCATGATTGGCTAGGGGGGGTATGCGTATGATGGTTCGTTTCAAGCATGGTTTGGACCAAATAACGCGGCCGTGCGCGCACTTGTTGATAGATGCGCCCGATATATTCGCCAAGCAACCCCAACGCGAGAATAATCACCCCAAATAAAAAGAACGTAATCGCAAATAGCGTGAATACGCCTTGTACTTCGGCACCAACGATAAAGCGGCGAACCATCAGCAAGATAAAGAGTGCAGCCGAACCCAGCGACAGGAAGATGCCGATGAATGATAGCCATTGCAATGGCGCCACCGAGAAACCTGTGACTAGATCGAAATTAAGCCGCATCAGGCTATAAAATGAATATTTCGATGTGCCCGCAAAGCGCTCTTCATGCGCTACTTCGATTTCTACCGGGCGTTGTGCAAAAGTATAAGCGAGGGCTGGGATAAAAGTATTCAACTCACCGCAGCGATTAATGGTATCGACAATATGGCGGCTATAGGCGCGCATCATGCACCCTTGATCTGTCATGCGGATATGCGTGATACGCTCGCGCAGTTGATTCATCGCGCGTGAGGCTTTACGGCGCCACAGGCTATCTTGCCGCTGATGGCGGATAGTGCCAACATAATCGTGGCCTTCGCGCATTTTTTGCACGAGCTTGCCGATTTCTTCTGGCGGATTTTGTAAATCAGCATCAAGTGTCACAATGATTTCACCACGCGCAGCCTCAAAGCCGGCAAGTATGGCCATATGTTGTCCATAATTGCCGTTGAGTAAAATCACGCGCGTGTTAGCGGGTTGTGCGCGAAACTGGTCAGTGAGTAAAGCTGCAGACTGATCTTGGCTGCCATCGTTCACAAAAATGACTTCATAGGGTAGCGCGAGCGCGTCCAGGGCTTTATATAGACGATCAAATAATGCGCTAAGCCCAGCTTCTTCGTTATAAACCGGGATGACCACGGATAATTCAGGTGTTTTCATTTGACTGGATGAGATGAATGGTGTTCGCAAATTTCATTAACCGCGGCCACGACTCGTTTGACCTCATGCTGCTGCATGGATGGAAAAAGAGGCAAGGTCACGATTCCAGCGCCAATGCGCTCGGCATGCGGAAACATATTAACGGTGAAACCGCGTGCTCGATACAATTTAAAAAGGTGAATCGCGGGATAGTGCACGCCACTGCCAATGCCTCGTGTGTGTAGTTCAGCCATAAAGCCAGCACGGTCAAGTGTCAGCGCTGACAGCGGCAGCACAATCTGAAACATATGCCAATTGGTATGCTCAAAATCATAGGGCGGTAATTCTACGCCGAGCGCTACTGCCGCCCCGTTCGCAAAGTGCTCAAAATACTCTCGAGCGAGTTCGCGTCGCTGCTCGGTAAAGCGTGCTAAATGCGGTATTTGTCCCAGGCCGACACGGGCGGCGACATCGCTCAGATTAAATTTGCCGCCAAGGACATCAACCTCCATGCCGTCAAAGCCGCTACGGGTCACGCCCTGTAGGCGGTACTTCTGGGCTAAAGAGGCTTCGGCCTGATCATTGAGCACTAACGCGCCGCCTTCAATTGAAGTCAGATTTTTATTCGCATGAAAACTAAAGGACACCAAATCACCCATGGCGCCAATGCGTTGGCCGCCCCAGCTTGAGCCAAGCGCTTGAGCGGCGTCTTCAATCACCCGCAGCCCGTGTGCGCGCGCAATCGCGTATAGCCGATCCATATCGACTGGCAGCCCAGCGAGGTAAACTGGCATGAGCGCTTTAGTACGGGGCGTGATTGCTTGTTCGAGCAAATTAAGGTCAAGGTTGCGCGTAAGCGGATCGATATCAACAAAAACAGGTGTTGCGCCAACTTCGATAATCGTATTACTGGTCGCCACCCAGGACAGCGGAGTGGTGATGACTTCGTCGCCTGGCCCGACTCCTGCGATGCGCAAGCCAATTGCCAGGGTGGCGGTGCCAGAATTGAAAGTCCGTACCGGACGTCCGCCGACATAATCGGATAAGGCTGCCTCAAAAGCGAGATTTTGGGGGCCAGTTGTAATCCAGCCGCTGCGCAAAACATCGGCAACACCAGCGATTGTTTCCTCATCAATCGTTGGCCGGGTAAAAGGCAGAAATTCCTGACTCATCAAGATATCCTTTACGAATTAAGTAACGGGGCATAGTGAGTAATGATCATCCCGCAGCTCGCGCATTAACCGCGTGCGAGGACATAAACGCCAAGCAAAATGATGCCGGTACCTACTAAGCGCTGTAACGTTAGCGTCTCACCGAAGAAATAAGCGGCCAGCAGGGCATTCAACACATAGCCAAGCGATAACATTGGATAGGCGATTGACACATCAACGCGTGATAAGCCAACGATCCACACTACAAGGCTGAAAGCATAACAGACCAGGCCGCCGATAATAGGCCATTGCGCCATCAACTGTAGCCCGACGGGTACAATATTTGCTCGGCTGAACTCGAATGGGCTGACGGCGTTGACGCCGGCTTTAAGTAAAAGTTGGGCGCTGGTGTTGAGTAACACGCCGCCTAAAATGCAAGATAAAGCGATTCGATTCATGCGCAGGATTCAGGAAAAGGATTAAAGTCGGATTCTAATCCTTTTCTGGGGCAACGCGAGACGGTCGAAAGCAGATCAAGCAATGCGCCTTACCTTGGTCATCAGTCCAAGGCTCATAATCATTACATTACCTGGCTGCTCAGTATGCATTGCTAAAGAGGGCAGGGAGAGCCCTTTTAGCTCAGATCTTGGCGCGCGCCTGCAAAAATTTTTTCAAATGCGTCAGGGTTTGCATGCAAGGCATGCCATGGTGTTTCTTATACTCATGGAACTTCATTCTACTAGGATCTACAAACATAGAGTCATTGAATTCTTTTTCCAATTCGATTAATTTAGCCTCTTTAAATAAAATTTAAGGCTTTTCATAAAAGCCTCATCAGGTTTAATTTAATACAATGCAATTATTTATCGTTATGCTGGCTTAGCAATAATCACGCGACGCGGATCACGCGCGATCACTCGCATTGGCACTCCGCGCGCAGCAAGTGATTCATAAAGTGACACAGGCAATAATGCAAACGCGTACCGCTCTTGTTGCCAGCGTTGAATCCAGAGTTCGAGTGTGGGGACCCATTTGTGCGGTTCTTGCTCAATGCCAAAACGTAGTTCATCTGGATGCTCAACCATGATCATGGTGCGGCGTAAATAAAACGGCATCGTGTGGTCGAGCGTCGTGACTGAATAAAACGGCGTATTCGCCGGCGCTTTTAAGAACTCGGCTTGTACGGTGCTGGCGAGTGGGGCGCCAGAGCTGATCCGGCCGAACACGTCATGGGCGTTGCCGGCAATGGTGGTGGCCGCTAACCAGCCGCAGGCATAAACCAACAGTGCCTGCATGGTTGCTGAGGGTTTATTGCGCGCGTTAATCCATGCCGAGAGAGCAATGCCGATTAAGGCGGCGGCGAGCGCGAGATAAACCCAGCTTTGATAATTGCGATAAAGTGCATTTTCGGCTGGTGTACTGCCTAAATGGCCCAAATATAATGCGCCGGCGCAGCTAAATAGAATGAGTATGGTTTGGCCGATCAAATGACGGCGCCATTGCGTTTTCTCAATCAAAGGTAAATAGCGGCCAAGCAAAAGTGCTATCGTAGGCGCGATTGGCAAGATGTAGGAAATCAGCTTTGAATGCGAAGCACTAAAGAAAACAAAAATGAAAGTTGACCAAACCAGAAGCAGCTTGACTGGCGAGAAACCATTCGACTGCGGTGAGGATTTTAGTGCATGCCGTACACTTTGCCAAAGGATTGATAGCCATGGCAAAAAACCAATCATGAGCACTGGCACGAAATAATAAAATGCACCAGGGCGGTTCTGCTCGGGTGTTAAGTAGCGGCGAAATTGCTGAACAATAAAGAAAAACTCGAAAAATGCAGGATGGCGTTGTTGAATCAGCACGAACCATGGCACTGTAATGGCCGCAAAGATCAAGCCGCCGCTGATCAAATGAAGCCGCTTCCAGAGGGCCCAATCGCGCGTGATTAGAGTATATAAAACAAGTACCGCACTGGGTAAGACCGCGCCAATTAATCCCTTACTTAATACCGCCAGCGCGATTGACGCCCAGCACAACCACATCCAGTTGCGCATCGCAGTGGCTGAAATCCCTGGACGTTGCGCTAGCAATAACGCACATAAACCCGCTTGCATCCAAAATGCTAATCCCATGTCAAGCACATTGAAATGCCCAAGCAAATTCCAATAAGGCGCGGAGGCAAGTGCGAGTGCTGCAAAAAACCCCGCGCGCGCGCCAAAAATGCGTGCGCCAGTAAACCCTGCTAATAGCACGCCGCTAAAGCCGCACAATGCTGTGTACAGGCGCGCTTGCCAATCGCCAATGCCGAACCAAGCGAACGTCGCGGCGTTAAACCAAGTTTGCAGCGGTGGTTTCTCAAAATAGAGGTAACCATTGTAGCGTGGCGTGACCCAATCGCCGCTTACCAGCATTTCCCGTGCTATCTCGGCATAACGACCCTCATCGGACGGCACCAAGTGGCGGATATTTAATTGCATAAACCAGATCAGTGCGAAGAGAACGCACAACACAAGCAAAGTCGTGCGGGAGAAGGGTTGTGATGAAGAAGTGTTATGCATAAATAGATACGCGTAAGAGAATTAGGGTTTGGCGGTCTGAATCTGTCGGTTTTTATTATGTCTCATTGCGCGTTCACTGTAGAAACATCTTAAATCATTTCAATCAGCAGCGCAGCAACGACTTGGCGGCCTTCGGCAACTAAAATATTATAAGTACGGCAGGCGGCGTAAAGATCCATCGTTTCAACGCCAATTCTGCGGGCAGTCAGTGTACGAATGAACTCAGCAGAGGGGAAACGCAGTTGTGCGCCGCTGCCAAAAATGACGATCTCAATCTCTTCGGTAGGCGCCGCGGTCGTTAACATGCTGAAATGCTCGTTACTTAAGGCGCTGAACGACGATACTGGCCAGGTTTGTACAGGTGTTTTAGGCCGTACCAGTACGCTGTGAGTGTAACGTTCTCGATTAATCTCAACGTATCCTGCACCATAGGCGGTGATAGTATTGTGCACCGATGATGGGTCTGGGTGTAATTTCAAGACGATATTTCCGAAAAGTCTAAAAAAATAAATACGAGCAACAATTTGTCTAAAGGGGCCAATGTGAAACGCCGTTTAGGCGAGGCTGGTTAACGATATAGATTGATTGCATCACGCGTTTCCCGTGCAGCTTTGCCTGCTGCTGCGGCAAAATCATTGCCATTACTGGCATATAAGATTGCGCGTGAGGAATTGATTAACATACCCAAACCCTGCGCGGTACGCCCAGCTTTGATGGTGGCAGCGATATCGCCGCCTTGCGCGCCTATGCCTGGAATGAGCAATGGCATGTCGCCAACAATCTGGCGTACAGTGGCGATTTCATTAGGAAAAGTAGCGCCCACCACCAAACCAATCTGGCCGTTTGTATTCCATTTCTGGCTCGCATATTCGGCGACAATTTGATAAAGTGGGCGTCCATTGCTTTCAAGAAACTGTAAATCGGAGCCGCCTGGATTAGAGGTCCGGCAGAGCACAATGACGCCTTTATCTTGATAAGCGAAGTAAGGCTCAAGCGAATCGAAACCCATATAAGGATTCACTGTAACTGCGTCTGCTTGATAGCGCTCAAAGGCTTCGCGTGCATATTGCTCAGCCGTACTACCGATGTCGCCGCGCTTTGCATCAAGAATGACTGGTAAACCAGGATATTCGGCGTGAATATACGCAATGAGTTGCTCAAGCTGAGCCTCGGCACGGTGCGCGGCAAAATAAGCAATTTGTGGCTTGAAGGCACATGCATAAGTAGCGCTTGCGTCGACAATCGTGCGGCAAAATTCAAAAATCTTATCGGAACTTCCCGTGAATGGAGCTGGAAAACGTGCCGGCTCGGGGTCAAGGCCGATACAGAGTAGAGAATCAGTGCGTTGCCAAGCGTGAGTTAGGTTTTGAATAAAGGACATAGCAAAAAACTCTGGCGATTGCGTAGAAAAAATAATGGTTACATACCAATATAAATTGGTTGATAATTATCCAAATTGATTAATTTAATGGATTGTGAGAAAACCTGGCACAGGTATTAAATTTAAACAAACTTAGGGAAATTGTAATAGCTATTGCTTTATTTGACACGTTAAAGTTTTGTAAGCGCTTGAAAGAAGCCGGGGTTCCGAGTGCTTAAGCAGAGGCTGAAGCTGAAGTTTTGGCCGGCTAGTTTTTAGCCTATGTAGAAAATTTTGCAAATATGTTTATGTTCGCAAAAGTTCAGGTGAGCAGCCAGTCGTCAAAACGCGTAGTGACTTCCGCTTGGTGTTTTAGCCAATATGAACCATTATTATATAAACCTCGCTTGAGGCTGTCAGGAGATATTTGCAGTAACTTAGCATGCTGCGGGTGAATATATTTAAGAGCATCAGGCTGAGTGGGGGTGATGGCGTAGGGTGCAAGTAACGCTTGTCGCTTTGGATGTGAAGCAAATTGAATGAATTGACGACATAGTTCGGCGTGAGGCGTGCCCTTCAAAATGGCCCAACTCTCACAACTATAAATATGTTGATCCCATGCAATCGCAACGGGTGCACCAGCGTCAATAATCGACTGCGCGCGGGCGGCCCAAACAGAGGTTAAATCTATCTCGCCGGACTTCAGCATCTGCTCCGTCTGAACTCCGCTTGTCCACCAGGCTGCAATGTGCGGTTTAATTTTTTCAAGGCTTTGAAATGCCTGTTCGAGATTGCATGGGTAGACTGTATTTGGATTGACGCCAGCAGCCATCAATGCTTGTTCAATGGTGTCAAAAGGATGCTTGCGCAGACTGCGCCGGCCAGGGAAATTCTGCACATCCCATAGATCCTTCCAGGATTGCGGCGGCTGGCGCTCCTTGAAGGCATCTGTACGGTAGGCAAGCACGGTACTATATATATTTATCCCAACACCATGCGGCAGGATAAAGTGCGGCGGAATCGACGAAATGACCGGATCGTTTTTAAATTCATGCGGCTCTAAATAAGGTGTGTCAGCGGTTAATGACAAAATAGAGAACCGGCTGATAGCGGCCATATCCCATAGATAGCGTTTGGATTCGACCATTGTCCGAATCTGTGCAATAGGCTCGGCAAGTGATGAAACACTGACAATTTTAATGCCGGTTGCTTTTGTAAAAGGCTCGTAAAAGGCTTTTTTATAGATTTCGGTGAAAATTCCTCCGGCATCGCGTATGACAATTTTCTTTGAGGTTACTCGAGATGTGGTCCAAATAAATGGAGCGGCAATGACCGCTGCGCCAAACGTCGCGGCTTTCATGACTTTGCGACGATGCAGGCTTTGGAGTGGGCTCTTATGATTAACCATATGTGTATTCTTAATGCGTGGCTGAAAATTCGGTAGAAGGCTGTATTTAAAGGCGCGGGTCGGCGAGTTAAAGTGTATCCTTGCGCCAGTTTTCAATAGAAGTGTGAGCCTCATGTTAGGTCAGGGACCTTTGATCATTGAGGCCTTCAACTTGAAGGTGCTGATTAAAGCTTACGGTTAAGCAAGCCGTTTGGTTTAACTGCTTGTGTAAAGGCTAGCCTAAAAAATGGGGCATTCGCTGCGAGCACTCAAAAATTCTAGGCTGGTATTTTATCGTCTTGGCTCGGTTTTGAGCAATAATTAAACGATTTTTGAGTGCTGGTATAGCGCCGCGTTGCGTGTTGAGATAGCAATTAAGTTAGATTGCTTAACAATAAGAGAGCGGTGGTAATCGTGAGTGCCCCGCCTAGACGCGTTGCCATTTGCGCAAAAGGCATAAGCTGTAGGCGATTAGCCGAAGTTAGGATAGCCACATCGCCAATGCCGCCCATGCCGCTATGACATGCATTAAGAATCGCTCCTTCAATCGGGTACAGGCCGACCCAGCGGCCGACAAAAAAACCAACCGTAGTGAGGGTCAGCACCGTTACGACAATGGTGACAATATTCGCTAAATTAAAAGCCGCTACTAAATCACTCCAGGGAGTAATCGTGACTCCAATCGCAAAAAGTAGAGGGTAGGTGACGGTCGTCGAGAAAAAGCGGTAAACTGAACGTGCTCCATCCTCTAACTTGGGAGAAACCGCATAAGTCAACTTAGCGAGCACCGCCAGAAAGAGCATCGTAACCGGAGCAGGTAAGCCAATCAGTTTATGTGTGAGGATGCCTAGGATATAGAGCGTAATCGCGATCATGCCGGCTGCGGCAATATTTTCGACCGAGGCTAGAGTTGTATCATTTTGCTTTAATAATCCACCATCATCGGCGGCATGCAAACGCCCATTGCCGGTATAATCGGGGCGGCGTTTACCGAGTTGGTTAAGCAAGCCAGCGCAGATAATGGCGGTTAAATTGCCGAGCATCACTGCAGGTAAAACCTGGGCAAAGAGTTGCTGTTGGGGCAGGTTCATAATATCGGCATAACCTAGGGTAAGAGGAATTGCCCCTTCGCCGATACCGCCAGCCATAATAGGGATGACAATATAAAAGAAAGTACGGTGTGCATCCAGGCCGAAGGCCATGCCAGTGAGAGTACCTAGGATAGCCGCGGCAATTGAGCCGGCGGCAAGGGGGATAAAGATTTTAGCGAAACCTCTTACGATGGTTAAGCGGTTCATACTAAGAATACTGCCAACGACTACGGAGGCGATAAATAGATACAGGATGTTGGTGGCTTGCCAGAAATCGTTGATTGAGCTGACTAACTCGTTGGGCAAGAGTTTGTAGTAAACGAGACAAGAAGGTAAAAATGTAGTGACAATGACGGGGCCGCCGATTCGGCGTAGCACAGGAATGCGGGCGCCCAATTCGGCACAAGTAAAGCCGAATACGGTGAGGACCGCGATCATGACCGAAATATCGTTTGGAATTTTGTTTAAAGCAAGCAGAACGCCCAGACAAACAATGATGAGGCAGTATACCGGCAGTGGCACAATACCAACGTGTTGGTCCATACAGTGGTGCCAATTGTCCGACCAGGATTTTTTGCTAGACTTGAGCAATTTCGCTACAGAGGCACTAGGTAAGGAAGTATGTTGCATGTATGCGTCTCCTTAGGTGTTACTTATTTTTATTAATACCCTAATTTAAGAAATCATAAGTTTTGTTTAACGTCAATCCTGACACTATAGTTAGAAAATCGTTATTAATCTAATGATTTTTTCTTTAAAGTTGATTCCATTTGGTTATCAAAATTTCTGAGAAATAAATATGCGTACGGTCTCGCTCACTCCCCAGGCACTTAGCAAGCAACTCAAATTTCGACATTTGGTGTTGCTCGACGCCTTGGCGCACACGAAAAATATGCGTTTAGCTGCGGAACAAATGTATGTGACGCAACCCGCGGCGACTAAGACTTTGCATGATCTAGAGGAGTTACTGGGGATTTCGTTATTTGACAGATTGCCGCGCGAGATGCGGCCCACTGAATTGGGTGCATTGGTGATTGCCTATGCCCGGCGTGCGCTTAATGATCTCGAAAGATTTGTGAATGAAATCAATGTGAAGAAAGAGGGCGGCTACGGGCATCTCGTCATTGGAGCTATCCCGGCTTCCTTTGGTAATGTGGTGACCGCTGCTATCAAAGCGATCAAACAACGGCGCCCATTACTAACAATTAAGCTTTTTGAGCAAAGTAGTGATCAATTACTTATTGGGCTTGAGCAGAAAAAATTTGATTTCATTATTGGGCGTTTCACTGAAAACCGACAGAGGGAGATTTTTAATTTTGAGAGCCTGATTGATGAGACGCTGTGGGTTGTTGTCAATGGACAGCACCCGCTGCTTAAGAAAAAGAAATTGAGTATCAATGAATTGGGAGATTGGCCATGGATTTTGCAGCCCGCTTCTAGCCCATCTCGTCAGCTTATGGAGGAAAGTTTCGTGCAAGCCGGCATGGCTATGCCAGCGAATCTGACTGAAATACCTTCGGCTTTCCCGATGCTGCAACTTTTACAGTCCAGTGAGATGGTTACTTTACAGCCGCGCTCAGCGGTGAGTGACTATGTTAAACGCGGCATATTAGGGCGCTTGCCGATCAAATTTGATCGTAAACTAAACCCTTATGGAATAATCACTCACAAAGAAGATATATTGTCCGGCAGCGCACAGGAGTTTATTGTTACGCTGCATGAAGTCGTGCGTGGAATGCATTAAGCACTTGGTATGTTTTTGCCCAAAGTAGGGCTGATTAACAATAATACGCCAATCACTCCGGCAATGGCTAAGGCCAACAGGCCAGCGCGTTGACTTTCGAGTAGCATCTCAACGGCTGTTTTGAGATTGGGCGCAAGGAAACCGCCGAGGTTACCTAGTGCATTAATCAGTGCAATTCCACCCGCTGAAGGGATGCCGCCAAGGTAACGAGTGGGGAGGGTCCAAAATAGCGGTTGCACCGTGACAAAACCAGATACTGCAAAACAGGCAGCGATTAATGCCATGGTCAAATTTGTGCTGAAAATTAAAGTTGTAATTCCCAGTACCATCATGATTAACATACCAATCGCGAACTGCTGATGGCAATTAGTACGATCGGCGTGTCTTATTGCAAAATACATCACGATGACCGCACATAACCAGGGAATTGCGGTTAGCAAACCGACTGCGGTACCAACGTTCGAATCGAGTAAACTAGCAATGTGCGTTGGTAGATAGAAAATAATGCCGTATACATTGAGCTGGACAATAGAATAAATCAGCGCCAACCGCAGTACGCGCATATCAGTGAAGGCTGAAAATAATGTTTTTGGGCCTGACAAGAGTTTTTGTTGATTTTCATGCGCAAGCTTACTTTCAAGTACGTCTTTCTCTGCCTCAGTTAACCATTTTGCCTTGTGCGGTCGATCGACAAGATAAAAAAATGCAATCACGCCGATTACGACGGCAGCGAATCCTTCAACGAGAAACATCCATTGCCAATTTTTGAGCCCAAAAACATGACCCATGTCGAGTAACATGCCTGATATAGGGCTGCCAAATAGTAATGCGAGTGGTAATCCGAAATAGTAAATACTGAGTGCTCGACCACGCTGTTGAGCAGGAAACCAATAGGTTAAATACAGGATTACGCCGGGGAAAAATCCCGCTTCTGCCACGCCGAGCATGAAGCGTAATGCGTAAAAAGTTATTTCATTCTGGACAAACATCATTGCGGCTGACACAAAACCCCAGACCACCATAATGCGGCTTAGCCATAAGCGCGCGCCAACGCGATGCAAAATTAAATTACTCGGGATTTCAAAACAGGCGTAGCCGATGAAGAAAATACTGGCACCAAAGGCAAAAGCCGCGTTACTGATACCAACGTCGGCTTGTAATACATTTTTGACAAAGCCAACGTTAGAGCGATCGATGATCGCAATTGCGAACATCAGAGCAACAAAAGGAACAAGCCTCATGCGGCTTTTTGCAATGGCGCTGTCTAAATGTTCACGGTTATTTTTGTGGCTCATTTTTACCCCTTTTTATTAATTTCCCGGAGGGAGGGAAGTCTCCATTTTTACTGTTAATGTCGCAGTCGACGGCTTCTAACAAATCATTGACAATAGTTAATATAGACGATCTTACGTTTTTTGGTGTGTTTTTCTTGGTGAGGGGGAGTGTCACGAGCGGCAGTAGAGCGATCATCATGGCGCCAGGTAAAGCTTTGATGCTGCGTTTATAGGAAGCTGAAGCATGATGATCTCCTGATATCAACTTATAAAATAGCTAGCATCAAAACGATTCATTCGGTCTAAATTGAGATCGAGCGTTGTCGCATTACTTCTTCCATTCCACCCCCTGTGGAAACTCGAAGCGAGTCAGTGACTCTGCATGCATGGTGATGCTGTAACCGGGTTTTTCTGGTGGCATATAATGCCCATTCTTGATTGCAACCGGCTCGATGAAGTGCTCATGCAGGTGGTCTACATACTCTAGCATACGATTTTCGAGCGAGGTAGACACCCCGATGTAGTCAAATATTGAGATGTGTTGCACGTATTCACATAGTCCTACACCTCCCGCATGTGGACAGACTGGGACGCCAAATTTCGCCGCCATCAAAAGCACAATAAGTACTTCATTTAAACCACCAAGCCGTGCGGCGTCAAGCTGGCAGAAATCGATCGCACCGGCTTGTAAAAATTGCTTAAACATGACGCGATTATGTGCATGCTCACCAGTGGCTACGCCAATGGGGGCAATGTTAGCGCGAATTCGAGCATGGCCGAGAATGTCATCCGGGCTAGTTGGCTCTTCAATCCACCATGGTTTAAATTCAGCTAAGCGACGCATCTTCACGATAGCTTCATCGACATCCCACACTTGATTTGCATCCATCATGAGCGTACGTTGCCAGCCGATTTCTTCTCGTAACACACGTGCGCGCTTAATATCTTCCTCAATGTCACCGCCGACTTTTTGTTTAAAGTGTCTCCAGCCTTGTGCGATACCTTCACGTGCAAGTTGACGTATCTTCTCTTCGGAATAGCCAAGCCAGCCGGCTGATGTTGTATAGGCTGGATAGCCGTGTTCACGCATCTCCCGTTCACGCACAGCGCGGGTGGGAGCATGGCGCTGTAGCATTTCTAAGGCCTCAGCAGGCGTTATGGCATCTGTTACGAAGCGGAAGTCGAGACAGCGAATAAGGTCTTCCGGGCTTAGGTCGGTTAATAATTTCCATACAGGTTTGCCTTGTGATTTAGCCCATAGATCCCATACCGCGTTAACCACGGCAGCAGTTGCCAGGTGGATTGCGCCTTTTTCAGGTCCGATCCAACGTAGTTGGCTATCGCTCGTGGTGATATGTCGCCAGAATTCGCCCATATTCGCGGTGATTTCTTCTAGCGTAAGTCCAACTACGAGAGGGGCTAAGGATTTAACTGCAGCCACGCAAATTTCATTGCCTCGGCCAATCGTGAACGTTAGCCCATGCCCTTCGAGGCCTGCTGGGCTATTCGTCTCAAGCACCACATAAGTCGCAGAATAATCAGGAGCCTTATTCATTGCATCGGAACCATCAAGCTCACGGGAGGTTGGGAAGCGAATGTCTCGGACGATAAGATTATTGATAGTCGTATTTATAGCGGCACCTTTGAATCAGGAAACTAAAAAACGTCGCGCCTTTTGCACCCAGTTGAGAAAGTGCTAAGTGACTTTCCTCTTAAGCTGCTACGATAGCGCGCTGAGCATATATTGATTGCTTCAAACGTATGAATGTCACACAAATTATGGTAACACGAGATCCTAATGAAGTATGGCATGGACATTAAAACGCTACGCTACTTCGTCGCCATTGTTGACTATGGCAGCTTAACTAAAGCAGCTGAAATTGTGCATGTGGCGCAACCGGCACTCAGCCAGTAGCTGACCGCTCTCGAAGCAGAACTCGGCGTGCAATTGCTACAACGTAGTTCTAAAGGCATTGCGCTGACGAGCGCAGGCATGGTGCTTTACCGCCATGCTTGCAGGATTTTGCGACAATTGGCCTTAGCCTGTGATGACGTTAAATCGGTTGGCGCAAAAATTTCCGGCAAGGTATCCATTGGACTGCCGCCTACCGTTGCGGTTCGGCTTGCGATGCCCATTGATTCAAACGGTAAGAGAGCGTTTCCCAGAGGTGCGTTTACAGATAATTACGCAACAACTTGTCGATACCGGAGATTTGCTCAAAGTATAGCCGCACGGAGCGTATAGATATTGGCCGGTAGGTCATGGCGGCGGTGCTTTTCATGGGGCTTCGCTGACTCTGAGGGTGCCAGCGAAGCGGCTTAATCGCTAACAAACTTAGACCTGAGGAAAAGGCGGGCGGTACAATGTCTGTTTTATTGGAATTACCGCTGCTATGTCGCTCTTTTCTATTACCGGTGCGCAACTTGCGTTTGGCCATGTTGCGCTGCTGGACCGTACAGATTTTTCAATTGAAACCAATGAGCGCGTTGGCCTGATTGGTCGCAATGGGGCCGGTAAATCGTCGCTACTGAAAATCGTGGCGCAGCAGATTGTGCCTGATGATGGCGTGAGCGCGCGGCAGCAGGGTCTAGTCACGGCGTATGTGCCGCAAGAACCGGTCTTTGCTGATGGCGAAACGGTATTTGAGGCAGTGGCCTCAGGGCTTGCCGCCGGCCGTGCGTTGCTTGATGAATTTAATACGGTGACTGCGCAGTTGGCCGAAACCCATGAATCGAGCCAATATGATGCACTGCTGGAGCAAATGACAAACCTGCAAGCCAAACTGGATGCAGCGGATACATGGCAGTGGTCCGCGCGGGTTGAGACCCTTTTGACTCAGTTGGCGTTGGATGGCAATGCGCTTGTGCAGACTCTCTCGGGAGGCGGGCAAAAACGCGTCGCGCTGGGTGCCGCGCTGGTGGCGCGCCCGGATTTATTATTGCTTGATGAGCCAACCAATCATCTTGATTTTGACGGCATGCGCTGGCTTGAAGAATTACTCATTTCACAACGCGCCAGTGTCTTGTTCATTACCCATGATCGGTCTTTCCTTGATCGGGTGGCGACCCGCATTGTTGAATTGGATCGCGGCCGCTTACTCTCTTTTCCAGGTAACTTTGGCGCTTATCAGGTGCAAAAAGCACAGCAGCTAGAAGTTGAGCGCATCGAGAATGCAAAATTCGACAAACTACTCGCGCAGGAAGAGGTGTGGATTCGTAAAGGGGTTGAGGCGCGTCGCACGCGTAGCGTAAGCCGGATTGGGCGCTTAGTTGAAATGCGCACAGAACGCGCCCAGCGGCGCTCAGTGCAAGGTAATCTCAAACTGAATGCCAGCCAAGCAGAAAAGTCAGGCAAGTTGGTGGCGGAGCTTAATGAAGTGTCAAAGAGCTATGACGCGCGTGTGCTGATTAAAGACTTTTCGGTGACAGTGACGCGCGGCGACAGGATTGGTTTAATCGGTCCGAACGGGGCCGGCAAAACAACGCTATTGAAGCTTATCCTGGGTACTGTGTCACCAGATCAAGGCCAGGCGCGTACCGGCACCCAGTTACATATTGCGTATTTTGATCAGATGAGAGCGCGACTCGATCCTGAGCAAACCCTGCTTGAGACAATTAGCCCAGGCAGTGAGTGGGTCGAGATCAATGGGAAAAAAAAGCATGTAATGAGTTACCTCGGTGATTTTCTATTTGCGCCTGAACGCGCGCGCTCACCTGTAAAGTCCCTATCCGGCGGCGAACGTAACCGGCTGTTGCTGGCCCAGCTTTTTGCCCGCCCCTCGAATGTGCTCGTATTGGATGAGCCGACTAATGATCTGGACATTCCGGCGCTTGAGTTGCTTGAGGAATTGCTCGCCGAGTATGATGGCACGGTGTTATTGGTGAGCCACGACCGGACTTTTCTCGACAATGTTGTCACCTCCGTCATTGTGGCTGAAGGGGGCGGCGGGTGGCGCGAATATGTGGGCAGTTTTACCGATTGGCAGATTCAGCATGCGCGCGCAGTACAAAGTGCACCAGCCGCAGCGACCAAGAATACGGCTACTCCCGCCTCCAAAGACCGTGCGGCAGATCGTCCTATACAGCGTGCACTTAAACTGTCTTACAAGCAGCAACAAGAGTTGAGTGCCTTGCCCGCTAAGATCGCGGCGCTTGAAGCCGAACAAAAGGCAATCAACGAACAACTTGTAGAGGGCTCGATTTTTATGCAAGATGCGCAGCAAGGCGCGCGACTGGCCGAGCGTCATGCACAGATAGAAGATGAATTACTCGCTGCACTCGAACGCTGGCAGGCGTTGGAAGCAAAATAGAAGCTACATTTTTATCCTTTTTCCTCATGGCTATTAAAAGAAATCTCCCTGCATATAGCGAAGCGTCGATTAAAGTATTGAAGGGCTTGGAGCCGGTCAAACAGCGGCCGGGCATGTATACCCGTACTGAGAACCCGTTGCACATTGTGCAAGAGGTGATCGATAACGCCTCTGATGAAGCGCTTGGCGGTTATAGCCGGCAAATTATTGTCACTTTGCATATCGATGGTGCGGTGAGCGTTGAAGATGATGGGCGGGGGATTCCATTTGGTTTACATCCTGAAGAAGGCGCGCCGGTGGTTGAGCTCGTCTTTACACGGCTTCATGCGGGCGGGAAGTTCGATAAAGCGGCAGGCGGCGCTTACACTTTTTCGGGGGGGTTGCATGGCGTTGGCGTGTCAGTGACCAATGCATTATCGACGCGGCTAGACGTCACTGTATGGCGAGAAGGCAAAGTGGCACAAATTGGTTTTGTGCATGGTGAACTCGCGCAGCCGTTAACTCTGCGCTCAGTTGGTCGCGGTGAAAAAAAATCTGGCACGCGAGTCACCGCATGGCCAGACCCAAAATACTTTGATGCTGCACATTTGCCAGTAGGAGAGCTGCAACGGTTACTACGTTCAAAAGCAGTTTTATTACCAGGTGTTGAGGTTTGCCTGGTGATTGAAAAAACCGGCGAGCGGCAACGCTGGCAATATGCAGATGGCTTTCGCAGTTATTTACAAGAGGGGTTAGCGGGCGCTGAGCTACTCATCCCGCTTTTTGAAGATGAGCGTTTTGTTGGCGCAAACCGCAACGGTGAGGAGAATTTTGCCGAAGGGGAGGGCGCCGCCTGGGTGGTTGCTTGGAGCGAGGCAGGTCCGCTGGTGCGTGAATCCTACGTCAATCTGATTCCGACTTCTGCCGGTGGCACTCATGAAGCTGGCTTGCGCGATGGCCTGTTTCAGGCAATTAAGGGTTTTATCGAATTGCAGAGCCTGCTACCAAAGGGGATTAAATTACTGCCGGACGATGTATTTTCACGCGTTTCATTTTTGCTCTCAGCCAAAATCCTTGATCCACAATTCCAGGGGCAGATTAAAGAGCGTTTAAATAGCCGCGATGCGGTGCGTTTGGTTTCATCTTTTGTGCGTCCGGCGCTTGAATTATGGTTGCACCAACATGTTGAGTATGGCCGTAAACTGGCCGAATTAGTCATTCGACAGGCACAGGCTCGTACGCGTGCTAACCAGAAAGTAGAAAAACGCAAAAGCTCTGGGGTGGCGGTGTTGCCAGGCAAGCTCACGGATTGCGAATCGACAGAGATCGCGCGCAACGAGTTGTTTCTGGTTGAGGGGGATTCTGCTGGCGGCTCCGCTAAAATGGGGCGCGATAAAGAATTTCAAGCGATTTTGCCTTTGCGCGGCAAAGTGCTGAATACTTGGGAAATGGAGCGCGAGCGGCTCTTTGCGAATAATGAAGTGCACGATATTGCGGTCGCCATTGGGGTGGATCCGCATGGGCCGGCTGATACGCCAGATTTATCGGGCTTGCGCTATGGCAAAATCTGTATTCTGTCCGATGCAGATGTGGATGGCTCACATATCCAAGTATTATTGATTACTCTTTTCTTTAAACACTTTCCGCAGCTCATCGCGCGTGGTCATTTATGTATTGCACAGTCGCCGTTATTTCGGGTTGATGTGCCTGCACGTGGCAAAAAGCCAGCGCAAAAACTATATGCTTTGGATGACGGTGAACTGGCATCTATTCTCGATAAGCTGAGTAAAGATGGGGTGCGTGAACAGCAATGGAGCATCAGTCGCTTTAAAGGGCTAGGCGAAATGAGTGCTGAGCAGTTGTGGGATACGACGATGAATCCTGATACTCGGCGTTTGCTGCCCGTTGCTTTGGGCGCGCTGGGGTTTGAGGCGACGGTAGGCATGATGACGATGTTGATGGGCAAAGGTGAGGCGGCTGCGCGGCGTGGCTGGCTTGAAGAGAAGGGGAATGAGGTTGAAGCGGACGTTTAAGGTTATGGTGGAATAGCGGCCGCCTAGAGGAGCCTGTCAGTTTTTTGTGTAAGTAGGCCTCACTAAAAAATGACAGCCTCATTATAAGAAGCTGTAAAATTTAACCGTGACTTCGGACACACAAAAAATCTGACAGGCTCTCATCAACAAATAGAATTTACTTCTCCCTCTGAAAAATTAAGCTGTCAACGTGGGGCCGGGCGCTTACAAAACACCATAACCTTTCTATTCTCTTTTTTCAAACTGCCACCATCGTTTCTCTCTGTTTTAACAGCTTCTTATTCATTTCGCTTAACCCTACTACTCCTTCTATTGAGATCCCTCTCACCGTCAAAAAACTATTGCGACCCGAACTCCAGCACAAAACCGCCTTATAGTCTTCACCTTCTTTTTTTATCTCCCACAGCCGCACTGTCGCGTCGGCACTACCGGAGGCGATCGGTGCATACGCCACGCTATAAACCCAGCCGGTATGTCCTTGTAAGGTGCGCTTGCGGGCACCGGTGTGCGTGTCCCACAGCCGCACCGTCTTGTCTCCGCCTGAGGCGATCTGCTTGCCGTTGGGCGAATACACCACGCTCATAACACTGTTTGTATGTCCTTGTAAGATGTGTCCGGGTTCTCTGGTTTGCGCGTCCCACAGTCGTACCGCCTTGTCTCCGCCCGAGGCGATCTCTGCTGGCGATTCTTGATTTTCCTCATTTAGGATAACTCAAACACCCTGAAAGGGCTGGTTTTAAATACCAAAGCTAAATGCCATCTGCGCAAAACGTAAATTAAACAGAGGTTTATGCCCACTCAGAAAAGCTAAAGGTCCTTCAGCTGCGATTGTCCAACTTTCCGTGCCGAGTTGCACGCGGGCTAGCAAATTACCTTCGGCCACTTGAATTGCTCCACTTTGCGACCACTGTGCAGTCGGTGATGGAATACGCCACCAACCAGGCAAAGTAAAGCCAGGACGAAATTGAAATGAGGCGATTGCTTGTCCATTCACCGTGGCGCTGGCCTCAAAGAGGGTACTGTGACTCAGCTCGAAGGCGCCCAATTGCTTTGGAATGCCCCACAATGCGCGACCACCGGCCACAGAAGCCGGGCTATCGACCCAGGCGTGAGTAATAGAACCTAAGCGCCGATGATTCACTTTCACCTCAACGATGAGGATTAATTCGTTGTATTCCAGGATACTGCCTGGAGTATAGACCATCCACCCGGCGAGCACCGTGGTACGCCCAAAACGAATCACTGGCTTAACACCTGACGGGAAGACCATGGGTAAGTTTTTTATTGGAATTTGCCATAACGACATATACCCTGTGCCGCCAAGACGCCAAGGGGCAGGTGGATAATCTATCCCCTCTGCATTAGTCAGCCAACTCGATGGTGTCCACGATTTCATGATTCACGTTTATGGTGTGAGATTACTTGCCGATTCAGCAATGGCAAAAATTGTGATTGATCTATCTAGATTTGCAGGCAACGCCTGCCATCTAACCTACTTACCCGGTAAAACATCCATGCAAAAATTTACTGCATGGCGGCCATCTTTATATTTGCCACATCCCGAGCTGATTCAAAAATACACTGTAAAGCGTATCAGGTGTGAGCCCGATTTCACTAAAATGCTCACTTGCATCTGTTTAAGGTAAGCAAAATTTCCAAAAAATTATGCACTAAGCAGCAGAATGACGCATATTTAATTAGCTGCATTGAACTCTATGCAGCCATTTCTAAATAGCTCCTAGTACGGTAAATCTGCCTGTTATGATTAGAATTCGTTTCAGAAATGTCCAAAAGGTTGCTAGCGTATTTGCCAAACCCTGGAGGATAGAGCACAGGGGCCGGAGCGTACATAGATGTACGTGAGGATTCCGAGCACCGCCCCGCATCTGGCAAATACCCAGATCACGGCCTTTTGGGTATTTATGAAATGAATTCTACATGCAGGTAGCAGGAACGGACATAACCCTCGCTTCATCCGGAGAAGATTATCGTGGCGTCTGTTGATTCCAGCCCTATATTTGCCCATGAGGCTCAGCCACAATTTTCTGTTAAATTCAGTAAAAGTGCCTGTAAGCCAGCGGTTTGTGCAGAAAACCCAATTTCTTCTTTCGACTCTAGCGACCTCGATTTAACTGAAATCATTGCGCGTATGCGGACAGCGACCGCGCTTAAAAGCAAAGGGCTGCTTGACGAAGCCACTGGCTACCATTTAGCCAGTGGCGGCAGTGCTTGGCGGGCGCGACTGGCATTATCGGCTAGTGCTGCTCTTGGAATATCTCGCACTGATGCGGTTAATCTTGCAACTGCTTGCGAGTTGATCCATCAAGCATCGATTGTTCACGATGACGTGCAAGACCAAATACCTATGCGACGTAATCAACCCACCTGTGCGACGCGCTTCGGCACAGCTACCGCAATCTGCGTCGGAGATCATTTGCTTGCCACGGCTTTTGGTGTGCTGGCGGAAATTGGTTCAGCTAAGCTGATCAAAAGTTTTGCGGCATGTTTAGGGAGTATGATTGGTGGGCAAACGGAAGAGTTTCATCCTGCCCTGTGGCGTACTATCTCGCCCACCCATTACGGCAATATTATTGAAGCCAAAACAGGCGTGTTAGTAGCGTTACCCATTGAAGGGGCAGCGTTGTTGGCTGACCAACCCACGGTTATCACTCATTCAGCCATACAAGCTGCACGCTTGCTAGGCGCCGCCTTTCAAATCAATGATGATATTGAGGATCTGCAACAAGATCTAGAGCGCGGCGCCCTGAATGGAAACGTGGTCTACTATCTCGCGATGGCTACACCAGAGGAGCGCGTAGCGTTACTGACTGTGCTGGAGCGTGCGCCTGATTGCGCTGCTGCTGCGGCCTGGATGCCGCAAATGGACGCCGCTGTGCAGCGTTGCAGCGCGCTTGCAATCAATCTGCTCAATGAAAGCATTGCGCTAGCAGCGGCTACGCCGCTACAAGAAATTTTAACAGCCGCCGCCACTAAGCTGTTGCTTCGCTATTTACCGAGCGCTCAGTTATGAGACACGATCTTCTCAACACCATTATTCTCATTCTCCATCGAACAAAGCATTAGAGAACCTTTGCACAACCCCCTGTCTCTTGATCACAAGTCAGCCACCAATTACCGGCTGACTTGTGATCAAGAGACAGATATAAACCATTGACCTGCCTGGCGAAGCCAGGCATAGGCATCATGGACGAGGTGGCTCGTCGAGGAGAAGGTGTTGTAGCAGCAGCGCGTTGGCCTCTATATTCTCCTGCCCGATGACGGTGTTGTGGTGGCCGACAGCGATATAGCTGGTGACGGTGGCGTCGGTGAATTTTGCCCAGGCGCATGATGGGTCTGTTCGCATCGAGTGGCTCAGCACCAAGGCAATGGGGGCAGCAATTCGCTCATGCTCGTATGCCTGGTAATGGGCTCGGGTGTAAGCTTCGATCCGCGCCAGGGTTTCAGGTGTGTGCACTAGCGGCCCAGTGATGCTGTTTTTCGTAAAATCAAGCGTATCGACTTCGCTGAATCCGGCTTCGCCACACCGTGGTTCGGAATCAATGAGCACCAGGCGTACGACATTAAGCGAGCGGCGTTCCAACTCGAGTGCTACTTGATGGGCGAGGTTGCCGCCCGCAGAATAGCCGCAAATTACCACCGGCTTACCCGCTATTATCCGAACGATGGTGTCAGCGTAGCGAGTGACGCGATCCGGTTGAGCAATAAAGTCGAACGCAAACAGCTGCGCGTGCTCAATGCGTTCGGCAAGTGGAGCAAACACCCAACCGAGCCCGGTGATCGGGGGAAAGCAGAAGATGGCTTGGCCGAGTCCTTCCTTTAGGAAGCGGCCGATTGCTTCGTCGGGGATGGTTGCATGGGTCGAAATCAGTTGCGCGTGGCCGCGCACCGTGCAATTGCGGTGCAGATCGGCCAAGGACGGCGCATAGCCGAATGTCTGCATTAAGATGCTTTGCAACATGACTAGGGCGAGGCTATGCCCGCCGACCAAAAAAAAGTTGTCGTCGACAGTGAGCGCCCGTTCGCCTAGTACCCGGGTCCAAGCTTGCACCACCTGCCGCTCGGTCGGATCAGTGGGGGTCTGCGCAACTGTGCTGGCCGTGGTATTCAACGGTAATGCGCTCAGCGCTGTACGGTCAAGTTTGCCATGAGCGCTGCGTGGCAATTCGCTGATGCGGATGAAGCGACTGGGCACCATTGCTGTGGGCAGCGTGTTCGCAAGTAGGATGGTCAGGCGGCTATCGTCCGGGATATTGTTGCCTGTAACAAAGGCGAGCAACTGCCGCTCTGCTGCTACGGTGCGGCAGACAGCTGCGGCGTCGTGCACGCCGGGGAGAGTGCGCAGATGGGTTTCGATCTCGCCGAGAGTCATGCGGTGGCCGCGGATTTTCACTTCGTCGTCCTGCCGACCCATTAACTCGATTTGACCGTCTTCACGTTGCCATGCAAGGTCGCCAGTGCGGTACATGCGCCCGCCTGGATGAAAAGGATCTGTAACGAACCGTTGCGCAGCCAGCGTTTCATTACCTAGATAGCCGATGCCCACGCCTGCGCCTGCGATGCATAATTCACCCACGGCGCCGGTTGGCAACGGACGCCCCGCGCTGTCGAGAATGTAGCAGCGGTTATTGTAGATGGGTCGCCCAATGGGTAGCGTTGTGGTATCAAGCAACTCCTCCGGTCGCCATGCGCCGGCGGTGGCAATGTCTGCGCATTCAGTCGGGCCATAGATATTAGCGAAGTTTGAGAGCTGGCAGGCTGGTGAGGAGAGCCAGTTGCGTAGCCGGCCAAGGTCTGGTTTTTCACCACCGAGCGCTAGTACTTGCAGTCCGGATAGCTGCTCATATCCGCCCGCCGCGGCCAGATCGACTAGAGGGTAGAACTGACTGGGCACGCCGGGATTGAGGACATTTATTTTTTCCCGGTGCAGGATATCCAGCATCAGCTCTGGGTCGTAAGGAGTCTCTGGATACGTGACGATGGTGGCCCCTGAGGCAATCGGCGCTAGGTAATTCTTAATTGAGGCGTCGAAGCTGCTGGCGATCACTTGATAGACTCGTTTGCCCGGTGCTAATGTGCAGAACTCTATATACCAATTGCACAGATTAACCAGAGACCGCATCGAGTTGACGACGCCTTTTGGCGTACCCGTGCTGCCAGACGTAAAGATGATATAGGCCTTGCCCTGTGGGTCACTCGCATGAACCGCGGGCAGGTTGGTGTATGGCGCCAATGCGCGTCGGTCCAAACGCCGCCGGCGGCGCGATCCGAGTGGCTGTGCCGCACAGCGCTGCCGCCTCAGGTGCAGGATACAATCGAAGCTGTAAGCCGTCAGTTCGTTCTGAGTGCGCGCTGCCATGGGCGTGATCTCAACCTTGACGATCTCTGGGAATTCATGCTGGAGGTCAAGCAGGAATTCGCGCGCTACGAACAGTGCATCGTCACTTTCGGCCTGCGCTCCAGTGGCGGCGTAGGCCTCGCGCATGCTAGCGTCCCACAGGTGGCCTAGGAACACCACCGCTTCGTTGGCGCATAGCGCCAATGCTTCGGCAATCACTTGCCGCAGATAACTGTAGCCGCTAAAGCTCTGTACTACACTGTTAAGGATAATGACGTTGAACTCGCTCTCGCCGAGGTTTTTCAAATCGTGGGCAGCGAGATGATGAAAGCGAATCTGATCTAGGCCGCGCTGTCGCGCACTGGCTGCTGCCGTGCCGATCATCGAACTGGAGAGGTCAGTCGCGGCATAGCTGCCGACCAAAGGGGCTAAAGCAAACAGCGTTAGCCCGGAGCCGCAGCCGATTTCTAGCACCTTAGAATCTGGCCTAAGATGAAGCGCGAGCTTTGTGCGGATATTGTCGGCATAATCCTGCATGACCCACTCGGGGAGTTGTTCGCCAGTGATAGCACTGCGCCAGCCGCCGCCACTGATGGCGTCGTCGGCGGTCTCAGCGATATGGTCCCATAAGCCCTCGTCCATACGCAGCTTGCGCGGCTCCGTTTCACGGTCAAGGTCGTCACTGTCCAGGCAGAGGATGGTAGCGAGCTCAGGAGCTTCCCACAGATGCGCCTGCGCTAGGTGGACGTGGTGGCGGCTGCACAGTAAGATGGGTGTAGCAGTTAGACGCAACATCATCTGTTGCCTGCGGAATGGGAAGGCTGGGTTGAGCGGGGTATAGATCGCGCCTGCGCGCAGAATACCCAGCAATGCTGTGAGCAGCGTGAAGGAACGTTCCGCCAGCACGGCGACTGGGGCTGCTCCAACGTTACTGTCCAGAAGGAAAGCAGCAATCCTATTCGATTCGCGGTCCAATTCACGATAGCTGTATTGTCGACCCTGTTCGATTAGGGCGATGGCGTCTGGCATTGCCTGGGCCTGCTGAGCGAACAGCCGATCAATAGTCGTTTCAGGGATAGGACGATCAATCTGATTGAGATTGGTCTCAAGGCTTGGTAGCTCAAACAATGAAATGTTAGACAGTTTCATGCGTTTTTTCTTGGTGGTCATGGGTGGCAAGCCGATCCATCAGATCGAGGAAGGCATGAAGCCAGCGTTGCGCCTGAGCAGGATCGACCGTGGCAGTGCTGTATTCCAGCATTAATTCTAATGCCTCGCCGTTGGGGTAGACGTTCAATGATAGATCGAATTTTGCCTGGCCAAAGGAGAAATCAAAGCGCTTTAACTGGTCGCCAATGGCCACAGGCAAAGGCGACTGTTGGCCATTGGCGACTTTCTCATAGCTTTGCCACGCGAACAGTATATTGAAAGGCGGGCCCCCGCCAGGAACCAGTTGGGCGGCCATGGTATCCAGTGGTAGCGACTGGTGTCGTAAAGTTTCGCGCATCTGGCGTCCGACCTGTTCGTAAATGCGGGTCAGCGCGGCGTCTTCCGCTAGCTTGAGGCGGATCGGGACGACATTGACGAAGCAGCCGATGCAGCGGTCAAAGGCGCCATGGGGTCGATTGGCAATGCCCATGCCAACGCACAAATCATGCTGCAGCGTCAGCCGGTTTAGCAGGATTAGGTAATGAGATAGCACAATAACCGCTGGCGTGACCGCGTGGCGCCGCGCTATAGAATCGATCAGCTGCTTGAGTTTAGGCTTGACCGTGAGTTGGACCTGTCCTCCGCTGGAGGAATCATTGCTGATGCCGCTCGACGGCAACACAATGGGCGGTGGCGGTGGGGTCAATACGTCTTGCCAGAACCGCATGTCGCCTGATCCGTCGCGAGTTTGCTCCCAGTGGGCGAAGTCGACATAGGGGCGCACGGCTGCAAGCTTGGCGTTTGGGTTGTGATAGAGTTGGTTGAACTCCTCCAGAAGGACCGAAATGGCCCAACCATCCGCCTGGCAATGGTGCAAAACCAGCAGGAAATGCCAGCGGTCTTGCGCTAGTCGGAGTAGGCGCAAGCGGAATAGGGGGGCATGGGCGAGTTCAAAGGGGCGCCTGGCCTCTTCGGCAGCAATCAACCTCGCTTGTGCCTCAGCATTGGTGGCAGCGCTCAGGTCGTCGACCGCAAAAGGAAAGTCGATGTCATCGTGTATCACCTGTCGCAACTCGTTATCGCGTAGGACCAAAGAAGTACGCAGGGCAGGGTGCCGCACCATCAGTTGGCGCATCGTAGCGTGTACCCGAGTGGGGTCAAGTACCCCCGTTTCTCGGTAAACAGGCACGTTGTAAAGATGGCTATTATCGCCAAACTGGGTCAGATACCATAGCCGCCTTTGGGCCGATGAGGCGATATAGTCGTCCCCTGGCGGCGCGCAGGCGAGTTCCGCGCTGATGGTGCGCTGTTCCATCAGCTGTTGTTCTAATTCGGCTAGGGTGATATTTGAGAGCACTGCCTCGAGCGAGACCTCGGACTGGAAACGGCTGCGAATTGCCGCAACCAGCCGAATTGCTGCGATACTGTCTCCGCCCAGCGCTAGGAAACCGACATGTGGATCGGTTTTAACCCCGCCCAAGACTTCTTGCCAGAGATGCGCGACGGTGTCGGACGCGCCTTGCTGAACCACCTCTTGCCCGTGGTCCGTGAGCAAAGAAACGAGCATTTCTCGGTCTACCTTGCCGTTGTGCGTTAGGGGTAGGGCCGGGCCGAGGTGGACGAAAGTGCCTGGAACCATATAACTAGGTAATAATTGGATTGCCAGGGTACGTAAGCGTGTGAAGTCAGGCGGCGCGTCAGCGGCGACAAAAGCAATCAGCCGGCCGCCATGCTCACGCTGCTGATAAAGGACCGCGAACTGATAGAGGCCATTGATGGATTTTAGCCGCTCTTCGATCTCCTCAAGCTCTACCCGCTGGCCGGCGATCTTGACTTGATTGTCTCGCCGGCCACGAAATTCCAGCATGCCATTGGCGCTAAAGCATCCCAGGTCGCCCGTGCGATACATCACTCCGCTGCCCGTGTGGTGGTTATGCACGAAGGTACGGGCGGTGGTCTCTGGCCGATTTAGGTAACCGCGGGCAAGGGCGATGCCGGCTAAATAGATCTCGCCGGTGGCGCCTGCCGGCAGGATCTCTTCCTTCTCGCCCAGGATTAAGACCTCAGTGCCGGGCAAGGCTCGGCCGAGCGGGATCCGCTCTAGCGTGGCAATCATGTCGGCCTTGATGACGAAACAGGTCGAGTCGACACAGTTCTCCGCGGGGCCGTACATATTGACCAGTTCTAGGTGTGCAAACGCTGGTTCAGTAAACAGCAGCCGAACCAGTGGCAGCGGCAGCGCTTCGCCGCCGGTGACGATGCGGCGTAGCCACGGTGCGGTGCGGATCAGTCCGTTCTCTAGCAACAGAGCCAGATGGCTGACCACTACGTTGATTTGGGAAATTTGGTGGCGTTCTATGTAAGAGACTAGAGCGGCCGGATCTTGGCGCAGCTCGTCGGGCACGATGTGTAGACTGCACGCTCCGGTTAGGGCCGAGAACACCTGCTGCACTACCACGTCGAAGACGAAAGGTGCGCTCAAGATTTCCTTATAATCTGCGTTTGCTTCACGGTATAGTATGCTTTTAACTGCTGTCACCAGGTTTGCCAGCGGCCCATGTTCCATCAGTACGCCTTTAGGCCGTCCGGTAGAACCCGAGGTGTAGATCACGTAAGCCAGATCAGTTGGCGTAGGTTGGACCATGGCCGTTGGTCGTTGTCCCTTGTCGGCAATGTCAATGCGAGGTCCCGACCAGGCCGGGTCAGGCATGCCCGAAGTCGTGACTAACGCCCGGCAGCCTGCATCTTCCAGGATCAGATTGAGCCGTTCAGTGGGCCAGGAGGGGTCAAGTGGGAGGAAGGCTCCGCCCGCGAGCATGCAGCCCAGCATAGCGGAGGGCATAGAGCGGTCACGCGGTAGCAGCAGGCCGATCCGATCCTCCCGAGTAAAGCCGGGCAGCCTAGACAGCTGACCGGCGAGAACTGTCGCCGCCTGCCACAGCTGGCTAAGTTTGACTGAGCCGCGGTTATCTATAATCGCGGGATGGTCAGGAGTACGGGCGCACGCTTCGGCAATATGCTGGACCACCGTATCTGCAACGGGGAAGATGGGGGTCATGAATCGCGCCGACGGTAAAAATGGTTGCCGACAACAAATCCATCCATGCCTGTGTTCTCCACATAGGTGATGAGATCACTCATGCGGTTGATAAAGCCGCGTCCGTTGAAGTTGAGGGACGTATTGCATAGCACGCCATAGCCGGTGCGCTCGGAAAAAGCGTTGAGCAAGCGGTACATCGGCGGATTTTGGCTAGCATTGACGGTTTGCACCCGACAAGTATTGTCCACATGAGTGACGGCACCTAACTGAGAATCGCGTACGTGGTGGAAATGCAGCATATATGGGCTTGGACTCGCACCATCGAAATGACGCGTTGCCTCCTCCTCTAGGCAGATGCAAGCAACGGGACGGTAACCCTCGCGTTTTTTGATGGCATTTAGCCTGTCGCGTGTCTCAGTGGAGAAAGGCGCGGCGAGGATCGAGCGGTTGCCAAGTGCCCGCGGCCCCATTTCGTACTGGCCCTGGACCCAGGCGATAATGCCACCGGTTGCGATAAAATCCGCGACCACCTTCACATCCAATGGTTCAGCAGTGAAGGTCTGATTGGGGCAGGGAATATCCTCGACAAAGTTCTCGCCAGCGTAGACGCTCCAATGCTCTATCTTGGCGTTGCCGGTTAGCAGAGCCTGAGCTTCAATTGCGGTTCCGAGGGCCGCACCGGTATCGTTGGTGCAAGGGGGGACAAAAACATCAGAGAATAGGCCGCTATCCAGCCAGCGGCTATTCCATTCGCAATTTAGGCCACAGCCACCGCTGATCAATAAGGGTAGGCCTTTGGTCAGGTGCTTGCGGGCGAATTCATAGAAGCGGTTGTAGATCATATCGGAGAAATGACCGGCCAGTTCCATGAAGTCTGGATTGGTGACACCAATATTGTAGTAGCGTGACCAGGAAAATTCGTCTTTTGCGATGTTTTTGACCAGACCATCTGCTTGGATTAGAGCGTCGAGCAATCGGCGTCCGTCCTCGTCCAGTGGTGTGCGTTTTGAGAAGGCGGCCAGGGCCATTAGCTTGCCGGCGTTGGAAAAACGGAAATGTCCCTTTAGTGAAGGAAAGGTAGGATCCGCGATACCAAAAAGCTGAGCATATTTATTACCCGGATCTACCAGCGGCCAACCGAGCCGAGTGACCGACAGATCGGCGCCGATCTCATAAAAGCAACCGAGATTACCCTCCCAAACCAGGGCATAACACGGTTCTCCCTGCGGGAAAGGGGACAGGCCGTAACTGCAGAAAATATGGGAGCGTTCATGGGTCGAGGTAAAGAGTTTGACGTCGCGTCCCATAAAACGCATCGAGGAAAGGCGGCCACAGTTATCTTCCCAGCCGAAATAGCCGCCGTTCACGGGGGGTTCGACTGAATGCCATCCCTTGACCCAGCCACTGACGGCTATGACGTCGGGAATACCTTCAAGATATTTGCCGGCACGCACCAGAAGATCCGCCGTGATGGTCTCGTAGCGAGGGAAAGAATCTTTCTCTGCTTCAATCTGCCACCGTAGTGCATGATCTTCTAAGAGTGCGAAATTGCCGTCATGGCCTGCCTTCATTGCTAAAATTTGCATAGTACAATTCCTATCGGTCAGAAGGGCGTTGGGAATTGGAGACAATGCATTGCTTGAGTAGCGTTGAGGAGAAGTCATCACGACCGCGGTAAGTATCCTCGTTACCCGATAGGCCTTCAGAGGTCAGACCATAATAGATGCGCACGCCTTCTTTTTGCTTGGCTTGAGCCAGCGCCAGCACGTCGGAAAGTCGCGGTGGCTGGTACCCTCCTGGTTGTGCCATAGCTTTATGAGCCCAAGGTGTGCCGCGGGACACGTACATTGGATTGAGGCGGACGATCAATGGAATGGAGCGCTGGGCGCAATGTTTGGTGAGGTAGTCGATAGACGCTTCGGCTTCGTCCCGAGCCTCAGCATCGCTCATGGTGGGACTGGGTTTAAAGAGAACGTAGGCGGTCAGTTCGATGTCGCCAGCAGTAGCGATCTCGTCTAAGCCAGAAAGGAAGGCGCTCAATGGTTCGCGCTTGTCCAACACTTTGTCCCGAATGGTTTCGTTCAAGGTCTCAAAACCGGTCAAGATGTCGATGGACTTGCCGCTTTCCGCCTTAAATTGTTTTAGCACACCAGCTTGCACAAACTCTAGCCGACTTTCGATAACTAATTTACGAATATTCGGCAAGCTACGTGTCGAACGGACGATCTCTTCCAATGCGTCTCGAGGAAAGGTGGTATCGTCAAACACAGAGCCTTCATTGGCGATGGTCAGTCGTTCGAACGCACCGATAGCATGACGGACCTCCTGAATTACGTTTTTAAACTGTTGCACGACCAAATCTCGCCCAATCCATTCCTTGCTCGCCTTATAAGGCAAAGCGCAGAATTTGCACTGGTAACGACACCGCTTAGTATTAAAAAGGATCGCCAGATCCTGCTCGCCCAAGAAATTTCGGTGTAGAAAAAAGTGCGGCCACTCGCGATCCTCGACGATATCGTTCATTGGCTTTGGTGGCCCGAAGCGCCGGTACATATCAGACAGAAACGCATCAAGAGCCATCTCTTTATCTACGTTGTTATTCATGCTACTTACGTTATTAATGCTGATTACGTTATTCATACTACCTCCTAGAGAACATCGTTATTTACGGCATTGGACAAAGTTTTTTAGCGCTTCAAGGTTAAAGTGGAAAATATCGCGGGCGTAGTCCATCAGATTGGCGGAGCAGGAGGCGGGGCCGAAATACTGCGAACGCGATTCTGCTAACTCTCTGTAGCCTGGGGGAAGATCGTCGAAGCGACGCACCATGCCGCATTCGTCATCATCGGCGACATATAAAATGCGACCGATACCTACATTGATTAGGCGAATGGTGCACATCGGGCAACATTCGAGCGAGCTATATAAGCTGCACTCAGCAGGTGGCAGATCTGGGTGGTCCCGTTCTAGGGCATTGAGTGCATCCATCTCGGCGTGTAGGTCACTGCGCACCTGCGGCCAGAAGGCGCGGTTGCGACCTTCGGCGATTACGCGGCCGTTATGCACGATAACTGCGCCGACGCCGTGGTTGCCTTCGGCCACTGCTGTCAAAGCTAAGATGCAGGCATATCGGACGAAAGCGTCATCGGCTTGTATCTTCTGAGGCTCGGCTTGTAATTCGATGCGCAAGGCTTCTAGAGCAGGAGACAGCAGCGGTGTCAGCCGCTCAAGGTGACGCTGCTCTGGCGCGAGGGTTGGGTCAAATAAACTCATTGCGCGGTCAGGGCTGAGCGGGCTTTCGCTTGGGCTAGGATATAGGGCCCACAAGCGATAGCTGCGTTATTGATTAGTGGCTGGTTGGCGCTGCTACAGGGAGGCGGGCAGGTTAGCTCAGCGTCGAAACTAGGATTGTAGAACGCGGCGATTGAGAAGCGCTGTCGACCTGGAACACTGACAACGCGATGTCGCAGGGCCTTGAAGCGGCCGTTACTCCAGTAGTTCATGAGCCCACCCAGAAAGACGACTAAAGCGCCTTGCGTTGGTTGCAGTGGCCGCCACAGGTCAGTACTATCTTGGTATTCTAGGCCTCCAGTACTATCTTGCGAAATAAAGCTGAAAGCGCCGAAGTCGATATGCGGGGCCATCGGGAACCCGTCGGATTCCAGCGTCTGTTCAGCGTTGGGATAATGCAATAGCCGCATGGTTGAGAGGGCACTGCCGTAATACTCCTGGAACCACTCCTTAGGCAGCCCTAGTCCCAAGGCCAGCACCTCCTGCAGAGCGAACCCGAAGTCCCGAAGTGCTTGGAAATAGCCTTCAACTGTGGCGCGGAAGCTGGGTGCGTCGGGCCAATGGTTGGGACCGTGAAACGGCTTGTTGTCGCGCACTCGCGGGTCATCGGCTGGAATGTCGATGCCGATATCAAATGCTTCGCGTAGGTCAGGGGGAAAGCCAGGCTTGCGGTTGGTCTGCAAGGCGAGAAAGCCACGTTGCCACTGGTTTGTTCCCAACGCTTGTCGCCAGGATAAGGGCTGTGCAAAAAACCAACGGGAAGCGGTGAAAACGTCTTCGGCCAAGGCTGGGTCCACGCCGTGATTAATTGCGTAGATGCCACCGATTTCTTCAAAAGCCGTTACGATCTCCCGCCCCAAGGCTTCCCGACTGCGATGGTTGCCGTCGCGCAGAGCGGCAAAATCGATCGTCCGTATTGCTCCGCTGACTTCTGTACTGTTCATTGAGCCCCCCTCTCCTCGCCGATTAGATGAATCGTGATCGCTTATGCTACTGGTATATCTTTCTCTTCTACAGTAAAAAATTTCTTCGGTACTTAAGTAAAAAATTGATTGCGCCGTAAATAGCTGACGCTGACCATAAGTCTAGTCGGGTAAGCGGGCAACCAACGGCATAAGCCAGTGGATGCCAGTTGGCTATGCTCTAATAGCCGTCATCCTTGCGAGCTTCTCAGTATTTGGCATCAGCGGCTAGTGCCGTTTACCAAACACAAAGAGGGTCCCTATATCTTGTTGTTGTGTGGCAGAATATATTATTAGTTTAAAAGTTGCAATAGACTGATTAACTGTAGTTACGCTTATATTCTGATCAAAAGGGGGGGAATGTATGTCTAAAGAGTCTTTGTGCAGTCGCGCACGCAGTAGCATGCCTTTTAATATTGAGGATGCTGAGAAAAACTTTCCGTCGGTCCATAATTTCATGCCACTTAAGATGAAGACCCACTGCATCTATTCGCCTGGGTCTCGGCTTTGGGGTAGCCCGCCTCTCGACGAAACCTTATCCTTTAAGGACAATATGCGTAACGTCGCGCAGCACATGGCGCACTTCATTAATCTGTCGCAAGCCTTCAAGGTTGACGGTTACGTGATTGACCTAGCCAGTCCGAAGTACGGCAATAATATTGAGGTGTTGGCGAAATTCACGCACGCAGTTCTGCGCTATCTGAGTGATTTGGATCCGGCGGGCGAGCATTGTATGGAGCAGAAAATTGAGGATCCGGCATGGTGCTTTGCTTTTGGTGGTGAAAAGATTTTTGTCAATACCTTTGCTCCGTGCTACCCAGAGAATCATGCACGCTATAGCTTTGGCTCACAATCGACAATGATTGTCATGCAGCCACGGCACACTTTCGCTCAGGCAATGCGAGTTGGCGAGTCGTCGCTGTCGCCCTCCATTCGTCAGAGAATTCGGCGAGTTTTCAATGAAAACGACCGGGCTTACAGCGGCACGCTTGGCATGATGCCGTATGAGGCGTATCGCTGCATCCGGCCGATGCAGCCAGACGGACCAGCGGTACGCTGGTGGGAAACCTCGCTCGATGGTCTTTGACCCGATACCCTCTATCTTCCTAAGCTCAAGTCATGACTTCTTTTCTTTCTCCTGCAAAAAACCAGCCGGCAGTCGCCAAAATATTCCGCTTGGGCGTTGAATCCCAGGCGGAAGCCGATATTCTCCAACTTGATCAACTCGTAGCACCGGCGGTGAGTTTTGACGCCTGGGTCCGACCGCTGCCTCGGCTGACGATAGCCGAAGTCCTGTCCTACCGTTCGGCCTGGGGCCGCTATGGCTTGCATCTTGACCCCATCGGCAGCGTTGCTTTTGTGGCCGGCAAGCCCCGTCAATGGGTGATGGTGCAAAAATTCGTCGCTTTTCCCGCGGAAGAATTCACTTTCGAAGCCGTGTTATGCCCTTTTCGTGCCAATTCTTGTAGCACCATCTTCTCCTACAGCTGCGTACAGACCAACACCACTTGTGATGTTTTGCTGCAGGATAAGGGGACAGAGGGGCTCGTGCTGTCGATCAATGGCCAAAAAATTGTCACTGGCTTGCACCTCGATTTTCACCAGTGGCAGCATATCGCGCTGACGTGGCGGTCCTCTGATGGTCGGGTGTGTTTATATAAAGAAGACGGGGTTGCCGCCATTTCTGCCTTGGCTGAGGGGCGCACCATTGACTTTGGGCCAGCGGTTTTTGTCGGTTCATTAGCGGTAGGCGAGCACATCGCAGATGGCGGCTGTTTGGTCATTGGCCAGGAGCAGAGGGCTCCCGGCGTGCTGTCCGACTTCGTCCCTGATGCCGAGTTCGTTGGCGGATTGCGCATGGTGAGATTGTGGAGTAGGGCGCATGATCTCAACACCTTGAACCAGCACAAATCTGCTTGGCTGAGTGGCGATGAGCCAAAGTTGATCGGCTGCTGGTACTTTAGCCGGCGCGCTCTGGAGATCGGCGAGTGTTTGAATGCCTGCTCCAGCACTGACAATATTGGGTTAATTGGCGGGCTGACAGTGGCGTCGCTGTGCGACATACAGCTTTACCGTCTGCTGATTATCGCCGCTGACCAGACTGTAGCTGGCCGCGTGCCGTTGACGGCGCAGCGATGGCAGCATGTGGCTGTGACCTGTCGGGGCCAAATGGTGGGTTTGCCTGTTGAGCCTAGCCTAGAGATCGACGGTGTACCTGTGCCGGTCCGCCCGCTGGCGGTGGCGGACGCCCCGCCGCCACAACCACCTCATTTCCGGATTGGGCCGATGTCGAATAGCTTAATGGCAGAGTTGCGTCTGCGCCAAGCTGATAACGGCGATTTATTAGCCTATTACACGGGTGATCTGACGCCGGACGGTCGATTGCGTGACCAGTCTGGGCGGGACTTTGACTTGTCCGTTACTGGCGAATTCAAACTTGAACCTCGGGACTGAAAGCGATGATGAATCAACGTCGTGAAATCGAGCCGCTTGGCAGCTTCTTCTCGCAAACGCATGACGGCTACGTGATTAATCCAGCCTCGCCCGAGCGGCTGGTTTCTCCGTGGCTCGAAGCGCTAGAGGAGATTCGCCAAATTTATATCCAGAAACTGGGTGAGCAGTTGCATAGCGTTTATGTTCGAGGCTCCGTCGCTTTTGGTACGGCGATCGCCGGCTTTTCCGACTTGGACAGTTTTTGTCTGGTTTACCCCCGCGAGGCTGAGTGTGTTATCTGGCAAGGCTTGCCATGGTCTGACGACGCGCCTGTTCAGCAACTAGGCTTTCCTTGCGCAGTAGAATTTGTTTCGGTCACGTTCCATCACAACTTTGCGCAGGTGAACCCAATTGTTTCCATGATTATCAAAACCCAGTCATTGTGCATCCATGGGCCGGATATCGGACCGGCTTTACCGGATTGCCGCCCTGGTTTGGCAATGATGATGGATGCGGAACTCCTCGACCGGCAGCTTTCTGCTGTTGAGACCGAACTGACGAGCGGAAGGCCGATTTCACCTGAGCAGGTCCAGTCACTGATGAAAAGGATTTTGCGTACAGGTTTTGAACTGGTGATGGAGCGTGAAAGCCGTTATGCGACCAGTCTTTATCTGCTTTATATGTGTTTTTCAAGACATTACCCGGAACGGGAAGCTGATATGCGATGGGTCTTGGAGACTTTTCTGAACCCTGATGTATCGCCGCTCCAGCTACGCGACCGGCTCACTGATTTTGGTTTCTGGCTACGCCAAGAGGTGGCTTCGGTTCTGGCTTGGGGGGTAAAGTAAGCTCAATTCAAGCACGGATTGACACCCTCTTCTTCCTTTCAATTTGAGTCAGAAAGATGTTAAGGGCACCGTTTTAATAAACGAGTGCCCCCCGTAAGTTAAGCTTTCACCTACGAAGTTTCAAGTTGGGTGCCCTTTGATTTTGTAAGCTCAGCCAACTCGATGGCCCCAGACTGTAGCGTTTCATCCTCAGTACGGGCCATAGCCATAGCCATCTTGAAAAAATCGGCGCCGTCAGTGATATCTTTGTTTGTATGGTTAGCCATCACCTGAAAGCGGAAACGGGCAGCTCCTTTCGCCACGGCTGGAAACTCGACCAAATTGGATAGAAGCCCGATCGGAGGTAAGTGGCGGCTAACTAAACGCGCCAAGCCCTCAGTCGCTATTTTAACGGAAACGATGGGCGATGGCTCGCCGTACGTGTCAAAGTCAGAGTCGTGCAACAATTGACGCAATTGCATTGCATTATTCATCAGTTTGCGGCGCAAAGCCGCGCCTTCGTCAGACGCGGCGATGTCGAAACACTTGCCAACAATAGCCGCTTGTGAGGGTGACAGGGCATTAGAACCAATATTGGGCGAGCTAAAATAACGTAAATACTCTTTGACACTGCGCTGATTACTGGCAACAAAGCCGCCACTAGAGGCGAAAGTTTTTGAGAAACTGCCCATAATGACATCAATTTTTCCGATCATGTTTTGCAGTTCAATATGACCTCGCCCATTTTCGCCCAAGCTGCCAAGATCGTGCGCTACATCGACAACCAAAGTAGCGTTGAATTCGTGCGCCAACTCTTGCAGCGCTTTAAGGTCTGGGCTATCAGAGTCCATCGAGAACAAACTTTCTGTCACCACTAAGATGCCGTTTTCTGTGTCACTGGCGCGAATTTTTTCCAATTTTTCACGCGCCATTTCAAGATTATTATGGCGGAAGAAATGCACGTTCTTAGTTGCGGCTCGAGCACCTTGCTGCAGACAAAAATGAGATAGCTTATCCATGACTATATGGTCATTGGATCGGACCAAACCTTGAATGACACCAAAGCCAGCGGCCCAGCCGGTTGGATAGAGAATAATGTGATCCGCACTGAGGAATTCCGCAATCTTATTCTCAAGTGTTAGCGATAGTGAGGTATTGCCAACAAAGGCAGGTGCGCCTGCGCTATGAACGCCAAAGCGTTGTATGGTTTCTATCGCTACGTTAAGCACTTCTGGATGAGAGGACAGGCTTAAATAATCTTGGGATGCGAAATTAACCCCTTCAAACAAAGCTCCATCATCGGTACGTGCCAGGCATCTACTGTGCGGCCCATTTTCAGTAGAACGGCCATATGGCCAGAAACCCGCTTGGCGGCGCGCTTGCTGCCAATTATAGAAGGCCGCCGTCCTATTAAGGAGATTAGCTCCAGGTATATGAAGAAAATCACCCATGCTGCCACTTAATACATTGAAATCATCCACAATATAGCCCCTCCTTATTTTTGTTTAAACTATGCTCTATCCTAATCAAGACCTCAAGACTTGATCTCATTCAATTTGGCAAATCTCCCATAGGGAAACAACACTGTACCCATAAATCTTACTCTACACCAAACAAATTTGAATTAGGCCAACTAACTGGGCGGAATTTTCGGTGTTTCCCGCTCTGAAGTATTACTTTCTTGCAGACGCAGTTAAAACAACTTCAACAAGAAATCGATGATCATATTGACTGGCATCCCGCTTTGAAGGAAGACTTGGATCTATTGAAAAGCATTCGCGCCATTGGTCCGCAAGTAGGCAAAGCGATGCTATCTGTGATGCAAACTCATTCATTTAAAACGGCTGAACAACTCGCCGCTTATCTTGGCTTAGTACCCGTGGAGAGACAATCCGGTTCCTCAGTATTTGGCCGTGCCCGACTTTCTAAGGCAGGCTCTCCAGAAGTCCGCGCCAAACTTTATATGGCTGCTGTGGTCGCGATACGCTATAACGCTCACGTTAAAGCATTATATGAACGTCTACGTGCCCGTGGCAAAGCCGCGATGTCTGCTCTTGGCGCATGCATGCGAAAACTTGTTCACCTTTGTTTCGGCGTACTTAAAACTCGCGTGCCTTATGATGAAAATTATGGAAAAACCGCTTGACTAGCAAGACGGTATCTTCAAAGTTGTTTGGCTGGAAAAGGAAAGCAACGAAAGATCCGGAGCAAATAAGTAAACCGCCCCTACCCACGCCAATGGAGAGAGAGGAGTATAGGCAAGAATATCTTGATAATATGATTGATTTCAAATGGAGTGAAGGCTGACATTGAATAGTTGTCCTGTTTAATACAGGCATTATGCGCAAAGTAGACCGGAAGGTTAAACGGTGTGCTCAATTTTGACGCCGTTTACTGGAAAATTGAACACGCTGTTTGACCCCAAGGGCCCGTAGACCGTACGGCAGGCATAACGCCGCCCAAGGGGTTTTGCAGAGCTTCCTTAGCTTTGTGATCGATGACTAAGCCATAGGCAAACTACCATGTGAGGTAAAGTCAGCGCCGCGATCAGCCGGGTTACTACACCAAACACAGCAAGCGCCCCATCATGGCGACCATATAACCACCATAAAACGCCCAAACCAAGTGCGCTGAGCACTGCAACGGGAACCAAAGTACGCAGTAACCAACGGCATGCTTGCTGTTTCGCAAATGGCGCATGCCAAGCGCCTAATCGCAGCACGTGTCGAACTGAATGACCAAAACAGAAATACAATGTCAATGCAAGCAAAGGCGGGAGCAAGATAAAAGCACTCACTTGCATCAGCAGTTCTAAACTTTGTACGCGCCATAAGGGTAGGGTTTTGGCCTGGTCATGAGCGCTACGCAGGCTCGCTATGACAAACCAGCATAAGCCAAACAACCAGGGTATGCATAGCAGTGGCGCCAGAGTGTGAATAACTGGCGCAAGTGTGGCAACAGGCAACCCCGCCAAACTTGCTAGCAGCGGCGTTGTGGCTTCTGGATAAATGCTTAACGGTAGCAGGATTGGCATGCCGCCGCGCACAAATACGGCGACTGAGTGAGGTACGAAAGGGGGGGCCAAACCATCTTCTACATCACCGAGTCCAAAATGCAACACGCTCATGGCCAAAAAAACACTGAGTGTCACAACTGGAACATATACCCATCCACACAACACGAACGCTGTCAGGCCTAGATAACCCAGCAGAAACAAGAGCCACCATTGACGTCCAAGTCGAGGCATCCAACGGCGGGCTGCGACCCAATGATCAAAGGCGCCATGCGGAAAGCCAATGAATACGGTGCCAATTGCCAGCACGCTATACACCGTGAGTGATTGGGGACTCAGTCCGAAGTAGCTAGCGATGCAAGCAGCGACGAGCAATAGCACCATGCTCCAAGAGTGCCATTGCAGTGCAGAGGGTAACCAGGGTTTAAGAGATGCGTTTGGTGTCATCAGATTCATTTTTTTACTCAGAAATCATGAGGTCTCACCTCGTCCGCCATACTTGCGCGAGTGACGGCAACAGCGCGGTAGCGACCCTAACGCAATCGGTAAAACGAGCTTGCTCGCTTAAAAAGCGGATCAGCACACGCGGCGGGCAATGTGCAAAAAGAGCATGGAATATGGCGGGTGAGCAGTGGGGCATACGGCTTAAACACAAAAGAAAAATACGATCCATCCAGCGTACTAATCCCGAACGTTTAGTGATAGCACGCGGCGTGCGCCCTAACTTGAGATCTTGCACAATGCGCTCGCACTGAGCTTGAATGGCAATGAAACCATAGCCAGTAGCTGGCCGAAGAGCACCTGCGGCGCTCCCCAGCGGATGAATCCGTGGTGAGCGTTGCCGCGGGCGAAACCACGGATCCATGGGTAATGCGCCTTGTTCTTCGAATAACAGGCGCGTCTTATGTATGCCGTAGCGTTGGGCTAAATAAGCCGTCAGTGTGGCACGATGATCTGGTGGACAAAAACCTGGCGGGGCAAAATAGGTATCTTCAATTAAAGCGCGCTGAGGGCTTAGGGGTAAGACATAAACAAAGTGGGTGGCTTCTTGGGACACGCGAAAATCCATTAGCAAAGCCGTGTTGGGATCAAATACGGGCTGGTCAGTTTCAATCTCCTGGCCAAGAAAACGTTGGATTAATCCATGCTGACCAAGCTCGATAGGCGGTCGGCTATCAAATACTCGCCGAACTCGCACCTGCTCTGGTAAACGCAGCGTTACCTGGTCGCCCTCTTCTTCAAGAGTCACAATGTGCGTGCCCAGTCGAATCTCGACGTTATCTGCTTGATGCAAGCGGGTGAATGCCAAATCATAAACTGCGTCGGCGCATAGTGACTCATACCGCACGCCGGGCACGCTGCGTTTCACTACCCCTTGGTCCGTGGCAATCATCCACGCATCCCAATGGCTTGAAACGGCTGCTTGAAAAGGGTGCGGTACCACGCCTGACCAGTAGGACCACGTGCGGTCTCGGCAATAATGCGTGCGTGAGTCGACCAACAATACGCGCAAACGAGGCGCAGATAAGTCAGCTAAGCGTACAGCCAGGCTTAGACCCGCCAAGCCGGCACCGATGATGGCTATATCGTAATCTACCTTGCTACTCATAGACTTGCCCCTGGCATGCCGGTGAGAGCATAGTGCAAAGAGGTATTGTGAGCGATTACACGGCGCGGAATAGCACAGCCGCTAACCACCGCTCTCATGAATAGAAGCCACCGCTGCCAAGTCGGTACGACACACCGTCCAGTGGTCAAATAATTAGGGCCTAACTGCAGAATGCGTTGCCCGATTGCTTGATAAAGACGCTTGGCTGCCAAAATAGCTAAGCTTGCACGGTACGGCAAAAACCCCAAGCCTTGGACACCGCTTGCATAATATTTATCGGCTAATGCCAGTAGCCGTTGCACGGCAGCAAATACTGCTGCAGGATCATCCTGTACCTGAGTGGGCAGAAAACCTGCAGGCAACCAAGCTGCCGGTAGATAGAGCCGATTACGGGCAGCATCTTCTACTACATCGCGAGCAATATTCGTCAGTTGCATGGCGATGCCAAGATCGATTGCATAAGGTTGTGCAGCACGTTCAGTCACACCCAGTACTGAGCACATCATTAGACCCACGGTACCGGCGACTCCATAAGCGTAACGAATTAAGCCAATTTCATCGGCTACGCGCACCGGTTCTAAATCAGACAAAACAGTCTCAATTAATTGTGCTGCAACTTCCTGGCTAGCGTGAGAATGTTGTGCCAATCCCAAAAATTGGGCAGCCAGTCGATGATTGGTATCGCCGTTTAGCACCGCCAGGCGTACTGCTTGCAACTCTGCACGAGCGCTTTCAGTATCTGTTGCATGATCAGCCAGGTCGTCTATTGCACGGCAGAACTCGTATAACTGCGCTGCACTAGCAAGGTGGGTGGGCGACAGCAACGTCCCTGCTAGACGAAAACTACGCCCATAACGCGAAAGTACTGTAAGCGCTTCCTGTGTCATGCTTTAATCTCCTCGCGCAGCAGATGCTCTACCACCTTAGCTGAGCTTAATACTCCTGGCACCCCCGCCCCTGGGTGTGTACCCGCACCCACTAAGTAGAGGTTTTCGGCTTCTTCCGACAAATTGTGAAAACGAAAATAACCTGATTGCCGCAGCGTTGGCGCAATTGAAAACCCAGCACCATGCTCGCTTAAATAGTCGTGGGAAAAATCGACCGGATTTAAATGAAAGCAAGTGGTGATATGCTGCTCCACCTCGGGTAGCTCTCGCTCGCTAAGCATTGCCAGAATACGTTTAGTCAACACTGCTGAGGCCGTTCCCCAATCAATATCCGCTTGTAAATTAGGCACAGGGGCAAGTGCATAAAAGGCATCATGCCCAGGTGGCGCGAGTGTTGGATCAGTTGCAGTTGGGCGATGCAGATAAAGACTGAGATCCTCAGGAAGGATCGCACTGTGGCCGAAAACCTCATCCAATAATTCGCGATAGTGCTGACCTAGAATAATGGTGTGGTGTGCAGTATTGGGATACTGCAGGTTAGTGCCGAAATAGAGTACAAACAAACCCATCGAGTATTGCAGTCGAGAGAGTCGCTGATCGGTCCAGACACGCCGCTTCCCAGTGGGAAGAAGATGCTTGTAGAGAGCCGGTGGATCTACATTGGCAATCACCACCTCTGCTGAAATGTGTTGTCCGCCGGCAAGTACCACGCCAACAGCGCGCTTGTCCTTCACCATAATGCTTTCTACGGTGGACTTGGTCAGCACATTGATATTTTGCCTTGCCATTAATTTACCAAGAGCCGCTATCAGCGCGGCGGTACCTCCACGCGCAAACCATATGCCAAAGCGTTGTTCCAAGTATGGAATCAAAGCGTAGATAGCACTCGTATGATAGGGATGCCCTCCCACTAATAAGGGTTGCAAGCTCAATATACGCCGTAGCGATTCATTGCGGATAAAGCGGCTTACCATGTCATAGACCGAAAGGTAACCGCCATAGCGCAAGATCATCGGTAGTGCGCGCAACATTTGTAGAGGCCGATGAAAAGGCTTGTCACCATAGGTTTCGAAGCCAATTTCAAATAACGCGCGCGCACGCTTCATAAACTGATCATAGCCCGCAATATCCTCCGGCGAGAAGTCGAGCACGGCCTGACGTAGCTCTTCTGCGGTACTACCATACTTAAAATGGCTGCCGTCGGGAAACGTGATGCGATACCAGGGATCAACGGGTAGCAACTCGACATGCTCGGAAAGACGCTCGCCGAACAGAGCAAAAAGCTCTTCAAGCAAAATCGGTGCAGTAATCACGGTAGGGCCCGCATCAAAAGTGTAGCCATCGCGACGAAATACCCGTGCCCGTCCGCCGATTTGTTCGAGTCGCTCCACTACAGTAACCTCAAAGCCCAGCGCGCGTGCACGCAGCGCCGCAGCAATCCCGCCAAGGCCTGCGCCGATGACAATGGCATGGCGGCGCTGCGGCGAGACACGGCTCACTTTTCTATCAAACAAAGAATTGAGTAACTTCATAATTAATTAGCATCCTGTTCACAAAAAAGGTCACTGCGCGCAAATCTACTTATAGCCAGTTCACTTTTCACTGTCCATCCATAAATAAGCGGGTAAAGAACGCTTTCGCTAGCAATTTTAGTAAAGGTAAAAAAAGAATAATGTGGCAAACAAAATTTTGTTTGGGCCGGCAAACAATAAGACGTAAGCAAGGCAAATTAAGCTTGCTTTAAGGCCCAGCTTCCGGGTGTTGATGCAAAGAGCCGCCTCCCTAATCGCTCGAGCGGAAGAGTCTTGGCCTCTTTTCTGTCGCTTGCTCGAACAGTTTTCTCAGCATCTCCTTTCCGATTCTTGATCTTCATTATACAGAATGACATTCGGAATCTCTGCATAAGCATGCTCACGAGAAGACCCTACTGTTTGCATGGTTAAGAAAGATTTTTCTTGAACTTCAGTGGATTGAAGCCACAGTTTATGTAAAACATGATTCTTTGGAAGCATTTGATGGAGGATCTCGTTATTCCCGAAGACCGACTTCAACCGCTGTTTGCCGATTTATGCGGGGTTTCGATGAGTACGGTGAGTCTTGCCTGCCTGTCGTACTTTCCATTTAAAAATTTATTATGTAGGCAGATGATTTTGTGTGTAAGGACACGCTATAAAACTCAATAAAGGAAAAGTATTTTTAACAAAATATAAAAAAGTCTTTTTGAGAAAATATGAAGTTAATAATCAGAGTTGTATTTATGGCTATGTTGACTTGATTAAAATATTTTTCTGGTTTATCTTAAGTTAAGCTTTTTTAAGAAGCTTAATATTTGTGTAAGTGGGAAAATATTTTTTAATTTTAAGTCGAGATGAAAATGTTAAATAAACTAGCTTTGGTAGGTGCGGTGAGCATATCTCTTGTGGGTTGTGGAGGTAGTGATAGCAATGAGAGTAGTCATACAGAGACAATTAAAACCCCTCTGGGCAATATCTTTGTAGGGAAGCATATAACGCTTACAGTTGGAGGGTCTGTCGATGGACGAGCTTCATTGAGTTATATTGGAAGTGGAGTAATAAAGGTATCTCATGATGATAAACTTAGATTTCTGGGTGTCTCGGAAAATGAACACGCTGAAATGGTGTCAGCTGGATTAAAGGATGGCGCTTTGCTGTATAGAATTGGAGGGAAACGTGAGACATTTGCTCTGTTCGACAAAGTTGAATTAAATATTCAATTAAATTTAAAAAAAGAACCAGAGGACGTACTGAAAATTAGGCAGGTACATATCCAGGATGGAAGTCTGGTTTACGGAGAAATTGATAATACAGCGAATCCTGAATATAAAAGAGAGGCGAACGAGGATGGGGAGTATTCCACTGTAACATTAACAGCCAAGGTGCCAGAGCCAGGCTATTACACTGTTGAATTCGCGGATCCTGACATTCTTCTACCTTCTCAGAAAAACGCTTCAGCAGGCGCAGCAGAAACGGATGTGACAGCAGATTCGTCAGACTCTTTAGCAGACGCAGCAGAAACGCTTGTGGATAGTAGGCGCAGCAAAAATCTGTGATAGCAGCTACTTCTAAATAGCAGTATTTATATGGGCTAAGCTTGACACTCATTCAAGCTTAGCCCAATATAAACATTGAATGGAACAACAAAACATCAACTTCACTACCCCCAACGGGGCAGACACTGAATTTCTAACGCTCGGTGACTATGCAGAACGCGCCTATCTTGACTACGCCGTCAGCGTAGTCAAAGGCCGTGCGCTGCCCGAAGTGGGCGATGGGCAAAAACCTGTACAGCGCCGCATCTTGTTCGCGATGAGCGAGATGGGGCTCGCCGCCGATGCTAAACCCGTTAAATCGGCACGCGTGGTGGGCGATGTGCTGGGTAAATACCATCCGCATGGCGATCAATCCGCTTATGACGCTTTAGTGCGGCTCGCGCAAGATTTTTCATTGCGTTATCCATTGATTGACGGCCAAGGTAATTTTGGCTCACGTGATGGGGATGGCGCTGCTGCTATGCGTTATACCGAAGCGCGCTTGACGCCAATTGCCCGGCTTTTGCTGGGTGAATTGTATGAAGGCACGGTCGACTTCATGCCGAATTATGACGGGTCGAACGAAGAGCCGAGAGGCTTGCCGGCACGCTTGCCTTTTGTCTTGCTGAATGGCGCTTCGGGGATTGCCGTTGGCTTAGCAACTGAAATCCCATCTCACAATCTGCGGGAAGTGGCGCAAGCGGCGATTGCGCTGATTCGCAATCCAAAGCTTTCCCATGCAGAACTCATGACAACTCTTCCCGGGCCGGATTTCCCGGGAGGGGGTCAAATTATTTCAAGCGCTGATGAAATAGCTTCTGCCTATGAGACCGGGCGGGGCAGCCTGAAAGTGCGCGCGCGCTGGAAAATCGAGGAGCTTGCGCGTGGCCAATGGCAGTTGGTGATTACTGAATTGCCGCCTAATGCATCGGGGCAGAAGGTGCTTGAAGAAATTGAGGAACTGACTAATCCAAAGCTGAAGGCCGGTAAAAAAACGCTCACGCCTGAACAACAACAGACGAAGCAGCATCTCCTTTCCTTACTCGATACGGTGCGTGATGAATCCGGGCGGGAGGCAGCGGTGCGCCTTGTGTTTGAGCCAAAATCAAGTCGTATCGAAGTGGATGAATTTATCAATACGCTGCTGGCGCAGACCAGCATGGAGTCCAATGTCGCCCTCAATTTGGTGATGATTGGCACAGATGGTCGGCCGCGCCAAAAGCCATTGATAGAGATTTTGCGTGAGTGGGTTGCGTTTCGTTTTGTGACGATCACGCGGCGTAGCCGCTTTCGACTGGCAAAGATGGAGGATCGCATTCATATTCTTGAAGGGCGGCTGATTGTCTTTTTAAATCTGGATGAAGTGATTCGTATTATTCGTGAAGCGGATGAGCCAAAGCCTGCATTGATTCATGCATTTGATTTAAGTGAGCGGCAAGCTGATGATATTCTTGAAATCCGTTTGCGGCAGCTAGCACGGCTCGAAAGTATCAAACTAGAAAAAGAGTTAGCGGAACTGCGCGATGCGCGCACCAAACTGCAAGAACTGCTTGGCAGTGAGGCAGCAATGAAGCGTTTACTCATGCGCGAGATAGAGGCGGATGCTAAACAATACGGTGATGAGCGGCGTACGCTGATTCGGCAAGAACGGCGCGCAGTGATTGAGGCGCGTGTGGTCGATGAGCCCATCACGGTGGTTATTTCGCAAAAAGGCTGGGTCCGCGTGCACAAGGGCCATAGACTGGATGCCGCTCAATTTGCGTTTAAGGCGAGTGATCAGCTGTATGGCGCATTTGAATGCCGTACGCCAGATACTTTAATTGCTTGGGGTAGCAATGGCCGCGTTTATTCGGTCCCGGTTGCAACCCTGCCCGGTGGGCGTGGTGATGGGGTCCCGCTTACGTCGTTGCTTGAGTTGGCGGCGGGCACGCAGCTTTTGCATTACTTTGCCGCACCGATTGAACAGCGGCTTTTACTGTCGATGAGCACCGGTTTTGGTTTTATCGCCAAGATTGGCGACATGGTGAGCCGGGTTAAAGCGGGCAAAGCATTTATGACACTCGATGCACAGGCCGTGCCGCTATTGTCGGTGCCGTTGTTGCCGCACGCCTCGTATGTTGCATGTTTATCAAGTAGTGCTCGTTTACTTGTATTTAGCTTAGATGAGTTGAAAACTTTAGCGGGTGGCGGGCGTGGCTTGACCTTGATTGGATTAGAGGACGGAGAAACGCTGGTGCAAACAGCCGCCTTTGGAGCGGCTGGCTTAGTCTTGACCGGTGTTGGGCGCGGCGGCAAACCAGCCGAAGCAACTTTGTCGTTGGCAGCGCTGGCGCCAGTGTTAGGCAAGCGTGCTCGCCGTGGCCGCGCGCCAGCGATCAAATTCAAAGCAACCGGTCTGCGGCCAGCGTAAGCTTAAAATATTTTCATACAGTTGTGTCCAGCACATGCGCAATCGCTTGTGCAACGACTTCAACGTTCTTCGTATTCAATGCCGCCACGCAGATACGGCCGCTACTGACGGCATAAATGCCAAATTCTGTTTTTAAACGCTCAACCTGCTGAGCATTTAATCCTGAATACGAAAACATGCCGTGTTGGCGGCTGACAAAGTCAAAGTCGCGTTTCGCACCATAGTGTTTCAGCTTGGTAATGAGGCTGCTGCGCATCGATAAAATCCGGCCGCGCATTTCGCTGAGTTCTTCTTCCCACAGCGTGCGTAATTCTGGTGAGCTTAGGATAGCCGCCACCAAGGCTGCGCCATGAGTGGGCGGGTTTGAGTAGCTGCAGCGGATCACTTGCTTGAGCTGTGATAGCACACGCTTGGCTTCATCTTGGCTTGAGGTAATCACGGACAGCGCACCAACCCGTTCGCCATATAGCGAAAACGATTTTGAAAATGAATTCGCGATAAGGCTATTGATGCCCGCCTCGGCAAATAGCCGGATGGCTGCAGCGTCTTCCTCGATACCTGCGCCAAAACCTTGATAGGCAATGTCAAGAAATGGAATGAGTTCGCGCTCTTTAACAATCTGAACCACTTGTTGCCATTGCTCGGGAGTCAGATCAACGCCGGTTGGATTGTGGCAACATGCATGTAATACGACGATCGTGCCTGGTGTATAAGTATTTAATGTGCTACTTAAGCTAGCAAAATCAACGTTTTGTGTTTCAGCATTGTAGTAAGGATAGCTCAGAACTTCAAAGCCGGCAGCTTGAAAGATCGCGCGGTGGTTTTCCCAGCTTGGATTACTGACCGCGACTTTGGCATTTGGGTTGAGACGTTTCAGAAAATCTGCGCCGATCTTTAATGCGCCGGTGCCGCCTAGAGATTGGGTGGTGACAATGCGACCTTGCGCGATCAGTGGTGAGGCATTGCCAAATAATAATTTCTGGACGGCAGCATCGTAAGCGGCGATGCCATCGATCGGCAGATAACCGCGGGGGATAGCGGCTTCAATGCGGGCTTTTTCTGCTTCACGCACGGCGCGCAATAACGGCAGGCGGCCTTCGTCATTAGTATAAACGCCAATTCCGAGATTGACTTTAGCTGGGCGTGTATCGGCACTAAAGGTTTCATTTAAGCCCAAAATAGGGTCGCGTGGTGCAAGTTCAACAGTAGCAAAGAGAGTCATGAGAGCTGCTCAAAAAAAGGACAGGGTAGAATAAGGACATTCTGCCTAAGAACCAAAGGTACCGGTTGAGTCTATCACTGAACGGGTGCCGAGCAAGATATTGCGGTTATTTAGGCTCATCTCACTATTTTATCCAAAATGACTGATCTGCGGGAAAATCAAGATAAGTTGGACGAAGCGAAATTTATCACTTTCGGTGACTCCCCTTATCAATTGTACCAACCCTATCTCCCTGCTGGCGATCAGCCAGCGGCGATTGAGCAGTTGGTCAGTGGGCTTGAGGATGGTTTGTCATTTCAGACGCTGCTGGGCGTAACCGGCTCGGGTAAAACTTTTACAATGGCCAACACCATCGCGCGGCTTGGCCGGCCGGCGATTGTGTTTGCGCCAAATAAGACCCTTGCGGCACAACTGTATTCGGAATTTCGAGAATTCTTCCCACGTAATGCGGTTGAATACTTTGTCTCTTATTACGACTACTATCAGCCAGAAGCCTATGTGCCGCAGCGCGATCTTTTTATCGAAAAAGATTCATCCATCAACGAGCATATTGAGCAAATGCGGTTGTCGGCAACCAAAAGTTTGTTGGAGCGGCGCGATACGATCATTGTGGCCACGGTGTCGGCCATCTACGGGATTGGTAATCCAGGCGAATATCATCAAATGATTCTGACGCTGAGAATGGGCGATAAGCTCGGCCAGCGAGAAGTCATTGCGCGCTTGATCTCAATGCAATACACGCGCAATGAGACAGATTTTCAGCGGGGTACCTTTCGGGTGCGGGGCGATACGATTGATATTTTTCCGGCCGAACATGCGGAAATGGCGGTGCGAGTTGAGTTATTTGGTGACGAGATTGATTCATTATATTTATTTGATCCGTTAACTGGCCATATCCAGCGCAAACTTTCGCGCTTTACGGTATATCCGTCTTCTCATTACGTCACGCCACGCGATACCGTTCTGCGGGCGATTGAAACCATCAAAACAGAGTTGCGCGATAGACTCGAATTTTTTAATGGTTCAGCAAAATTACTCGAGGCGCAGCGGATTGAACAGCGCACTCGTTTTGACCTTGAGATGTTGCAAGAACTCGGTTTTTGCAAAGGGATCGAAAACTACTCACGTCATTTTTCGGGAGCGGACCCTGGTGAGCCGCCGCCAACGCTGGTTGACTATTTATCGCCCGACGCTTTGATGTTTCTTGATGAGTCGCATGTGTTGATTGGCCAATTAAATGGTATGTACAACGGCGATCGGGCGCGTAAAGAAAATCTAGTGAACTATGGTTTCCGTTTACCGTCTGCACTTGATAATCGGCCACTTAAATTTACCGAGTTCGAGGGCAAGTTACGCCAAGTCATTTTTGTTTCGGCGACGCCTGCCGATTATGAGCAACGCGTATCTGGGCAGGTGGTTGAGCAGGTGGTTCGGCCTACGGGTTTGGTCGATCCGGGAATCGAAGTACGTCCAGCCCGCACGCAGGTGGATGATGTATTAGCAGAAATCCATCAGCGTGTGCAGGTGGGCGAGCGCGTACTCATTACCGTATTGACCAAGCGCATGGCCGAGCAGTTGACCGAATTTTTGTCTGAGCATAACGTCAAAATCCGTTATTTACATAGCGATATTGAGACCGTTGAGCGGGTCGAAATTATTCGCGATTTACGGCTCGGTGTGTTTGATGTGCTGGTGGGGATTAACTTGCTGCGCGAGGGGCTCGATATTCCAGAGGTTTCGCTGGTCGCCATTTTCGATGCAGACAAAGAAGGTTTTTTGCGGGCGGAACGCTCGCTGATTCAAACCATTGGCCGCGCCGCACGTAATGTAAATGGTAAAGCGATTCTTTATGCGGACAAAATCACCGGTTCAATGAAACGGGCAATGGATGAAACTGCGCGCCGGCGCGCTAAGCAGCTGGCGCACAATCAGGCTCATCAAATTACACCCACTGGGGTGGTCAAACGGATCAAAGATATTATTGACGGTGTCTATAACATTGATGATGCACGCGCTGAATTGAAGGTTGCCCAAGAACGGGCGAAATTTGAGGGGATGAGCGAGAAGCAGCTTGCTAAAGAAATTAAACGACTCGAAAAGCAGATGATGGAGCACGCGAAGAATCTTGAGTTTGAACAAGCGGCTCAAGCCCGTGATCAACTCGCTTTACTACGGGCGCGAGTCTTTGGTGCGGATACTCGCGATTCGCTGAGCAGCGCAAGCGGGTGAGAGAATCTTAGCGATAAGTCATTTCCAACTTGAGAGCAAGCTGCTATAATGCCGTCCTTAGTGTGCGGCTGTAGCTCAGTTGGATAGAGTACTTGGCTACGAACCAAGGGGTCGTGGGTTCGAATCCTGCCAGCCGCACCAGTAATTTTCTTTAAAAATCAGCCACTTAGGTTCTAATCCACCGAAGTGGCTTTTTTGTGGGTAGATTTTGGGTCACTTGCGTTTGATGCGTATCCCGATCGTGCACTCAGTTCATTAAAGATATGGGGATGGAATCGTTAACTCGCTAATCGTGTCGAGAGAGGAGAGCATATCCGTTAATCAACCGCTTTAGCGATATCCTCCACAACTTTTTTGGTATTGCCAAATACCATCATGCTCTTATTCATAAGGGACTTTGGCTTCAGCCAGCAGCACATTCATATGGCTGGGCATGCGTCCGGTAACGGGGTGAATCGCATAACGTACTTGTATGCCTTGGGTGGTGAGCTTGCTGGTTAATTCTTTGAGCGCATGTGGCGCCCGCCAGCCTCTTTTTTGACCTTAGGCCACGAGTTTGGCGTTCCAAGCCCAAACCGGCGGAATTTATCCAGAGCTCCAAAATCGGTTATTTATTGCCAATTAATTCCAGCCAATATTGCATCTAAATCAATCTGTGGACGTTTTTCACGGAAAGCGTAATGCCCAAGGAAATGCAAGTGCTGTCAAGCCGCCGGTGAAATTCGTCTGAGCAAGTCTAGCGCCTTTTCGTTACCGTTTGCTAGAGAGCGATTCAGCAGCCCTGACAGCAGTATGGAGTTATAGGCATGACAACATTTGCAATCAAGCGACCACATTGATTGCTGACGGCTACATCAAGATCAGTGTGCCCCGTTAATTCTTTTTTGCCGTTTACCTGAGCAATAGTCGAACGCAACTGGTGGTAGAACTCGATGCGATTTTCTGAGCGATGAACATTGCGCGGCAAGGGGTCGTCTCAGAAAACGGATCGCAAAGTACGCCAGCGTCCTGCTTGTCTTTACTGCGTGAGGCTTGGCATAGATTCTGCTTTGCACCAGCTAGAGTCAAAAAAGAGATTGCGCAAGTCATTGATTATTATGGGTATGCGGGCGGCTATAGTACGTTTCCGTCCGAATTCTGAAGCTACCCCAATAACAAGCCTGGTAGCCTAGGTGGGTTCGGTAATGGTGCTTTAGGCGAGATTGCCAGTAGCACGACCGGTGGCATGCATGGCTAGCTGCTGTCTGCTATCGCGGGAGGTAGCGCTGGTGTAATATTGGGCCCTGCTATTGAGGGGGTAGGCCGTAAGGGACTGGAAATCAGGGTGTATCTTGACAATAGCGGCCGGCGCACCATTACCCAAGAGGCAAAGAATGAGGTGTTCCAAGCTGGTGAGTGTGTGCGCTTATTGTCAAGCGGCGGCGTTACTCATTAATTCAGTTGTCACAGCGGCATATTATTTTGACCTTATTATTTGAGCACCGAGGAGACCGTTTCAAATGATATATAGCAAATCAGAATTTGTTGGAAAAGTAGCGCTGGTTACCGGTGGTACGAGCGGTATTGGCTATGCGACGGCACTTGCGTTCGCACAAGCCGGTGCAACGGTTATTTTCGCAGGACGACGTGAAACAGAAGGCTTTGCATTAGAGGAAAAAATACGTTCGTTCAATGGTGCCGGATATTTCTTCAAAACAGATGTTAGCCACGAAGCCGAGATTGTAGAGTTGATTAATTTTATTACCGCAAAGTTTGGCCGCCTCGACATCGCATTCAATAATGCTGGTATCGCCCTGGAGGGCGAGGTCACGGAGGTTTCGTTCGAAGATTACCGACAAACATTCGACGTAAATTTCTGGGGTGTAATGGCTGCGATGAAGCACGAGATTCTAACTATGCTGTGCAATGGTGGCGGGACGATCGTCAATACCAGCAGTATTTTCGGCCATGTCGGGGGAGTTGGTCTTAGCGTCTACAGCGCGTCAAAACACGCCATTGAAGGACTCACGAAGACCTCAGCACTAGAGTATGCACGGCAAGGAATACGTGTGAACGCCGTAGCGCCTGCTTTCATTGAAACGCCAATGGTTGATCGCTCTATTGGCAAACAAAGTAAAGCACGGGATCAGCTTGCATCCATGCATCCAAACGGTCGTCTAGGTTTGCCGGACGACGTGGCCAACGCGGTTCTCTTCTTATGTTCATCGGCGTCCTCGTTAATAACAGGCGAGTCGCTGAAAGTCGATGGTGGGTGGACAGCTCGATGACTTACAACCTTGCTACGGCCAGCGTGCAAAGATTTGCTATTGCATAAATTTGAGCTTAATCTCTACGCATCGTGACCGGTCATTATTAACGGATCATTGCGGTATAACTCCTCACAGATTGAAAGGCAGGGAGACATGCTTTCTGGCTCGAAAAGCATCATGAAATGAGAGGATGAGTCCAGATATGCCGTTGAAAAACCATCACATGCTTTTTTCCACGCCTGCGAATAATCACACTCACCATCGGGAGTCGTACCCTCTCGTAATAAACAATAAGATTCAAGAGGCCCATAAAACCGTCGACTCCCATTCAGAAATAAATACCCCTTTGTCTCATTTGGCTTTGATAAAGGCTTGATTTTATAATCATAAAGATGAGAGCGGCTTAGCACCGCGTGAGCGATCGCGACTCTAGATCTCAAGCGTTGTTCCGTCATCTCGAATCCACGTGTTTTAGCTATAGAGAGCAACTCACGCAAGAATATGTCAGGCTTGTCCCTTGTTTGTATATCGTCTCGGTGAATCAGTGATTGCTTTCTGTCTTTGCGACTCGTTGATCCAAGGACAAAATTAACTTCTCTGAAAATCATAGAATTTATTGCAAGTTCGCTTTCATCCGCGGTATCCCCCCAGAGTTGCTGCGTTATATGAGGATCTACCGGATCGATCATCACGAGCGAATTCACGGCCTCTCCTAACGCTTGAAGCTGACGAACCACCTCATGCGCGAGCACAGCCCCTAACGAATATCCACCTATATCGTAAGGACCTTTAGGTTGAAAAGATCGAATAAGTGCAACGTAGTACGTCGCTCGAGCATACAATCCGTTAATCCACTCATTTCCTTGAATAGATAAAGGTGGTTGTAATCCATAAAATGGACGTTGGCTTTTCTCAGCGACCGATTGATACTGGAGAATATGCATTCCGGCAGCGTGGATCCAAAATATGGGTTGGCCGACGCACGAATCGTTTAATAAGACAATTTCTTCAGGTTTATTTTTGTATAAGTTATACCCTACCTTCAATTGATGCTTGTTAGTTCCTAGAGAATTGCAAGTATTGGTAAGATTCGAATATTCATTTATCTTTAGAAATGTTTGTGACACAAATTTTTTCCAAAATGTATCACTGTTGTCAGTGCTCCCGTCCATCCCGGTGAGTGCAATTGACTCAGCTTCGAATTTAGACCTTGTTGGTGTATCCACCCCACGTTCGCGAAACGCTGTGTCGTAATTAGTGAGCTTCGATGCCAGTTGCGCACCGTGTTCGTGCACCAAGTACACCGACAGTTGCATAATGGTCAACGCCTCGAAGAATACCGCCCGGCTGAGCGTCAAATTGTAACGCGCATTCAACTTCTGGCGGAACCCAGTCAGCACAATCGAATCAACCCCGTACTCAGCGAGGTTTGTCTCAGGCTCAAGCATTTCACTTGGCAGTTTCAGAAGTTGAGCCACTTGTTCAGTCAGATCCTGTACCACACACTGCGTCAAGTCCAGCCCATTTAGCCCCACAAGGTGCTTGCGACCAAGGCATAAGCCTTGCTCTGTGGATAAAGGGACCTCCGGGTTGGCTGGTGTTTGCTTTTCGAGTAAGTGCTGCATCTGTTCCGGCTGTCCCGCGCTCAGCTGTTGCCCGCTCGAGACGAGTGTAGGCCTGCTCGCATCAAGCTCAGCCTTTGGAATCCAATAGCGCTCCGGCGCGAACGAGTAGGTCGGCAAATTGAGCCTTCTAGGTTTCACTTCGCCATACAGTTGCGTCCAATCGACCGACAGTCCCTGTACCCACCCTGCAGCTATCTCGTCCAATTTACCTTGAGTTACCTTGTCCCGCCGGATCTGCGTCACCGTCTCCTTGCCCCCCAGCAACTTAAGCGCTTGCTTTTCCGACTTCACTTGTCCGAAATATCCCACTTCAGGTGTGCGATCGCCGGCCCCGTAGACAATCAGTTTGTCCTTGAGTGACTCGAGCGTGGGCACCACTAGCGCCAACCGCCTTCCCATCGCTTCACGTCCTACCTGCAACGTATAGGCAAGGTCTACCAGATTTTCCTTATGCCTAGCCAGGTGCAACAGCAACTGCTCTGCCTGTGCCTTCAGACGTTCCTCATTGCGGGCTGACAGCACTACTAGCACCAAACCATCGCTGGGTGTTTGCGCTTGTTGTAATGCGACGTATTCTTCTACTACTACATGCGCGTTAGTGCCGCTAAAACCAAATGAACTAACACCCGCCACCTTGCGCCCTGCCGGCCAAGTTTGCGCCTGCGCGACCACTCTCACTGGCAGGCGCTCCCACGGAATATGCGGATTCGGCCTCTCATAATGTCGCTGCGCCGGCAATTGCCCATAGCGTATCGCCAGCACTGTCTTCAGCAAGCCCGCGATCCCTGCAGCTGCTTCCAAGTGTCCAATCACACTCTTCACCGAACCGATCCAGAGCGGCATATGATTTGAGCGACCCTGTCCTAACACCTCGGCTGCCGCCATTACTTCGATTGGGTCACCCAGTTTGGTGCCCGTACCATGCGCCTCCAGATAACTCACCTCATGAGGAGCGACCTTTGACTGTGCCAAGGCGGCTTCGATTACTGCCTGCTGAGCCAGCTGATTCGGTGCTGTCAAGCCGGTACTGCTGCCGTCCTGATTGATCGCACTACCGCGAATTATCCCCAGAATACGGTCGCTAGCTGCCTGTGCGTCACCGAGCCGTTTGAGCAGCACAGCTGCACAGCCTTCCCCTCTGACATAGCCGTCGGCCGCCGCATCAAAGGTCTTGCAATGTCCTTCGGGTGAGAGCATGCCGGCGCGTTCATATGCCTCAAAGCGAACATCATCAAGCAGCAGGTTCACCCCTGTGGCCAACGCTAAGTCACACTCCCCACCAAGCAGACTCCGGCACGCTGTGTGCACAGCCACCAGCGAAGAACTACAGGCAGTATCAATAGCGAGGGCAGGTCCATGCCAGTCCAAGAAATATGATAGCCGCCCCGCAGCCACCGAGCAGGCGCTGCCAGTCGCAAAGTGAGCTTCGACTCCCTTATCTGTCGCGTTGCGCCTTAACAAGGCTTCGTAATCGCTGCCCATTATGCCAACGAATACTCCACTGCGCGAACCGCGTAGCGACGCCGGCGCAATGGCAGCGGACTCCAATGTCTCCCAGCCCACCTCTAGCAATAGTCGTTGTTGTGGATCGAGCCACTCTGCCTCGTGTGGCGAGATCCGAAAGAATCCCGCATCAAAGCCGTCAACATCTTCCACGAACGCACTGGGCCAACGCAACGCCTGCCCCGTCTCCTGCGCAAGTTTTCGCCGCGGCTCCGACAGCGGACCCACGGTGTCGCGCTCCTCGCTCAGGAGCTGCCAGAACTGCTCGGGACTGCGCACTCCTCCCGGCAGGCGGCACGCCATCCCCACGATCGCGATTGTTTCTGATGGCGTTACTTTAAACGCCATCTTGTCCGAGAGTGCCTCCTGTTGCGGGAGAGTGTTAGAAAAAGGTAGCGTTGCCGAAAAACTCATCTGTGCTGCCAGTTCCTCGATCACTGCCTGTGGAGTGCCGCAGCGAAAAAAGAACGTTGCCTCCAGCGGCTGGTTAATACGATCACTCAGGAGGCGCCGTAGTTTCAGGAGTTCCAGCGAAGTCAACCCCATCGACATCAACGGGACCTGATCATCATAGGCCGCTGCGCGTTCCTCGCCCAACACTTGCAGTACGGTGTCGCTCACCAATTGTACGATTTGCGGAGGCTCAATGCTCCGCGGTGCCGGGCGCGCGTGCGAGGCCCCTGATTCGGCCATACTCTGCAAGCAGTACTCAATCAGCACACCCGCACCCTGATTGTCTGTATCCTCAGGTCGGTAACCTGGCACCGGCCCGTGCAAGTTCGCCCCATGCGATACATGGAAATAGAGCATGGGGTCCAGCGGCTGCCCATGCTCGTTGCGGATTTGCACATATTGTTCGAGGTTGAACTCTTGCCGATGCAACACAAAATCGGCACACCGCGTGATACCCAAGACGGCGCGTACCCCGTCCAGCGCCGTAGCATAGGAGAGCATACAATCGATCAAGGCATCGCTATGACCATGCCCATGTGATGCGGGTACGATATACAGCCCGAGCAACTGAACATAGCGGCCTTGTGCTTGATATAACGGGGTCAGTTCGTCATGCCGGCAACCTTTCAACGGCTCAATTGCGTCGGTCCGCTGCGCATACAAGGCACCGACGATGTTTCCTGCAACCTCGAGTACCATCGAGTGCTGCGCTAAGTCCTTCACCCGTCGTTCGAGTTCCGCCCTCGAGGTCCATAAGTGTTCAGGCTGACTTATCCGATCAACCTGTACCAAGTGGGGCCAATCTTCGGCTCTCGGATGACGGATCACATACGATTTTGGCATCAGATGATATAAGCCCACTTGAGCACCATCTGCCGTTTTGGAGAGCCGCCGAGGCGCACCGGTGCGTGGAAACAAGCCGTTTTCGGCCGCGGCCATCAGAAATGTCGAAGCCTTAACCTTTGTTTTTCCGGCAAAAGCACTAGCGGCATCCGAACACACCTGCCCGACCATACTATCCAGACACTCTGCCAATTCAGTCCGCGGTGAATGCATCTCGAGTAACACGAGTCCAAAACGCGACAAGTGAACCTTCCAGTGCCGCAGGTGCGCCAACGATAGGCACGGCCGCTCTTCACAGAGAAACGAGTGCACATGCAGAATGTTGTCCAAGCCGGGAATTCCAGCGGCCGTGAGACTATCCATCCACTCTTTCGGATGTGAAACATCTCCTCTTACCAGAATATGTGGCAGCCCTTGCAAGATTTTCTCAGTAGCCGTCAGCACCTGCTCGTTATGGACCGCTCCTATCAATGTCAGCGGATATGTATTGAACGAACGGCCTCGGGCTGTTCGCGTGCTCACTACCTCATAGACTCGTCGCAACAGGCTGCCATCACCACAGTCTATATCGGCGACATAATGGGGCTGTGCGTCCAGTGGTTGCCGATCGAAAATTTCCAAGATAATCTGATCCAGCTCGGCAAAATGGTTCTGATTTTTTATGTCCATGCTATCCTCATTCAGACAATGCCACGTCACTGCCAGCGGTACCGACGTCAGCCCTGGTGACGACGGCTGATCCAGCCGAATCTCGTCGACCAGTTTGCTAAGCACCGAACCACCCGTGCGCTTAGGATCGGCCCCTATCTCGGTATAGGTGAAATCCCCTTGCTCCATGAGATAGCGGATCGAATCAGTCCACAACACAGGACTTGCGATCTGTTGAGCCAGGAGTGACGCAATTTGCCCGTCTCCATATGGGCGGGCAGTTGCATTGGCAATTACGGGAATACAAGGATCATTGAACGTGAAGCCATGCAAAAATTTGCTAAAACGGTATTGCGCATCACGCATATAGCGCGAATGAAATGGTGCACTCACATTCAATATTATGCATCGCACCCCGTGAGTCGTCAGTAGTTGCTCGACCGTAGCAATCGCAGCCGTGTCTCCAGCAATAACTATCTGTGTTGGGGAATTGAGGTTCGCCAGATCAATAGTGTCTAGGCCGTTGTCGTGCAGCAGTGTACGTAGTGCATCCTCACGTATGCCAAGCACGGCGGCCATTGTGCCGCCGTCCGCCTCGCCCATCAACTGGCCGCGCTTTTGCACTAGACGCAGCCCCATCTCAAAGTCAAAACAGCCTGCAGCTAGCAAAGCTGAATATTCCCCCAGGCTATGTCCGGCCAGCGCATCAACCCGCCCGCCTTGTTCTTGCCAACGATAGTAGTTCAGCGCGTTGACGACATATAATGCTGGCTGCGTGTATTGCGTTTTTTGCAACCGGTTCTGTGGATCATGCAGGCACAGTTCGACCACTGAATAGCCAAGAATGTGTGATGCCGTATCGGCAAGGTGCGCATAGTCTTCCCACAATTGCTGTCCCATTCCCTTATATTGGGTCCCCTGGCCGGGAAAGAGCAATACATCCATATGCAGATTCCTTAGATGGTCTATTATTTGTATTTTTTACACTGGTCTAGTTGCTTCGAGGGATTTTAATGTAATTACAGGAAAAATGCGCTAAAATTTAAACGGCCACAGTTACCTGGTCATGGTTTGTCATCCAAAGCGCAATGAACAGCCTATGTGCGTCATGCCGTTAGGCTCAGTGGATGGATATCCCGATATGCACCTTATTTTTCCTTGGTATTGTCATCAACTCGGTGGCATTTTGTGCATTCTAATCTGATGAAACTGAAATCGATATGGGTCTACGGGTATGCCGAAACCACTCAGCAAAACTATCGTCTTCAAGCGCGTAAGCCCCGCGTCCTGATTGCCAAATAAAGCCGCGCTCACGTAGACTCTGGATGGCAGTTTGCACTGAAGCAACCGTCAGTGTAGGTTGTTTGCTCAGTAGCCGATAACTTGCCATTGAGGATTCGGAGTAGGGCGACCAATCACGGCTCTTCAGCACCATGACCTCTAAAATGGCCTGCTGCAATGAAGTGAGTGCATTAAAATCACTCTCAAACTCTTCCCAAATACGCTCATGCCAAGTCTCAGCATTTTTGGAGAGTAAATCAGCAAAATTGGCGGCGTTGCCACTAATTGCGATTTTGCCCGCAAGCTGACGCAGGATTTCCGGCCGATGCCCTGCTAACTTAAAGGCCGCCCACATACCTTCTTGGGTAAACTGGTTATTTTGCGATAGACTCTGATTAGCCCAATTCGTGAAGGCATCTGTAAACCCCTTATCCAGTAAAGGAAACTGAATCACGTCACTACCAAAAAAAGGCTGATCCTTTTTAAGTACGAGATGCGCCAGCTTATCTTGATTGGAGCCAGTAAATACCAGCATCAGCGTTGGTAGGTTATGGCCGTTATTCAGCTGATCACGGGCGGATTTAAGCGCAAACATAGCGTTTAGCCCGGCTTCAGTGGTGAGCGCGCATTGCGCCTCATCTACAATTAAGACGATCGGCTGTTTAGTAATATGGTGCAAAATGCGCAATGCATCAGTCAGGGTCGTGTTGTGGGGCAAGCCGGATTGCTTGAAATCCAGTATAAGCGTGCCCATCACCGCAATTTTGTCCAATTTCGCCGCTTTTGCGAGGCGGGTGATGAGGCTATCAAAGGCGCCAATTTTTGCTTTGATCGCCTCGGCAATTAGAGTAGCTGGATTAGTATTTTTGTCTGACCATAGATCGACGTAAACGGGTATCCATTTGCGTGCATGCGCTTCTGGCACCAGATCCTCATTCAGGAAAGTACTTTTGCCGACGCGCCGTGGCCCGGCTAAAAACAGGCCGGAGCGTGAATTAGCAATCCCTATGCCGGCCAGACTATCGCACAGGCTACGGGCTAATTCTGGCCGTTTATAGGTGAATTGGGTATGCATTAGGACGTCCTTTTATGGAGATATATTTTGAGCGCCATAAATTATGGCTAAGAAAATAATTTACCATAAAAGACCATTATTGAAGTAACAAATTATGACTAAGCAACGTATCGTAGTGGGCATGTCAGGTGGCGTCGATTCGTCGGTGACTGCCTGGCTGCTCAAACAACAAGGCTATGAAGTGATCGGCCTTTTCATGAAAAATTGGGAAGACGATGACGATGATGAATATTGCTCAACCCGTCAGGACTGGCTGGATGTGGTGTCGGTTGCCGATTTGATTGGCATTGATCTTGAAGCGGTTAATTTTGCGGCCGAATATAAAGAGCGTGTATTTGCCGAGTTTTTGCGTGAATACGCAGCGGGGCGTACACCGAATCCAGATGTGCTGTGTAATGCTGAAATCAAATTTAAAGCTTTTCTCGATCATGCGTTTTCTTTAGGTGCGCAAAAAATTGCAACGGGACACTACGCGCGCGTGCAGCAGGCGATGAATGGCAGCTTTCAACTACTGAAAGCCCATGACCTCTCGAAGGACCAAAGCTATTTTCTGCATCGACTGAATCAACAGCAACTGGCCCGCACCTGTTTTCCTTTAGGTGAACTGCCTAAAACGAAGGTGCGTGAACTTGCCGCCCAAATTGGGCTGCCTAATGCAAAGAAAAAGGATTCAACCGGGATTTGTTTTATTGGCGAACGGCCATTTAGAGATTTTCTGAATCGCTATTTGCCACATCAACCGGGTCCGATGAAGACACCAGACGGGCGCGTAGTGGGCGAGCATATTGGACTAGCGTTTTACACGCTTGGGCAGAGGAAAGGCATTGGGCTGGGAGGCTGTCGGGACGGCAATGGCGAACCGTGGTTTGTGGCGGCTAAGGAGATTCAGAGCAATACGCTCTATGTTGTACAAGGGCATGATCATCCATGGTTAACGAGTCTAACGCTTAAAGCTGGCGATGCGAGCTGGGTTGCTAGTGAGCCGCCGCCTGACGGATTTATATGCAGAGCGAAAACGCGTTATCGTCAGGTTGATGCACACTGCGTTGTGAAGCGTATAGACGGTAATCGGTTTGCCTTAAGTTTTAGTGAGTCGCAATGGGCTATGACACCTGGGCAATCAGCAGTCTTGTACGATGGTGACATATGCATAGGCGGTGGGGTGATTGATAAAGTTAACGGTAGCAACCTGTAATTAAAAATGCAGCGGCAAGCTGAATTTCATTGCATGACGACAGTGCTAAAATTACATTTCTATAAAAAAGCGGCTCTCCCATGGTTGATACTACCTTTACCTCTTCTGATCACACTCATACACTAACCGTACTCTCTCCGCTCGACGGCCGCTATGCGGCAAAGACCGAGGCGCTACGCACCTGGCTTTCAGAAGCCGCCTTCATGCGCCATCGCGTCACGGTTGAAATCCATTGGCTGCTCGCCCTGTCTGCCGCAGGCTTAACTGAAGTGCCTCGTTTTTCTGCGCAATCTGAAGCGTTTCTCCTGCAGCTGATTGAGAAATTTAGCGCAGAAGACGCTCTGCGCATTAAGGAAATTGAGCGGGTCACCAATCACGATGTCAAAGCGGTCGAGTATTGGCTCAAGGAATCGGTCAAAGGGCAGGCTGAACTGGAACGCGCAAGTGAATTTATTCATTTTGCCTGTACCTCAGAAGATATCAATAATACGGCTTATGGGATGATGCTCAAGGGCGCGCGTGCAGATGTCTTGTTGCCAGCCTTAAACGCGTTGCAACAGCGGCTGGTTGCAATGGCGCATAGCCATGCTGCGCAGCCTATGTTGTCACGCACGCATGGGCAACCGGCTAGCCCAACGACGCTTGGCAAAGAAATCGCCAACGTTGCAGCGCGTTTATCAAGGGCGATTGAGCGTATTGCTACGGTGCCTCTATTAGGCAAGATGAATGGCGCGGTGGGCAATTACAATGCCCATTTAAGCGCTTACCCAGAGCTTGACTGGCCCGCGTTTTCGCGTGCAGTGATTGAACAGCGACTTGGGCTCACCTTCAATCCGTACACGGTTCAAATTGAACCCCATGATTATATGGCTGAGCTTTTTGATGCGATTACACGTGCAAATACTATATTGCTTGATTTGAATCGCGATCTGTGGGGTTATATTTCAGTCGGTTATTTCAAACAAAAAACCAAGGCAGGTGAGGTCGGTTCGTCCACCATGCCGCATAAAGTCAATCCAATTGATTTTGAAAATTCAGAAGGCAATTTGGGGCTGGCCAATGCGCTATTGCGGCACTTAGCCGATAAGCTGCCGGTTTCGCGTTGGCAGCGCGATCTGACAGATTCGACGGTACTACGCAATATCGGCGTTGCTTTTGGTCATGCCTTGCTGGCCTATGACTCTTGCTTGCGCGGACTGGCTAAACTTGAGGTCAATCCGCAGCGACTTAACGCGGATCTTGATGCGTGTTGGGAGGTGCTGGGCGAAGCGGTGCAAACGGTGATGCGGCGTTATGGTGTGCCTAACCCGTATGAGCAACTCAAGGAATTAAGCCGTGGCAAGAGCATGACTCGTGAAGTATTGCATACATTTATTAGTACCTTGCCTATTCCGGCAGAAGCAAAAACGTATTTGCTAGCGCTTACTCCTGCCTCCTATATTGGTCATGCGATTGAATTAGCGGCGCAGGTAAGCTAGTTAAAATAAATCATAAAAATGACTTGCGTACGATGACCATCCAATGATTTGGAATACTAAGACGAAATGCAAAAAGGAGATGCTTTCATGACTGACGCACAAACCCATGCCCGATCAAACAAATATACCGCACCTGCCATCGCGTTGCACTGGTTAATGGCGTTTTTGATGATCTGCGCATTTGGGTTGGGCTGGGTGATGACTGATATTCCAACCTTTACGGCAACTAAAATACAATACTATGCTTGGCATAAATGGATCGGGGTGACGGTGTTTATGCTGGCTGTCTTGCGGGTGATATGGCGGGCGCTGCATCGACCGCCTGCGTTGCCCTCCGAGTTGCCAGCTTGGCAGCGTTGGGCGGCCAATTTAATGCATCCATTGCTCTATGTAGTGATGTTTGCTGTGCCGTTGTCGGGTTATTTATTGAGTTCGTCAGCGGGCGTGCCAATGGTTTATTTAGGCCTGGTGCCGTTACCAGCGCTGATTGAGCCTAACCCAGCGCTGCAACCCGTTTTTAGCATGGCACATATTTATCTGAACTATGCGTTAGCAGCATTGGTGGTGCTGCATCTGCTGGCCGCGCTTAAACATCAATTTATTGACCGAGACGGTGTGTTGGCGCGCATGTTGCCGTGCTGGAAAAAAAATTGATGCTTTCTAGCCATATAGCCTTGCTAAGACACCTGTTTTTTTATACAGTATGTGGTATGCTCATTTGGAAAGCGGCACTTGCATTTAGACGGAGTGCCGTTTACCCCCACAAAGGATGATTCATGGAAGAAAGCAAGAAAGGTCAAGCGGGCTTAACGGCTGAAAAAGGCAAAGCGCTTGCCGCTGCGCTGGCGCAGATTGAAAAGCAATTTGGCAAAGGCTCAATCATGCGCTTGGGCGATGGGGAAGTGGTTGAAGATATTCAAGTCGTCTCTACTGGCTCACTGGGGCTTGATATTGCGCTTGGGGTAGGCGGTTTGCCGCGCGGTCGTGTGGTTGAAATCTACGGGCCGGAATCCTCGGGCAAAACCACTCTCACTTTACAAGTTATTGCTGAGATGCAAAAAATCGGTGGCACCTGCGCATTTATCGATGCAGAACACGCATTGGATGTCCAATATGCAGCAAAACTTGGCATCAACGTGTCTGATCTCTTGATTGCACAGCCTGATACAGGTGAGCAGGCGCTTGAGATTACAGATGCATTGGTGCGCTCGAGTTCGGTTGATTTAATTGTCATTGATTCCGTCGCCGCGCTGGTGCCCAAGGCTGAAATTGAAGGGGATATGGGCGACTCTTTGCCTGGCCTGCAAGCGCGCTTGATGTCACAGGCATTGCGTAAGTTGACTGGGACCATCAACCGGACAAACTGCCTAGTCATTTTTATCAATCAAATTCGAATGAAAATCGGGGTGATGTTTGGTAGTCCGGAAACCACAACGGGCGGCAATGCATTGAAGTTCTATGCATCAGTACGGCTTGATATCCGCCGCATTGGCTCAATCAAAAAAGCGGATGCGGTCATTGGCTCTGAGACGCGGGTGAAAGTGGTCAAAAATAAAGTCGCGCCGCCTTTTCGTGAAGCCATATTTGACATCCTATATGGTGAGGGCATTTCGCGTGAAGGCGAAATCATTGACCTTGGCGTGCAAGCGAAAATTGTTGAAAAGGCTGGCGCATGGTACAGCTATAATGGCGAGCGCGCTGGGCAGGGCAAAGACAACGCGCGTGAATATCTGCGTGAAAACCCAGAGATTGCCCGTGAAATTGAAAACAAAGTTCGCGTTTCATTTGGCGTGGTGGCCATGCCTGCAACGGATGAAATTCAAGAAAACACTGAAACTAAAACGCCAAAACGGCAATCAGCGCCAACTCTTGGGTGATTGTTTGTACATTTGCTTTAGAGATGTCTTATTTGTGAAATGATGCGTGCTAAGCCTAGTTTAAAAGGGCGTGCATTGGGATATTTATCGCGCCGAGAATACAGTCGCGTTGAATTACAGCGCAAGTTGTCCTCTCATACAGATAGCGAAGCCGATGTCGATGCGCTACTCAACACGCTGCAGCATGAGGGCTGGTTATCTGATACTCGCTTTGCCGAAAGCGTGGCGCGCCGCCGCGCGGCGCGTTGCGGCACGCATCGAATTATTCATGAACTCAAGCAACATGTGCTTGATGAAGAGCTCATCGAGCGCATTGGCACTGAGTTACAAGAAACCGAATTCTCCCGCGCCAAGGCTGTTTGGGAGAAAAAATATGGTGTTTTACCCGCAACCCACGTTGAACGTGCGCGGCAAGCCCGTTTTCTGATGATGCGCGGGTTTGCCCATACAACCATCGTAAGGTTGCTCGGAGGCTGCGATGAAGATTGATAGCTATGTTAAAATCAAAGGTTTTAAAGGCCTGTTTAAAGGGATCAACGAATGAAGATTCACGAGTACCAGGGTAAGGAAATCCTGCGCAAATTTGGTGTTGCTGTACCACGCGGCAAACCGGTATTTACAGTTGATGAGGCAGTGCAAGCTGCGCAAGAGCTTGGTGGCCCGGTATGGGTTGTTAAAGCACAGATTCATGCAGGTGGCCGTGGTAAAGGCGGTGGCGTGAAAGTGGCAAAGTCGATTGATCAAGTGCGTGAATACGCCGGCCAGATTCTTGGCATGCAATTAAAAACGCACCAAACCGGTCCGCAAGGTCAAAAAGTGCGGCGTCTGTTGGTCGAAGAAGGCGCAGACATCAAAAAAGAGCTTTATATTGGTCTGGTTGTAGATCGGGTGACGCAGCAAGTGACCGTCATGGCGTCTAGCGAAGGCGGTATGGAAATTGAAGAAGTTGCCGAAAAAACGCCTGAATTGATCCATAAAGTAGCGGTTGACCCAACTCAGGGCCTAACCGACGCGCAAGCGGATAAATTGGCAACCAGTATTGGCATCCCTCAAACTTCATTGGCGCAAGCGCGCACTATATTGCAGGGACTCTATAAAGCATTCTGGGAAACTGATGCCTCGCTCGCGGAAATCAATCCGTTGATCCTGACGGGTGAAGGTCAAGTCATTGCGTTGGATGCAAAATTCAATTTTGATTCAAACGCGCTTTTCCGTCATCCGGAACTAGTTGAGTACCGTGATGTAGATGAAGAGGACCCAGCCGAAGTCGAAGCTTCAAAATTTGATCTTGCTTATATTTCGCTTGATGGCGATATTGGCTGCTTGGTCAATGGCGCGGGTCTGGCGATGGCGACCATGGACTCAATTAAGCTCTTTGGCGGTGAACCTGCTAACTTTCTCGATGTGGGTGGCGGCGCCACCACTGAGAAAGTCACAGAAGCCTTCAAGATTATGCTCAAAAATCCGGAGCTCAAAGCAATTTTGGTCAATATCTTCGGTGGCATTATGCGCTGTGATGTGATTGCTGAAGGCGTGATTGCTGCCTCGAAGGCGGTGCAGTTGAAAGTACCGCTGGTCGTTCGCATGAAAGGGACCAACGAAGATCTAGGCAAGAAAATGCTTGCTGAGTCTGGTTTGCCCATTATTTCGGCCGATAGTATGGAAGAAGCTGCGCAGAAAGTGGTCGCAGCGGCTCAACAAAGTTGAGCTTCTTCTGACTTAACCCCGGATACGGATACGGAACATCATATTGAACTGAGTGCCTACATAGCGCACTCAGTTCAAACGAAAAAGCTGAAAAGAGGCTGATATATGTCGATTTTGATTAACAAAGATACAAAAGTTATTACGCAAGGGATCACGGGTAAGACCGGGCAGTTTCATACCCGTACTTGCCGTGATTATGCTAATGGCCGCGCTGCTTATGTCGCGGGCGTCAACCCTAAAAGAGCTGGCGAAGATTTTGAAGGCATTCCGATTTTTGGCAGCGTGAAAGAAGCCAAAGCGAATACAGGTGCTACCGTATCGGTGATTTATGTGCCGCCAGCCGGCGCTGCTGCCGCGATTTGGGAAGCCGTGGAAGCTGAGCTTGAACTTGCGATTTGTATTACCGAAGGCATTCCTGTGCGCGATATGATCGAACTCAGAGACCGCATGCGCCGGGAGAATCGTAAAACCTTGTTATTGGGGCCAAATTGTCCAGGCGTGATTACCCCTGACGAACTCAAAATCGGCATTATGCCGGGCCATATCCATAAAAAAGGCCGAATTGGCGTGGTTTCACGTTCGGGTACTTTGACCTATGAGGCGGTTGGTCAATTGACGGCGCTGGGCCTAGGGCAGTCTTCAGCAGTGGGGATCGGTGGCGACCCAGTGAATGGCTTGAAGCATACCGATGTCTTGCGTCTTTTCAATGACGATCCTGAGACGGATGCTGTTGTGATGATTGGCGAGATTGGCGGCTCAGACGAAGAAGAGGCCGCTGAATGGGTCAAAGCTCATATGAAAAAACCTGTGGTCGGTTTTATCGCAGGCGTCACTGCGCCTCCAGGCAAACGGATGGGCCATGCTGGCGCCATCATCTCTGGCGGTAAAGGCACTGCTGATGAAAAACTGCAAGTTATGCAAGCCTGTGGCATTAAGGTGACAAAGAACCCATCTGAAATGGGTCGTTTGTTAAAAGCAGCGCTGTAAGCTTATTTATGTAGACAGCTTTCAAACCCCATTAGGAGAGATGTTCATGCTAGCACTGCTGACTGACCTTCAGTGGGGGGCGATTGCCCAGATCGTAGCAATTGATCTTTTGTTGGGCGGCGATAATGCCGTGGTGATTGCGCTTGCTTGTCGTAATTTACCTTCTCAGCAACGTATGCGCGGTGTGTTATGGGGGACAGCGGGCGCGATTGTGTTGCGCGTGTTGTTGATCGGTTTTGCGCTAACCTTGCTCCATATTCCGCTGTTAAAAATGATGGGCGGTTTGTTGCTGTTTTGGATTGGCATCAAGCTTATGTTGCCCGAAATTAATGCCTATAATGATATTCGGTCTAATGACCAACTCTTAGGCGCAATCAAAACCATCATCGCCGCAGATTTTGTGATGAGCCTTGATAATGTTATCGCGATCGCTGGCGCAGCAGAAGCAGCGCAATCTGAACAGCGTTTTTTCCTTATCCTCTTCGGCCTAATTCTCAGTATCCCAATCACTATCTTGGGTAGCCAACTGATATTAAAATTATTAACTCGTTTTCCACTGATTATCACAGCCGGTGCCGCCTTGCTTGGCTGGATTGCTGCTGGGCTCATTACGAGCGATCCATGGCTACAACAATTTAAATTATTCACTACGCCAGTTGCCGGCTACATAGCAAGTGTCATTGGCGCAACGTTGGTAGTAGTGCTAGGCGCGTTACTTAAACGGTGCACTGCACGCGACTAGGTCGATACTCGTTGACCAATATAGCCAAACGGCTAACTGCCGGGATACCCGCTTAATTTGCTACTCTCCAAGCTACAAGTACAGGGGGGGCCGGCAGCGGATAGACCATCCACTTACTCTCGCTAACTATGCGTGGCCTTCTGCCTCTTATTTTCTCCTTGCGTAGGAAGGGTGTGATGGCAAAGTGGTTATGCGGTAGCTTGGTTCGTTTTTGGTTTTTTGCTCAATGTACACGCTTGCGTGCAAGTTTTCGCTGGTTGGGTTTTACGCTGATTGAGTTGATGATTGTGCTGGCTATTGTTGGTATTGTGGCTTCCTACGCGATTCCCGCGTATCAAGATTACTTAGCTCGCAGTCGCGTAGGAGAAGGTTTGTCGCTCGCCGCTTCAGCGCGGCTTGCGGTTGCCGAAAACGCAGCCAGTGGTGTGCCGTTTGACAGCGGATTTAACCCACCTAGCGCGACGCGTAACGTTGAGTTGATCCATATTGTTCCGAACAATGGGCAAATCGTCATTTCATATACGTCGCGGGTGGCGCCGGCCGGCTCAAACACACTGGTGCTGGTCCCTTCTGGACCCAATGATCCGGCTTCACCTAATGCTCGTATTGGCTTGGTAGCGGACACTGCACAGCCAGGTTCACTAGGCTGGGAATGTTTTGCTGCAGGTAAGGCGGCTTCGTCCTTACCTGCGCCTGGCCCTGGGCCGCTACCGTCTGAGTCAGCTACATTACCGAGTCGGTTTGCACCCTCGGAATGCCGAATTTAGCCCAAACGCCGTTTTTTTCGTTGCGCTTTGCATACGCTACAAATATGGCCATATCCCCCTTGACCTGCACTGAGCGTTTGATCAAAAAAAGCCTCTTTGTTTTTAATTTCTTGGCAGCGGCGGCAAATCTTTGCGCTGCCATCGTCGAGTTCTTTAATGCCACTATGAATCTCCGTCACCACGGTTGCATCAGCCACCTGGCGGGCGGCGCCCACTAAAGCGAACAAGCGCTCAGAGAGCGCTTGTACCGGATCCTCACCCAGATTAAAGCGATTCAGTCTGATAAAGGTGTAGCCATAGGATTCTAAGATGAATTGTTGTTCAATATCTTGGGGGCGGTAATAGGTGGGCGACAGGCAGGCATGGTCTGAGTTGCCGTTTTCGGCTGCACTTTCTTCAAAATCATCATATTCCAAGACTGCATTCACGGTTTTTTGTTCGCCATAAAAACGCAGTAGAAGAGCAATCCGCCTGGCGGGATGCGGGTACGAAGGGTCGAGCTGCTGCAAGTAAACGCTCACCGGAAAGGGCGAGACAATTTCAATCTCATCTTGATTAAGCTGATAAAAAGGCGTTGCCAGCAACCATCCTAGTGCTTTTTGAGCGAGCGGTGAATTTGATTGCACCGTGGCGCTTGCTTGGTCGGTTCTATCTTGTTGCAGTATGCTTTGATAGTGCGCCAGAACTTGGCCTATCGAGCCCTTATAGTGTTCGATAGGCTTAGAAAGAACAAAATGCATCTTCTCTTTAGCACGTGAGAAGCCAACGTTAAGGCGCTGCACTTTAAGGGCATCTTCGGCCCGTTCGGCCACATCCTCAAGGGTGGGCGGGAAAATATAATTCAGTGAATCGTGGCTCGGCACGGCTACCATTGAATAAATCACGAGGTCACGTTCTTCACCCTGGCAGGTGTCAAAGGTCATAATCTTAAGGCGCAAGCATTGTTCAAACTGACTGGCATAAGGATCATGAAAAATTGTTTTCGCCAAATATTGTTGCTGTTCGCGAAATGGCGTAATGATGGCGACGCTCTGCGGCTTGGCCTCATCAATCATGGTGCGCAGTAAAGCGACAATAAACTCGCCTTCGGCGGCATTGACATTGCGGTGCTCGGGGGTATTGGCAGGCGTTACCCATGAGAATTCGAGAATTTCATTGATTGGTTTACTGCGTACCTTAATCGCTTGCAGCGCATTATCATAGAAAAATTTTGAACTCAATGAAATCAGCGCTTGATAGCCTCGAAAGTGCTTTTTTAACATGCTCCTGTAATTGGCAATCAGTTCGAAAAATTCAAGCACAGATTTTTTGACGTCGAACTGCTTAAGCCGCTGGATCCGGTCAGTTGCATCACTGATATTTGTCCTAAAATAGGCTTCCAGTTCTGAGCGATAGCCTTGGTTTATCGCCAGACTTGCTTGACTGGATTTGACATTGCTAAACTGCCGTTGGTCGCCAAGTACAACCACTTTTTTAGCCCGCAATAACGCCGGAAATGCCTGTGCGATAGAGACTTGTGAGGCCTCATCAATCACCACTAGATCAAACACTCCGTGCTTCAGGGGTACATATTCGGCAAAGTCACGAATACTGGCAATAATGACTGGAAACGCTTGCGTGAGTGCATCAAAGGCCGCGACCGGAAATTTCTGTCTGGCTTTGATGACTTCCGCTAAGGTCTTTGCCGTTGCGCTTTTATCATCGATAAAGTTTAGAACCTGTTTAGAGTCTCTTAAGTAAAAGCACCAGGAAAGCGAAGTGAACGAAC
>JASSUC010000032.1:0-19024 GCA_031963245.1 Mycoavidus cysteinexigens
TCTTTTTGGATCAAGCTTTTATTATCCCTTTTTTAAGAGACTCCAAACAGGCTCTTAGAAAGCGCCCGTCGATTTCGCTACTCATGCGGGTGGTATGAAGTTGCGCTAATCGTTCCATCTCTTTGGCATAGTTAAAACAGGGCGCGCTACGGATAATGGCTCCGGACGTTTGCCATAGCAGGCTGTACTCGGAGACGTTATGCAGCAGATCCAGTAAGGCCTGTACGTTTTGCGCAGAGTGCAGATGCGGTGCGGCTTTGAATTCTTTTAACGCGCCAGGTTCCATCAGCTTCGGCAAGATCGAGCGTTCTCCGGCCAGCAACCAGAGCGCCTCTAACCAACGTCCAGCTTTACTGACGCTTGCTGGGGGCGTGCTGGAATTAAGCAATACATGATAGACCGAACGCATTAGGTCTGGCGATGATGGCGTTTGTTGTAAGGTTTTCGCAATGCGTGTCAGAATCAGATGGACTTCACGCAGCTTGCTGAGCTGTTTATGAAATGCTAAGGGTCGCACGCAAGGCAACGCGTTGGCGAGTTGTTGGTCCAGGGCTTGGGCTTGTGCCCGTGAAAACAGAAAGCCCACAATCGGTTTACGGATTGCGTGATAGGCCAGAATAAATCGTTCTAATGCGGCATATTCGGCCATGCCCAGCGGGGCAAACAGTGCCAGGCTGTGGCGCATTGACCAAACGTCACTCAACTGGGTCAATAGCGCGGTGGCTTGTAATGTAGACACAATCTCAAGTAAAGAACCCGCCGCGAGGTGGCTGGCGATAAAGCGACTGGCTTCAATCCGCTCATCACTTGACAGCAAATCTGCGGCTAAACGCTGAACTGCATCCGCTGACAGCGGTGTTTGCAATAACGGTAAAAGCCCTGATATATGGGGAGCAATGTGCCTTTCAAGGGTGCGTAGGCGTGCCAGATCTTTTAGGGTGGCCGATGAATAAGCGGCAATGGTTTGTGCCACGTTCGCGCGCACAGCGGCATCTTGTGCCGCGGTTTCATCCACCAAGCGTTCAGCTTGTCCCTTTGTGACCTTCCAATATGTCTTGATTTTCTCAACGGCCGCTGACGATACCAGGCGTGGGTAAGAATTTCCCGCTTTACCTAAACGTAGGATTGGATTTGGAAAGTCATTATCTTGCCGCACACTGGCGAGGGCTGTTTGCAATTTATCTTCGACGACGTCCAGCGCTTCTTTTTTGTCTGACAGAATCAGCAGCGAGCGGGCCGACATAATACTGTCAAAGGCAATGGCAGTAATGGTGTGCGATTTGCCTGTGCCGGGCGGCCCTTGTACCGTAACAAAACGGCAAGCAGGGTGAGCCAGTGCGGCTAAGATTTTGCGTTGCTCTTCATTCAGTGGGATCGGCGAGCGGCCGACTAAACGGTCGACAATCGGTGTCTTTTCCCATGCCTCTTCAACTTCTCGCCAAATGGACTGGGGCTCTTCGGTAATGAAACGTTGGATAATGTCGTTAAAAAGCTGGTTGACCTCGTTTTGATCAGCGCCGGTGGCTGTTAACAGCGTTTCATAATCGTTGACCTGACTTTCATCGCTTTTATCAAAAACCGATAAATAAGAGGCTTTGGATAATTTGAGCTGGCTCGATCTGATGGTTTCCAAGGCGGGGGAACGCACATCAAATACCCCAGATAAATCAAAAACGGGCGTTATTTTAGTAACAATATGGCTTATTTCATCCAAGAAACTGGCGCTTGCCAGCGGATAAATAATTCGCTGCGCAATCGGGAAAAGCGCTGACTGGCCTGCGCCGGGCTTGAGTTCTTGTAAGATGAAAGCAACCGCATCACGATTGGTATATAGATGTGGGTTAAATTCCAGCACATATTCGCTGGTTTTTTCATCTAGCTTAAGTTGGACTGGAATATAAAAAAGAGGAAAGGCAAGCGTATCAAAGCGTAGTTCGCACAGATAAATATAAAAGGCTAGGTTATCGCCCGTGCGCATCGTTTGCCAGAGATCGCGTAGTGCTTGATATGCGTCTGCGGCTGCAAAGCCATCAAAAAATGCTTTTAGCTGGATGCGTGCGTCAGCCGCAACAAAAAACTCTGTGAGAACGGCCTGGACAGGTTCAAGCTTGCCCGTGACAATGAAGGTATTGAGGGCGGTGGGCAGGTTGCTGATGGTTGCTGCGCATAGTGACTCAACTAAAGTATGTTCTACCTCAAAAATAGATTCAAGCGCCGCATAACTGTGTTGTTGAAAGGATTCGTTGAGTAGGCTCAAGAGTGGATGAATCACTCGCTTTGACACTGCTTCAGCGAAGGCCGCGATCACTTCATCAACGAAGGCCTCAGGATTTTGCGTAGCGCGCTCGCGTAAGTCGGTGGCGCGTGCTAGCGTGTCATCGTGTACGGCGTTAAAAATGGCGCCATCAAGCGCGTCAATCTGCTGCTCGACGAGATTTTTTAAGACCGGACTAATCGGCGTGGTGTAACGGTTAGGTCCAATGCGCAGGGGTTTTAAATTGGCCATTGGCGTGGCCAGTTGTTTCCAAATTGCGCTAAGCAAAGTGGAATATTGGCGCAACGGTATGCCACACCGACACCCAGCCTCAGTCTGTAGTTGGATTTTCCGGCGCGGGACAGCAGATTTTTTAAAATCTGTGCGCAGAAAATCCATGAAGTAGCGGCTTATTTTTTGCGCAAAATGGGTAACAGTTGCAGGCATAGATAGGGGCCCTCCGTAACGGATATGCAAAGTGAGCCTGTTGCACTATGTATGGCTAGTGCAAAGACCCTTGATTTTGCTCGAGGCCACTGGTAAAAAGCGAAGCCGCCTGCTCAGGCATTGGGCTAGCATGAATATGTGCGACTCTCCATTTTCCGCATTCCTGGACTAAAATATAAGTTGTCAGCACCAATTTGGGTGGCTCATCTTGGTTCGCCGGATTATGGGCTTCGGTCACGACATAGATTGCTGTACCTGGGCTTTCATAAGAACGCGTATCGAGCACTGCGAGCTTAGGGGGGCCATATTCAAATTGCTGAGCCAAATGGCAGCGAATCGTCTCCAAACCATTAAAAAGAATGCCCTCCACACTAATAAAACTGGCCGCGTCTTCATCGATCCAAAGCGCCATAAGGTCTTCAAGCTTGCTGTCAGCCAGCGCGTGGTAATACGCGTGCAGTGTATCAATAGCGGTATCAAATGGGCGAGTGAAGGAAGGCATGAGGTTCTCTTGTTAACTCTTGATCAGCAGCATCTCACGTAATTGCTCAAATATATGTTCTGGTTTGAGTTGGCGTAAGCAGTTCAAATGCCCCAATGGGCATTCGCGCGCAAAACACGGACTGCACTCGAGATGTAACCATTGTACTCGCGCGGTGTCAGTTAGGGGAGGGGTATGGCGGGGGTCGCTTGAACCGTAAAGAGCCAATAGCGGCCGGCGCAACGCAGCAGCAATGTGCATCAGCCCGGAGTCATTGCTGACTACGGCGCTGGCGTTGGCAATTAAGGCGCATGCATCGTTTAGTGTGGTGTGTCCGCATAAATTGCGTACATGGGGCGCTTGTGCGGTGATGAGTGCGCCAAGTGGCGCATCTTGTGCTGAGCCAAGCGTAACAATTTGCGCGTAAGGAAAAGCATAGGTAATGAGTTGGGCAAGCGTCGCAAAATGTTCGACCGGCCAGCGTTTGGCACTGCCGTATTCAGCGCCTGGACAAAATGCGATAAGCGGCGCCTGGGCAGTCAGCATGAAGCGTTGCGCAACCAGCGCTGCTTGGTGCGGATCGAGCGTGATGCGCGGCAGCGGCAACTCATCTGGCAACTGCGCGCGTGGGGCATAGGCCAGCGCTGCATAGTGGCGCACCATGCTTGGCCGCGGTGCGTTTTTGCGCGGATTGGGGTGACGCACATTGACCAGCCCATAGCGATGCTCACCATGATAGCCAATGCGCAGCGGAATCTGCGCAAGCCATGGGAGTAAAGCGGATTTGGCTGAGTTGGGTAGCACATAAGCGGCGTCATACTGGACTGCGCGCAGCGTCTGCGCAAGCTGCCAGCGTTGCCATAATTGTATTTTTCTATGAGCGAGCTGGGTCGGGTAGATGTGGTCGATTTCCGGCATCTGCTGCAGTATCGGCGCCACCCAGTTTGGTGCGACCGCATCTAGAATGATGCGTGGATGCAACTTCTTGAGCAACATGAAAAGGGGTTGCGCCATAAGCGCATCGCCAATCCAATTGGGAGCGATAATCAGTACGCGTTGCATTAAGATGACTGGCTAACCACTTCGCTATGGTGCAGTACATAGCGTGTACTGCAATAGGGGCAACTCGCCTCGCCATGGCTCAGGTCGATAAAAACACGGGGGTGCGAACTCCAGTGAGGCATTTGGGGATTCGGACAATACATTGGGAGTTGGTCCATATTAACTTCAAACAGCGGTATTTGCGTCATCTGTGATTCTCTTTAAATTGGCGTGAGTCAGTGTGCATATTAGGCTTGCTATTATAAATCAGGTGTTAGTCGATTTATTTAGCGTATAACGAAAGAGGGAGTGGGATGGCGACAGTGAGCGCTGAGCGGGTTATTTTTTTATCCGCAGGCGCGGAACGCCTCTTTGGGCCAGTCAGAATGTCAAAAAGTGGAGGTTTTTTCGTATAGTGGGTACAATGCGGAATTTTCCCGGCGAGCCTATTAGTTTTTTGCCGAACGTATGGTATGCATCCTGCTGTACCTTATTGTCTTTCTGATTTTCTGCGGATTTTATCTGCGCTGTGCTCCCAATGCCCCAAATTCTGTGCCTTACTGATTTGATTGCTGCTGGTAAACTGACTGGCAAGCGGGTGTTTATCCGTGCTGATCTCAATGTGCCGCGCGATGCAGCCGGTCAGATCACCGATGATACCCGCATCCGTGCTTCTATACCCGCCATGACTGCAGCCTTGGCTGCAGGTGCGGCGGTTATGGTGACTTCTCACCTGGGCCGGCCCATTGAAGGCCAACTTAAACCGGAAGATTCTTTAGCGGCGGTTGCCCAACGGTTAGGCGAACTCCTTGGCCGTCCTGTGCCATTGATCCGTGATTGGGTCGAAGAAGGCGTTGAGCTTGCCCCGGGGCAGTTGGTTTTACTAGAAAATTGCCGGGCAAATCTAGGAGAAAAAAAGAATTCGGATGCCCTCGCCCAGAAAATGGCGGCGCTGTGCGATATTTATATTAATGATGCATTTGGCACGGCACATCGCGCCCACGCGTCAACGCATGGCATCGCAAAATATGCGCCAATTGCCGCCGCGGGGCCTCTGTTGGCTGGTGAATTAAATGCGCTTGCCCGCGCGCTTGAACAACCCAAACGGCCGTTAGTGGCAATCGTTGCAGGTTCAAAAGTATCGACCAAACTCACCATTTTGAAGTCACTAGCACATAAGGTTGATCAACTGATTGTGGGCGGCGGCATTGCTAATACGTTTTTGCTGGCGGCTGGTTTGCCGATTGGCAAATCGCTGGCTGAAGCTGATTTACTGAGTGAAGCTAAGGCAATCATAGAATTGATGCAGCAACGTGGCGCATCCGTACCCATTCCGCTGGATGTGGTGACTGCAAAAACCTTTAGCGCCAGTGCGCCACCTGAAATCAAACCGGCGCACGCGGTGGCTGAAGACGACTTAATTCTCGATCTGGGCCCAGCTAGCCTGAGCCAACTGACGGCGCTGCTGGCTCAGGCCGGTACGATAGTCTGGAATGGGCCAGTGGGCGTGTTTGAGTTTGATGCCTTCGGTGACGGTACAAAAGCGCTGGCGCAAGCAATTGCAACCTCTGCTGCGTTTTCAATCGCAGGGGGGGGCGATACCCTCGCCGCGATCGCAAAATACGGTATCTCTGATCAAATAGATTATATTTCAACTGGCGGCGGCGCTTTTCTTGAATTTCTTGAAGGTAAAGCACTGCCTGCTGTAGAGGTACTCATGACTCGCTCAGTATCTGGAACCTGATAAATCGCGCAAGTTAGCGATGCGTAAACCTCATTTTATTATTTTGAATTAAGGAGAAAGCAAGTGCCTCTCGTATCTATGCGCCAATTGCTTGACCATGCCGCTGAAGAAGGCTATGGACTGCCGGCCTTTAATGTGAATAACTTGGAACAAGTGCAAGCGATTATGGCAGCGGCTGATGAGGTCAATGCGCCAGTAATCATGCAAGCGTCAGCAGGCGCTCGTAAATATGCTGGCGAAGCCTTTTTGCGCCATTTAATTGAAGCTGCAGTCGAAGCCTATCCTCATTTGCCGGTGGTGATGCATCAAGATCATGGCCAATCGCCAGCAGTCTGTTTGGCGGCCATTCGTAGCGGCTTTACCAGCGTGATGATGGATGGTTCACTGCATGAAGATGGCAAAACGATTGCCTCTTATGAATATAATCTAGCGGTTTCAAAAAAAGTCGTCGATTTGGCCCATGCAATCGGGGTGACCGTAGAGGCAGAGTTAGGCTGTTTGGGCTCGTTAGAGACCATGCGCGGCGATAAAGAAGACGGTCATGGCGCTGAATGTACGATGAGTCGTGAGCAATTATTGACTAATCCAGAGCAAGCGGCTGATTTTGTTAGTCAAACTCAATGTGACGCACTGGCGATTGCGATCGGCACCTCGCACGGCGCGTATAAATTCACCAAAAAGCCGACTGGCGATATTCTGGCCATTGAACGCATCAAAGAAATCCACCGCCGCCTGCCCAATACGCATTTAGTGATGCATGGCTCATCGTCGGTGCCACAGGAATTGTTGGCCGAAATCCGAGCGTTTGGCGGCGAGATGCAACAAACATATGGCGTGCCAGTTGAAGAGATTCAGGAAGGGATCCGCCACGGTGTGCGCAAAATCAATATTGATACCGATCTGCGGCTGGCTATGACGGGTGCGATTCGACGTTTTCTGGCTGAAAACCCGAGCAAATTTGATCCACGCGACTTTCTCAAGCCCGCTCGCGCCGCCGCGCAAGCGATCTGCAAAGCCCGCTATCTCGCTTTTGGCTGTGAAGGGCAGGCTAGCAAAATCAAGCCAGCGCCGCTTGAAAAAATGGCTCAACGTTATCAAAAAGGCGAATTGACGCAACAGGTGCAGTAAAAATTAACGCACGTGCTCACCCGTCAAACAAAATACTTCTTATGCCGTCACCTACACTTTATCAATCTTCGTTGTCTTCGCTGAGCCTGTTAGGCTGTGGCAAAGTCCGCGACAATTATGCGCTTGGCCGGGATCAACTGCTGATTATCACGACTGACCGCATTTCTGCGTTTGACGTTGTGCTCAATGAGCCGATTCCTGGGAAAGGGTACGTCCTTAACCAGATGTCAAATTTCTGGTTTGCGCGGTTTGCGCATCATGTCCCCAATCACTTAACCGGGATTGCGCCTGAGTCCGTCGTGGCCTCTGACGAAGTTGTGCAAGTCAAAGGCCGTGCGGTAGTCGCTAAGCGCTTAACGCCGATTTTGATTGAAGCGGTTGTGCGCGGTTACCTGGCAGGAAGTGGCTGGAAAGATTACCAGGCAACTGGCGCGGTATGTGGGGTTGCGTTACCGGTTGGCTTGAAAAATGCGCAACAGTTGCCGCAGCCGATCTTCACGCCAGCGGCCAAAGCCAATCTTGGCGAGCATGACGAGAATATCTCTTTTGCTGCAGTTGAAGCCTTGATTGGGACTACCTTGGCATCGCAAATTCGTGATCTGAGCTTGTTACTTTACCGTGAAGCGGCAGAATATGCGGCAACGCGTGGCATTATCATTGCCGACACCAAATTTGAATTTGGCTTAGACGAAAATGGCGTTTTGCACTTAATGGACGAAGTGCTGACTGCCGATTCATCGCGCTTCTGGCCGGCTGACCAATACCAGGTTGGTGAAAATCCTCCCTCGTTTGATAAACAGTTTGTGCGCGATTGGCTCGAGACGCAGTCTTGGTCAAAGACTCCGCCTGCTCCTAAATTGCCGGCTGCTGTGATCGAAAAAACCGCCGCCAAATATCACGAAGCGCTCGAGCGCTTAACGGGCGAAATTTAATCAGCTATGCAAGGCCTTAAGCAGATGGAAAATGACCAGCGACAGCCGCCATTGATCGGCGTGGTAATGGGTTCAGCCTCGGACTGGGACGTCATGCGGCATGCGGTGCAAATTCTAAAAGAGTTTGAGGTGCCGTATGCAGCTCAAGTTCTTTCCGCACACCGTATGCCTGACGAGATGCTGGCTTATGCACAGAATGCGCGCGCGCGCTCACTGGTGGCGATTATTGCTGGAGCCGGGGGCGCGGCGCATTTGCCAGGTATGCTCGCCGCAAAAACCACCGTACCGGTACTGGGCGTGCCCGTGCCAAGTCAATATCTGAGAGGTGTTGATTCGCTCCATTCAATTGTACAAATGCCAAAGGGCGTGCCGGTTGCGACTTTCTCGATCGGCGAAGCAGGCGCGGCCAATGCGGCCTTATTTGCGATTGCGCTATTGGCCAATGTTTCGGCTGAATTCACCCGTAAACTCGAACTGTTCCGCCAGCGACAACACGATGCTGCGTGTGCTGCAACCCTACCTAATCTCTAATGTTTGCTCCTAGCTTTCCAATTTTGCCCGGTGCCTGGCTTGGCATATTGGGTGGCGGCCAGCTTGGCCGCATGTTTTGTTTTGCGGCCCAAACAATGGGTTATCGAGTAGCGGTGCTGGACCCTAATCCAGCGAGTCCAGCAGGCGCAGTAGCGGATCGTCATTGGTGCGCGGCTTACGAGGATCAGGCCGTGCTGGCTGAGTTTGCTCAGCTATGCGCGGCGATTTCCACCGAGTTTGAAAACGTGCCAGCGGCAAGCCTTGAGTACCTAGCGCGCACAACCTATGTTAGCCCGGCGAGTCACTGCGTTGCGATTGCGCAAGATCGGGTTGCAGAAAAGCGTTTTATAGAAAGCTGTGGGGTAGCGGTCGTGCCTCACCTCATCATAGAGTCGGCAGAGAGGCTGGCGCAGTTCAGTCATGAACAGCTTAATTCAGTTTTGCCGGGCATTTTAAAAACCGCCCGCCTGGGCTACGATGGCAAAGGCCAAATTAAAGTTGCAAGCGCAGTCGAACTGCAGCGTGCTTATGCTGAGCTTGGCGAGGTGGCCTGCGTGCTTGAACAACAGGTGCCGATTGCTTATGAAGTCTCTACGCTGATTGCCCGCAGCGTAAATGGTGCAACCGCTGTTTACCCACTGGTATGCAATACGCATCAGCATGGAATCTTAATGCAAACTATCGCCCCGGCGCCAAATGTGCCGCCAGCACTGGCCGACGCTGCAACGTGCACAGCTTTGGCGATAGCTGAGCAACTGCGCTATGTGGGGGTTTTATGTGTTGAATTCTTTGTGCTGGAAGATGGCTCGTTATTAGCCAATGAAATGGCTCCGCGCCCACACAACTCCGGTCATTACACCGTAGATGCTTGCGCTACCAGCCAATTTGAGCAGCAAGTACGCGCCATGACGGGGCTGCCATTGGGTGACACGCGGCAACATTCGGCCGCGGTTATGCTGAATCTGCTGGGGGATCTTTGGTTTGCTGGAGGTGGGTGTAATCAAATGCCACCATGGCATGAGGTGATTGCATTGCCAGAGGCACGACTCCATCTCTATGCGAAAGAGGAGGCGCGCCCAGCCCGTAAAATGGGTCATTTAACGCTGGTTGCGGCAACCTCGGACGAGGCCTCTGCCGCCGCGTGTGAAAGCGCGCGGTTGCTACAGATGATATCAACTAAGGCGCACGGACCATATCCGTTTGATTAGCACATACGGTGTGATTATTTTCTGGCATGAGAGCGGTGATTGTATCATCAGAAAGTTTCGTGACTTGCTTGATAACATTAAAGGGTACACCTCTTGTTAACATATTTTTAGCTGTTTCAAGCATAGCGTCTTGCCAGCCTTCCTGATGGCCCTTTTGTCGGCCTTCTTCAATTAAATATTGCCCTGCAGACATAATGTCCTCCCGGTAATGTGGTGCGGTGTTAAGCATAAATTGAACAAACTGCTGATCCATTTCCTGCCCTTCTTTTGCTAGATAATATAGTAGTCCTTGTCTCTTTTCAACGTCTAGTGGATAGCGGTCAAAAAGCTCAAAAATCTTAGGCACAAGTTGTTTCAGATCCCAGCTATAAATGTGTTTTTGCCCTAGTTCTAATGCTGCACAACACTTATGTGTCATTAAGATATCGTCTGGTATTGCTGATAAAGCAATCAACTGAATGGGCTTGGCTAGCTCTAATATTTCTTGTGCTAAAGTCTTATCCCTAAAACACTCTAAGAGTCTGAGCGGACCGCGATAAGACCCGGCTCCTCGATAGAAAATGATCGGCAGCACAACAGGCAATAACGTATCGCCTTGGTTAAGGTGTTGTTTCATAAGCGCGCTTTGGTAGCGCGATAGTTTAAATGGGGTGAGCTTACCCACTGCGCTTTCGTGTTCAAGCAAAATATACGCTGAACTGTGCTTGTTCATTAAACGGATCGAATAAGCGATATCGCAGTAATGCTGGCTTAAATCATTTTCAACAAAGGCGCCTGGAGCAAGCGCTAAAGTATCAAAATCAAGCTGTTGCTGCACAGAATGAGATAGGTGAATTTGCAAAAACTCTTTGGCGATGTTTACATCCATCAAGAAGAGCTTAAACAATCCATCATGGGGCATTGATGAGTAGCTCATTTCACGATTGTCTGGTTGCTTGGCGTACCGCCAACGGGTGGAGAATGCAAAACATTCTGTCACGACCAAACAATCATGAATACTAGACCAAATGGCTAATTTAAATGAGCTTTTTCTAGCGTCAGTAAGGCATGTTTTACCTCGAGCCCGCCTGCATAGCCAGTCAGACTACCACTGGCTCCAATCACTCGGTGGCAAGGTACAATCACGGCAATCTGGTTGGCGCCATTGGCAGCGCCTACTGCGCGTGCCGCTGTTGGGCAGTCTAGGGTACGGGCTAGCTCGCCATAACTCAGGGTGGTACCGTATGGAATAGCGGTGAGTTGCCGCCAAACGCGAAGTTGAAAAACCGTGCCTAGAGGCGCCAGCGGCAAGTCGAATTTTTTTCGGCAGCCCAAGAAATATTCCTCAATTTGCTGCTGAACAAAGGCAGTTTTGGCGTTTTGCCAGGTGACATCAATTCCCTGCAATAAACGCCGCGCGGCTCGTGTTTCTCCGGCAAAGCCAAGTCGAACTAAAGCGCCTTCGGTGGTGACGATGGCGGTCATTTGTCCAAGTGGGGTAGAGAATTGCCCGCCAAAATAATGTGTTTGAGATTGCATGGTATCCCTCCTTATGCTTGCGTCGCTAAGCTGGCCCAAACATGGCAGGTAGCGAGGCTGCGATGGGGGGCGAAGGGGGCCATTAGGGCTGCCATCTGTTCTACGGTTGGTTTCTGTGGTAATTGATGCAAGTGTTGTAGTCCTGTCGCCAAACCACTGTCGCCAGTTGGCATGCAATCGGCTAACCCTAAACCACGCATTAAAGTGTAGTGTGTGGTCCATGGCCCCAGACCGCGTAGACTGCGTAGGGTTCGGTCCGCGACTTGAGCCGAGCCTTGCGCTAAGCGTTCTAATGGCAATTGCCCTGAGCAGACTGCTTGCGCAGCATTAATCAAATACCCTGCTTTAGAGTGTGAATAACGTAACGCGGTTAATTCAGAGGGGTCCATCGCAGCAATGCGCTCGGGTGATGGATGAGTATATTGGCCACTTGTGCCAACTGGGTCACCTGCGTGCTTGATCAGGGCTCGCCGAAGTTGTACCGCGAAAGCGAGATTAATTTGCTGGCCGATAATCGCCCATACGAGCGCCTCAAAAACGCCTGGCGCTAGCGGAATGCGTAGACCGCGGTGATTCGCAACGAGCGTTCGCACATGTTCTTGTTTATTCGCCCGCGCCTCAAAACTGGTGCTGTCACTATATAAACCTAACATACGCATCGCGATAACATGTGTTTTAACCATAATTTGCGGCGAAGGTGCGCCGTCATACTCAACCTCGCACCAGGCGCCTGGGGTTTGTAAGGTGAGTTTGAGCCTCACTAATAGACTGTTGAGTCTGAGCGGAATAGAGATCTGTTGACCGCAGACTTGTTCAAAGGTGCCCTCGCGATCTCGGCCATGGTAACGGAGCACATCAATTGCCCGAAAATCTGCCGGTAGTTGCAGTAAAAAACTCTTTGACTCGCGTAAAGCCCGATAGGCGCCTGGTGTCATTGCGGTGGTGGCCAGAAACTGCCGATGGAAGGTGGCCTCGCTCTCAAAACCTGCTTCATGAGCCAGATCGATCACCCGCTCATTTGAATCAATTAAACGTTGACAAGCGAAAGCGATTTGCTCTTGGCGCAATAACGCCGCCGGCGTTAGATGAGCATGAGTGCGGATGAGTTCAGCTAAATGGGTGATGCCAATGCCCGCGGTTGCGGCGAGACTATTCACATCCTTAAATGCGCTAGGCTCAGCGCGCACCCGTTCGATTAAACCTTCATATAAGGCCTCATCCCAACGCATGCCACGTGCAAAAAGATCTGGGCGGCACCGCTTGCAGGCGCGTAAGCCCGCAGCAATCGCTTCCGCTTCAGTCGCAAAGAAGCGTACATTGTCAAACTTAGGTTTGCGCGCAGGGCATGATGGCAAACAGTAAATGCCGGTGGTGAGCACCCCAGTGAAAAACCGCCCGTCATAAGTTTGGTCTTTGGCAACACTACGCTCGTACATCGTTTGTTGATTTAATTTCATCATTCTGTTCCACTTTATGCGCTGAATGTCTATTTTTCAACTGCCACTACTCATCAAATGATCGTGATGCACATCTACGAGACCGCTTATTTCAGCGCTGATGGGCTTCCATTTAGAGCAACCGTCATTGTGTAGTACATTTATAGTTGATAGCTTACTTTGCTTAACTCTCACCCGCCTCTCACAGACACCGCTGGAAGTAGAATTCATGGTATTGTGGACTAATGAGTACTTTTTCTATTTGTAATACTGTGTTGCCCGTTGACGAAAGCGGTATTGCGCAGGCGGCCCACTTGCTGGAAAGGGGAGAGTTGCTCGCGTTTCCAACTGAGACCGTCTACGGCCTTGGCGCTGATGCGGAAAACCCTGCAGCTATTGAACGTATTTATACCGCTAAAGGCCGCCCACGCAATCATCCGGTGATTGTGCATCTGGCTCCCAATGCAGATCTTGCTTACTGGGTAAGCGGAGCGCTCCCGCTAAGTGCGCGCGCGTTGATTGATGCATTTTGGCCAGGGCCGTTGACCTTGATTCTGCCGCGTGCTGCCCATATCCCAGATGCGGTGAGTGGCGGCCAGGCGTCAATTGGGCTGCGCTGTCCTTCGCATCCAATCGCGCAGGCGCTGTTACGTGCTTTTCGCGGGCCAGGCGGCCTGCGTAGTGGCGGGCAGGGGGGGGTGGCGGCACCTTCCGCTAATCGCTTTGGCCGTGTCAGCCCAACGTGCGCCCAACATGTCTATGATGAATTTGGGGCGGCAATACCCGTACTCGATGGCGGGGCATGTGAGGTGGGTATTGAATCCACTATTTTGGATTTGTCGCGCGGTTTTCCCGCGCTGTTGCGCCCCGGGGAAATTAGCGCTGAGCAGTTGGCGGCGGTGTTGGGGGAGATGCCACAATTGCCCACGCAACCTAATGAAGCACCAGCAAAAGAAGCCCACAGCGGCGAGCGCGCGCCACGCGTATCAGGTTCGTTACGGGCGCATTACGCGCCGCGCATACCCTTGGCTTTATTGGCCGCAGACGAGATGATGCAGGCCCTTAGCCGTCGCCGTCACGGAGCATCTGTCGCGGTCGTTGCGCGTGCACAGTTAGCCGCGCGGTGTGCCGTGCAATGGGCGGAGTGTGCTGAAGTGCGTATCATTGCGGCCTCTGAAGAACCCCATGCTTATGCGCATGAGTTATATAGCCTGCTGCGCACATTGGAAAATACGGACGCAGAGCGTATTTTGATCGAACAATTACCTGCCGAACCTGAGTGGGCTGCGCTCAATGATCGCCTGGGCCGGGCTGCGGCTGCCTTTAATTTGTCGGAATCATGACTTTAAGCCGGTGAGGATATCAATTGCATCCTATTCGCGGCGCGGCTCTAGTGCTTGCCTTGCTATGTATAGGCACCATCGCAAGTATGGCTGGCGCCGCTCACGCGCGGCCACCCGCCCCTAAACCCTCTGCCCCCCCTGCTGCTACACTGCCTGCTACCGTGCGGGCTGCTTTACGTCAGGCCGGCGTGAAGCCGTCCGCGATGAGTGTGGTGGTCGAGCGCATTGGAGATGTGCGGCCACTGCTCTCGGTAAACGCCAGGCGGGCAATGATCCCGGCCTCGACGATGAAGCTCGTGACCACTTTTGCCGGGCTCTCTGTATTAGGTGCGGATTATCACTGGCAAACTAAAGCCTATATTGATGGTGACCTTAAAAAGGGTGTGCTACGGGGCAATTTGTATATCAAAGGCAGTGGAGATCCCAAACTGATTCCCGAAGAGTTAGTTGACCTGGTTGAGCAAATCCGTCATGCAGGAATAGTCAGTATAGAGGGTGATTTGGTTCTTGATAAAAGCTACTTTGCCGACTCGACACGTTATGTGAAGTGGTCAGACGAGAACGCGGGTGCGCCGTATAACGTTGGTCCTGATCCCTTATTATATGCTTTCAAGTCGTTGACCTTCACGCTCACGCCACAAGCGGAGGGCACAATGATGATTATGGCTACGCCGGCGCTTGAGCAATTACACATTACTAATGCTTTGCAAGGCACGCTCAATTTATGTTCTGGCTTGCCTAGCGCCGCTGCCCCATTTGTACTCCTTGAGCCCGACGGTAGCACGCATGTAGCGTTTGCCGGTGAATATCCTTTGGCATGTGGAACTCGCGTAAAAAGTGTCGCGCTGCTGGATCACAGCCAGTTTTTTGCGCGAGGCTTTCTTGCCTTATGGCGACAGTCAGGTGGGACCTTTAGCGGACAGGTGCGTGAAGGGCGGAACGCTATTCATGCATGGCCTGTCGGGCTGCATAAGGGGCCGCTGTTGGCTGAGATTGTGCAAGATATTAATAAGTTCTCAAATAACCCAATGGCGGATAATCTTTTTTTGACGATTGGGGCACACAGCCTTAAACCACCGGCAGATGTCGGCAAATCAGTACAGGCGATTAAACAGTGGTTGCGCCACACTGGCCTGGCGATGCCTGAGTTGGTGATAGCGAATGGCTCCGGTTTATCGAATCAAGCGCGCGTCAGTGCGCGTTCGTTGGCGGCATTATTACGCGTTGCAAATCAAAGCCCGGTCGCGCAAGCTTTTGTTGAATCACTGTCGGTTGCGGGCATCGACGGCACCATGCGCTATCGCTTGCGCAATACTCCGCTGGTCGGGCGGGCGCGAATCAAAACCGGTACGCTTGATCAGGTGCGCGCCATCGCCGGTTATGTCAGCGCCGCAAACGGGGAGAGCTATATTGTTGTGAGTATGATTAATGATCCACGTGCACCTGCTGCGCAGGCAGCTCATGATGCGCTCCTTGAATGGGTCTATCAAAGACAGCGCTAAAGAGATAGCATATCTTTTCGCTTTTAGATGGATAATAATTTGGTCGTAATGACATTTAATATAACCTTCTGACGAACCTTAAACACGATGAATGCTAAATCTGAGCAATCCCTTGAAGAAGCTGCACAAGAGCGTGCAAGACTTGCGCCAGATGCGCGTGAAGTGCTTGATTTTTGGTTCGGTGCACCCGGCTCGGCAGAATATGGCGGTGACCGTAGCTTATGGTTTAGCCAATCTGATGAACTAGATGCCGTGATCCGCAGCCGATTTTTGGCCATGCATGAGAGAGCTATGGCTGGAGAATGTGATGCCTGGGCAATCACGCCATTGGGAGCCTGTGCTTTGATCGTATTGCTGGATCAATTCTCGCGCAATCTATATCGAGGCACAGCGCGCGCGTTCGCCTCTGATGCGCGGGCGCTTGAGGTCGCGCTGACGCTGCTTGGCAGTGCCGAAGATCGCTGTTTGCCAACCCCTTATCACCGCTGGTTTGTGTATCTGCCGTTTGAGCATGATGAGTCTGTACATGGCCAGCGTGAGTCGTTGCGCTTGTTCGAGGTACTTGAGTCTGAAACCGGTCTAAGTGCGCCTTTAACCTGGGCGCGTAAGCACGCAGAGGTGATTACGCGATTTGGCCGCTATCCGCATCGGAATGCTATTTTGGGGCGAGTATCCAGTGCCGAAGAAGAGGCCTTTCTACGCGAACCCGGTTCGTCTTTTTAAGAGAGATGCGATGAAAAAAATTGGGGTAGTTTTAAGTGGTTGTGGTGTTTTTGATGGTGCTGAAATACATGAGTCAGTATTAACTTTACTGGCCATAGAACGTGCTGGCGCGCAGGCTATTTGCTTTGCGCCAGATAAACAGCAGCTTCATGTTATTAATCACTTATCGGGTGAAACGACTACAGAAAATCGTAATGTTTTGGTGGAATCGGCGCGCATCGCTCGCGGTAAAGTTAATGCCCTTGCCGACGCCGATCCCACTGTGTTAGATGCTCTGGTTTTACCCGGTGGTTTTGGGGTAGCGAAAAACTTGAGCGACTTTGCTACGCAGGGAAGCGATTGCTTTATTGAGCAAGAGCTTAGTCAATTAATACAAAAAATGTATCAAGCTGGCAAACCCACTGGCTTCATCTGTATTGCCCCGGCACTACTGCCTAAATTATTCAAAAATCTGACCGAGCAGCCAGTGAGCCTAACCATTGGTAATGACAGTCATTTGGCGGCAATGATTGATAAAGCGGGAGGGCAGCACGTTATCTGTGCGACGGATGCGATTGTGGTCGACAGTAGGCACAAAGTGGTGACTACGCCAGGGTATATGCGCGAGGGCGCATCAATTGCAGAGGTGGCGCAAGGGATTGATGCTCTGGTTAAGAAGGTCTTGGAACTAACTTCAGTGTAATAGGAATAGGGCATTAACGATGATTCCACTCCCCCTGAATCGCCTGTCGCATCCGCGTGAGCTGATCCGGCAATTTACGCCTAATTGGTTTACCGCCACGATGGGTACAGGTATTGTGGCCTTGGCCTTGGCGCGCTTCCCCTTTCCAATCAATGGCGTAAAGGCAACAGGTGAGGTGCTTTGGTTGATTAATATAGGCTTATTTATAGTGTGTAGCCTGTTGTATGCGGCACGCTGGATATTTTTCTTTGACGGGGCCAAACGTATTTTTCAGCATAGCGCGATGGGTATGTTTTTTGGTGCGATCCCAATGGGCCTTGCTACCATCCTCAACGGTTTCTTGATTTTTGGCGCTGAACGCTGGGGACACACGGCGGTTGAGATTGCCACTATCCTTTGGTGGCTGGACGCAGCGCTGGCCCTGCTCTGTGCATGGCTGATCCCTTTTCTTATGTTTACTCGCCAAACACACATATTGCAAAACATGACGGCCATTTGGTTGCTGCCGATTGTGGCGGCGGAAGTGACCGCTGCATCGGGTGGTTTGCTACTAGGCTATTTACCAGCGAATTCAGCATCTAGCGCTATTTTGTTTTTCAGCTATGTGCTTTGGGGTACTTCGGTTTTGCCAGCCTTGGGGATCTTGGCCATTTTGTTTCTACGGATGGTGCTGCATAAATTGCCCGGACCTGATATGGCTGTCTCAAGCTGGCTTGCCATGGGCCCGATTGCCACGGGTGCGCTCGGTCTGCTGCAACTGGGCGAACAAGCCCCCCGTATTCTTGTTGCGCCCGAACTGATCGGTGTCGGGCAACTTGCCGAAAGTACCGGGGTCATCGGCGCTTGCATCTTGTGGGGCTATGGTTTGTGGTGGTTGGTTATCGCCATTTTGACCACCTTGCATTATCTGCGGCAAGGTTTACCTTTTAATATGGGCTGGTGGGCTTTTACCTTTCCAATCGGTGTCTATGCGTTGGCAACATTGACCTTGGCGCGGATCACAGAGGTCGGATTGTTTGCCGTACTGGGTGCGATTTTCGTCTGCATGTTGCTCGGTTTTTGGCTGATCGTTACAGGGCGCACCTTGGTGGGCATTTATCATGGCACGCTATTTGTCGCCCCCTGCCTTGAAGGTGCAGGAAAGTAGGCCAGAGTTACGCTATTTTTACGCCAAATGAAAAATTTTTATTATTTTATAAGGCTGATTGGTGCCTGAATTCTTGCGTGAATCTCTGTTTGGATAGCGCTTCCAATGGCTTTTTCTTTTCTCCAATTTTTGTGCTTCATGAGGACTATAAAAACAAGTTTACCTCAGTATCGACCATGAGTGAGTGGCTGTGAAATCGCGATAGCGGTGCATACTCAAGTAGCCCTGATCTAAATAATACGAATTAAAGAAAATAAGGAACAAACATGTTAGGGAGCATATCTCACTCGGCTTTAACAGAAACCCTCACGCGAAACCTCGGTGAACTTTATTTAGGTCAAGCTCGCAATGAGAAGGAAAAGGGGAACTTGGATGTAGCGCGGACCCTATACGATCAGGTGAAAGAAACACTGAAGACGCTTGGAAACGTAAAAGAGGCATTGAGAAATGCGCAAGATCCACACACGTTAGTAGATGAGAAATTGCGAGTCATGATGGCCGATGCCTATTTCGAACGTGGAGAAGTATTAGAAGGCTTAAATTTATTCGCCAAAGCAAGAATCAGTTATATTAAGGCTGGAGTATGGGGGCACGATGAAGCCAAGCTCCATCGTGCGGAAGCTGTGCAACCACCTCCATCAGGACATAGCGCTCACTCAAATAAATGGGCCTCTGTTCGGACTGCCATATTCACCTCAATGTCTGTCCAGAAAAAAAGCAGGCTGGTGGATTATCTGTTTGAAAAGGCGCTGTTGACGCTTAATTCCTTAAAGGTGTCGAATAAACCGAGTCTTTTTCTGGTTTATGCCCACAACAACGCAGATCACGGAAAGGCCGAAGCTGAGACGTCTAATACCAATTCTGAATAAAATGAGTAATAATATGGTCATGCGATTAAGGAGAATAG
>JASSUC010000014.1:0-49867 GCA_031963245.1 Mycoavidus cysteinexigens
TTGGATGAGACCAACTGACTGGGCGGAATTTTCGGCGTTTCCCGCTTACACCCCCAGTCAAGTCGCACTGGATGCGCTAGCGGATGAGGTGTTGGCCACCGCCGCTATAGAAGGAGAGCGTTTGTCGCTCGATGCGGTCCGCTCATCCGTGATGCGGCGACTCGGGCTGTCAACGTCAGGACCCTCCAACCGCCATGTTGATGGCCTGGTTGAGGTGATTAGCGATGCCACGACAGAGTTTGATCTGCCTCTCGATGTGGATCGCTTATGCCGGTGGCAATCTGCGCTGTTTCCTGGTGGCACGTCCGGCATTCACCGCATCGTCGTCGGCCGCTATCGCGAGCATGACGACCCGATGCAGATCGTGAGTGGTCCGTTCGGCCGTGAAGTGGTGCATTACGAGGCGCCGCCATCCAAGGACGTGCCGGCGCAAATGCAGCGCTTCCTCACGTGGTTTGCTGAGACATCGCCCGCGCAGGCCTGGGCGGTGTCGGCGGCCAGCAAGAAGATCGATGGCTTCGCCCGTGCCGCCATCGCGCACCTGTGGTTCGAGAGCATCCACCCGTTTGAGGACGGCAACGGCCGCATTGGCAGGGCCATCGCTGACCTAGCCATGGCGCAGCATTTGCGACAACCGGTGCGCCTCTATAGCCTTTCGCGCCAGCTACTCACCTCGCGCTCGGCGTACTACGATGCCCTTAACCAAGCTCAGCGTGGCGACACCGATGTCACGGCGTGGGTGCAGTGGTTTGCGCGTCAATCTACGGCCGCCTGTCATGCCGCGAGCCACACTCTTGACCAGACAATCGAGAAGAGGCGTTTTTGGGAGCAGCATGAGGGCGGCGGGTTTCATGAGCGGCAGCGCAAGCTGCTGCAGCGCCTGCTCGATGACGGGGACGGTGGCTTCTTGGGCGGTTTGAACGTCGACAAGTACATGAAGATGACCGGCGTTTCAAAGGCCACGGCGACCCGCGACCTTGCGGAGATGGTCGCGGGTGGGCAACTGTGGAGCCATGGCGTTGGCAAAGCGGTGCGCTACTACATCAATGTGCCTGGGTGGTCGCATGGCCTTGACTTGGAGCCCAGGGCTGGTAAATAGATTGAGCGCGCAAAGATCATGCAATGGCCTGGCGTTAGGTACAATAGCAGTTATGCAAAATTCTCGCTTTATTCATCTTCGTCTTCATTCCGAATATTCAGTTACTGATGGCATTGCGCGCCTTGACGATGCCGTCAAAGCGGCCGCCAGCGATGGTCAGGGAGCGCTGGCGCTGACTGATTTGAGCAATCTATTTGGGGTCGTGAAGTTCTATCAGAAAGCACGCAGTGTCGGCGTCAAACCGATTGTCGGCTGCGATGTTTGGGTCACTAACCCGCTAGACATGGATAAGCCAGCCAGAGCTTTGCTGCTGGTGCGGGATCGGCAAGGCTATTTGAATCTGTGTGAACTGTTAAGCCGGGCCTGGTTAACCAACCAGCACCGAGGCCGTGCTCAGATCCAAATTGAATGGCTCGAAAGCGGTTTGGCGAGTGGCTTGATAGCTTTATCCGGTGGGCTTTCCGGTGATATTGGACAAGCTTTTTCAGTCGGTAATGAAGCGGCTGCACGCTGCCATGCGCAACGCTGGGCGCGGATTTTTCCGGGTGGTTTTTATATCGAAGTGCAGCGCGCCGGCCTGCCTGGCGAAGCTGCCTATATTCAGCAAGCAGCAGCGCTGGCTGCTGAATTGCAGTTGCCGGTGGTGGCGACGCACCCAGTGCAATTTATGACGCCGGATGATTTCACCGCGCACGAGGCGCGCGTCTGTATCGCCGAAGGGAATTTACTCGCCAATCCACGCCGAGCCAAACATTTTACGCGCGCTCAGTACTTTCGCACACAGGCTGACATGGCAGAGCTTTTTGCCGATTTGCCTGCGGCTTTAGCGAATACCATGGAAATTGCTCAACGCTGCAATTTGACGCTGGAGTTGGGTAAGCCCAAATTGCCCCTGTTTCCGACGCCAGCTGACTTATCGCTTGATGACTATCTTATGCAACAAGCGCAACAAGGGCTTGAGTTGCGGCTTGAGCAATTATTTGCGGACCCAACCCAGCGTGAGCGCGAGCGGCCGACTTATGTTCAGCGCCTTGAATTTGAATGCGCGACGATTATCAAAATGGGCTTTGCGGGCTATTTTTTGATTGTCGCTGACTTTATCAACTGGGCTAAGCAAAATGGCGTGCCGGTGGGGCCTGGCCGCGGCTCTGGCGCGGGTTCGCTGGTGGCGTTTGTGTTAGGCATTACCGACCTTGATCCGCTGCGCTATAAATTATTGTTTGAGCGTTTTCTCAATCCAGAACGGGTCTCGATGCCCGACTTCGATATTGATTTTTGTCAACACGGGCGTGATCGTGTGATTCAATATGTGAAGAGTAAATACGGCGCAGATGCCGTCTCGCAGATTGCGACTTTTGGCACGATGGCGGCTAAGGCTGCGGTGCGTGATATTGGCCGCGTACTCGATCTTGGCTATACCTTTACGGATGGGATTGCCAAGCTGATCCCGTTTAAGCCAGGCAAGCATGTAACCATTGCTGATGCGATTAAAGAAGAGCCGCTACTGGCGCAACGTTTAGCTGATGAAGATGAGGTGCAGCAGCTACTTGAATTGGCGCAGCGCGTTGAAGGGTTAACGCGCAATGTTGGCATGCATGCGGGGGGGGTGTTAATTGCCCCTGGCAAGCTCACGCATTTCTGCCCACTCTATACCCAGCATATGCCGCTGGCGCAAAACGCGATAGAACTGCCGGAGGCGCAGGCACCCAGCGCCGCGGTGGTGAGTCAATATGACAAAGACGATGTTGAAGCTGTGGGCTTGGTCAAATTCGACTTTTTGGGTTTGACGACCCTGACCATTTTGGATTGGGCCGAGCGCGATATCCGTCGGCTTGATCCAAGCCGTTCTGCGTGGTCGCTCGCGCAGGTGCCATTGAACGATCCAGCCACTTTCTCGTTTCTAAAAAAAGCCAATACAGTGGCCGTGTTCCAGCTTGAAAGTCGCGGCATGCAAGGGATGCTGAAAGACGCGCAACCCGATCGCTTTGAAGACATTATTGCGCTGGTTGCACTCTATCGTCCGGGGCCAATGGATCTGATTCCAAGTTTTTGCGCACGTAAGCATGGCCGCGAGAAAGTCGATTATCCCGATCCGCGGGTTAAAGCCGTGCTTGAAGAGACCTATGGCATTATGGTCTATCAAGAGCAGGTGATGCAGATGGCGCAGATCATTGGTGGCTATTCATTAGGCGGCGCTGATTTATTACGTCGCGCGATGGGTAAGAAAAAACCCGAAGAAATGGCGCAGCATCGTGAGTTATTTCGGGAAGGTGCAGCGCAAAATGGGCTGACGCGCGAGAAAGCCGATGAAATTTTCGATTTGATGGAAAAATTTGCCGGCTACGGTTTTAACAAATCCCATGCTGCCGCCTATGCACTTCTTGCCTATCACACAGCTTGGCTAAAAGCGCATTATCCGGCTGAATTTATGGCGGCTAATATGAGTCTTGCCTTAGATGACACCGATAAAATAAAAATTTTATTTGAAGACTGCCTGGCCAATCATTTAACCGTATTGCCGCCTGATATTAATCGTTCAGTCTATCGTTTTGAGCCAGCAGCGGCCGCTGGCCAGCCGGCGCGCATGATTCATTATGGGCTGGGAGCGATCAAGGGCAGCGGGCAGAGCGCTATCGAAGATATTTTGCGCGCGCGTGCTGAGCAGCCGTTTACCGATTTGTTCGATTTTTGTTTGCGGATTGATCGCCGTATGGTGAATCGCCGTACGATTGAAGCCTTGATTCGCGCCGGCGCGTTTGACTCGTTACAGAGCAATCGTGCGCAGTTATTGGCCTCGGTATCGCTGGCGCTAGAAGCTGCCGAGCAGCGTTGCGCGCATGCGTTGCAAGCGGGTTTATTTGACCACACTGAGCTAGCCGATGGGTGTGAGTTGGTGGCTGAAGCTGCCTGGCCGCAAAAGTGCCTATTGCAAGAAGAAAAAGCCGCCTTGGGCTTTTATTTATCAGGGCATTTGTTTGATGCATATCGCTGCGAGGTCAGCCGTTTTGTGAAACAAAAACTGAATAACTTGCAGGAAGGGCGGGAGAAACGGGTGGCCGGCGTGATTAGCAGTATGCGCACGCAGCTGACACAGCGCGGCAAAATGCTGATTGTGATGCTTGATGATGGCACCGCACAATGTGAAGTGACCGTGTTTAATGAACTCTATGAAGCCAACCGCGAGCTTTTTAAAGAAGATGAACTACTGGTGGTGATGGGTAACGCGCGCTATGATAGCTTCACCGGCGGCATTCGCTTTAATGCTGAAACGGTATTGGACCTAGTGCGTGCGCGTAGTTCTTTTGCCCGCGCACTGCGCATCTCGGTGAGCGACCAAGTGCAACTGCTTAGATTGCATGAACTCTTGCAAGCGTACCGGGTATCGAGCGATCTAAGTGCGCCAAGTAATCAGATGCAGCCTGCGCTAAGCAATGAGATACAGCCACCAGTCAGCCGTGCCTATGGCGTCCCCAAGAAAGACCATGCCAATGCGAGCCTGCCGGTGTTGATCGATTACTGTAATCAAGCGCTCCGTAGCGAATTCACGCTCGGGGATAAATGGCGCGTTAAACCAGCGGACGAACTGCTGCTGGGGTTGCAAGCCGAGGATTGGGCAACCGCCGTCGAAGTCGTCTATTAAAACCATTCACTTTATGCCAACTTTACGTTTTTTTCGCGCCGTATGGGCCGTGCTTATTCTGGGTACTTTAAGTTTTACCGGCTTTCGTATTGCTCAGTTGTTGAGCTATGGCGACCCAAGCTTAATTGGACAGCAGTGTAAAGAGTTGGTGAGAGCCTTTTGGATAGGCGCGCGTTTTGATTTCAAAATGTTGGCGACTGGATTGCTCGTATGCTTTGTATTAGCGAGTCTAATCACCGTGCCAAAATTTTCGCGCAAGGTCGGGGGCTATGTGCAGCGAGCAATGGTGATTGCATTGTTTTTTGCTACCAATTTTGCTGCCATTTGCCAATATTTTTATTACGGTTTTTATAAGACACCCTTTACGCCGATTCTCTTCGGCTTGTATGAGGATGATACGCATGGCGTCATAGCGGCGATTTGGAGTGATTATCCGGTGGTTTGGGCATGCTTGATGGTGATCGCATTCACCTGGGTGCAAGCGCGCTTGACCTTTGGCTGGGCGAGGGGAGCGCAGAGCGTTGCACAGGTCACACAGTTTTGCTGGCGGGCGCCTGCGGTGGTGCTGATCACTTTACTGGCGCTGGTATTTTTTGCGCGTGGGCAATTAGGCAAATTTCCATTGCGCGATCAGGATGCCGTGGTGTGTGCCAACCCTTTCATTAATGATTTGGTCCGCAATGCCTGGCAGACACTCTACGATGCGGTTAAAGATCGGCGTCAGCAAATTCATATCAGCGCTGACGATCCAACTCGGCAATTGGCGGTCTATGGCTTCGATTCACTCGCAGAGGTAGCGCATACGCTGGGGGCAAAATCCGGCAATCAAGCTGATTTAGAGGCCTTTATTTTTCAGCGTACGCCAACTAATAACTTTGTTAAGGCACACCCGCCGCATGTGGTCTTTGCCTTGATGGAATCGTGGGGCGCGCATCAGCTTAAATTTGATACGGCGCAAAACAATCTAACCGGCGCATTAAAAAAGCATTTAGAGCGCGATACACTCTTTCATAATTTTTTCTCAGCCCAATTAGGCACTCACCCAACCTTAGAAGCACTCCTGCTGAATTCACCTTTGACGCCATTGACGCAAGGCAGCTATGGCTTTATGAGTTATCCAGCGGCGGCAGCAAAACCCTTTAAAGAGCAGGGCTATCGTACTGTATTTCTGTATGGCGGCAGCAATGCCTGGCGCTCGATTGGCCGCGTGATGAAGCATCAGTACTTTGATGAAGTCTACGATATGGGTAGCATTATTGAGCGTTACCCTGAGGCGCAACGTAATGTCTGGGGTATCTATGATGAATATTTATTCCGCTTGGCTTATGATCTTTTGCAAGAGAGCGAAGCGCGCGGGGAGAAAGTTTTTCTGTTTTTGTTAACGACCACGAATCATCCTCCTCATCAAATACCGGATCATTATCAGCCGTTAGCACTCGAACTCTCGAAGATGGCCCCCCACTTTTCTGCTGATGCGCAGAACGCTCAGAAAATGGTTTGGACTTACCAATATGCGAATCATCAACTGGGTTTATTTCTTGACCGCATTGATGATTCAGCCTTAAATCAGAAGACGCTGGTGGCGGCAACCGGGGATCATAATCTGCGTGCCTTGTTGCACTATCGTCAACCAACCGATAGTAAAGACTTGTATCGCGTGCCGGCTTATTTTCGTGTGCCGCAAGCGTATCGACCCAGCTTTAAACCTGATCCTAGCCGCTATGCTGGCCATCGAGATATTTTTCCGAGCCTTTATCATCTTGCCTTGTCGGACGCCGTGTATCCGCATTTTGGTGATAACCTATTTGCTGAGTTGCCGCCACAAAACCAATATGCGATCGTAGCTTTTGAGTCGTTATTCAGTCAAGAAGGCGCTTTATTGCCCTTTGTTGGCCGGCATCCTTCTGCTTTTGACTGGGATGTTTCTCAGACTGCGCTAGCAGCAAGTACTGATGCGGCTACTCGGTTACAAGAGCAAGGCCGGCACGCGCGTGCCTGGTTGGCATTGGCTGATTGGTATACGCGTTATCAAGTGATGCAAGGATTGCAGCGCGCCAGTGCGCAAAATAGAGGAGGCAAAGCCAATGAATAATCCCGATAAAAAGCACCGAGGGTTTGCCCGTCTCTGGCATGCGCTAGGGTATTCTTTGTGCGGACTTCGCGATGCGCTGCTGCAGGAAAGCGCCTTCCGCCAAGAGATGGTGCTGGCCCTGATACTGATTCCACTGGCGGTTGTTTTACCCGTGACGATGGTTGAAAGGCTGATCTTGATTGCCTCGATACTTTGGGTATTAAGTCTTGAACTAGTTAATTCTGCGGTTGAAGCGGTGATTGACCGGATTTCGCTAGCGCGACATCCACTTGCTAAACAAGCGAAAGATTTTGCCAGTGCTGCTGTTTTTATCGCACTGTGTTTATGTGGCTTGGTCTGGCTATCGTTGGCTGGCCCGCTGGTATGGACGTGGTTAAGTTCAGTGTTAAGCTAATTGCGTACGGTTTGTTTTTTCTCTACTAGATACTTTTTTTGATCTCACTGTCAATTTTTTAACACGCATTGTGGCCGGTAAGCCGATGATCGCGCTTTTGCAGAAAAATATCATGTTAAATCCTATTTCAAGCTTACCGCCTCCTATGGAGTAGCGCAAAAGTCTGCCACGGCGTCATTACTGTCGCTGCCCGTCGAAGTTCGAGAAGAAGTAGAGAATTATCTGCAAGTATGGGAACAGTATAGTCTTTTTAAAGCCCTGACCACGGTGACCCGAGATGGCGAGCCGGTGGATTCACCGGCCCTGAAATTACATTTGTTGCAGCAAAAGATAGTGGCGCAATATCATCAGAGTTTGGCGAATTCGGATGAAAGCTTACGAGCCTTTGCGTTGAATCAAGTGCAAAGGTTATGGGAATCAGGGCAACTCGATCAAGTGGTAGAGAAGCCAGCATTGTTTGAATTGGTGCGTGTTATTGATGATCCAGAGGTATTTGAATATATAAGAAAAAAATCCAACAAGAGCCGGCGTTAAAGGCCAAGCTACTGAGTTGGGTCGAACGCTCAAAAACCGAAGATGTGCAGCTGCTGGCGGCCAATGTGCTGACCCTATTGGTGAAAAGTGGTGTCCGGTTCAGCGGAGCGGATTTAAGGGGAGTCAGGATCCCTGGATTGATGAAACTCCGTAGTCTTACGCGGAATGCATCTCCGTAGTCCTACGCAGAATGCATCTCCAGCAAGAACAAAGGGCTGGGGCTAATAAAATAAAAAGATGCATGCCGGATAAAATTTGCTTATGATATCCGTTGCTTTCAAGTCTTAAGATTAACCTAGTCCGTCACCTATGTGGCGAGACGTCATATAAAGAAATATAACGTTTTAGGGGGGAGTCATGATGCTAGAGGTCACCAATGGGTTGGCCAATGGATGGGTTGCTTCACATGTGATTGGCAGCTTCGTCCGGCACGGAGTTTGGGAGGCGATGTCAGCCCGACCGATGGCGCTTAAGAAGCTGGCATCACGCTACCGAGGCAATGCTGGGCATCTGCATGCGGGTCTGCGGCTCTTATATGAATTAGGTTGGGTGGAGTGGGTTGAAGCGGACCGCTATGGAGTGGTTGCAGGTGCGGGTCTGGCACGACAGTGGCTAGGCGACCTGGAGGAGTTGGCGCAATTACCTGTGGCACAAGCGCTAGCGACTGAACAATCCGAGCAGTCTGAATGCTTACTACGCTGGCTGGATCGCTGTAACGCTAGTTGGTCCGGCGTCGAGCCAAGGGTGGCGAATCTCCTAGATGGCGCTTTGTTGACGCCATTGCTAGCACACCTGCACACATTGGGCAGTGACATATTGGCACAAACGCAGCCAAGTGCTATATCCGTGGCTGCGTTACACGCGCTGCACACCTTATTCATTCAGCGTGGCTGGGGGCAGATTGAGGCGGCAGGTTTTCAGTTAACGCCGAGTGGCCGGGCGTTGCTGGCGAATAGTAGCGCGTTGGGTAGGGTGGTGTCCTACACACCGATGCTTCGTTGTATCGATGCTGTATTGTTCGGCGACGCTCAGGCCATCTTTGGCCAGGATCAGCAGGGATATGAATTGCCTCTGGACCGTATCGTAAATGTCACCGCCAGTGGCATGCAACACCCAAGTCATTTTGCTGAGCTTGACACCCTCATTCTACGCATCTTTGATCACCCCCCTTTAGCCACGCAACCTCGTTACATCGCAGATATGGGATGTGGTGACGGCAGTTTGCTGCATCGAATTTACGAACTTATCAAAACGCGCTCAGCACGGGGACAGGCGTTGGCGGAATATCCACTCACCCTGATCGGCGTGGATGACAACGCGTTATCACTCGAAGCCACAGGAAAAATGTTGGCTGGGTTGCCACACTTACTGGTGCGGGGAAGTATCGGAGACCCGCAGCAATTGATCACTGATTTAGCCGCGGCAGGCATCGAAGATCCAGAAAACATTTTGCATGTGCGGGCGTTTTTAGACCATGAGCGCCCGTTCCTGCCGATTGAAGACAAGACCGCGGCTCGGCGGCGAGAGAGTTTGAATTACACCGGCGTATATATAGCGCGCGATGGCAGCGAAATTAAACCCGCCCACGCAGTACAGGGGTTAGTTGAGCATCTGCGCCGTTGGCGCCTGGCCATCTCCCGCTTTGGACTGCTCTCACTAGAGGCGCATTGTCTGCGGCCGAATACCGTTAAGTGCCTGGGGAATATGACAGAAAGCGCTTATTTTGATGCTTTTAAAGCATTTTCTGGTCAGCAACTGGTGGAGGCTTCGGTTTTTTTAATGGCGGCGGCTGAAGTTGGCCTCTTTCCTGAGCCGGGCCAGTCGCGCACTTTTCCCGAGCAGCTAAACTTTACCCGCTTCTCTTTGCATCGTTTGATCCCCCAGTTTTATACGATTCGTCATCCAGTACGCGCCGATCTATCTCGCCTCAAGTACCTTAACCGGATGTGCGAGCCAAGCGCCATGCGTATCTCCACCGCGGAAATAAAACGGCGCGTGCGTGATCTTCCGCAGCAGCAAATGGTGTTGGAGTTTGGCGGACAGATTGCGGCTGTGTTGTATACGCAGCGCATTGATTCTGTTGAAGCACTGCGCAGCATAGACTATGCCGACGTCGGGCGTTTATGCCAAGCAGAAGGCCGCTATGTGCAGTTGTTAGGATTATTTGTTGCGCCCGAGATGCATGGACGAGGCTTCAGTGATGCGCTGCTTGACTTGATGCTGGTCTATGGCTCGCTGCTTGACGGTGTAGAGGCGATCGTGGGTGTCACACGCTGCGCTCATTATAGTCAGTATCAGACAGAGTGCAGCCTTGATCAGTATATTGAGTTACGCGACGAACAGGGCCAATTGCTCGATCCGATGCTGCATTTCCATGCTTCGCATGGTGCGGTAATACGCGAAGTGCTGCCGGGGTTTAGGCCAGGAGACACAGATAACGAAGGGGCTGGGATTTTAATTGAATATCGCTTGCGCTCTGAGCAGAAGACAGTCGTCGAAACCGCAGACCCACAGGCGGTAGCCACTGATACTACGGGAGTTGACAAGCAGGTTGAGCCGATCGTGCGCAGCGCTGTGCTAGAGGTATTGGGCAGTCAACGGTCCACCGCCTATGATCCCCAAGCACCGCTGATGGAGATGGGGCTCAGTTCGCTTGAATTGCTTGAATTAAGAAGGCGGCTGAGTACTCGCATGGGACAGCCGTTACCCTCGACGTTTTTCTTTAGCTACGGAACGTCTGAGGCGATCATTGGGTACTTTATGGCCCAGGCCGCGGTTCAGCCGATAGCGCAGACAACCGCGGCGCCAGCGTCGCAGGCAAGTACAGCCTCAGCGCCTGAGGCAAGCATCGTCGCAGCCCATGTGACCCATGCCTCAGCGAGTGATGGCCTACGGCAGGAGTCCACTCGCCAGGAGCAAGCCGTCGCGATCATTGGTATGGCTTGCCGCCTGCCGGATGGAGTGAACACCCCAGCACGGTTCTGGCAAGAATTGCTGGCGGCGCGTGATGGGGTGGGGGCATTACCTGCCCACCGGCAGGCGCTGTGGGGGAACCAAGCCGAGCCATGTCGTTGGCAGGGAGGCTTTCTGGCCGAGGTAGATTGCTTCGATGCGAGTTTCTTTCGTATTTCGCCGTGTGAGGCGAACTTATTGGATCCACAGCAACGTTTGTTATTAGAGGTGACTTGGGAAGCGCTGGAATCTGCCTCGATTGCACCAGCGATGCTGCGTGGAACGCTTAGTGGAGTCTTCGTAGGCATGATGGGCAGTGACTACGAAGATGTGATTGCACGCACTGGCAGTAAGGCGGACATCAACGCCCACTTTGCCACCGGTAATGCGTGTTCGGTGGCGGCCGGTCGACTGTCGTATTTCTTTGATTGGCAGGGTCCGGCACTCAGTATTGATACCGCCTGCAGTTCATCGCTGGTCGCTGTGCACACAGCATGCCGCAGTCTGTTAGGGGGCGAGTGTAATTTGGCCTTAGCCGCCGGCGTGAATCTGCTGCTTGATGACAAGCGCTTCCTCGCTTACGAACAGGCGGGCATGCTCTCCCCTCAAGGGCGCTGTAGGACGTTCGATGCGTTGGCGGATGGTTATGTGCGAGGGGAAGGCTGTGCGCTGGTGATCTTGAAACGGTTAGCTGAGGCACAAGCCGATGGGGACCCGATCATGGCGGTAATTCGGGGCAGTGCGATCAATCAAGATGGCAGCAGCAGCGGCTTAACTGCGCCGAACCAGCTGGCACAACAGGCCGTGATTGAAGCCGCGCTAGCTCAGGCGGGGTTAGCACCGCACGAGATTGGCTACTTGGAGGCACATGGAACGGGTACTAAACTTGGAGACCCGATCGAGGTGATGGCTGCGGCCCAAGTATTGGGTACGGGGCGCTCAGCCACTCAGCCTCTTTTGCTTGGCTCGCTCAAGAGCGTGATGGGCCATCTAGAAGCAGCGGCGGGGATTGCCGGGCTGATTAAGACGGTCCTGTCGATGCAGCACGGCGTGATTCCAGCACAATTGCATTTTGCCACACCGAACCCGTATATTCCTTGGCAGCGCTTGCCGGTGCAGGTCGTCGCGAAAACTCAGGCCTGGCCAGTTGGGCGAAAGCGGGCGGGGATTAGTTCATTCGGCTTTAGCGGTACTAATGCGCATGTCATCGTTGAGGAGTACGTTGCGCTTCAGAGAGCGCCGACCGAGGTAAGTGGACCCGTGGTGGTGGTGCTATCGGCTAAAAGTGAAGAGCGGCTGCGGGACCAGGCGCAACAATTGTTGCCATACTTGGAACAGCATGCTGAGACAAATCTAGCGGACCTAGCGTATACGCTACAAGTAGGGCGCGAGGCGTTGGGCGTTCGCTTAGCGCTGGTGGTGAGGTCCATCAATGAGTTGAAGGAACGGTTGTTGGGCTATGCGCAAGGCAAGGCGTCTCAGGAAAATATATACCAGGGTGAACTCAAGCGCAGCCAGGAAACGCTAGCGCTGTTTCGAGCCAATGAAGATCAGCAAAAGAGCATCGCAGCATGGCTTGCCAAAGGTGAGTTTGATCAGTTGGCGCAGTTGTGGACCCAAGGGCTAGAGCTAGAGTGGGGACACGTATACGGTGCCGTGAAACCAAAGCGCATCAGCCTGCCAACGTATCCCTTCGCTAAAGAGCGATACTGGGTGCTGAAAGCAGTACAGGATCCGGTGGTGGCAGGCGAGCCGGTCGTGTCGGGGGTAGTTCAACTGGAGAGGACGTGCATGGCAGATAGTAAGTCGGGAGTTCCGCCCACTACAGAGGGTGTGACAGGTAAGCCTAGTGGTATTTGGTTGCGAACGCTTGGGGCTGACCTGAGCAACGATGTGCCAGCGCCGGCCAGCAGCAATCAATACGTGCCAGCGATGAAGCACAAAACGGGTAGAGACACAATGGATTCACCCGTAGAGGAAACAAGCAACAGCCTCCCCGCGTCGCTCAAGATCCTGCAAGAAGAACTGACCAAGAGCCTTGCCGAAGTACTGTACTTGGAGTGCGCCGAGATTGATGCAGAATATCCGTTTGTTGAGCTTGGTTTGGATTCGATTACAGGCGTGGAATGGGCGCAGTCAATTAACCACTCTTTTGGTTTGTCGTTACCAGTGACACGCCTGTATGACTATCCCACCATAAGGCTTTTGGCCGAGCATCTGTCGCCAATGGCCCTGACCGTACCGGCTGGACCATTGGCGAATCATGAAACATCGATTGACATGGCGGATTCGCCCATGCTAGAAACAGCCAGCCATCGCGCCGAGTCGCTCAAGATCTTGCAAGAAGAACTGAGCAAGAGCCTTGCCGAAGTACTGTACTTGGAGTGCGCGGAGATTGATGCAGACTATCCGTTTGTTGAGCTTGGCTTAGATTCGATCACGGGCGTGGAATGGGCGCAGTTAATCAACCGATTTTTTGGTTTGTCGTTACCAGTGACACGCCTGTATGACTATCCCACTATCCGGCGTTTGGCCGAGCATCTATCGCCGATGGTCCTGAGCGTGCCGGCTGAGCCATTAGCGAATCATGAAACATCGACTGACATAATGGATTCGCCCGTGCTAGAAACGAGTAGCAACTGCCCTGCATTGCTAAAAACCTTGCAAGAAGAATTGACCAAGAGTCTTACCGAAGTACTGTACTTGGAGTGCACGGAGATTGATGCAGATTATCCGTTTGTTGAGCTTGGCTTGGATTCGATCACTGGTGTGGAATGGGCGCAGGTAATCAACCAATCTTTTGGCCTGTCCTTACCGGTGACACGCCTGTATGACTATCCCACTATCCGGCGTTTGGCCGAGCATCTGTCGCCGATGGTCCTAAGTGCACAGAGTGCACCCGTGGCGCATCACCTAATAGCGGGCGAGGCAACAGCGTCGATGCATAGAACAGTTGAAATGCCCGCTGAGATTCCAGCTCGAACGGCAAGGATGTCTGTGGCGTCAGAGATTCAGCCGATACCGCAGCAGCAGGGCGTGGCCATCGTCGGGATGTCGGGGGCCTTTCCAAAATCAAAAAATCTAGAAGAGTTCTGGGATAACCTCGTGCAGGGTAGGGATTGTGTGACGGAAGTTCCGGCGCAGCGGTGGTCGATCGAACAGTACTACGATCCGCGTCCGGCTACGCTAGGCCGAACGTATAGCAAATGGCTGGGGGCGTTGGAGGAGGCCGAGTGCTTCGATCCATTGTTTTTCAATATTTCACCGGCTGAAGCGCAATGGATGGATCCTCAGCAACGGCTGTTTCTGGAGCATAGCTGGCACTGTATCGAAGCCGCGGGCATCAATCCGCACACTTTGTCAGATAGCCGCTGTGGTGTGTATGTGGGTTGCAGCGCTAGCGGCTATGGTCGAGTGGGGGATGGTAGCGAGTTGACTGCCCTGGGGCTGCTGGGGAGTGCATCGTCGATCCTGTCGGCCCGAATCGCGTATTTTCTGAATTTGAAGGGTCCTTGCTTGGCGCTTGATACCGCTTGTTCGTCGTCGTTGGTGGCCATCGCTGAAGCGTGCGATAGCTTAATATTCGGACAAAACGACTTAGTGCTTGCGGGTGGCGTATGTGTGTTGGCAGGACCGGATATGCACATCATGACCAGCAGCGCCGGCATGCTCTCTAAAGCGGGACGTTGCTTTACTTTCGATGCGCGGGCGGATGGTTTTGTGCCGGCAGAAGGGGTGGGTGTCTTACTGCTGAAGCGCTTAACGGATGCAGTGCGCGATCAAGATATGATCCACGGTGTACTGCGGGGTTGGGGGGTGAATCAGGACGGCCGCACGAATGGTATTACGGCGCCAAGCGTGGGCTCGCAAATAAACTTGCAAAAGCAAGTCTACGAACGCTTTGGGATCAATCCAGAGACGATCTCCCTGGTCGAAGCGCATGGCACGGGTACGGCATTAGGGGACCCGATCGAGGTAGAAGCTTTAACGGCATCGTTCCGGGCATATACCGCGAAGCAGGACTACTGTGCTTTAGGATCAGTCAAAAGCAATATTGGCCATCTGCTTGCTGCTGCTGGCGTTGCAGGCGTGATCAAAGTGTTGCTGGCGTTGCGCCATCGCGTGCTGCCACCGACGATCAATTTCTCTACGCTCAATGAGCGTATCGCAGTGGAGGGCAGTCCTTTCTATATCAATACTGCCTCGACGCCGTGGACGGCGGATGAGGGGCAAAGGCGACGCGCAGCGGTGAGTTCATTTGGTTTTAGCGGCACGAATGCCCATCTGGTGCTGGAAGAGTCCCTATCGTTGGCACCCGTGCGTCGAGTGGACACTCCTCAGCAGGTCTTGATTGTGTTGTCGGCAAAGACCGCGGAACGGCTGCAAGCGTACGCCGCAAAATTGAAGGCGTGGGTCGAGGAGGAAACGGAGCTTGATCTTGCGGCTCTAGCTTACACCCTACAGACCGGGCGCGAGGCGATGGCTCATCGGCTGGCGTTGGTGGTGGAGTCTCGCGCGCAGATGCTGGATGCGCTCGACAAATTTACCTGTGGTAAGACGGCGCCTGGCCTCTGTACGGGACAAGTCAAAAAGAACGCCGAGCACGCGGTGCTCTTTGAAGATGATAAGGATGCCGACGTTCTGTTACAGGCATGGATACGTGCCAAGAAGTTGCGCAAGCTAGCGCAGTTGTGGGTGCAGGGACTGGCCGTGGAGTGGGGACAATTATATGGTCAAACCAAGCCACGGCGAATGAGCCTTCCGACCTATCCGTTTGCGAAAGAGCGGTATTGGACGCCGACGTTGGTGGTGCAAAATGGCTTAGAACGCCCATTGCATCCGTTGCTGCACCGGAATACGTCAGATTTGAGCCAACAGCGTTTTAGTACGACGCTGACCGGCAAGGAATTTTTTCTGCACGACCACGTGGTGCAAGGTCAGCGTATTGTGCCAGGAGCGGCCCAATTGGAGTGGGCGCGCGCAGCGGTGGCGTTGGCCAGTCATGGCGAGGTGGGGCAGGCCGTGATGCTGCAAGAGGTAATGTGGCTGCGCCCATTGGTGGTCGCCCAGCCACGGGAAGTCCATATCGGTTTGCAGAGCCAAGAAGACGGCCGGATTGGCTTTGAAATCTACAGCGATAGTGGGGGTGAAGCCGTTGTATATAGTCGGGGGTGGGCTCAATGGGTGGAGGTAGGTGAAGCGCCGCATGTGGATTTAGAGGGGGTGCGGGCACACTGTGAGCAGACTGTGGCGGGGGCGGCGTGTTATGCACAGTTTGCGCAACAGGGATTAGAGTTTGGTCCGAGCTTCCAGGTTTTAAAAGAATTGTGGCTAGGCGATCAGGTGGCGGTAGGCGCCCTGCGCTTGACAGCCGATGCGCCAGCCGGTTATGTCTGGGCGCCCAATGTGTTGGATGGGGCGCTGCAGGCAAGCGCGGGACTGGCGCAAAATAAGACCAATGCACCCTTAGCGCTGCCATTCTCGGTAGCACAGGTGAGGCAATGGGGTGAACTGCCGATGCCGGCGTGGATTGTGGTGCGACCAAGCGTCGACGACAGCGCATTGGTGCGCAAGTTAGAGCTTGAAATTGCCGATGGCAATGGGCAAGTGGCGCTACGCTTAAGTGGCTTCAGTACACGACCTATGCCTGGAGCAATGCCTGTGCATGAGGCCATTGAGCAGGCAGTCGCGGCTCCTCAGACGGTCCTGTTAGCGCCGCAGTGGACGGCGCAAGCCCCCGTACAATCCGCGGCCGCGCCGATCTGTCAGAGGCACGGGATCTTATTGTGTGAAGTGGGCCAAGATCAGCCCGAGAGGATCGCTGAACTTGCGGCGGCAATGCCTGCAGCACAGTGTCTAGAGTTGCTAGGAAATGGCGCTTTGGCGCAGCGCTATACAGCTTATGCGGTGCAATTGCTGGCATGGATCCAGAAAGAAGTTGCTGCCCATCCGGATCAGGCACTTTTGCTACAACTGATTATCCCCAACGAAGGTGAAGGCTTGGTGCTGCAGGGGCTAGGTGGATTACTGCGGAGTGCGCAGCAAGAATACCGGCTGTTGGCGTGCCAGGTGGTCGCAGTGGAGGCGGGGGTATCGATGCCGGTCTTGGCGCAACGATTGCGCGCCGAGGCGGCATCCCCCTCGCCAATGGTGCGGTATGTGAATGGACAACGAGAGGTCTGGGACTTTGCGCCATTGGCCAACGAAGAGACGACGCTACCCTGGCGTGACCAGGGTGTCTACTTAATCACAGGTGGCTTGGGTGGGCTGGGGCAAGTGTTTGCGCGGGCGCTGGCGCAGCAGGTCCGCCAGCCGGTATTAGTGTTGACTGGACGCCGCGCGTTAAAGCTGGCGCAGGAGCGTGTGCTGGAGGAATTACAGACGATGGGCGCGCGGGTTGTCTATCGCGCAGTCGATGTGAGTGATGCCGTGGCCATGGCCGCCTTAGTGCTAGAAATCGTGGCGCAGTACGGGCAATTGAACGGCGTGATCCATAGCGCTGGAGTCTTGCACGATGGTTTGCTGGCGCAGAAGACTGGCGCGACCCTACAGCAGGTGCTGGAGCCGAAGGTAATGGGCTTGATGGCATTGGATCAGGCGACGCGAGAGGTGGCGTTGGATTGGCTGGTACTGTGCTCGTCAGTAGCGAGTGTGTGGGGCAATGTGGGGCAGACCGATTACGCGGCGGCAAATGGCTTCTTGGACAGCTATGCGCAGTACCGAACAAACCTAGTGGCGCAGGGGCAGCGCCAAGGTCGCACCGTCTCGGTGAGTTGGCCATTATGGGCTGAAGGTGGTATGCAGCTCGATCCGGCGACCCAAGAGCGACTGCGACGGGATACCGGGTTAGAGGCGATGCCGAGTGCTGCGGGCGTCACGGCGCTGTGCCAAGCGCTGGCCCAGAGCGCCGCGCACGTGGTGGTGAGCTATGGTGCTGTGGCCCGCGTGCTGCATCAGTTGCAAGTGGCTTGCCAAGCGCGGCGACTGCCAGCGGTGACGGGAAGTGCGCATGACCCAGTTGCAGTTGACGAATTGCAGTTACAAATAGAGCATGTGTTGACAGGGTTAATCTCGGCGCAACTCAAAATTGCGCGTGAAGAGTTGGAGCGCGATGCCGCGCTGAGCGAATTTGGGTTTGATTCGATCGCGCTGACGGAGTTCGGCAACGTATTGCACCAGAAGTACGACTTAGCCCTAAGTCCAACGATATTCTTCGAGTATGCGACGATTGCAGCGCTGGCGGGCTATCTGGCGCGGGAACACCAAGCGGTGCTGGCGCCAGTGTTTACCGCAACAGCGGCGACGCCAATCCGCCCAAATGGCAGCGCTTTGTCTCAGCCGTTTGCAGCCACCCGTAGCCATCGGCAAGGACGCCTTGCAGCGGCGCCGCTTAGGCGTGAGGCGAGTGCGTCCGGACCGAGCCGGGTCGAGCCGATCGCGGTGATCGGCATGAGCGGCTGTTTCCCGCAAGCAGAGAATATCGATGCCTTGTGGGCTAACCTATTGGCCGAGCGGAACAGCATCGGGTCATTGCCAGCCAACCGCTGGGAGCGTGGCTTAGCGCCGGCGATTTGCCATGCCGGTGTGATCGACAATATAGACCAATTTGATCCGCTTTTTTTTGGTATTTCGCCGCGCGAAGCGCAAGCGATGGACCCACAGCAGCGATTGCTGATGCTGTCTGTGTACCGAGTGATTGAGGATGCCGGCTATTCAGTGCAGAGCCTGTCGGGCAGCGCTACGGCACTGCTGGTCGGGGCTGCCGCCGGTAGCGGTTATGGCAATTTGCTGGCGCAGGCGGGCGAGACGGTGGCCAGCTATAGCGCGGTGGGACTGGTCGGGTCGATGGGACCCAATCGGATGAGCTATTGGTTGAACTGGCATGGGCCGAGTGAACCGATCGAGACGGCGTGCTCAAGTTCACTGGTCGCGGTGCATCGAGCGCTAGAATTGCTGCGCAGCGGGCAGTGCGCACAGGCGGTGGTAGGCGGGGTCAACACCCTGTTGTCAATGGACATGCACGAAAGTTTTACCCAGGCCGGCATGTTGAGCCCAGATGGACGCTGCAAGACTTTCTCGGCGCAAGCTGATGGCTATGTGCGCGGGGAGGGGGTAGGTATGCTGTTTCTCAAACCGCTATCGGCGGCCGAGCGTGATGGAGATCATATTTATGGTTTACTCAAGGGCAGTGCCACCAACCATGGTGGCCGGGCCAATTCACTGACGTCGCCAAACCCGCGAGCCCAAGCGGATCTGATCAAAGCCGCACTGCAACAAGCCGGGGTAGAACCTGGCACCATCAGCTATATTGAGGCGCACGGCACGGGTACCGCGTTAGGGGATCCGATTGAGGTGCAAGGGCTGAAGAGCGCTTTTGCAGAGCTGTCCTCAGATCAACCCGCGCAGCGTTGCGGCTTAGGTTCGGTGAAGAGCAATATTGGGCACCTGGAACTGGCCTCGGGGGTGGCGGGCCTGATTAAGGTTCTACTGCAGTTCCAACACCGAACCTTAGTGAAGAGTTTACATTGCGAAGATCTGAATCCACTGCTTGCATTGGACGGCAGTCCGTTCTATGTAGTGCAGCAAACGCAACCCTGGGAAGCCTTACGAGACCGGCAGGGACAGGAATTGCCGCGGCGCGCCGGGGTCAGTTCTTTTGGTTTTGGTGGGGTCAATGCGCATGTCATCGTTGAGGAGTATGTGGCGCCACAGAGGGTGGCAACAGTATTCAGTGGACCTGTGGTGGTGGTTCTATCGGCCAGAAACGAGGCGCAGCTAAGGCAGCAGGCGCAGCAGTTGCTGGCGTACCTGGAGCGCCAGGCTGAGGTGAATCTGGCCGACTTGGCGTATACGCTGCAGGTGGGGCGCGAGGCGCTGGCGGTGAGAGTGGCGTGGGTGGTCAGCACGGTCGAGGTACTCAAAGAACGCTTGTTACGTCATGCGCAAGGTGAGTCGATTGGCGCGGATACCTATCAAGGCGAACTCAAACACGAGCAGGGCATCTTGTCGGTGTTCCGGGCTGATGAGGAGTTGCAAGAAGCCATGGGTAAGTGGCTGGCTCGCCGCAAAATAGGCAAGTTGGCAGAACTGTGGGTGCAGGGGCTGGCGGTGGCGTGGGGACAATTATATGCTCAAACCAAACCAAAGCGGATCAGTCTCCCAACCTATCCCTTTGCTAAGGAGCGGTACTGGGCGCCGACGACGGCGCAGGATCAGGTGGTGCGAGGCGAGCCGGTCGTCTCGGCGGGAGTGCAGTTGGAGGCTAGGCCCGGAATTCTGCTCAGTGCAGAAAGTGTAGCGGATAAGCCAAGTGTAGCGAATAAGCCTGCAGAGAGTGTGGCGCATAAGCCAAACGGCATCGCGTTGCAAATGCTTGAGGTTGAGCTGCTCAGCCAGGTGCTGTCGCCGCTTAGCAGCGCTCAGTGCACACTCGTCGCGAATGATGGCACAGCTGATGAGATAACACCTTTACCGCTGGCGGAGGCGGCTAGAGGATTAAGCGGTGCCAGCAGTCGTCGCGGCCCATCGCCACAGCTCTTGGCGGCAGAACTGACCAGGAGTCTCGCTGAAGTATTGTATCTGGAGCACGCGGATATCGATGCGGATCATCCGTTTTCTGAACTTGGACTGGATTCGATCACCGGCGTGGAATGGGTCCAAGCGATCAATAAATCTTTTGGCCTAGCATTGCCGGTGACACGCCTGTATGACTATCCTACCATCCAGTGCCTGGCGGAACATTTGTCGTCGCTGAGCCTGAGCGTGCAGAGTGCACCAGTGCATCAGCCAATAGTTGGCGATACAACAGATCGACCGACGCCTTTTGATCCTCTAGCGGGGGGCAACTCGGACAACGCTAAAAACCCGTTACTTGGAACATCGATGCCGCTAGGCGAAGCGCACGATGAGGTACCAACTCAAGCTGAGGTGCCAACTCAAGCAGCGAGCGCGCCGGTGGCGCCAGAGCACCATCATACCGTTCATGCGGCCGTGGTTCAGCCAATACCGCAGCAGGAGGGCATTGCCATCGTGGGGATGTCGGGCGCCTTTCCAAAATCAAAAAACCTAGAAGAATTTTGGGATAACCTCGTGCAGGGTAGGGATTGCGTATCGGAAGTGCCTGCGCAGCGCTGGCCGATCGAGGGGTACTATGATCCGCGCTCGGCTATCCCAGGCCGGACGTACAGCAAATGGATGGGGGTCTTGGAGGAGGCAGAGTGCTTCGATCCGTTATTTTTCAACATTTCACCGGCCGAAGCACAGTGGATGGATCCTCAGCAACGCCTGTTTTTGGAGCATAGTTGGAATTGTATCGAGGCCGCAGGCATCAATCCCCAAACTTTGTCAAATAGCCGCTGTGGGGTGTATGTGGGTTGTGGCGCTAGCAATTATGGTCGGGTTGGCGACGGTAGCGAGTTGACGGCCCACGGGTTACTCGGGAGTGCATCGTCGATTTTGTCGGCCCGAATCGCCTATTTTCTGAATTTGAAGGGGCCTTGCTTAGCGCTTGACACCGCTTGTTCGTCGTCATTGGTGGCCATCGCTGAGGCATGCGACAGCTTAATGCTCAGACAAAGTGACTTAGTTCTCGCCGGCGGTGTATGTGTATTGGCGGGGCCGGATATGCACATCATGACCAGCAGCGCTGGCATGCTATCCAAAGTCGGACGCTGTTTCACTTTCGATGCGCGGGCGGATGGTTTTGTGCCAGGAGAGGGGGTGGGTGTCCTATTGCTGAAGCGTTTCACGGAGGCGGTGCGCGATCAAGATTTAATCCACGGTGTGTTGCGGGGTTGGGGGGTGAATCAAGACGGCCGCACGAATGGTATTACGGCGCCCAGCGTGAGTTCGCAGATAACCTTACAAAAGCAGGTCTACGAACGCTTTGGGATCAACCCGGAGACGATCTCTCTGATCGAAGCTCATGGTACAGGTACGGCATTAGGGGACCCGATCGAGGTGGAAGCTTTAACCGAGTCGTTCCGTGCCTATACCGCGAAGCAGGGCTACTGCGCTTTAGGATCGGTCAAAAGCAATCTTGGCCATCTGCTCACCGCCGCTGGTGTTTCGGGTGTGATCAAAGTGTTGCTAGCGTTGCGCCATCGCATGCTGCCGCCGACGATCAATTTTTCCACGCTTAACGAGCGTATCGCAGTGGAGGGCAGTCCTTTCTATATCAATACTGCCCCGACGCCGTGGACCGCGGATGAGGGGCAACCGCGGCGCGCAGCGGTGAGTTCATTTGGCTTTAGCGGCACGAATGCCCATCTGGTGCTCGAAGACTATCCATCGTCGCGAGACATGCGCTGGACGGAGAATTCTCAGCAGGTCTTGATCGTGTTGTCGGCAAAGACCGCGGAACGGCTGCAAGCGTACGCCGCAAAAATGAAGGCGTGGGCTGAAGGGGAAACGGAGCTGGATCTTGTTGCTCTAGCGTATACCCTGCAGACAGGACGTGAGGCGATGATGCACCGGCTGGCGTTGGTGACGGAATCGCGGGTGCAGATGTTAGATGCGCTCGACAGATTCACTCGTGGTCAATCGGCGCCTGGACTCTTCACCGGGCAGCTCAAAAAAAGTGCCGAGCACGCGGCACTTTTTGAGGAGGATGAGGATGACCAGGTGTTATTGCAGACGTGGATGCGTGCCAAGAAGTTGCGTAAATTAGCCCAATTGTGGGTACAGGGACAGAATTTCGACTGGACCAATTTATACCCGCAGAGCAGGCCGGTTCGTCTAAGCTTGCCAACCTATCCTTTCGCCAAAGAGCGGTATTGGGTGCCGGCGGTGGGGGGGCAGAGCGGGCCAGTCAGTCAGCTGCATCCTCTGGTACACCGTAACACCTCAGATTTCGGTGGGCAGCGCTTTAGTACGACGCTCACGGGCGAAGAATTCTTCCTACGCGATCACGTGGTACAAGGCGAGCGGCTGGTACCTGGGGCCGCACAACTAGAGTGGGCGCGTGCGGCGGTGGCGTTGGCCAATGGGGGCGAGATTGGCATGGCGGGGCTATCGGTTCTCTTGCAGGAGGTGACCTGGCTGCGCCCGCTGGTGATAACCCAGCCGCAGGAAGTGCAGATTAGCCTGGAGAGGCAGGAAGACGGTCTGATTTACTTTGAGATTTATGGCGGCAACAGAGATGACGCGATCGTGTTCAGCCAAGGTTGGGCTCAACTCGCTGAGGTGGGCGTAGCGCCACGGGTGGACTTGGCGGCACTGCAGGCACAATGCGAGCAAACGTTGACGGGCGAGGCGTGTTATGCGCAGTTTGCGCAACAGGGATTGGCTTACGGTTCGAGCTTTCAAGTCTTGGACGAATTGCGGGTTGGCCATCACCTCGCGGTGGCTTCTTTATGCTCGGCGGTAGAGGCGCCAGTCGGCTATGCCTGGGTGCCGAATATACTGGATGGGGCGCTGCAGACAAGCGTGGGGCTGATACAAGACAAGCGCGATGGGCTTTTGGCGCTGCCGTTCGCAGTGGCGCAGGTGCGGCAATGGGGGGAACTGCCTACGCCGGCGTGGGCGGTGGTGCAGCCAGGAACAGGCGACAGTGCGGCAATCCGCAAGTTCGATGTTGACATCGTCGATGTGAATGGACGGGTGGCATTACGTTTAAGTGGTTTCAGTGCACGGACTTTGCATGAGGGAGTTGAGCATGTCGTGACTGCGCCTCAGACCGTTCTGCGGGCGCCGCACTGGATCGCACAAACTATCGCGCAACCCACAGCAGTGCCGACCTATGGGGTGCAAGGAATTTTATTGTGTGAGGTAGATAAAGAGGATCCAAAGCAAATCGCTGAACTGGCTGCGGCGCACCCTACAGCACAGTGCGTGGGGTTAACCGGAAGCGGCACACTGGCGCAGCGCTATATGGCGTATTCGATGCAAGTGCTGGCATGGCTAAAGAAAGAGATTGCAGCCCATCCGAGCCAGACGTTGTTGCTGCAGCTGGTTGTCCCCAGCGAAGGCGAAGGCGCAGTGCTGCAGGGGCTAGGTGGATTACTGCGGAGTGCGCAGCAAGAATGCCGCTTATTGGCGTGCCAGGTGGTGGCGGTGGAGGCGGGAATCTCGATGCCAATATTGGCGCAACGGCTGCGGGCCGAGGCGAGTTCACCTGCGCCGATGGTGCGCTATGTACAAGGGCAACGAGAGGTCCGGGACTTTGCGCCGTTGGCCAACGAAGAGATGACATTACCGTGGCGTGAAGAGGGCGTCTATCTGATCACTGGGGGGCTGGGTGGACTGGGGCAGGTGTTTGCGCGGGCGCTGGCGCAGCAGGTCTACCATCCGGTGCTGGTGCTGACCGGGCGTGGTGCGTTAAAGCCGGCGCAAGAGCCTGTCCTGCAGGCGCTGCGGACGATGGGCGCGCGCGTTGAGTATCGCGCAGTCGATGTAAGCGATGCCGTGGCGGTGGAGGCCTTAGTGCTAGAAATCGTGGCGCAGTACGGGCAATTGAACGGCGTGATCCATAGCGCGGGGGTATTGTACGACGGTTTGCTGGCGCAGAAGACCGGCGCAACCCTACAGCAGGTGCTCGCGCCAAAGGTGATGGGTTTGATGGCGTTGGATCAGGCGACGCGAGAGATGGCGCTGGACTGGCTGCTGCTGTGCTCATCGGCGGCTAGCGTGTGGGGTAATGTGGGACAGACCGATTACGCGGCGGCAAATGGCTTCTTGGATAGCTATGCGCAGTACCGAACAAGTCTAGTGGCGCAGGGCCAGCGCCAAGGTCGCACCGTCTCGGTGAGTTGGCCATTATGGGCTGAAGGCGGTATGCAGCTCGATCCGGCGACCCAAGAGCGGCAGCGACGGGATACTGGACTGGAAGCGATGCCGAGTGCTGCCGGTGTCACTGCGTTGTGTCAAGCGCTGGCGCAGAGTGCTGCGCACGTGGTCGTGGGCTATGGTGTCGTGACCCGCGTGTTGCATTACCTGCAAGTGGCTTGCCAAGCGCGGCGACTATCGCCGCTGGTGACCGAGGAACGGGCGGCTGATGACCCCGTCGCAGTTGACGAATTGCAGCCGCAAATCGAGCATGGGTTGACCGGCTTGATCTCGGCGCAACTCAAAATTGCGCGTGAGGAACTGGAGCGCGATACCTCGCTGAGTGAATTTGGCTTTGATTCGATCATGCTAACGGAGTTCGGCAACGCCTTGCACCAGAAGTACGGCTTAACCCTGAGTCCAACGATATTCTTCGAGTATTCAACGATTGCAGCGCTGGCGGGCTATCTGGCGCGGGAACATCAAGCGGTGCTGGCGCCGGCGTTTACGGCAAGGGTGACGACGCCAATCGCTCCGGATAGCGGCATTCTTTCTGCAACGCTCGCTCCGGCCCCTCGGCGCCGGCAGGGGCAGGTTGCCATGGCAACGCTGAAGGGCAATGCGCATCGGAGCGAGACGATTAAGGCCGAGCCAATCGCCGTGATCGGCATGAGTGGTTGTTTCCCGCACGCTGAGGATCTCAATGCTTTTTGGGCCAACCTACTGGCGGAGCGCGACAGCATCGGGTCATTGCCAGCCAACCGCTGGCACCGTGGGTCAGCGCCGGCGATTTGCCATGCCGGCATGATCGAAAGCATAGACGAATTTGATCCACTCTTTTTTGGTATTTCGCCGCGCGAAGCGCAGGCGATGGATCCGCAGCAGCGACTGCTGATGCTGTCTGTGTACCGAGTGATTGAGGATGCCGGCTACTCGGTACACAGCTTGTCGGGCAGCGCTACGGCACTGCTGGTGGCAACCGCTGGGACCGGTTATGGACAGTTGCTAGCGCAGGCGGGTGAGACGGTGGCAGGATATAGCGCGGCGGGACTCGCGGTGTCGATGGGACCTAACCGGATGAGCTATTGGTTAAATTGGCATGGGCCGAGTGAACCGATCGATACGGCATGTTCGAGTTCGCTGGTGGCGGTGCACCGGGCGCTGGAACTGTTGCGCAGCGGGCAGTGTGTGCAGGCGGTGGCAGGCGGGGTCAACACGCTGCTGTCGCTGGAGATGCACGAGAGTCTTACCCAGGCAGGCATGCTCAGCCTGGATGGGCGGTGCAAGACTTTTTCTGCTCAGGCCAATGGCTATGTGCGCGGGGAGGGGGTTGGCATGGTCTTCCTCAAACCGCTGGCGGCGGCTGAACGAGATGGCGACCATATCTACGGCCTGCTCAAGGGCAGTGCAACTAACCATGGTGGTCGAGCCAATTCACTGACGGCACCGAATCCGCGAGCGCAAGCGGATCTGATCAAGGCAGCCCTGCAACAAGCCGGGGTAGCGCCAGAGACTATCGGCTATATCGAGGCGCATGGTACAGGCACTGACTTAGGCGATCCGATCGAAGTCCAGGGACTCAAGAGCGCATTTGCCGAGTTGGCCCCAGAACTGTTGCCAGTACAGAGTTGTGGCTTGGGTTCAGTGAAGAGCAATATCGGGCACCTAGAACTGGCCGCAGGGGTGGCAGGGCTGATCAAGGTATTGTTGCAAATCCAGCATCGGACCTTAGTCAAAAGCTTGCATTGCGAAGAACTCAATCCGCTGTTGGCTTTGCACGGTAGCCCGTTCTATGTAGTGCAGCAAACGCAAGCCTGGGAAGCCTTACGAGATCGGCAAGGACAGGCATTGCCACGGCGCGCTGGCGTTAGTTCGTTTGGCTTTGGTGGGGTCAATGCGCACGTCATGGTTGAGGAGTATGTGGCGCCACAGAGGCTAGCGACAGTATTCAGTGGACCTGTGGTGGTGGTCCTATCGGCCAGAAACGGAGAACAGCTACGGCAGCAGGTGCAGCAGTTGCTAGCGTACGTGGAGCGTCAGACGGAGGTAAATCTGGTCGACTTGGCGTATACGCTGCAGGTGGGGCGCGAGGCGCTGGGGGTGAGGTTGGCGTGGGTCGTCAGCACGGTCGATGTACTGAAAGAAAAATTGTTACATTACCTGCGAGGCGAAGCGGTTCAGGAGGACACCTACGAAGGCGAACTCAAGCACGAGCAGCGCATCTTGTCGGTGTTCCGGGCTGATGAAGAGTTGCAGGAGGCCATCGGCAAGTGGATCGTACGCCGCAAAATAGGTAAGTTAGCAGAATTGTGGGTGCAGGGATTGGTGGTGGAGTGGGGGCAGTTATACGGTCCAACAAAACCGCAACGGATCAGTCTGCCAACCTATCCGTTTGCCAAGGAGCGGTACTGGGTGCCACAGAAGGTGATGCTGCCTAACGCAAGCGAGCAACCTGTGCTGGCTGAGACCGCGGCTCTGAACCCTGGCCCAAGGGCGGCGGGTGACTTACAGTCACAGATAGAACATGCGTTGACGGAGCTGATTTCGGCGCAAACAAAAATTGCGCGCAAGGAATTAGAGCGAGATACGCCGCTCAGTGCATTTGGTTTTGACTCGATTACGCTGACGGACTTCAGTCGTGTATTGAACCAAAAATATGGTGTGTCAATGACGCCGGCCATGTTTCTCAAATATTCGACGGTTGCAAAGTTAGCCGGTTATTTAGCGCAGGCACAACCAGCAGGACTTGTGCCTACGTTTGAGGCGATGGCCGCACTGTGTACCGAGGTTGGCACAGTTTCGCCGCCCTCCCCGCCGCAGCAAGAAGGGAAGCATACAATGGCAATGCCGGGAAGCTATTCCACCAAGCTTGAAGCCATCGCGGTGATCGGGATGAGCGGATGTTTCCCGCAAGCCAACACTGTGCAAGAATATTGGGATAATTTAGTCAGCGGACGGGATTGTATTACTGAAATTCCGGCAGATCGCTGGTCGCTGGATGACTTCTATATTGAAGACAAGCCAACTGCGCTAGCCCAAGGGAGCAGCTACACCAAATGGGGCGGGTTTATTACAGAACTCAACACGGTCTTCAATACCGAGTTTTTCACGACGGCATTCGAGACGCCATCTATTTGCACTGATTGGACGGATGAGCAAAAGCTGTTTGTGCAGATGGTCTGGACCTTACTTGAGTCAGCCGGCTACACCAGCGCTGAATTGAACAAAGTGTGCCAATCTCGGGTGGGCGTGTATGCCGGGATGATGTCTCGTCCAATGGGTCTAACCGAAGCCAATAAACTTAAATTAATGGCAACTCATACCATGGGTGGGTTGTCGGGCATGGTGTCGCACTTATTCAAATTTTACGGACCAAGTCTGGTCATCGACACCTACAGCGCTTCTTCCATGACCGCGCTGCACATGGCTTGCACCAGCTTGGCGCACGGCGAATGTGAGGCGGCGATTGCAGGTGGCATTATGCTGATGTATCCAGAGTTGTATCAGTATTCTTGCCAACTTAATATTTTAGGCAGCCATCCAAAGAGCCGAAGTTTTGCAGCGGACAGCGATGGGCCTTTATTCTGTGACGGCGCTGGGGTTGTGTTGCTAAAACGCTTATCTAAAGCGCTGCAAGATAAAGACACTATTTTGGGCGTGATCAAATCAACGGTCGCTAAGAATGTCGGCAATATTGGCCTGTCAAGCATGCCAACCCCCGATGTCATCGCGGATTCAATTAAAGAAAATATCGTTAAATCGGGAGTCGATCCGCGCACCATTAGCTATGTTGAGACATTTGCGCCAGGATTTGCGATCGCGGATGCGCTTGAAGTGTTTGCCACTGAACAGGCTTTTCGTGAATTTACTCAGGATCAGCAGTTTTGTGCGCTAGGCTCATTGAAGCCCAGCATTGGCCATGCCACCGCAGCTTCGGGCATTTCGCAGTTGATTAAAGTTTTGCTGCAAATGCAGCATAAACAATTGGCGCCAACTCTTCAGGTGAGTCCCTTGCGCTCTGATTTAGAGTTGGAGCATTCTCCGTTCTATCTACAGCAAGAGGCGCAAGCATGGGACCGTCCTTGGATTCAAATCAATGGAGCAGCACAAGAGGTACCCCGCAGAGCAATGATCAATTCGATGGGCTATGGCGATTTTTATGCCGGTGTGATTCTCGAAGAATACTGCATTGAAGAAAATTCAGATCTTCAAAAATCGCAGGAAATTGAGTGCCCCGCCAGCAAGCAACTGATTGTTTTATCAGCCAAGACGGCCGAGCATTTAAAGGCCATGATCGAACAGTTGGGGCAATTGGTTCGGAGTCAAGCGCAATTTTCGTTACAGGACATGGCCTATACGCTGCAGTTAGGGCGCCAAGCGATGCCGTTACGCTGGGCTGCAGTAGTGCAAGATCGAGAGAGCTTACTCAGTGCGTTAACCTTTGCGTCGCAACAACAGGAGGTGACGTCGTCAGTTACGCCAGGCAGAACGATTTTTGCCGGCACGATAGATCAACCAGCTAAAGGTAATGGGGTGCGACGAGAGGCCCTAACGCCAATGCTGCAGCACTATTTGGCAAAAAAAGATTTCACGCAGATTGCTGCCTGCTGGGTGAGGGGAGAGAGCATCGCTTGGGCTCTATTGCATAAAGAGCAATCGCCGCGACGCATTGAGTTGCCGACCTATCCCTTTTTGTTGGACATGCAAGTACACTACCAAAAAAATAAGCACTATCTAACCGCGACTGGAGACACACTTAAAGAAGCTAGTGGCTCAGATAAAGAAGCGGGTGACGCAGACTGCCCATCAAGCGCTGAGCAGTTGGCAGATGATGATTTAAAGTTTTCTGATGTCAGCTGACTCACTAAGCGAATGGTAGCGCCAATTTTTAAAAGATGATTGGGGCGCTACCGCCGTTAGTGAAGGTTTATTTTTTGATGTAATAAAAATGATTGGTCTACAGTTATTCAAGTGAGAAAATAATGAATCAAGAAGAAATATTTCAGGTGATTATCCGTCACACGCAAGAAGTGTTGCCGGGTCTCGAGCAGCATCCATTTCAGCACAGTGATCAGTTGCAAGATCTGGGCGCCAATTCGGTAGATCGCGCTGAGATCGTGATGCTGGTGCTGGATTCGTTATCGCTGAAGATCCCTCGCGTAGAAACCTTCGGACCTAATAACATTGGAGAATTGGCGGACCTGCTACATGCGAAACTCAGCGCAGCGTGAGCCGGTTATAACGGGCGTCGGGGTGACCTCTGCGATCGGACAAAGCCAAGGCAATTTTATCCGCGCTTTGCTAGGAGCAGAATCTTCTTTCGGCGTGATGCAGCGTCCTGGCCGTCAGCGAGATTCGGCCTTCCTGGGAGCTGAAATTGCGTCTTTGCAGATTCCCGCTGAGATTGCGCGCCAGACGCTGCGACGCGCTTCGTTCTCGACCCAAGTCGCATTGTCCACCCTGCATGAAGCATGGCATGATGCGCGCCTGAATGAAGTTGATCCGGCCCGCATCGGCCTCATCGTTGGCGGGTCGAACATCCAACAGCGTGATTTAGTGTTGGCTCACGACGCCTACGCAACGCGCTCGGAATTCCTCAGTCCGACCTACGGTGTATCTTTCATGGATACCGATCTATGTGGCTTTTGTACTGAGCAGTTTGGTATCCGTGGGCTTGCCTATACGGTGGGTGGTGCCTCGGCGAGCGGCCAGTTAGCGATCATCCAGGCCATACAGGCGGTGCAAACTGGCCAAGTTGATACGTGTATCGCCTTAGGGGCACTGATGGATCTGTCCTTCTGGGAATGTCAGGGTTTACGCAATCTTGGCGCGATGGGCTCGGACCGCTATGCGCAAGAGCCTGCATTGGCATGCCGGCCATTTGATCGCAACCGCGATGGCTTTATTTACGGTGAATGTTGCGGGGTCGTGGTTGTCGAGGCTGCTACAGCGGCCCAACAGCGTGCGGTCAAACCGTACGCTTGGCTATCAGGCTGGGGGCTCGTGATGGATGCGCAGCAAAACCCTAATCCGTCGGTCGATGGCGAAGTGAAGGCGATGCAAATGGCTTTGCACCGCGCCGCATGCACCCCTGAAAGCATCGATTATATTAATCCACATGGCACGGGAGCCCCGCTTGGGGATGAGACTGAACTGAAAGCCATTCATGCCTGCCAACTGTCTCACGCCTATCTCAACACCACTAAATCCATCATCGGTCACGGCCTGAGCGCAGCAGGCACTGTCGAGGTGGTGGCAACTTTGCTGCAAATGCAGGCTGGCCGTTTGCATCCGAGTAGAAACTTGGATCATCCGATCGACCCCTCACTGAACTGGGTTCGTCAGCACAGTGTCGCGCATTCTGTCGATACTGCGCTCACCCTCAGTATGGGATTTGGCGGTATCAATACCGCCTTGTGTTTGCGCAGATATGATTAATTACTTATGACTTGGAGAACGATCCCATGATGTCGGTTGGCATAGAAGCGATGAATGTATTTGGCGGCACGACCTACCTAGATGTCAGCCAACTCGCGCAACATCGGAAACTGGACACAGCCCGCTTCCAAAATCTGCTGATGGATCAAAAAGCGCTGGCTCTGCCCTATGAAGACCCGGTGACGTTCGGCGCCAATGCTGCTAGGCCGATCGTCGATGCGCTGTCCGCAGCCGAGAAAGATCGGATTGAAATGCTGATCACCTGCACCGAGTCTGGCATCGATTTCGGCAAGTCCCTCAGCACCTATCTTCATCATTACCTTGGGCTGAACCGGAACTGCCGTCTGTTTGAAATCAAACAAGCTTGCTATTCGGGTACTGCCGGCCTGCAAATGGCGGTGAATTTCATCCTGTCGCAGGTTTCGCCTGGTGCCAAAGCGCTGGTGATCGCCACCGACATTGCGCGCTTTATGCTCGCCGATGGCGCTGATGAACTACAGGCAGAGCTTGCCTTTGCCGAGCCAAGCTCTGGTGCTGGCGCGGTGGCTTTTCTGGTTAGCGAGCGGCCGCAGATTTTCCAAATCGACGTAGGCGCCAATGGCTATTACGGCTACGAAGTCATGGACACCTGCCGTCCAGCCCCAGATATGGAGGTAGGCGATGCGGATCTGTCGCTGCTCTCGTATTTGGATTGCTGCGAAAATGCTTTTCTCGAATACAAAAAAAGAGTACCGGATGCAGATTACGCGCGTTCGTTTCAATATTTATCCTTTCATACGCCGTTTGGCGGTATGGTAAAAGGCGCTCATCGCACGATGATGCGCAAGATAACCGGTGCCAAACCGGCTGAGATCGAAGTCGACTTTGAGCAACGCGTGCTGCCTGGACTGATCTATTGCCGACGGGTCGGCAACATCATGGGCGGTGGTGTCTTATTGGCGCTGGCGAGTACCATCGACCATGGCAATTTTCAGAACCCCGCGCGGATCGGTTATTTTTCTTACGGTTCGGGTTGCTGTTCCGAATTCTTAAGCGGTATCGTCCGCAAAGAAGGGCAAATCGCACTGCAGCAACTCAAGATCGGACAGCAACTCGACCAGCGTTACGCGTTATCGATGGAAGAATACGACCATTTGCTAAGCGGCAATAGCCAGTTCCGGTTCGGTACCCGCAATATTCGCCTCGATGAGGATATTTTTCCTGGCACCAAGCTTGCTCAAAGCGGCAAAAAATATCTGAAATTGCGGGAGATTAAAGCGTTCCACCGTGTCTACGAGTGGGCATCATGACGGCACCCTCCTACCAAACCATCCGTGTGCGTTTTCAGGACCCCGTTTGCTTTTTACAACTGTACCGTCCTGAGGCACAGAATACGATCAACGATCAATTGCTCGCTGAATGCTTGGACGTACTCGATCGCTGTGAAGAGAGCGTCACCGTACTGGTCATCGAAGGACTACCGGAAACCTTCTGTTTCGGCGCCGATTTCACGGCTATACGGGCAGCGCAGGCTCAGGGTAACGGCGCCTCAGCGGATTTCGCTAGCGGCGGCCCTGAGCCTCTGTATGACCTATGGCAGCGGCTCACTACAGCGCCCTATGTGGTGATTTCTCACGTGCGCGGCAAGGCCAACGCCGGTGGCGTGGGTTTTGTCGCGGCTAGCGATATTGTGATCGCTGATGACAGTGCTGTGTTTAGTTTATCTGAATTGTTGTTCGGCTTAATGCCGGCGTGCGTGTTGCCGTTTTTGAGCCGTCGCGTGGGTTGGCAGAAAGCCCATTACATGACGTTAATGACCCAGCCCATCAGCGTGTCTCAGGCGGTTACTTGGGGCTTGGTCGACGCGCACGAGCCCAATAGCAATATTCTGTTGCGCCGCCACCTGTCGCGCCTTAAACGCTTGAGTAAGACTGCGGTGGCTCGCTACAAAAGCTTTGCCAGTTCGCTCAGCGGATCCTTAGTGACAGATAGGCAGTTAGCGTTGGCCGCGAACAAAGAGGTGTTTTCTGACCCGCGCAATATCGAGAACATTGTGCGTTACGTCGAACAAGGCATTTTTCCATGGGAGTCCTCTTAATATGACTACAGCCGTGGTTCATCGCAGCACCGTTGAGCCTGCCATTGTGCAAGTTACGCTGGCAGATCGGGAACATAAGAATACGTTTTCGGACGGCATCGTTAGCGGGCTGATCGACGTATTTCGTGACATCGGGTCCGATCCGACCTGTAAGGTCGTGATTCTCACTGGATACGACACCTATTTTTGCTCCGGTGGTACCCAGGAGATGCTCCTGAACTTATCCAGAGGCCAGGGAAAATTCACTGACGCACCGATTTACACCCTGCCTTTGAGTTGTGAGATTCCAGTCATTTCTGCCATGCAAGGGCACGGCATTGGTGGCGGTTTCGCGCTCGGCTTATTTGCCGACTTTGTGATTCTCGGCAATGAAAGCGTGTATACGGCCAATTTCATGAAATACGGTTTTACGCCCGGTTTCGGCTCTACGCTGATTCTGCGGGAAAAACTCGGGCTACCTTTGGCGCAGGAAATGCTGATGACCGCCAGAAATTACCGAGGCGCCGAACTCGCCCAGCGAGGCGTTCCATTCCCAGTTCTGCCAAGAGCCGAAGTGCTGCCGTATGCCTATGAACTCGCCAGACAGCTCGCGGAAAAGCCACGCCACTCGCTCGTCATCTTAAAAAATCATCTGGTGGAGGATCTTCGACACCGCTTGCCTGCCGTTATCGAGAAAGAAGTCATGATGCACGAAAAGACGTTTCATCATGAGGAGGTAAGGGAGCGGATCAAGGCGCTCTTTGGAAAATAGCCTATCTTGCATGCTTACCGGCCTAAAGAAGGCCCGCGAGCCATTACACTTACTGCGCGCAACTCGTATGCATTATCTAACTCATCAAGGCCTGATCCAATCCGTGTCTAGCCCGTGTGCGTTTGCTTTGCAAGACTTCAAGCACGCGTTTATAGTTCAGACTGGCATTGTCCCGCGGTTGCTCTTGATGCCATAGATGCAATACTTCAGTGGCATAAAAGCCTTTTTTACGGCGCACACCGGCGTTGTATAAACGCGCGACAAAGTCGGCGTCTTCATGACCCCAACCGCTAAAATCTTCATCAAAGCCATTGATGGCATGCACATTAACGGCCCATGCCGCCAGATTGCAACTTTTAATGCCGCGCCATTTGAAGCCATTGACGCGGCGTTGCGCGAAGTCGGGTAACTTTATGAATAAAGGTAAAAGCTTGTTGCTGCGCTGCGCACAGCGCTGGCGGACCCAAAAACGCAAATTGGCTTGCGTCAGCGATAAGCGTTGCGTTAGCAGGTCTGAGGTGAGCGCTTCGTTCAATAAAATACGGCTGCCGGTAACCGTCCATCCGGTTTCGGCAAGCGCTCGGTGACGAGCAATAAAATCACCTTGCGGCACGCAATCGCCATCGAGAAAGATTAAGTAGTCACCGCGGGCCTGGGCAATGCCTTGATTGCGAATGGCCGCGGCCCGAAACCCCTGGTCAGGTTGCCAAACATGACTCACGGCAAGATTCGTATGGTTTGCCGCAGCTTGAATCACAGTCCGGGTTGGCTCACCAGAACCATCGTCAGCGACAATCACCTCATAATTCGTGTCAGTTTGGGCCAGGCACTGTGCCAGCACTAACGCTAGCGCATCTGGCCGGTTATAGGTTGAAACAATGACCGAGATCAGAAAGTTAGCGCGCGTCATTTTTGCTGTTTTGCCGATGCATTAGCATCAGCTTGAGATAACGGTAATACGTGCCTTCTGCATTAGCAATGGCCAAGATAAAGCCTTCTTTACCATCAAGAAAGCCCAACTGGATCAGGTAAGTGCGGATGAAGGCCCATAAGCCATGCCCGATTGCTTGACTGAGTGAGGCTCGTTTACCCCGCTCGAAAAGAATTTGCGCTCCGGCGCTTGAATAGGCATTCATTTTATCAAGTGCTTCTTTTATATCCGGAATTGAAAAGTGAATAATCGGCGAATTAAATTTGCCGAGGGTGCCGTCAAGGATCAAGCTGGGATGAACCGAGACGTCAGTAAAATGCGCGCGGTCGCGCTTAAATAGGCGCTGGATGCGGTCTGGCCACCAACCCGAATGCTTCATAAAGCGGCCACAAAAGCTTGATCGGCGTGGCGTTGAGAAACCGGCATGAGGGGTACCGTTGGTCAGTACAGCGTCAATTTCTGCGCGTAATTCCGGCGTCGCGCGTTCGTCAGCATCAAGACACAGGACCCAGTCACTGCGAGCCTGCGCTAGGGCGCGATTTTTCTGAGGGCCATCGCCGGGCCAATCGGTTTCAAAAACGCGTGCGCCAAGTTCACGGCACAGCGCAGGCGTTCCATCTGTGCTGCCTGAATCAAACACAATGATTTCGTCAGCCCAATGCCGCACCGACTCAAGACAGTCGCCAATATCGTGGGCCTCATTCATGGCAACGATAATGACACTCAGGGTCGCGCGCGTCATAAGTTGATGATAGTGTGAGTGTTGGGCCGCTGAGCGCAGCCAATCAGTATCCCAGTTAAGAGCACAAACATACAGCCTTCTGAAATATCAAGTAATAAAGAATTCACTAAGCACCCCATGGTAAAGATGAATAGCCAGCTGCTCAGCAGTTGGCGGCTTGGCATAGGAAGACGGGCTGCCGCCCGTGCAATTTGCACCAGCAAATACATAAAAAGCCCTAAACCAACTAGGCCCAACTCGACCGCAAACAAAAGATATTGATTGTGCGGATTAGCTGTCACGGCGCCGCGAGCGCCGCTATAGCCATCGGTCAATTGCTTGAATGCTTCATGCACCCCCATGGCACCGTAGCCAAAAAACGGACGCTGGGTCACCAACTCGATGCTTTTACGGTACCACTCAAGGCGCAAGCCGGTTGCATTAGGCTGGTTGAGTTGCTGGTAGGCACTGATTTCAGAGCCGGTATGCGCGAGTCGAGCACTCTTAAAATAAAGCGAAGCGCTTGCCGCAGCGATTAAAAGAGCCAGAAACACAGCTTGCGCCGCGGCCCGGCGACGATCATGGCGGAAGTTGAGCCGTCTCACTTTACGCCCGATGTGGTAAATCGCCAGCATGATAATCACCACTTGGCCGGTGCGGCCTTGCAACATGACTAACACATTAACCAGCGCGAGCAGCGAGAGTAAATAATAGAATCCTTTCGCGCGTGCAGACGATGCCGTTTCAGCTAGATCCAACGCTAAACTAAAGAGCAGCGCTGAAAAAAGTCCTGCCGTAATATGATTTTTAAATACCCACGCATGGGTAAGCGGATTGTCCGCATTATAGAGTGGGCCAATGGCGGTCAGTCCAAGATAGTTGCTGCTAGAGAGCAGCAAGACAAAACTGAGACTGATACATAAACCAAGACGCGCGACGTTAGCGAGCGGCCGGTCTTGAAAGGCCGCAATCAAGAGTGGAATAAACAGCAGTTTGCGGTATTTCATTAACCATTCTATGCTTTCGACAAATGGCGCAGCGCTGTATAGCACACTGATGATGAGGGCGCATATAAGAGCAAACGTCGCGATACTCACGGGATGAGAAAAGGCGTTGCGCCAATTACGCCATAACTCTGGCGCCAGCAACACCGCGCTAGCAAAAAAGCTCAGGGCGATATTGGTCAAGGCGGTCGAAATAGGCGTGCACCATAACCCAATCAGCGCAAACGACTGCGCTGCCGCTAGTGGATATGAAACAGAAAGCTTGACGCCAGGCATAATAGAGGTATTCCGTTTTGAGCTTAACCGAAAATTATAGCGTATCTCATCCTTTATGAATCAACCTTCCACTGTTACTGTCATCCTAACGCGTATTTGGAGTTATCTGAAAGCGCATCGCTGGATCATGTTGTTGGCGATCATTTCAATGGCGATTGTGGCAGCCAGCGAGGCGGGCATTCCCGCTTTGCTTAAACCTTTACTAGATAAAGGCTTTGGCGCTAAAGAGCAAGCCTCGCGGATGAAATGGCTGGTGCCGCTAGCCGTGATTGGTTTGGCTTTAGTGCGCGGCGCGGCGCAATATGCCTCGAATTATCTGCTGTCGTGGGTCTCTAATCGCGTGTTGCTCGATTTGCGTTTACATATGTTTCAGCGCATGTTGCATGCGAGTGCGTTTTTTTTCCAGCGCGAGACCGCCAGCACCATCATTAATGCGGTGGTTTTTGAAGTGAACCAAGTGCTCAATATACTGACAGGTGTATTAATTACATTGGTGCGAGATTCATTAGCGGTGCTTTTTCTGCTGGCCTATCTGTTTTATTTAAATTGGCAACTGACCTTAATTGTGGCGGTGATTCTACCCATCATCGGCTGGCTCGTCGGCAAAATTAATGTGCGCTTACGGCGTTTAAATCGCGAGCACCAAAAATTAACCAATGAGCTTTCTTATATTGTTGAAGAAACCGTAGGGGGCTATAAAGTTGTCAAAGTTCATCATGGCGAGCCTTACGAAATGAAGCGTTTTGCGGCGATGAGCACGCGCCTGCGCGGTTATGCGATGCGCATGACCGTTTCCGGTGCGCTCGCGCAACCACTGACGCAGTTTCTAGCTTCAATTGCCTTGGCCATTGTGCTGGCGATTGCGGTGATGCAGTCGACCACCGATCAAACTACGATCGGCGGATTTGTGGCGTTTGTGACGGCCATGCTGTTGATTATCTCGCCACTCAAACATCTGATTGATATTAACCAGCCGTTGCAACGGGGGGTGACTGCAGCGGAGTTGATTTTTGGGCTGATTGACGAACCTGCTGAACCCGCGGGAGGCGGGCGCGCTTTGCTGCGCGCGCAGGGTAAGGTTGAATTCCAACAAGTCTGCTTTAGTTATGGCCAAGCCAATGCGCCTACATTGCGCGACCTTTCATTTACGGTGGCGCCTGGCGAAGTGTGCGCCTTCGTGGGTCAATCGGGAAGTGGCAAAACTACCCTGATCAACCTGCTGCCAAGGTTTTTCGACCCTAGTGCTGGCCAGATTTTAATCGACGATGTGCCGCTGACTGAGTATTGCCTAACCGATGTGCGCAGTCAGCTTGCCTTTGTCAGTCAAGAGGTGGTGCTGTTTAACGATTCGATCGCAGCCAATGTTGCCTATGGGCAAACGATTGATCGCCTGCGCGTTGAGCAGGCACTCGCGGCAGCGCATTTAACTGAGCTCATAGCGGAGTTGCCGGAGGGCATGGATACCGCAATTGGCGGCAATGGCATGCGGCTATCGGGCGGGCAGCGCCAACGGCTGGCGATTGCACGGGCAATTTATAAAGATGCGCCAATTCTGATTCTTGACGAGGCGACCTCGGCCTTGGATGCCGAATCCGAGCGCCATGTCCAAGCCGCTTTAGAGGTCTTGATGCGAGGCCGCACCACGCTGGTGATTGCCCATCGACTGGCGACGATCGAACGGGCCAATCGGATTCTCGTGCTTGAAGCCGGCCAGATTGTCGAGCAGGGTGGTCATGCCGAACTGTTGCAGCAAAACGGACGCTATGCGCAGCTTTATCATTTGCAGCACCAATCGCAGCAAGTAACTTAAACCAGCAAAGTACCGCTATACTTCCTGTGCGGGTTGACTAAAATGAGCACTGTGCTGCAATGTCCGAGGCAAAACATACCTTCAAAACACGGTGCCTTACTGCCTCGCGCGGCTTTATTAGTCACCCTACGATTGGTTGATCAACTCAAACGAGCCCCACTGGGACTCGTTTGGCTTCAGGCGCCGGCGCTAGATTTCCTCTTCAAATTCAAATGACTGCCCATCTTCCTGGTCCTGGTCATACGCATCAACCCTCTCGTTGATCTTGGCACTCTCCTCGGCGTTGTTTTTGAGGAGAGTCTGGGCCTGGTTTGACAATTCTGATTCCAGAGCAGAGGCCAGGTCGTCCAGTGTCGGATCAATCTCCTTAAGACTTTGCAATTGTGCAGATACCGTCTCTAGGTCAAACAACGGGTCCCGCAGCTCCTTTGATACAGTTTCTAGTTGCGTCCCCGCTTCTTGGAGACTGACTTTTTGCTCCTTCGTCATGGCGCTTTCGTATTGAGCGAGCGCTTCTAATGCCTGCTCTTGCAACTTGAGCTTGTCCCGCGCCATAGATAATTTAATCGTATTAAGCTCAGTTGCACGATGGGGCGAACTCACTGGTGTCAACTCATATTCCTCTCCTAAATCCTCCCCGTCTGACCTTCGTTTTCTCTGAGCGACAAGTTCGTACTGGATTCGTTGTGCGCGGTTTTTGAGGAAAAAGTAGCCCAGGGTGGCAAATAGACCCGCTAGCGCCAATGCGCCCAGCACGTAGTAAACGGTGTAATTGTGCTGGTCAGTATTGTCGGGGTTATCTTTCGGCAAATTGATCCGCCCATAAAAACTATGGATGCTTGGTGTTCCTCCTGAACTGCTGTCCGTGTAAGTCACGGTGCCGAAGCACTCGTTGCCCTGAAAGTCGTCATTGATCGTGGCCCGCGTGATGGTACCGAAAGACAGCGTGGCGGCACTCAGGTTACCTGCGGCCACGGTCCACGACAGGGTATTATTGTCGTAGCTTGGGTTCTGGATTTTTGCCTCGCCAAAGGTCACCTCGCCCTCAGGAGAGATCACGAGTACCGGGCCTAGAACCGGTGGAATCAGATCGGCATCAGTCAGGGCCGCTTTCAGATTGACCAGCGCGGTGGCATTGGCGGCGGGATGATTGGCGTTTAGCGTATAAGCAAGGCCGCCGTCCGCAGTCGTCCAGGTGGTGTAATTTCCTGCCCAATAGGATAATACTTTACGTCGCATCGCAGCGAAAGCTGCGAGTATTTGCAAGGCCGTGCAATCATAGCCGTTCTTGGTAAGGAAATTCGTGACGTTTTGATTAGCCTGGTCGACGGAATCCGTTGGCTGTCCGATTACATCGCTAAAGGCTTTCATCAAATCTGGAGAATTCATCACATTGGCAATGAAGCGTAGTGCTTCGGTCGTGGGCTCCGTGCTCGGCGGTGTCTCGGTAAAAAAGGGGTGTTGCAGTCCCGCCAGCACTTTCGCCAGCGTCGTCACAAAGCCGTCATTGACGATGAGATCGTTCATCCGTTGTTCGACCGTATCGAGCTTAGTTGGATTGGTTTCGCTGTTGTATTTAGCGAGCAAATCTGACCAGATCAGATTCGATTTTGTATTCTGATCAAGACTCAGGATAAACTCAACCGCTTCGAGCTGTTCCGTTTCTTTGAGATCTTCATCATAGGTAGAGACGACGGTGCTACTGGAATATTGCCAAAGTGGGGTCCAGTAGCGCGTCATATAATCCTGAGCGATCTGTGCATCCTCGACCACGTAGCCGAACTCGCTCAGATTTGACGCATAGAGGTTTTGTGAGCCGATATAAAACACCGTCTCGTCGATGATGAGCGTCTTCGAGTGATTTGAGATCGGCACATTGTTAGGGTAGGTCAAGTCGCTGGAATAGCGAAAGGATGCAACCTGGAATTGGTCGCGGATGAGTGCTTTGGCATTGATCTCTTCCATTCCCAGGCCAGCCGTGAGTATGAGCAACATTTTTTCGTTGATGGTGGCGAGGCTGTCACCATCGTACGGGGCGGAAAGTTTCGTTAGCCCGCCGGCGACTGCACCCACGTTTGAGACCACGATCTTCGTCTGGACGCCACGTTTAAGCGCGCGCCCCATTTCCAAAAATAGAGCGTTATTCCAGCCTGCGATCACTCCAAAGGCCAGCCGGAAAGATTGCAAAGACATCCGTATCGAACTTGTCGCCTGACTCACTAATTGGATGATCGCGGCGTCGCCCGGCTCAGTAAAAGGAAAGACATAGCTATACAGCGTAGGCAGCAGATAAGACAAGCGGATGTCGCCACCACGGCCAATCGAGATGATACGCGTCGATGGTGTAGTCGCAGACGTCGGGAAGCGGGCCTTCAGACTGCTGTAAAGCGTAGCCGCAGGATACGTGGGCGTTACGATTTCAGAGCGGCCAGTGCTTTTATTGTAAAGATAGGCGGTGTGCAGGTTCATTTCTTGGACTTCGTTATCGATAATCCAGTTTCCCAAATTATGGGAGCGCCACCGCGCATAGTCCCATAGATTATTGGCATAGTCTTGCGCATGCAGTGCGGCGCTACCGCTTAATTTCATCGAAACGTCAAAGACCGGGTTGATACCAAGGTAATGTGCATCCCACATATTATGTCCGCCGACAAGCGCACGCGTACCATCCGCGGCCACAATCTTAGCGTGGTTCCAGGATGAAAAGCTTGAGCTCATAACCGTGACGTAGATTTCTATCTTGGCGCTCGGGTCCAATTGCTCGGTAATACTTTCAAGAAAAGGCACCGCCTCCAACTTTGGAATATTGGGTAGCGGGTTGGAAAAAAGAATCCGGATTACCGGACGCTGGTTTTCGGGTTTGTTGCTGATATAGGTAATGGCGTTTTTGAACGCTTGCAAAAAGCTGCCTGTAGGCGGTGTTAAGGTGGTAAAGTCGAGGCAGATTTCAGCTGAGGTCATGACCTCGTAGAGGGCATCGGCGATCTGATACGAGTGTCCTGCTAGCAACTGCTGCGCCGTACCATTGGGCGCGGTGATGGTGGCGTCTACCGCTACGCACTGTTGAGTTGGGCCATCGGCAACCGTGCATGGCTGGAAGTTGAAACCCGGGCTATTGCCAGGAACGGTTTGCTTAAATTCGGCGTAGGGTTTGCCCCAAACAGCCGTCGGCGTCGCATAGAGCCAGTCTTGACCCAGCACGTTATTGTTGGAATCGTTCCACAAGGCGGTGGGCTGCGGATAATTTTGCGATAGATATTGATTGAGCGAATCCAGGTAGCTTCTATTCGGCATATTATTCTCTTAGTGTAGTTGTGATTAAATTACGCGCTTTAAAGCCGTTGCTGCAAAAAAGAGGGGCGTCCGGAGAGCACATCGCACCAGGGTTTTTCGACGTTCACACCGTCTTTGGCAGAAAATCGGAAATCGCAACTGACGCGCGTGTTTGATGTTTCATTCGCGAATGTACCGTGTTTCAGGCAGCCACCATCCCAGATAAGTGCCTGGCCATAAGTCAAGGTCAGCGGCTCATAATTGCTACTGTCATAGCGGGTCTCGCACCAAACGGTGCAGGTATCGTAGACATCTGTAAACGGCAGATAGCAGTTAATCTGATCTTCTCGTCCCGTTACCTCCACATCACAGTGAAAGTCGCTAACCGAACCTGTTCCGCTAAGATGCACACGCATCTTGGGGTGAGCGGAATAGGTAATCAGGCCGCCATAGTGTGGTGCGAGGATGCGCGCAATCCAGCGATGGTAGAGGGTGTAGAACAGTGAATCATCATGGAGCCGTTGCATCAATTTTCGCAGCCGCAAATTGTCAGCATAGGTCAGACGATCTTTTCTGGTTTGGCGTTGCCATACAAGATGTAGCTTGTCGATTCGGCTCACCTTGAAAACTTGCGCTGCGAGTATCGCTTGGAACGGATATTCGGCCGTGTCATAGTCGATAATGATGAAATTCGCCTGCATAGCCTATTAATTTCCCATAAAATGGTGGGCGGCCTTACGGGGTTCTTAATGATCCCCAAAAAACTCGACTGGGATCATTAAGGATGACCTAAATTAAAGGTGATAAATATTTAACCACCGCCAGGTTCGTAAAACTGTATTTCTCCCATTTATGCCAGAGCATGAGACCGCCTTTCGTTTCATTTTCTTTGACGATCTTTAGCAAATACGCTTGCGCCCAGTCTGGCATCGGCGGACCGCCGTATTGAACCTCAGCCTCAGAGAGCCGAGCGCCGTAGCATTTGAACTGCCCCGGCTCGTCGTTCGATTGCGTTTGTCCATATACTTCGACGGAATGAGTAATGGGATCGATCAGAAAATTTAAGCGGCCGGAGAAACAGGTCTTAATCCCGCCCGTCCAGGAGAGCGTAGGACCGTTGAAGGTAAAGGAGTCAACGCGCTGCCCATCGATTGAAAACGCCTCTTTGGAGAGCGAGACGAAGATTACTTCTTTAGCAAAACGTCCACTCGCGCGCACCGCATAAGTACCGTAAAGCATTTTGGTATCTAGGCTGTGATGAAAGGTGGTGAGCTTGGGCGAGAGCAGTTTGCGAGCAGGATCGACCTCGCTTGCGACAAAGGGTTCGGCCATCCCCGCAGTTTCTGTCTGTGACCAGATTTTGCCGACCATTCGACGCAAACCCGTGGTTTCATGGTCGAATTTCAGAATGCCGCTAAACGGTATGCTTTCGCTGGCTGACCATTTCAGCATGCCGTTCTGGAATTGATACGTTCTGACGCGGACATCGTCGATGTAAAGAATGCTTTTATTCCGCTGCGTTTGATTGCCGAGCAACGTGACGAGGTGCTTTTGATCTGCCGCTAGATAAACTCCAGTCCACGGGTAGATATTGTTTTGATAGGTGAAGTCGACCGAAGCATGAAAACGTGGCGCATCGAATGCGATATTTTGCTGCGCGGCCCAGTCAAGTAGCTTGGCGCGTGCGATTGACCTAGGTTGCAAACGCATCTGCTTGAGCAATTCGCTGCACTCCACTTTGCTATTGAGAAGCCGAGTAATGAGTTGTTCGTTTTCGCTCGAACGCTTATAAATCCCTTTGGCTGCGATCTGGACCGCGCCAGGGTCGCGCGATGAAAGCAGCGCCCGCTCCTTGTCTGATAGACCGTTAAAACGGCTATCGTTCAGTGCTTGTTGTGGATCACGGCCATAAAGGTCCTGCAAGGCGGTGTCAAATCGTAATTCAATCAGAAAATTGCTTGCTTCGGTATGTTCCTGCCAGCGATAGCCAGTCGGGATGCGGAAATTTTCGAACGCCGTAAACGCCGCCATCTCGCGCGGACCATATTGATCGATTTCCCGTAACGGCGAGGAGGGTGTCACCAGGCGCTGCCCCTCGCGTAGCAGACCGAGATCCATCGCCGTAGCATGATCCGTTGCAACCACATCACGGGGGGGAATATAGAAGGTCGATAGCCCCGTGATGTTGGACTGCACATTGGGATTATGTAGCTCATCAAGGCGATAGGTTTGGATCAATGGCTCGATCGTCGGATAACGCGAGCCGATGTAATGAGTAATTTCATAATCCTGTCCGTATAGCTCCTGCAGCCAGCGTATGAAGTACGAGAAATTGTCGTTCAGATAGCCATTGCGGCGATAGCCAAGTTCGCCGATCAATCCGACTTGCCAGAGGATCACATGCAGCGTGGTATCAATATGGCGTTGGCGGATCAAACTGTCAGTAGCTTCATGCGTTTGCAAGCCTGGGTGACTCGGGTCTACACCCAAATCGGCGCAGAGCGTATCGAGGGCACAAACGCCGGCCTTCATGACCGCACGATGTCCTTCTCGCCGTGCCAGCTTGATAGCACGATGCGTTGACAACACGAAAACACCGGGGTGTCCATAAAATACCACGACTACTTTAAGCCCTTGCCGAACCCAATAGAGCTGCGCCTCCGCCATTTGCATGTAAGTAATATAGCGGACTTTGTTCTCGCCGTAGAGGACGTAGAGATCAAGCGCATCAGGGCGTAGCAGGGTAAGCCAGACCACCGTCGCAGGATCTGCCACGCAATACAGAACCTTGTCAGCGGCTTCAATGAGTTTCTGGTCCCCGACCGAAAATCCAATGGTCTCGATTCCAGAGCCGATAATGGTCAACTCACCTTTGGCTTCATCGTTTTCTTGCTCTATCGTACGCACTTTAGTTTTTAATGCGGCGATACCTTTGGCCAATTCCTCCCATGCTTGTTGATGGTCTTCATAATTTGGATATCTGACAGGAGCGGTAACGTTCATGCTTGGTATTCCTCAAGGATTAGAGAATTTTGGCAATGTATTTGAGAGCCACGCTAGCGCCCACTTTTAGGGGCAGCGTTTTGCCGTTGTATTGGTAGGTAGCGAGTGTCGTATAAGCTTTAGCTTGGGTGCCGGAGGCGGTAAATGCTGCCATCGCATTGACGGCTGCGTTCTCGTCTGCCTGGCTCCAGCGCCAGGCTTTTTGCGCCGCGTCTTCGGCGTCATTTTTTAGTGCCAGCAGCCCGCTGATCACCATATTTTGCTCGTTGGCGCTGGCGCCTTCCTCGACGTAGTAGGAGAACGTCGTCCAGCGCTCAGCAATGTCGTTAGCCGGGTTTTCCAGGTAGTTCATCAATAGTCCCAGAGGTGCTGCGGCTGATGGCTGTTCGCCAGCATAGCTTTGGTGCGCTTTTTGGTACCAGAGATCAAGGAGTTTCTGCGCGCCGACCATCGCCCCCATTACCGCCGCGTTCTTCAGGACGAATTTCAGGATCTGCCCTTTGTTGGCCCACAAGGAGCTTCCGATCCGCTTAGCGAGGCCAGCTAATGCTGATTCGTCGACATTAATATCCGTGTCGATATCGGTATCCACATCAATGACGTTATCGGTCACATTGTCAACAACCGTATCAACATCGGTATCGATATCGACATCGATATCCACATCGACATCAACTACCACCAAGGCATCAATATCGACATCAATGTCGACATCGATATCCACATCGGTGTCCACATCCGTATCGACATCCGTGTCGACGTCGATATCCACATCCGTATCCACATCGGTGTCGATATCGACATTAACAAGATCGCCATTCTCCTCGGCCACACTAGTGAATTTGCTGGAAATCCATTCGGCGGCGCTGTTTGCATCTGTCTTGATAGCATTCAACAGCGTCTCACCGCCGGTTTTCAGCGCGTTGAAAAGATCCGGCAGGCTTTTTGCGAGCGCGATAACGGTATGCACCAGCATGGTTACGTTGAGTGCGGTAAAAGCGATGTTAGCGAGATCATAGGCCGCCATCCACCAAGCCAGTTTCGGGACTTCGTAGGGCTGAACGATGACGTCGCTACCATCGACTTTACCAATAAAAAACAGATCGTAGGTACCGTCTGTGCCATCGTGTAAGGCCATATTCTGTATGACCAGCTTAAAATTCACCCCGTGCGTGTCGGTTGCGCCGGCAGAAGTCAGGGTGCGGCGCGACAGGGTCAACGGAATCGGTGTGCCGGGCTTCTGGTTAGCATCCAAAGGAATGTACTGGACCGAGCCGTCAGCATTTATCTTTAGCGTCGCGGTCGAGATTTTTGGCAGCACCAAGGGGATGATCGGTTGCGGCGATGCCAGGCTATAGCAATAAAGCGTCTTGCCCGTCGGGCTGCCCCATGCGCGCGCATCGTTTTCCACCCAATAGGTGACCGCAGAAAACGTCGCGTAATCAAAGCCGGTATTGTTCTTAGTAAACCAAGCATCCAGTAGTTGCTGCTGCTGCGTGAGATCCTGATTCGTCAGAATAATGTCATTTATGGCAAGGCTAACGGGGCTATAAGGACTGCCCGTATAAGCCTGGTAAAAATCGAAGGCCTTCTGGCTTTTAATCAAATCATCGTTAGTAATCGTAACGTTGGTCGCGTTGAAAAGATCAGTGACTACACTCTGTAGTGGCTGACCCGTGCTCCCTATGACGAAAACCAGATTTTCCAGCGCCACCGATGGCGTATAGGTGGATTTTGTCTTCGCCGGGGCATTACCAACCTTGGTAAAGACTGGATAAAGGGTCGATGGGTTATTCACCGATGCGCCGGAGGGTACGGTGAAGGTGTAGATATCCAGATTTTGATTGAACTGGTTATTAATATTGACAGTCGGTTGTTTAGCACTCATGGTCTTTCTCCGATTGATGACTAGTTAGGACGCTCACTTTTCTTTGTAGGTACGCTGCGACTAAATTTAAACTTCGGGGACAAACGGATCGGCTGCGTCTGGATCATCATTTGCTTTATCTTCTGCTGCGTTGCTGTCCGAGTCCTCAATATCCTGATGTATTGCATCACTGAGTTCCGTGTTTTGCTCGATCATGGTGCTGGATTCTTTGCTTAAAATATTGGATACATCGGCTGTAAGCGATGAGACATCGTCACTGAGTTTGGTAAGCGCCGTGGTCTGTTCCTCCACTACGGTTGGCAAGGTCTCCGGTGTAGCGTTCTCGAGCGCCGTGTTGGAGTCCTGAATTTGACTTCCTACCTCCTCCAATCGTACTAACTGATCTGAGCTCATCTCCGATTCGAATTTTGCAAGTTCCTGGGCGTTATCCTGCTGCAATTTCAGACTGTCTTCGAGATTGGCCTGGTTTTGGTTGTCCGCCACGACATCTCGCTGCTCAGCGATGGCTTCTGATGCTGCCTCAGGACTGTCAGGTGCTTGTTGCTGGCCATTACTGATCTGTTTAGCGATAGCATCAATTTTTTCGCTCAATATTTTTTCGAGCGATTCCTGCTGAGCCTTAAGCAACTCGTCCGTGGTTGGTTCTTTTGCCTTGGAAAGGTTAGATGCCCACTTGTAGATGCCATAGAGAACCTGGCCAAAGAAGAACAGCAGCATGATGGCGCCGCCAATTTGCATGACTGATTGGAAGATCTGCGCCGAGGTTTTCGGATGAAACAAAGCATCCCAAAATTCCGAATTTGTCTTGTCGTCGCTCTTTTGTGGCGAGTCAAAACCGAGACAAATCGAGCCATTGATCGTGCCCGTCAAAACAGCGATGATCTGCGTATCAGCCGGCTGCTGCGTAAAAAAGCGCTTAACCTGAAAAGTACCTTTGACTGCAATGGAAGGTGTGTCGCTATCCGGATCGTCGATAAATACGCCGTTGCTGTAAGTTAAAGCTTTTGCTTGCGAGCTGTTGACATCGACCGAGGTGGTGTCGGAAGGATTCGATGCTGGTGAGAAGGTACAGGTGTAACCGCCGTTCGCCAAGGTGACATCTAGCTGTGCGGGTTTGGTGAGCGAAATCGTGCCGACGAAACTAGTCGCCTTGCCACTGCTGCTGTATAGGTAATAAGTGGCATTGCCGGTGTGGCCTGGATCGGCCCAGATGAACGGAAACGACAGATAATAATTTTCCATCGCCACGAGACCCGCCAGGGTCACGTTCTTAAAGCTTTTGGTACTCTGAAAGAAAGCCTTCACCGAATCGCTAATCGAGCTCGCCACATTAGCGGAAGAATTGGGTGAACCATCTGCTGGTCCCGAAGCGTTATTCAGTGTGCCACCCATTGCGTTTTGAAAATTCGTCGCCAGAGCAGAAGTTGGATAAGCCGAGATCGTCTGATAAAACACGCCGGCATTCGCAATCGCGGCAGCTTCGTCAGCTGCCGCGGTTTGTGCCGGATAAGAAGGTGGGGTGGCGAAAATGTCCTGTACCACCCCAAGATTGGCCACCGGTACGTACCAGTTGCTGGTACTGACCAGCAAGTTGTAGATAGTTGAGTATTTTTTATCGTGCGTTGTAGAATCGATATAATACTGATCGAGAATAAACTGGGCTGTAGCAGAATTGGCAACCGTCGTGCTGCCATTGGTCGAAATAAGTATTTCGAGTGCCTGCTCATAGACAGGGGTCGCTTCTGTGGGGTCCGGCGCGTCGGAGGAGGTCGTTGGCACGAGTACAATAACCGGCGTACCGCTTTCATTAGTAAGCTCGATTAACTTGGTAGGGTCGACTGGCGTGGCTGGTGAGGTCATTTTGGATTCCTTTTCTGGGTTATCGTAATCGTACCTTTTGTGCAAGATTTGGCAGTTTGATCTTGAAAGCGAGTGACTTAAGACGTCATGACGCACCTCCTATTTTTTTGATCGCGGTCGTCATTGCGTCGATATTTCTGGAACTCCCTATGGAGCCGCCATAAAGGAAATTGATAACGGTCTGTGCATTTGCCGCGGCATAGCCAACCACCGATCCCACCAGTCCAGATACGGCGGCGACGACGGGGACTTCTTTCAGCGGTAAACCACCTGTTAGCAGCGCATAAGAACCCCATAGCACGCCACCCATGACAATCCCAAACGTAACTAAAATGCATAGCGCCAGGTTATAAACCGTCGCGTTATTTTTAGCGATTTCCCGTGCATTTGTGACATCATCGACCGCGAGCTTCTGAGTTTGATAACTAAGCTGTGCAAGTGCTTCTTTGTCTTTAAAACCCAAGTCAGCCATCTTTGCGGCATAGTCCTGATCAGCCTTGTGGATGGCAGCAAGCGTCTCAGGGGATGCTCCCTCAATGGCTTGTGCAATAATATTTGCACGGTCGTCAACGGTAGCACCCGCAGCGGGCGTAATACCAAACACTGCCTCAAGCCCCGCGACAGCACCGCCAAGTAATGGTGTTCCAAGCACCGCCGCAAGCGTTGGCGCCAACCGTTCTAACAATGGCAAAATTTCGGTCAATTTATTCATCACTCAGCTCCTCTTATAAGGTTGTTGGCAATTCGGTTTACCCAACCGTGACCAAAGCTGGGCCACGTCGCTAAGCTATCAAGATATTGCAGGCGATATGCGTCAAAACGTAGGATAACTTTGGCAGGATCTAAGGCACGTATGGCGGCGACCGTCTGTGCGCCGATAATGCCGTCAACGGTTACGCCAGCGGCCATTTGCAACCATTTCGCGGCGGGCCCGCCGTTGTAAGCAGCGTCGAATAATTGAAAACCGATGTGAGGATCAAATTGGTCGCACTGGTAGCGATCCCAATATTCTGTTTTCGCAATTTGCTTTGCGGTATCGAGCGGCAAATCTTGCATGCTGCCCTGATAACCACACGCACGCGCAACCCGTGCCGTGATGCCAAACATGGTTTCACCGCCCGGGTCGGCCGGATCATTGGAATAGCCACCTTCATTGCCGATCAGGGAATCGAATACATTATCAAAAGAATCCATCGTCTACCTTTGAATTAATGCTTATTTAGTTATTCAAATTCTCAGCTTATTTCTTTTAAATGTAAGATAGACCTATTTTAGGTGGTGTGTCAATAGGGAGCATCTTCCAATCAGGGCCACCTCATTTTAAAACTGAGCAGATAAGACCTGGTGTAGAAAATCTTGA
>JASSUC010000015.1:0-49329 GCA_031963245.1 Mycoavidus cysteinexigens
TTATGGTATCTGGTAGGCCGTGCGGGGTTCGAACCTGCGACCAACGGATTAAAAGTCCGCTGCTCTACCGACTGAGCTAACGACCCGAAGAAGAGCGGAATTATATTAATGAATGCTAATGTCTGTCAATCAAAAAAAATAAATTTAATGTATTTGCGCTAGTTTGGTTTGTGCATTTTTTGCGGCCTCGCTCCCGCTGTATTGGGCAATCACTTGCCTTAGCGTTTTACGCGATAGGTTTTTTTGTCCTTGTTCGAGCTGATTTTGTGCAATTGAAAATAAAGCATCGGGCGCACGCGGGTGAGTTGGATACCCTTTAACTACGCTTTGCAGCATCTCAGTTGAGCGTTTGTAATCACGCAGTGCATAAAAGGTATTGCCGAGCCAGTAGCGGGCCGTAGGTTGATAGGCGCTTTTTGGATATTTCCAGATGAATCCTTTGAAGGCGTTGGCAGCGCGCGCGAAGTCACCTTTTTGGAATTGCGCCAACGCTGCTTTGAAGGCGTCCGCCTCGCTGAGTTGGGTGCCTGGCACGCTGGCAGTTTGTTGCCGTTGCTGTGGCTCAAGTTTTTTTAAACGCCCGTCGAGATCAGTGTAAAAGTCTTTGTTGGATCTTTGTATATCAATCAACTGGTTGGCTAGCGTTTCATTCTGGCCGCGCAGAGCGGCGACTTCTTGTTGCAGTTGTTCGAGTTGGTTTACTTGGTTGAAGAGGGTACGTTGTGCGGCAGCTAACTGGTCAGTTAGGTTATCTGCGCGCGTCCGTAAATCGAGCACAGCCCGGCGCGCTTCGTCGTCGTCAAATAGACCCGCCTGGGCGGGTGCGGCTGCGCTTAGTAGTAGCATACTCACTGCTATAGTAATGGGTACGCTGCGTAGCCTAGTGCGATTAAGGTAAGAAGATAGGCGGGTCATGATTGATATTTAGGGTTGGTAGACGAGATCTGCGCGACGATTTTGTGTCCAGGCGCTTTCATTATGTTCAGTGGCTTGGGGTTTTTCTTTGCCTAGGCTGACGGCTTCCATTTGCGTATCTGCCACGCCTATCAACGATAAGGTACGACGTACGGCTTCTGCGCGTTTTTGGCCAAGGGCAAGGTTATATTCGCTGGTGCCGCGCTCGTCGGTATTGCCTTGGATCAAAATGCGTTGCTGTGGGTGGCTTTTAAGATACTGTGCATGTTGCTGCAGGAGTGATTGGTATTCGCCATTAACGATGTAGCTATTAAATTCAAAATAAATGCTACGCTTTGCAAGCGGGTTGTTTGGATCATTAAGTGGGTTAAACGCAGTCTGTGCGGTGTCCGCCAGATTGGTTGGTGTGCCAAGTGCGTTGGCGCTATTTTCATTCCCCGTATTGGGGGCGAGCTTTACGCCTGATTGGCAGGCTGTGAGTGTACCGATGAGAAGGGTGGTAAAAACTAAGCGAAACTTTGACGTCATTTTTTTAACTCCTGAAGGTCTAGCAAAAAATATTTCGTGCTATGTTTTGGTTGGCCTGGATGGGTGTAGTGTCCTTTATTCCGTAAAAGGCCCCCAAGAGGGCTCGCGTATATTTCCATCTTTAATCGACAGGATTTGACGGGTACGGCCATCGGTAGAGACGGCAGCGAGTACGCCACGCTGTTCTATGCGAGTTGCATATAGAATATATTTACCGTTAGGTGAGAAGCTAGGGGATTCATCGGAGTCGGTGTCGGTTAGCGCAATCGCCTCACCTGTGCTGATTTCTTGTACATGAAGCTTGAGGGCGCCGTTTACGCGCGAAATATACGCCAGTAGCTTGCCATCTGGACTCAGGCGCGGGCTGGTGTTTTCACTACCTTTGAAAGTAATGCGCTGGGCCGCGCCGGCAGTGGCTTCGCCTTGCACTGACATTCTGTAGATTTGCGGCGCGCCGCCGCGATCACTGGTGAAATAAATAGAGTGCCCATCGGCAGAAAAGCGTGGCTCGGTATCAATACTGCGGCTGCTTGAGAGGCGCCGTAAACCGGTGCCATTGGCGTTGATACTATAAATTTGCGTGTTGCCAGTGAGTGACAGGGCAACGGCAAGCTGATTGCCATCGGGGGACCAGGCGGGCGCGCTATTACTTCCTTTTTGATTTGAAACCGCGGTACGTTGCTCTGAGAGCAAATCCTGTACATAGATAACGGGTTTTTTGTGCTCAAATGAGACATAAGCCACTTGCGTGCCATTGGGCGACCAAGCCGGCGAAATGATGGGCTCGGAGCTGGTCAGAACGGTACGTGCGTTTTGCCCATCGGAGTCGGCGCGTTGTAGTTGATATTGACCGCCAGTGTGTGCTACATAGGAGAGGCGGGTGGCAAAAATACCGCGCTCGCCAAGTAATTTCTGATAAATATAGTCGGCGATTTTATGGGCGCTCAGGCGTAGCTCACTGGCTGAACTGATGAGCGCAAGCCCGCTGAGATCTTGCTGTTTGCCCGTATCGTAGAGTCGAAAGCGCACTTCATAATGACCATTGGCCAAATGAGTGACGCTGCCAGTCACCAGGGCATCGGCACCTTTTGCTCGCCAACTGCCTAAGTCAACTGTGTTGGTTTCGCCAATCGGTGCCGTCCCTGCATGGATGTTTGAAAACCGACCGCTGCGTGCTAAATCAGCGCGAATAATTTCGCTAATTTGCTGGGGTGCCGCGCTTTCATCACGAAAAGCTGCCACGGCAATGGGTAAAAAGTTTGAGCCGACGCCAGTAATCTCAATCTTAAGTTGCGCGTGGGCGGTAGCGGTCGTGACAAGCAAGCAGCCTGCTATCACTGCTCTGAGAATACACTGAATGATTGAGTTCATAATGAATTTAGGTTTGTATGTCGTCTCAACTACAGGTCTATGGTAACAGGTAGCAAAATAGCATGGCAGTTAGCTTTGCGAAAGCGTTGCAGGTTTGCATATAGGGCTCTGAGTTCGGTTAGAGGGACAAAACTGAACTTAATCATTCAGGCGATAAGTAAAAGTAAAGTTAGCCGGTGCTTTGCCATTGCTGTCGCGTGGCATAGGGTCTGATTTTTGGACTGCGCGCAAGACCGCATCGTCCCATGCGGGGTTACCGCTTGCATGGACGATTTGTGCGTTTAGGATCGACCCATCGGGAGCGCATTGAACGGCTACCACCGCTTGTGGGTTGCCATCGGTTGAGTCTGCGTTGAAGGCCATATTCGATTTAACATGCCGTCGTACTTTATCGACATAGCCAGGAGAGCCGCGGCCGCCACTGCCGGCGTCTTGACCGGTGTTGGTTAGGCCATCGGTAGATGGGCTGTGGCCCGCAATGCCTTGGAGTGCTGACAGGCGTGCTTGGCGTTGTTGCTTGGCCAATTCTTGAGCCTGTTGCTGAGCACGTAGCATTTTTTGTTGTTCGGCTAACTGCTGCTTACGTTCTGCTTCTCGGGCTTTTTTTTCTTGGGCGGCCTGTGGTTGGCGTTCTTTTACCTTTTGGGCTTCTGGTTGTTGCTGAAGCTGGGTTAATTGCTGTTGCTGCGTTTCTAGCTTGCGTTTGGCTGGTTGCAGGGCAATCTCGGCTGGCTCAGATTGGCTGGGAGAGGGGCTCGGCAGAGCCGACTCCGCTTTATCTGCAACTTCGGGGAGCGGCGCAACATCAGGTGCTGTGTCTGGCATTGAACTCCATAGCTCAGCCTCGATGCCTGCGGGCGGGTTATTTTGCCAACTGATACCGTAGAATAAAAGGGCAAATAATAAAGCGTGCGTCAGCACTGCAAACACCAGGGCGCGCCGGGTGCCGCGTTCGCGCGGTGGGTGAAATGGAGAGGGAGTGTCGTGTTTCATTTGGAAGTTTGAACGTATAAGCCAACGCGCTTGATACCCCAAGTTTTTAGATCGGACATGACGGTCATCACGGTCTGATATTGGGTATTTTTATCGGCCGCAATCACCACGGGTTGCTCAGGTGCTAAGTGCTGCTGTTTTTGTAAAAAAATATTTAATTCAGTCTTCGATAGGGCCTCTTCGTGCATTTTAGCGCCACTTTTATATCGTATAGAGAGTTCTCCGTTGGCCCGGACATTGATGATAATAGGTGGCGCATGAGGGGCGGGCGCAGCGTTGCCGACGCTTGGTAAATTGATGACTGAGGGAGCGACCAGGGGAGCTGTCACCATAAAGATGACAAGCAATACGAGCATCACATCAATATAAGGCACGACATTAATCTCAGCCATTGAGCGGCGGCGGCTACGCAGCGTAGAGCGGATAGAAGTGGCGGGCATTGGGGCGCTCTCTTAATAACAAGGGTATGTGCAAACCTAAGGCTAGGCGTGAGTGTGTCGTTGCAAAATATTTGAAAATTCTTCAATAAAAGTTTCAAAGCGCATCGATAGCCGGTCTATATCGTGCGCGTAGCGATTGTAGGCAACCACGGCTGGAATGGCCGCAAATAAACCAATCGCAGTAGCGACCAGTGCTTCGGCAATGCCGGGCGCAACGTTGGCGAGGGTAGCCTGTTGGACGTTGGCTAAGCCGCGAAATGAATTCATAATGCCCCACACCGTGCCAAGCAAACCGATATACGGGCTGACCGAGCCCACTGAAGCTAAAAAAGAGAGGTTGGCTTCAAGCGCATCCATTTCGCGCTGAAAGGCCGCGCGCATTGCACGCCTGGCATTGTCGAGAATGGCGCTGGCATCCGTCATATTTTTTTCTTTGGCTTTTAAGAATTCACGCATGCCGGCTTCAAAAATCCGGGCCAGCGCGCCGGTGCTATGACGCTGCGCAACGGTACTCTGATAAAGCGCTTGCAAATCCCCTCCGGCCCAAAAATTCTGTTCAAAACGCTCGGTTTGCGCGCGTGCGTTGCGTAAAGCAAACCATTTTCTGAAAATAAATGTCCATGACGTTAACGATAGCGCGAGCAGTAATGCCATAACGGCTTGCGCCAATACGCTAGCATGCAGAACGAGAGAGAAGATTGATAAATCTTGGGTCGGAGACATCATATAAAGTACAAAGAGCGGATGGGATAAGGGTACGAATTGGGGGCGTGGATGTTACTCCCGGTGTACAGCTAAGGCGCTAAATGATTGCGCCACGGGCATCAGTTCAATGGTGTTGACGTTAACATGCGCGGGACGGTCGGCGATCCAATAGATTGCTTCGGCAATATCTTCTGCCGTTAACGACTGCATATTTTGATAGAGCGCGGCGGCTTTTTCATCATCGCCCCTAAAGCGCACATTTGAAAACTCGGTACCGCCGCATAAGCCGGGTTGAATATCTGTCACGCGTAATGCGGTGCCGGCTAGGTCAGCGCGTAAATTGAGGCTGAAGTGCCGCACAAAAGCTTTGCTAGCGCCGTAAATATTACTGCCTGGGTAGGCGTAATTGGCGGCAATTGAACTCACATTGATGATATGGCCTCGGTTACGTTCAACCATGCCGGGCAAAAAGGCATGGGTCATGCGTACCAGGCCATTGATATTCGTGTCTATGACGGTCTGCCAGTCATTTAGGTCCGCCTGTTGCGCCGGCGCCAAGCCGAGCGCTAGGCCAGCATTGTTGACGAGGACATCGACCTCGGCAAAGGCCGGGGGCAGTGAGCTAGGTAGGGCGGCGATGGCGTCATGGTCACGTACATCAAGTGTGATCGGCAGTAAGCGCTCGCCAACTTCATCGGCTAGGGCTTGTAAGCGGTCAGCCCGGCGGGCGGTTGCAATGATGCGATGGCCTGCGCGCGCAAAGGTTTTGGCAATGGCCTGACCAAAGCCGGCAGAAGCGCCAGTAATGAGTACGATCATCTTCTTGTGTACCTTATTGTATGATTGAGGTTTTCTCCGCCGGTTATGCCAATTACTTTCTGATGGATCGAGCAAAGGCGGGGAGTGCTGTATATAGCGCGCATAGTATAGCGTTGAGTTTGCTTAGGGCAGGTTTTTGCTACGCAAGGACCGGCATAATTAAAGACTATCAAAAATTTTGTGTAAGATGATTAATTAATCATTTCAAAACGTTTGCCCGCTTGTACTTCAAAGCGGTTTTTTCGATCCAGTTATCTTGACTCATTAAAGACATTTCCATGTTTGACAAAACGAAGCACACCATTGCAAGTATCGATCCTGAATTATGGCAGGCAATCCAACAAGAAGACCAGCGGCAAGAGGCGCATATTGAGTTGATTGCATCGGAAAACTATACCAGCCCGGCGGTGATGGCAGCGCAAGGGTCGCAATTGACGAATAAATATGCGGAAGGTTATCCGGGTAAGCGTTATTACGGTGGCTGCGAATATGTCGATAAGGTTGAGCAACTCGCGCTTGATCGGGTCAAAACGCTATTTGGTGCCGAGGCGGCAAATGTGCAACCCAATTCTGGCTCGCAGGCCAATCAAGGGGTGTTTTTTGCCATGTTAAAGCCGGGCGACACCATTATGGGGATGAATTTGGCGCATGGCGGACACTTAACGCATGGTTCGCCTGTCAATATGTCAGGTAAATGGTTTAATGTGGTGAGTTATGGCTTAAATGATGCCGAAGATATCGACTATGAAGCAGCGGCCCAACTGGCTAAAAAACATTCTCCAAAATTAATCATTGCCGGCGCCTCAGCATTTTCATTACGGATTGATTTTGCCCGGCTGGCGAGTATCGCCAAGTCAGTCGGCGCCTATTTTATGGTGGATATGGCGCATTACGCCGGGTTGATTGCCGCAGGTCTTTACCCCAATCCAGTGCCGCATGCGGATTTTGTGACGACGACTACGCATAAGAGCTTGCGTGGTCCGCGCGGTGGCGTCATCTTGATGAAAGCCGAACACGAGAAAGCCATTAATTCAGCGATTTTTCCGGGCATTCAAGGTGGCCCGTTGATGCATGTGATTGGCGCTAAAGCGGTCGCGTTTCAGGAAGCACTATTGCCAGAATTCAAGCAATATCAGCAGCAAGTGCTAGACAATGCACGCGTGCTGGCGGAAACCCTGGTGAAACGAGGTTTGCGGATCGTTTCGGGGCGCACTGAAAGTCACGTGATGTTAGTTGACCTGCGTGCTAAGCAGATTACGGGTAAGGTGGCCGAAGCTGCATTAGGTGAGGCGCATATCACGGTGAATAAAAATTCGATTCCTAATGACCCTGAAAAACCCTTTGTGACCAGCGGTATTCGCTTAGGTTCTCCGGCCATGACAACGCGTGGTTTCAAAACTGCCGAAGCTGAGCAAGTGGGGCATTTGGTGGCCGATGTGTTGGATGCGCCTCATGATAGTGCCACGCTTGAACGGGTGCGGAATCAGGTCGCCGCCTTGACCAAGCGCTTTCCAGTTTATCTTTAAGCCGTTATGCGCTGTCCTTTCTGCCAGCATGAAGATACCCAAGTGGCTGATTCCCGCGTGGCGGAGGATGGTGCTGTGATTCGCCGCCGCCGGCGCTGTCCTGAGTGCGATAAACGCTTTACCACTTATGAGCGAGTCGAGCTCACATTGCCCACGGTGGTTAAAAAAGAGGGCAGCCGGGTCGAATTTGATCGCCATAAGGTGGCGGCGAGCATGCAACTGGCGCTACGTAAACGCCCGGTCAGCGCAGAGGCGGTAGACGATGCCATTGCACGGATCGAATATCAACTGTTGAGTACAGGAGAGCGAGAAATCTATAGCGATAAGCTGGGTGAGCTGGTCATGAATGAACTGCGTCGGCTCGATAAAATAGCCTATGTGCGTTTTGCGTCAGTGTATCGGAGCTTTGAAGATATTGCTGAGTTTCAACAGGTTATTACAGAAATTAAGCAATTGCCAACAGCCGAGTTGCCGCCCCGCAAGCGTTGACTTATAGGCTTCTAAGTGTTGATTTATATGTCTCTATTACACAAATATTTTTAGCATATTTGAGCTTATAATCAATAACTCTTTCGCTTTATTACACAATTAATCAATGAACGTTCTGGTAACAGGCGCTAACGGCTTTATTGGCCGCGCGGTGTGCCGCAGGCTTACAACTGAAGGGCATTCAGTCAGTATGCTGGTGCGGCGCGCCAGTATTGGCGGTAGTGTTTTGCCGGAGTTGGTGCATGAGGCAGCGGATTTTGCCGGTATAGAAAATACTTTGGCTGGCGTTGCACCGCCGCAGGTAGTGATTCACCTGGCCGCTCGCGTGCATTTATTGCGCGATTCATCGTCAGCGCCGCTAGAGGCATTTCGTGCAACTAACGTTATCGGCACATTGCGGGTTGCACACGCTGCGGTGCGTGCTGGAGCTCGACGCTTTATCTTTGTGAGCAGTGTCAAAGCACTGGGTGAGGTGGAACCGGGCAGACCATGGCGTGAAGAAGATACGCCTGCGCCCACGGATCCTTATGGCATTTCAAAATACGAAGCTGAAACGGCATTGACTGTACTGGGCCGTGAGACGGGGATGGAAATCGTGATTCTGCGCCCACCGCTGGTCTATGGTCCGGGTGTACGTGCTAATTTTCTGCAGCTTATGCGTGCGATTCACCGTGGTTTTCCACTACCGTTAGGTAAGGTGCACGCCCAGCGCAGTTTTATCTATGTGGAAAACCTGGCCGATGTGATTGCTCAGTGTGTCACACATCCAGCCGCGGCCGACCGGGTTTTTCATGTCAGCGACGGCGTTGACTTGTCCGCGGCACAACTGGCGTTGGCGCTTGGCCGTGCACTGGGCACGCCTGCTTGGCTATGGCGCGTGCCGTTGCCCTGGCTCGCTTGGCTTGGTCGTTTGACGGGCCGCACGATGCAGATCAATCGCTTGCTTCAGCCATTGCGACTGGATATCACGCAAGTGCGTACGGCCTTAAATTGGTCGCCGCCGTATGCCATTGAGGCAGGATTGTTGCGCACCGCAACGTGGTATCAAGAGTCTGCGGAGACCGTAGTAAAATGAATTAGAGGTGGCGCCGACAAAAATAAAAAGAATGAACGGATGCCTAGCCAAGCCAATATTGCGTGATTTTATATGATCTTATCTAATATGCTCAACGTATCCTCGATTTGGTTTCAATTGCCGGGTTTGGCGCTAGTTGCGGCGGCGACGGTTGCAGTTATTTTGCGATGGTTGCTGGCGCTGGATAAGAGCCGGCAGTTTGCTCCTGATGTGCCGAATCATCGTTCATTGCATACCCAGATTACGCCACGTATTGGCGGATGGGCGATGGTGCCGACTATCGTGATAGGCATGATATTTTGGACGCGGACCTTGTGGCCAATAGCCTTTGCTGCATTATTTCTGGCTTTCGTGTCGCAATTTGATGACCGGCGTGGTCTTTCTGCGCGTGTGCGATTTGCGGCCCATGGACTGGCCGTGCTGACGATGATGCTAGGTTTTTCTCTATCGCTGGCGGGTTGGCAGCTTGTATTGATCTCGTTTTTACTACTCTGGCTGATCAATTTGTACAACTTTATGGACGGTGCTGATGGCCTAGCGGGCGGCATGGCGCTCTTTGGGTTTGGTGCGTATGCCATGGCCGCAGCAGTTGCTGCTCCTGATTTGGCGGGCGCTGCTGCCGTAGTTGCGGGCGCCGCCGTCGGTTTTTTGGTATTTAATTGGCCGCCCGCACGTGTATTTTTAGGAGATGCAGGATCTGTGCCATTGGGTTTTTTAGCTGGCGCGCTAGGTTTTTTAGGTTGGATGCGTGAAGTTTGGCCATTTTGGTTTCCAGCGCTCGTGTTTTCGCCATTTATTGCGGATGCGTCGGTGACATTATGTAAACGTTTGCTGCGCGGCGAGAAATTTTGGCAAGCGCATCGCACACATTATTATCAGCGGATGATCCAAATGAGTGGCAACCATCTGGCTCCAGTCCGAGTCGCGTATGGCTTAATGGCGGCTAGTGCGGGCTTAGCGCTGATTGGCTTGCACGTGTCAGTAGGCATGCAGTGGACAGGGCTTGCCGTGTGGGCGCTGATATTAATTTTATTGGGGGCGCGCATCGATTATTGCTGGCTTGAATATATTCGGAAAGGGACTCCCTGATGTTTCGATTTAAGACCACTTGGCTTGTTTTGATTGTCTTCTTCTTTGATCTGAGTGCGGTTGTCGTCGCTTGGCTGGCAGCTTATCTGATTCGCTTTAATGGCGAAGTGCCGCCAGATTTTAAAGAAAGTGCGCTGTCGGTGCTGGTCTGGGCGCTGCCTATTCATGGCTTGGCTTTTCGTATATTTGGCTTATACCTCGGCATCTGGGTTTTTGCGAGCTTGCCGGATTTACTGCGCATCGTGCGTGCGGTTGGCGCCAGTACTTTGGCTGTGATAATCGGAGCGGCGATGCTGCAACCAAACCCGATCATACCGCGCTCAGTGTTTATCGTGGCCCCCGTTTTTCTGTTTCTGATTATGGGCGGGGCACGGGCGCTCTATCGTACGACAACAGAGTCTTATCGTTATGGCAGCCTGATTGCCCAAGGTAAACCGGTGCTTCTGTTGGGTGCGGGGAACGCCGGTGCGAGCCTAGTGCGTGAGTTAACGCGCTCAAGCGAGTGGCGGCTAGTTGGCTTGCTCGATGATGATCCGGCTAAGCGCGGTCGTGAGATTCAGGGTTATAAAATCCTTGGGCCGATGGGTGAGTTGCAGCGCTGGACCGCTGAACTTAAGGCTGAGCATGTGATTATTGCGATGCCATCGGCGCCGCTTGAAATCCACCGGCAGGTTGCTACTCTGTGCATGCGGGCGGGGGTCCGTGCGCTGGTGTTGCCAGCCTTGACGCCGCTTACGCAAGGGCAAGCTTTTTTGTCGCGGATCCGGCAGATTAATCTAGAAGATTTGTTGGGCCGAGCGCCCATTACAATTGATACGGCTCATGTTGAAGCGCTGCTCAAAGATCGAGTCGTGATGGTGACCGGTGCGGGCGGCTCGATTGGTTCCGAGCTGTGCCGGCAAATCTTGCGTTTTGCCCCCGCCCAATTGATTGCGTTTGAGTTCTCCGAATATGCGATGTATACGTTGACCGAAGAGTTGCGCGACACGTTTCCGGGGCGATCCGTGGTGCCAATTATTGGCGACGCAAAAGACTCCTTATTGCTTGATCAGGTCATGCAGCGCTATGCTCCGTATATTGTTTTTCATGCTGCGGCGTATAAACATGTCCCCCTCATGGAAGAATTAAATGCCTGGCAAGCAGTACGCAATAATGCGCTGGGTACCTATCGGGTTGGGCGGGCCGCGATTCGTTGGGGCATCAAGCATTTTGTGCTGATTTCAACTGATAAAGCGGTTAATCCGACGAATGTCATGGGCGCGAGTAAGCGTTTGGCTGAAATGGCCTGCCAGGCATTACAACACACTACTCAGTTTACGCAGTTTGAGACGGTGCGTTTTGGCAATGTACTGGGCAGCGCTGGCAGTGTTGTGCAAAAATTTCAAAAGCAAATTGCTGAAGGCGGGCCCGTTACGGTTACGCATCCAGAGATTACGCGCTTCTTTATGACGATCCCTGAAGCATCGCAATTGGTATTGCAAGCGTCAAGCATGGGGCAGGGCGGCGAGATTTTTATTCTCGATATGGGGCAACCGATACGGATTGTTGATTTGGCGCGTGACCTAATTCGGCTTTACGGGTTTGCCGATGGGCAAGTTAAACTCATCTACACGGGCTTGCGTCCTGGTGAGAAATTATATGAAGAACTGCTCGCATGTGATGAGACAACCTTGCCAACGCCTCACATAAAACTGCGTATCGCGCGTGCCCGGGAGGTCCCTAGTGCGTTACTTGATGACGTGCTACCGTGGCTGATGCAGCGCCGGATCTTAACTGACGCTGAAGTGCTGCGCGATTTGCGGCGTTGGGTCCCAGAATATTCACCGCGAGTAGAGCCTACACTGGCCAAGCGTGCCTGAATCCGTTGCCTATATTCCGGTTGTAAACGAATAATTCCGTATAGATCAACTGATTACTGTGTGTGGCAATCTTCTCAAAGATAAAACATTTTCCTGCAGTGTAGGATATCAGCGAAGCGATGCAAAAAGCATCGCTTATTGCTTTTATGGCATGGGGCGATGTCCGCGTTGCGGTTGCTCTTGTTAACCACAACCACCTCGTAACTGGCATTCAGCAGTTCAACACAAGTGGGTGAGCCAATATACCCGGTGCCACCTGTGACTAAAATGGTTCCTTTATGGTTTGCTAGCCTATTTCTTTGTTAGTTAAATTAAAAAGAGGTAGGTAAAAGTACATTAGGCTATGATTCGCACATTGCATGAATTCTGTTTCAGAGAGATAGAGATGAGTTGAGACTGTATTATAAATTGCATACCCATTAGCTTCTGAAAATGTAGTTTTTTATTTGCTTTTTAAGGCTTTTTCATTCCATGATTTCAAACTCGATTTTCAAAGCATACGATATTCGCGGCATTGTTGGTCAGACGCTGGATACGAGCGTTGCGCATAGCATTGGCTTGGCGTTTGGTAGCGAAGTGCGCGCTCATGGCGGTGATGCAGTTGCCATTGGCCGCGATGGCCGTCTATCTGGTCCAGAGTTGTCCACAGCGCTGGCCGATGGTTTGCGCGCAGCTGGGGTCGATGTCATCGATTTGGGCTTAGTGCCAACACCGCTTGGCTATTTTGCTACCCATGTGCCGCTGAATGGCCGTCAAGTCGATTCTTGCATTGTGGTAACGGGTAGTCATAATCCGCCTAATTACAATGGTTTTAAGATGGTGCTGCGTGGTGCGGCAATCTATGGCGAGCAAATTCAGGCGCTGTATCAACGCATTGTGGCGCAAGAGTTTACTGCAGGACAGGGTAGCTATCAGCTGCATGATTGTGTCGCTGCGTATATCGCGCGGATTGTCAGCGATATTAAGCTTGCCCGCCCATTAAAAGTGGTCGTTGACTGTGGCAATGGAGTCGCAGGTGCGATTGCGCCGCGTCTTTTTAGAGCGCTTGGGTGCGAAGTGCATGAACTTTTTTGTGAGGTAGATGGTCATTTTCCAAACCATCATCCAGATCCGGCTCGCCCGGAGAATCTGCAAGATGTGATTGATGTCTTGGCGACAGGCGATGCAGAAATTGGCTTTGCGTTTGACGGCGACGGTGACCGGCTAGGCGTAGTCACCAAAGATGGCCAGATTATCTATCCGGACCGTCAACTGATGTTATTTGTGCGTGATGTGTTATCCCGTCATGCAGGTGGGCAGATTATCTACGACGTAAAATGCACGCGTAAACTTGCGCCATGGGTGCGGGCACATGGCGGCGAACCCCTGATGTGGAAAACAGGTCACTCACTGATTAAAGCGAAGCTGCGTGAAACCGGTGCGCCGCTTGCAGGTGAAATGAGCGGACATATCTTTTTTAAAGATCGCTGGTACGGCTTTGATGATGGTCTTTATACGGGGGCGCGGCTACTTGAATTACTGTGTCGCACAGATGACCCGAGTGCCTTACTCAATGGGCTACCGGATTCGATTGCAACGCCCGAATTGCAAATAAAATTAAGCGAGGGAGAAAATTTCAAGCTGATTGAGCAATTGCAAAAATCTGCGCGTTTTAGTGGCGCCGATGAGGTGGTGATGATCGACGGTTTGCGGGTTGAATATCCAGATGGTTTTGGTCTGGCACGGGCGTCTAATACTACGCCGATGGTTGTGCTGCGCTTTGAAGCAGATGATGAAGAGGCGCTGGAGAGAATTCAACGAGATTTTCGTCGTGTGATTCTGGCGCAAAAGCCCGACGCTAAATTGCCTTTTTAAGCGTTTTTAACAAACCCGCGCCTCAATATAATTACCGTTTAAGTTTAGCGTGTCAGCCATTTGATTTAGATGCAAAAAATATTAATTGTTAAAGTGTCATCACTCGGCGATGTCGTGCATACGATGCCAGTGATTGCCGATATTCGGCGTCAGTATCCGGCGGTGCAGATCGATTGGTTGGTTGAAGAGGGGTTTGCTGATCTCGTGCGTCTTGTTGCCGGTGTGCGCTGTGTGATTCCATTTGCGCTACGCCGCTGGCGCAAACGATTATGCTCACCGGCAACCTGGGGGGAGATCCGTCAGTTGCGGCAGCGGCTAGCGAGTGAAGCGTATGACCTAGTGATTGATTGTCAGGGCCTGATAAAAACGGCCTGGGCGGCGCATTGGACACGCGCGACAGGTGCTCGGGTGAGTGGGCTGGGTAATCGCACAGAGGGTTCTAGTTATGAATGGCCGGTACGCTTTTTTTATGATCAGTGTGTTGCGATCGAGCCGCATACTCATGTGCTAGAGCGTTCGCGTCAACTGGTTGCGGCGGCACTCGGAGATTCTGCTCTGTTATCAGGAGAGATCGATTTTGGTCTTGATACGCGGGCGGCTGAGACGGCATGGATAAAAACAGGCTTTAAGTTGCCATCATCCTATGTGGTTTTAGTGCATGCCACTTCGCGCGCAGATAAGCAGTGGCCGCACGAACAGTGGCTTGAACTGGGGCAAATATTACTGCGTGCGGGTATCTCGCTGGTATTGCCGTGGGGGCAGGCGACAGAACTGGCGGTGAGTGAAAAGATCTGCGGGTGGCTCAATGCACGTCTAACCTCGGTGGCTGGGGCAGACGCTGCAGCCTATGTGCCGCCGGCTTTAACCTTGCCGGCAGTCACCGGGCTCCTGCTGGGTGCGGCGGCAACGGTTGGCGTTGACACCGGGCTGGTGCATATGGCTGCGGCCCTTAAGCGACCCACCATTGAGCTTTACAATTTTGATACGGCTTGGCGCACGGGGGGTTATTGGGCGCCAAACATCATTAATTTGGGCGGGGCGCAACAGCCTGCGCGACTTGCCGATGTACGGCGTGCGTTGGTTGATTTCGGTGTACTGTAATTCGTCTATGTTCAACCATTTTTTTGTCTGTGATGCCTGTGCATGATTAAGTGGTGGGCAATCTTAGCAACCCTTGCTACAGTTTTCGGTTAAATCTCTCTGATGCTACGCCAAATTTATCGTGCTTTATGGTGGCTGGTGGCTCCCGTTGCGGTGCTGCGGCTTTTATGGCGTTCTCGCTGCGAGCCGGGTTACGCCCGGCATATTGGGGAACGTTTTGGCTTTGGGCATTTGCCTGGCTTTTTAAATGATGGCGCGCCTTTGCTCTGGGTGCATGCAGTGTCGGTTGGTGAGACGCGCGCGGCGCAGCCGCTGATCGAGGCCCTTATAGAGGCCTGCCCAGAGGCGCGCATATTGATCAGCCATATGACGCCAGGCGGCCGGGCAACGGGTGAGGCGCTGTTTGGCGCGCGCGTATGGCGTTGTTACTTACCCTACGATATGCCGTTTGCCGTGCGGCGTTTTCTAACACGCTATCGGCCCACGCTTGGGGTGGTGATGGAAACGGAAGTGTGGCCAACGCTGATTGATGAGTGCCGTCGGGCTCGCGTGCCGCTGGTATTAGTGAATGCTCGTATGTCAGCACGTTCATATCGGCGAGCGACTAAATTCGGGCAGGCCGGGCGTGAAGTTTTTGGTGGTTTTACTCGTGTCTTTGCGCAAAGCCCAGCTGATGCAGAGAGACTCAGTGCGTTAGGCGCACGCCCTGTGACGGTGCTGGGCAACCTGAAGTTTGATATGGCGCCGCCTGCCTCCCTGATCACCCGCGGCCAAACCTGGCGCTTAGGGTTTGGCTCGCGCCCAGTATGGGTAGCAGCTAGCACGCGCGCTGGCGAGGAAGCACTCATACTAGATGCATTTAAACGTAGCGGGCTGGCTGAAAATGCTGTGTTAATTTTAGTGCCACGCCATCCGCAACGTTTTAACGAGGTGGCGGCATTACTGGCACGAGAAGGTTGGCGTTTTGCCCGGCGTTCTGCTTGGCATACCCCCCCCTATAGTACTGTTGACAATGATTTTTCAAATCAAGAAATAAACCACGCAAACCAGCCATTGCTTGGGCCTGATATTCAGGTATGGCTGGGCGATTCGATGGGTGAATTGGGGGCGTATTATGTCGCAGCGGATGTGGCTTTTATTGGTGGAAGTTTGTTGCCATTTGGTGGACAAAATTTGATCGAAGCATGTGCGGCTGGGGTGCCGGTCTTAATTGGCGCCCATACCTTTAATTTCGAACAAGCAAGTGCGGATGCAATCAGCGCAGGCGCGGCGCGGCGCGTGGCTGACACGGCCGAGCTTGGTAAAGCATTGCGCACGCTGCTGATAGACTCGAATCTACGCACTACAATGAGTACCGCAGCCGTCGCGTTTGCTGCCCGCCACCGTGGCGCAACGCGCCGTACGGTGGCGGCACTCATGGCGTTGCTCAGAGACTCAAATTAAGTCGTCACACTATTTTAGAAGCTAAAGCGTGAAGCCTCTATTGCGTTAACTAGAGGAGGGGCCCACGTTTCAAATAAAACTTCGCTCTGGTACTCGTTTTTAGCAACACAGGTAATGAGTTGCGCTTGCATCAACGGTGCGCTGCCAACGAAAGCGCACAGACGGCCTCCGGGCTTGAGTTGCGTGAGTAACGTCGGCGGTAGGACCGGTAGTCCACCAGAGACCACAATCACATCATAGGGCGCTTGCTGTGGCCAGCCTTGCGCACCGTCACCCGTGACTACACTTACCTTCGAGATAGTGTTTTTAAGCAAATTTTCTTGTGCGAGTGCGGCAAGTTCAGCATGGATTTCAATCGTCAATACGTGTTGACTATGATATGAAAGTAAGGCGGCCATGTAACCGCTGCCTGTGCCGATTTCAAGTATGGATTCATGCGGCTTTAGTTGGAGCACTTGCAAGATCCGCGCTTCGATTTTTGGGGACAACATATGCTGTCCGCAGGGCAGCGGAATTTCAAGATCGGCAAAGGCAATATTTTGGTAGGCGGGCGGTACAAAATTCTCGCGTTTAATGATTTCAAGCAAACTCAGTACATCCTGGTCAGATACATTCCAGGGACGAATCTGCTGTTGAATCATATTGTAGCGTGCCTGTTCGAGATTCATAATAAAAGTTGGCTATTTAACGGAGGCCGAAGTATGATGAGAAAAATAGATAGACGCGGTAGAAAACCCAGCCAAAAAACTGAGTACAAGCAGCGCAAAAGCGACCATCAAGCTTATGACAACTCGTATTGTATCAAACAGATGAAACCATGAGCTATCCTTTTACTACGGCTATGCATCGCCGCCTGATCTTGGGATCAGTTGGGTTTTTTGCTCTGGCGCTATTATTTGGCGCCTGTAGCAACTCTATCTGCTCATTTATTTCTGGTCAGTATACTTTTTCGGCACGGCAAATCCAGGTTGCGGTTGAAAAGAAATTTCCATATGACCAGCAGATTTTACAAATTTTTAAGCTTAAATTTTCCCATCCTCAAATCACTTTGCAGCCAAAGGCAAATCGGCTGGCAATTGCACTAGACGCGCAAATTAGCAGTTCTTTTATTGCGCAGCCAGTGAATGCTCAATTTACTCTCAACAGTGAGCTTTCCTATGATCGTATTCGCCGCTCTGTAGTGCTTAAGCACCCCCAAGTCGAGCATTTACAGTTTGAGGGGATGGAGGATGAATTTAGGCAGCAAATCAACGCCGCCGCTGCATTGCTGGCAACGCAATTGTTGGATAATTATCCAATTTACACTTTTAAATCTGATCAATTGTTGTTGGCTAAGATTGCTTATGAACCCGGTACGATCACCGTTGTGCCAGAGGGGGTTCGGGTACAGCTGGTCGAACGTTAAACCATCGCTGTAAAGAGTTTTGTATTTTTGGCCTATTCTGCTTCCTCACGCTATCCAAATTCAGCCAATGCCTGTTGCTATTTTTCCAGGATCGATTGCCTTGAGTGCGGGTTTGTCGGGCAAGCTGAGCGCCCTTATCAACTGTGCCAGGTGCGACTTAAATAGCGCTTGGGCAGAAGCGCACAGTTGGATCGGGTATGATCTAATGGCGATTAACCTACCCTGGCAAAAAGGAATGTGATTTGAATATTGATTGGATCTTTGCTTTTAAAGCACTATTGCTTGGCATCGTTGAAGGCTTGACCGAGTTTTTGCCAGTCTCAAGTACCGGCCACCTGATTGTTGCCGGTAGTCTGCTTAACTTTACCGGTGAGCAAGCCAAAGCATTTTATGTGGTGGTTCAGTTTGGCGCGATTCTCGCGGTCAGTTGGGAGCTCCGCCGCAAAATTGTAGAGTTGGCGACCGGTATCGTGAGCCGCCCAAGCGCGCGCCGCTTCACCTTAAATATTATAGTGGCGTGCATACCCGCCGTGTTAGTCGGGCTGACTTTTGATAAACAGATCAAGGCGCTGCTGTTTACACCGGTGTCAGTTGCGTTAGCGCTGGTGATTGGGGGCCTCGTGATTCTGTGGGCAGAGTGGCGACAATCTAATGGGGGGAAAGCGCCGCGTGTGCAGGCATTAGATGAATTAACCGTAGCAGATGCGCTTAAAGTGGGTCTAGCGCAATGTTTTGCTTTGATTCCAGGGACTTCACGCTCGGGCTCAACGATTATTGGCGGTATGTTATTTGGGCTTGAGCGGCGGACTGCGACGGAATTTTCTTTTTTCTTGGCAATTCCCTTATTGTTTGGCGCCACCGTATACGAACTGTATAAAATGCGTGCGCTTTTTGAGACGGTGGATATAGGCGCTTTTATCCTTGGGTTGGTGGCGGCTTTTGGCAGCGCATTTATTTGTGTGCGCTGGCTATTGCGCTATATCGCGACTCACGATTTTAGAGTTTTTGCCTGGTATCGGATCGGCTTTGGCTTATTGATTTTACTGACAGCCTATACCGGTGCGATTCAATGGACTGCATAATCATTTGATGCAGTCCAGTCCCAGCGGCCCGCTAGCAGGTTTAATCTGCGCGCCGCTGAAAGACCAAATCCCATACGCCATGCCCGAGTCGCAACCCGCGCTTCTCGAACTTTGTGACTGGGCGATAAGCCGGCTGCGGCGCATAGTCGCTCGCGGTATTTTGGAGTAAAGGCTGGGCGCTGAGTACTTCGAGCATTTGCTCAGCGTAGTTTTGCCAGTCCGTCGCACAATGCAAGTAAGCACCGGGTTTAAGACGAGAAGCGAGCAGGCTGACGAAAGGGGCTTGTATCAAACGGCGTTTATGGTGCCGTTTTTTATGCCATGGATCCGGAAAAAAGATATGAATGCCGTCTAAGCTCGCAAGGGTAATCATGCGCTCAATGACTTCGACCGCATCGTTTTGGATGATACGGATATTTTCAAGCTGGTGTTCGGCGACTAACTTTAACAATGCGCCCACTCCAGGCTGATGGACCTCAATACCCAAAAAGTTAGTCGCGGGTAAATGGGCGGCAATCTCCGCCGTCGCGGTCCCCATGCCAAAGCCAATTTCCAATACACAGGGTGCGTCTCGTCCGAAAATAGCTGGCCAGTCAAGCGCTGTGGCGGTGGGCGGGCAAGGTAAAACAAAGCGTGGTGCAAGCGTGTCAAAGGCGCGTTGCTGGGCGTTTGATATACGCCCAGCACGCGTGACAAAACTGCGCACGCGACGCCTGGCTAAATCTGTAGTGCTAAGCTTGGAATCTATCAATTTCTATTCTTGTTAATACGGTCAAAGGCAAGCGCGGCAGCCTCGGCCTTGTTGCTAAAAAATGGCTGTGCAATGGTTGCCTTTGCACTATGCAACCAACTCAGCAGCGTCCCGACAAAATTGGCAGTCGGCGCCGCATGCTTAACCAAAAAGTGTGCACTATCTGTTTCCGCATATTCTAGCAGTTTGCCTGCTTTATGCGGTGAGCCAAATGCGAAGTAAGCGCCTAGCACCCGAAGTAGCCGATTTAGACAGCGTTTTCTATGATCGCGCTGAGGCTTGCCGGTTAAGGTTATAGCGAGATCAATGCTATGCTTCGCTTCGCGTTTTTAATTTTGCAGACTTTTAATGAAGCACTCTCATCGATACACCGCTGGTTTTATTATGACTTTTGCTAGCGCCTTGCCGCTACCGGTCAGCGCACAGCCCGAAGCAAAAATACGCGATGGTTTAACCCATGGGCCAGTGGTCGTGACGGCGGTTCGGCAAACTCTGCCGCTGAAGGTGGTGGCGGATCCGAAGGAATTTAATCAGGCCCCGGTGAGCGATGGCGCGGACTACTTAAAAAAAATTCCTGGGTTTTCGGCGATCCGAAATGGGGGGGCGAATGGGGACCCTGTATTGCGCGGTATGTTTGGTTCGCGCTTAAATATTCTGATAGATGGCAGCACGTTATTGGGTGCGTGCGGCAGCAGAATGGATGCGCCGACTTCTTATCTTGCGCCTGAAAACTATGATGAACTGACGGTCATTAAAGGGCCTCAAACTGTTACCGGAGGTCCAGGCGCTTCAGCTGGTACGATTCGTTTTGACCGCCGCCCACAACGGTTTGCTACCGCCGGCATGCGTTTTGATGGCGGTGTGCTAGGTGGGGCATGGGGCCGTAACGAGCAAAGAGCAGATTTAACGGTGGGTACCCCAGAAGGCTATCTGCGGCTGATGGTGAACCAGGCGCATGCCGGTGACTATGCGGATGGCGCTGGTAAGACTGTGCCATCTAGCTGGGATAAATGGAACACAGATGTAGCGGTAGGATGGACACCCACGGCTCATACGCGCTTAGAATTGAGCGCAGGTACGGGTGATGGCGCGGCGCGGTATGCTGGGCGCGGTATGGATGGTGTGCGCTTTAAGCGCAATAGTTTTGGTTTGCGTTTTGAGAAAAGCCATTTAAGTGGTTTATTGGATACGCTGGCAGCACAGATTTATTACAATCAAGCAGACCACGTAATGGATAACTATACATTGCGCCAGGTTCCGCCACAGGGGCGACCCATGGCTTCTGAATTAGAACGCCAGATTGTAGGCGCGCGGCTTGCTGCTACTTTACCGTGGGGCAATGACGTTAAACTGGTGAGCGGTCTGGATGCGCAGATTCATCAACGCCAATCACGTGCGCTTAAAGTTGGCAAAAGCGGGTCATGGGCCAAACAAGTTAGTTTTTCCCAGGTGGGTTTTTTTAACGAACTGACCTGGTATATGACCGAGCGAACGCGCATGGTGAGCGGTGCTCGCCTAGACTGGATACAGACTAAAGATCACCGGCCACGGTCTGATCCCACTGCTAATCCGCAGCGCCATGCCGTTTTGCCCAGTGCATTTATGCGTTATGAACGTGATTTAAATCGTCTGCCTGCTATGGCGTATATAGGGGTGGGTCACGTTGCGCGTTTTCCTGATTATTGGGAGCTTTTTTCGCCTAAGCTAGGCCCGACAGACTCGTTTAATGCGTTTGATGGTATTCAGCCTGAAAAAACCACCCAGCTTGATGTGGGTGCGCGCTATGCAACGGATCGGCTGCAGGTATGGACTTCGGCTTATTTGGGCTATGTGCACAATTTTATTGTGTTTAAAGCACTGAATGCAAAAGTGGCCGACGCGCAGGCGACGAATATCAATGGCCGCATGATGGGGGGCGAGTTGGGGGCGAGTTGGCAGTTAGCGACGCATTGGCGTGTGGAGAATAGCCTGGCCTATGCTTGGGGTGAAAATACGCGTGATCGTAAACCGCTGCCTCAGATGCCGCCGTTAGATATGCGTTTTGGGCTGCATTATGATGATAGTCGTTTAGCGGCTGGAGCAATCTGGCGGGTGGTTGCCGCGCAGCATCGCTACGCCTTAGAGCAAGGCAATGTGGTTGGCAAGGATTGGGGACCGAGTGCGGGCTTTAGTTTATTGTCAGTGAATGCGGGTTATCGCATCAATAAAACGACCCAGTTGGCCGTGGGTATTGAGAACCTGTTGAATAAAAATTATGCAGAGCACTTAAATCGAGCAGGGAATGCAGGATTGGGTTACCCAGCGGATAACTCGGCCCGGATTCACGAGCCGGGGCGGATAGTGTGGGCACGGCTTAGAATGAAATTTTAAGTGTGCTGATTATCAGGTCGAAGCTGCATTTTTAAACAATAAAGTCCGTAATGCCGTGGGAGAGTCAATAATATAATCGGCCTGCCATTTTTCAGGCGAGTGTTCACTATAACCATAAGTCGCCGCAATGGTTTTCATCCCGGCTGCTCGGCCAGCTTGGATATCGCGTAAATCGTCACCGATATAGGCAATTTGAGTGGGCGTAAGCTGCAGTTGCTGAGCCGCGTATAAAAGCGGCGCTGGGTGCGGCTTAGCATGAGCCGTCGTGTCTCCGCTGACAACGCAGCTTGCGTGATTCAGACCCAGCCGCTCTACCAACGGTTGCGTTAAGCGAGCAATTTTGTTCGTCACAATGCCCCAGCGCACGTGATGCGCTGAAAGTTCAGCAAGTAACGCCTCAATACCTGGAAAAAGTACAGTTGCACTGTCCAGGTCAGCGGTATAGTTGGCTAAAAATTCTTCAATCATTGCCACGAAATCACGATGTGTTGCATCAATCCCAAACGCGCCACCGAGCAGCCCACGTGCACCGGCGGATGCAAATGGACGTAATTGTCCAAGCGATAGTATTGGCATGCCACGTGCATCGCGCATTTTATTGACTGCTGCCGCAAGATTGGGTGCTGTGTCAGCCAGCGTGCCGTCAAGATCAAAAAGGATTGCGCGCTCGGCGCTGGGTAAGATCAATGAGGTATCGCTCATACACGGACACAAGCCAGCATGTAATTGATGCTGGTGTCATTGGAGAGCGTAAAGTGTTGGCTCATTGGAGCATAACTTACGCCTTTAAATGCGTGTAAGTCCAGCCCAGCAGCACGCGCGTATGAACTTAATTCAGCCGGGCGGATAAACCGTGCGTAGTCGTGGGTGCCACGCGGCAGCATTTGGGCAATATATTCTGCTGCGATGACTGCAAATAGATAAGATTTCAAATTGCGGTTAAGCGTTGAAAAAAATACCCAGCCGCCAGGTTTAACAAGCTTAGCGCAAGCGTTCACAATGGAGCCAGGATCGGGCACATGCTCTAGCATTTCCATGCAGGTCACCGCATCATAGGCACCCGGCTCACGCAGGGCGAGGGCTTCGGCTGAAACTTCTTCATACTCTAGCATGACGCCACTGTCGAGGCGATGCAATTCAGCGGCGCTCAATGCATCAGAAGCGAGGTCGATGCCTTTGACCTGCGCACCAAGCTGAGCCATTGATTCAGCCAAAATACCTCCGCCACACCCTACATCTAGGAGGCGTTTACCCCTCAGTTGCGTATAGGAGTTGATCCAATCAAGCCGCAATGGGTTCAGTTGGTGCAGGGGTTTGAATTCAGCCGTAGGGTCCCACCAGCGATGGGCGAGAGCGCTAAATTTTCTGAGTTCGTGCGGGTCAGCGTTGATCATCGATTTAATCTGGAGCGTAAAAAAGCCCTGCCAAAGCAGGGCTTTTGCATACTATATGCAGCTTAAGCTTAATAAGCAGGCTGAACAATCGCGCCGGGTTGAACCGGTACGACGACTTCTTGAGCATTAGAATTCACTTGCGTGGCTACCGTGCCGACTACTTCAACTTCTACTCGACGGTTTGGAGCCAAACAGGCAATCAGGTCTTGCCGCTTCTTTTGGTGGCAATCGGTGACAACTGGGTTGCGTTTGCCTTTAGCTTCTGTGTAAATGCGGTTTTCGTCAATACCTTGACTCGCTAGATAGGCTTTCACGGCTTGTGCACGTTGCATTGAAAGCTTATCGTTATAATGGTCATGACCGATTTTATCGGTATAGCCCGTGGCGACGATGACTTCAAGATTCAGCCCTTTGACTTTTTGGGCGAGTGCATCAAGTTCAGCTTGACCGCTAGCTTTCAAGATGGCCTTATCAAAGTCAAACAACGTGTCGGCTTGATAGGTGATTTTTTGGCTAGTGATTTGTGGCGCGACAGGGAGCGTCTCTATGGCTTGCACGACAAGTGCGCCATCGCATTTTGGATTGGCCGTCGCGGGCGTCCAAGGCGCACTACGCCAGCATAGCTCATTGGTGCCGTTCGTCCACACATATTCTTGGCTGCCGTTGGCCCAGTTGTCGGCGTTTACTTGGGGTGAAAGCTGTACGGATTGTGCCGAAGCAGAGGTAGCCATTACTGCAGCTGCGATGACGGCGAGCTTGGAAAGTGTGTTGTTCATATTTCTCCTCTCGAGTTTGAAGTTACCGCAGGTTTTCTGCGCGTCTGATGATTAGAAAAATGATGCTCGCAGAAGGGCATTGAATGCAAGCTAAAAAGACTCAATAAATTGCATTGCAATGCCTATTTGCGCAGAGTTATTCTGCCATATCGCATCGCTAAGCCGGCGAACATTTCTTCTAAAGCGGGTTGTGATTCGGAAATTGTGGCGAGCGCGCAACAGCTGAGTCAGGGCAACTGGGCCATAACACAAAGCTGCGCATGCTAAAATTACGCGTTATTCATCTTTAACTTGGCTCTTGATACAGCCCCTTATCTTTAATGCAATCGCCGTTAGCGCGGTTTTTGCCATAGAACAAACTAGCCTGATAAATGGATCAATTCGCCAAAGAGACTCTACCCATCTCGCTTGAAGAAGAAATGCGCCGCTCTTACCTCGATTACGCCATGAGCGTTATCGTAGGGCGAGCGCTACCCAGTGTTTATGATGGTCTTAAGCCGGTGCATCGGCGTGTATTGTATTCAATGCACGAACTAAATAATGACTGGAATCGGGCTTATAAAAAGTCCGCCAGGATTGTTGGGGATGTCATCGGTAAGTATCATCCGCACGGTGATGCCGCAGTCTACGGTACGATTGTGCGGATGGCGCAGGATTTTTCGTTGCGTTATATGCTGATTGACGGGCAGGGCAATTTTGGTTCTGTCGATGGGGATAACCCTGCGGCGATGCGTTATACCGAAATCCGCATGGCTAAAATCGGCCATGAATTGCTGGCTGACCTGGATAAAGATACGGTTGACTTTGAGCCCAATTACGACGGCAGTGAAAGTGAGCCCGTGGTGTTGCCAGCGCGCATGCCGAATTTGCTGATTAATGGCTCATCCGGCATTGCCGTTGGGATGGCAACGAATATTCCGCCCCATAATTTGAACGAAGTGGTGGATGGTTGCCAGCTCTTGCTGCAAAACCCACAGGCATCGATTGATGACTTAATTGCGGTGATTCCTGCGCCTGATTTTCCGACTGCGGGCATTATTTATGGCATTGCTGGCGTGCGTGATGGCTATCGTACTGGCCGTGGCCGTGTCGTGATGCGGGGTAAAACGCATTTTGAGGAAATCGATCGTGGCCAGCGTAATGCGATCATCATTGATGAACTGCCGTATCAGGTCAATAAACGCATGTTGCTTGAGCGCCTGGCCGAGTTGGTGCACGAAAAACGCATTGAAGGGATTTCCGATATCCGCGATGAATCAGACAAGAGCGGGATGCGCGCAGTCATTGAACTCAAGCGCGGCGAAGTGCCAGAGGTGGTACTGAATAACCTCTACAAAAATACCCAGTTGCAAGACACCTTTGGCATGAATATGGTCGCCTTGGTCGATGGCCAGCCAAAGCTCCTGAATCTGAAGGAGATACTGCAGTGTTTCTTAGCACACCGGCGTGAGATCATTACGCGCCGCACGGTATATGAATTGCGTCGGGCGCGTGAGCGTGGGCATGTCTTGGAAGGACTGGCGGTTGCCTTGGCGAATATCGATGAATTTATTGCCATCATCAAGGCAGCCCCTTCACCGCCGAGCGCGCGGCAAGAGTTGATGGGGCGTGTGTGGGATTCGCCGCTGGTGCGTGACATGTTGTTGCGAGCAGGGGGCGAGACGCCGGGCGGCGGCGCCGCGTATCGGCCAGAAAGTTTAAACCCGAGTTTTGGGATGCAGTCTGACGGCCTCTATAAATTATCCGATGTGCAAGCGCAAGAAATTCTACAAATGCGCTTGCAGAGGCTGACCGGGCTTGAGCAAGATAAGATTTTGGCGGAATATCGCGAGATGATGACGCAAATTTCCGATCTGCTTGATGTTTTGGCGAAACCGGAGCGTGTTCGCAGTATTATTAGTGACGAGTTAGCGGCAATTAAAAAAGAGTTTGGCGATGCGCGTCGCTCACATATTGAATTCAATGCAACTGAGCTCAATACAGAAGATTTAATTACGCCGCAAGACATGGTCGTGACGCTGTCGCATGGCGGCTATGTAAAGGCGCAGCCTTTATCGGAATATGGCGCGCAAAAGCGTGGCGGGCGTGGTAAGCAAGCGACTTCAATGAAGGAAGATGATTGGATTGAAACCTTGTTTATTGCGAATACGCACGATTACATTCTGTGCTTTTCCAACCATGGCCGTGTGTATTGGGTTAAGGTCTATGAAGTGCCGCAAGGTTCGCGCAATGCGCGGGGACGGCCAATCGTTAATATGTTTCCATTGAATGAGGGTGAACGGATCACGGTCGTGCTGTCGGTGAAGGAATTCTCTCCTGAGCGTTATGTTTTCATGGCAACCTCGCTTGGTACGGTCAAGAAAACACCGCTTGAAGCCTTTAGCCGTCCACTCAAAAAAGGGATTATTGCGGTCAATCTGGATGAAGGCGATTATCTAATTGGTGCGGCGATTACTGATGGTGAGCACGATGTCATGCTCTTTTCAGATAGCGGCAAGGCGGTGCGCTTTAGCGAAAATGATGTGCGGCCGATGGGGCGTGGCACCCGTGGTGTGCGTGGCATGCGGCTAGAAGAAGGGCAGCAGGTCATTGCCTTGCTGGTGGCGGAGAATGAGCGGCAGTCGGTGTTGACAGCCACTGAAAATGGCTTCGGCAAACGTACCCCAATTGCTGAATATACCCGTCACGGGCGCGGTACCAAAGGGATGATTGCGATTCAAACTAGCGAGCGTAACGGTAAAGTGGTGGCGGCAATATTAGTTGAGCCGGAAAGCGAAATTATGCTGATTACAACGGCGGGGGTATTGATCCGCACACGGGTTGCCGGCATACGAGAAATGGGCCGCGCCACACAAGGTGTTACACTGATTACCCTGGACAAAGGAACCACGTTATCGGGACTGCAACAAGTAGCTGAAACCGAGACAGAGGTCGAGGCTAATGTTGAGGCAGAGATCGACGCTAACCCTGAGTCAGAGATCGATGCTAATACCGAAACCAACCCTGAGGCAGGTTCTAGCCTTGAAAACGATTGATTTTTATGGAGTAATCAATGCAAATAAAATTTAAGTCATGGATGTTGCTAGCCCCTTGGTTTTTGTTGGCGCCCGCTTTTTCTATTGCTCAGCCGCTGACGCTGCAAGGTGAGGCGCTTTCCGCCGTTCCTGTCGCAACCCCGCTTGATCCGGCTCAGCAGGCGGCGATTAAAGATTTGCTAGAGGCTATCGACGCGGATAAGCATGCTACGGCAATTGGTAACAGCGCTCAGATGCAAATGAAACAATTAGTGCCGGCTATTTTGTCCGATGCATTGTCGGAGAATAAAAAGCTTACTGATGCCCAAAAGCGCGCAGCGGTTCCACAGTTGCGGCAAAGCGCATTAGCTAAACTTGCTGAGCAAGCTGGCCAACTGTTTACAACGCCGCAATTTCATCAGGATGCGCTGCAAGCACAGCGCGATGCTTATGCGAAGTATTACACCGCCGGTGAAATTAAAGATTTAACTAAATTCTACAAAAGTAAAGCAGGCATTAAGTTTCTGCAAGTGCAAGACCAAGTGGGTGGTTATGTGCTCAACAGCTTAATGCAAAAGTACATGCCGCCGTCGATCCAAGCGGCGCGCGAGCAAGCTGATAAAGAAGTTGCATTGGTCGCGAAGTCACGGACTCCTCAAAAACCTGCAAGCAAGGCGAATAGCACGGCCAAGTAACGCGGTTAATGAGGTTTTAAAAGAATGGCCGTTTTGCATATCCGTGCAAAACGGCCATAATTATTTAATTTGGGTCCTAAAGCGGGCTTGTTTCTGCCTGCTGATTTCCTCGGTGGCACAAAAACAGATAGCAGTCATGCGGGTTTAAATAACGCAGGACGAGGTTGCGTGGCTCGGCAATCCTATCGACAAAAAACGATTGTCCTGAAACGCCCTTGAATACGAATGATGCAGATGCGACCATTTAATTTTGCTGCTGGTCCGGCGGCCCTACCTGTTGAAGTACTTCAGCAAGCTGCCGATGAGATGTTGGATTGGCAAGGCACAGGCACAAGTGTGATGGAAATGAGTCACCGTAGCCGTGAATTTGAGTCAATTCATCAAACTGCATTGGCTGATCTGGCTGAGTTACTGATGCTGCCGGCAAATTACCGCCTGCTTTTTTTGCAAGGCGGAGCGCTTGCCGAAAATGCCTTGGTCCCATTAAACCTGCTGGGCGCGCGCACAGCGGCGGATTATGTGGTGACCGGTACATGGTCGCGTAAATCGCAATTGGAAGCAAGCCGTTACTGTGCCGCGCATATTGCTGCGACGAATCAAACAAGCAGTCTCAAATCCCCGCAAAATAGAGAGCGGCTTGGTATTCCTGCGTTTACTGACTGGCATTTATCTGCTGATCCGGCTTATGTCCATATCTGCACCAATGAGACTGTGAATGGCGTTGAGTTTTTTGAGATCCCGGATTTAGGCGAGGTGCCGTTGGTGGCTGATGCGTCATCGCATCTATTATCGCGCCCGTTGGACCTCACCCAGTATGGCGTAATTTATGGGGGCGCGCAGAAAAACATCGGCATGGCCGGCGTTACTTTAGTGATTGTGCGTGAAGATTTATTGGATCGGGCACTGGCGATTTGTCCTTCGGCTTTTGAATGGCAGACTGTTGCCGCGCATAATTCAATGTATAACACGCCGCCTACTTATGCTATTTATATCGCGGGTCTTGTCTTCAAATGGCTTAAACGGCAAGGTGGGCTCGCGGCGATAGAGGCGCGCAATATTGAGAAAGCGCAACTGCTCTATCAAACGATTGATGCCAGCGACTTTTATATTAACCGGGTCGAGCCTGCGGTCAGGTCGCGCATGAATGTCCCATTTTATCTTGCGGATGAAACCCGCAATGATGATTTTTTGGCGGGCGCGCGCGCCTGCGGCCTGCTGCACTTAAAAGGACATGCTTCGGTTGGCGGTATGCGCGCCTCGATTTATAATGCGGCGCCGCTCGCAGCAGTGCGGGCACTGGTTGATTATATGCAAGCCTTTGAGCAACGCCACGCTTAGGAGGGCTAGCCAATGGATGTCAACTCAATCCATACCCTACCTTTTCTCTTGCCGTTTAATATTTTGATATAGCATGGATGATGAACAGCCGGCTTTGCAGCCTCTACGAGATAGTATCGATTTGATCGATGGGCAGCTACTCACGTTATTAAACCAACGTGCGGCGCTGGCACTTGAAGTCGGTGAAATCAAGAAGCATTTTAAGACGCCAGTGTTTCGCCCTGAGCGTGAATTGTCGGTACTTACGCGTTTGCAAGCGCTCAACCAAGGGCCATTGCAGGCTAAGCACATCGCTGTGATTTGGCGAGAAATCATGGCGGCTAGCCGGGCTCTTGAAAAGCCCTTCACGGCGGCGTTTCTCGGGCCGGTGGGCACGTATAGTGAAGAGGCTCTGCATAAATATAGTGGTTCTGCGGTAGAGGGCTTGCCTTGTCCGTCGATCGATGAAGTCTTTCGAGCAGTGGCAGCGGGCGCGGCCAATATCGGTATCGTTCCGGTTGAAAATTCAACTGAAGGTGCAGTCTCGCGCACGCTTGATTTGTTGTTACATTCTCCGCTGATGCTCACTGGCGAAGTGGTCTTGCCAATCCAGCATAGCCTATTAACGCGCACGGGTACGTTGGCTGGCGTTTCGCGTGTGTGCGCCCATGCGCAGGCACTGGCGCAATGTCAGCACTGGCTGACGACGCATGCGCCGCAACTCGAACGGCAAGCCGTGGCTAGTAATGCTGCTGCTGCTCAATTGGCGGCGGCTGATGCGAGCGTGGCGGCGATTGCGAGCGAACGGGCCGCTCTCCATTACAATTTAGCCACCGTGCAGGCGATGATGCAAGACGATCCGCATAACCGTACTCGCTTTGTGGTGATTGGTGGGCGCTCGAGTGCGCCCAGTGGTTGTGACCAAACTTCGCTGATCTTAGCCGTGAAGAATATAGCGGGGGCGGTGTGTCGGATGCTCGAACCCTTGGCGCGTCATGGTGTTTCGCTGACGCGTTTCGAGTCGCGGCCAGCCAAAAGCGGCCCTTGGGAATATTATTTTTATATCGACCTTGAAGGACATTATGCCGAGGCCCCGTTAGCGGCCGCGTTGGCAGAATTAGAGCAAGCCGTAGTTTTTATTAAAATCCTCGGTTCTTACCCACGGGCGCATTAATATGGATGCAGCCCCCCATTTTTCTGTTGCTGTTGCGGCTGCTGCGTCGGTGAGTCATTTGTGATCAACCTACGGATAGCATTTGCAGAGGGCGACGGCGCAGCAGTTCAAGGATTATTTGAGCGGGCTACGCCTAGTATGCACACATTGGTCATCATCTAAAAATGAAGCATCTTGATTTAGGACCGTATACCCATGCAAGGGGTACGGTGCAGTTACCGGGCTCAAAAAGCATCTCGAACCGCGTGCTTTTGCTAGCGGCGCTGGCACATGGAAAAACGCTCATCACGAATTTGTTAGAGGCGGATGATACGCGCGTGATGTTAGAGGCGTTAGCTACGCTTGGCGTGGATTGTCTGCGGCAAGATCAGGATTATGTCGTGACTGGAGTGGGGGGTGTTTTCCCGCTCAGAAAAGCACAGCTTTTTCTTGGCAATGCCGGTACTGCCGTGCGCTTGTTAAGCGCAGTTCTCGCTCTGCAGGCGGGGGGGGGCGACCGCGCATATCAGATTTCAGGCGTGCCGCGGATGCATGAAAGACCCATCGGGGATTTAGTCGATAGTTTGCGCGCGCTAGGCGCAGCGATTGAGTATGCTGGGCGTGACGGTTTTCCGCCGCTGCTGATCGGACCTATGCAAAAGAGGGCTGAGGCAGTAGCAGGTAACACAGGTCCGGCCGCTTCTATGATTAAAACAGATCCGGCCACTTTTATTATCGCGCCTTATCAGCAACTCTCTGTGCGGGGCGGTGTCTCGAGCCAGTTCTTGAGTGCTGTATTGATGGCACTGCCATTGCTGCCGGCGGCACAACCCAAGGTCATGATTAAAGTTGATGGAGAATTGATTTCAAAGCCCTATATTGACCTTACGATCAGTTTGATGGCGCGCTTTGGCGTGCAAGTAGAGCGTGAGGGCTGGCAGCGCTTCACACTAGCAGCAGGTTCATCTTATCAAACGCCAGGCCATCTCGCAGTTGAGGGCGATGCCTCATCGGCTTCTTATTTTCTGGCCGCCGGTGCCGTCGGCGGGGGGCCGCTGCGAGTAACCGGGGTTGGGGCTGAGAGTCGCCAGGGCGATATTGGCTTTGCCAATGTGTTGACCCGAATGGGGGCAAACGTCATGATGGGGCCAGACTGGATTGAAGTCAGTGGTGCTACCCACCGCCCGTGCCGGCTTAAGGCCATTGATATGGATTTTAATTTAATCCCTGATGCTGCCATGACAGTTGCTGTGCTCGCGCTTTTTGCCGAAGGCACGAGCACTTTGCGCAATATCGCCAGTTGGCGTGTGAAAGAGACAGATCGGCTAGCCGCGATGGCGACAGAACTGCGTAAATTAGGCGCCACGGTTGACGCAGGCGCCGATTTTTTGCGGATTACTCCACCCGCCACGCTCACCGCCGGGGCCGAGATTAATACGTATGAGGATCACCGTATGGCAATGTGCTTTGCGCTCGTGAGTTTGGCTGGGGTGCCGATTAGAATTAACGATCCCAACTGTGTTGCAAAAACATTTCCTGATTATTTTGAGCGCTTTGGCGCAATCGTACGATGACAACCGTTAGAGAACACGCAAAACAGCATACAAAACTGTATGTGCCAGTGATTGCGATTGATGGGCCAACGGCCTCTGGTAAAGGGACGGTTGCGCAGCAGGTGGCCAAGCGTTTAGGATTTGATTACCTGGATAGCGGCGCCTTGTACCGCCTGCTTGCGTTGGCGAGCGTGCGGCGCCAGCTTGCGGTAGAGGATGTTGCGGCCCTCACTGGATTAGCCCGCGAGCTGGATGTCGTCTTTCGGGATGGCTATGTTAAGTTGGATGGTGCGAACGTATCTGATGAAATTCGCGCGGAAGCAATTGGCAATCGAGCGTCTGAAATTGCCACGCATGCGTCGGTAAGGCAGGCGCTGATTGCCCGCCAGCGAGCATTTCGCACGTTACCGGGCCTAGTGGCCGATGGCCGGGATATGGGTACGGTGATTTTCCCAGACGCGAATTTGAAGATTTTTTTAACGGCAAGCGTTGAGGCGCGCGCGCAAAGGCGTTATAAACAATTGATAGAAAAAGGTTTTCCTGCTAGTATAGAAACCCTCTCGCAAGATTTAGCTCAGCGTGATGCGCGCGATATTCAGCGTGCGAACGCGCCGCTCAAGCCTGCTGAAGATGCAAAAGTGCTCGATACCTCTAGTCTTTGCGCTGATCAAGTGACTGACCAGATACTCGAGTGGTTTGCTGCATTATCGATGCCCATGTTTCACGCCCAGACCAATGTATAGGCGGATCCATAGGTACGGTCATGTTTAAGTTGGCTGCTGTTATGAAGACAGTGGCTTGATCATTAACCCTTAACCCCGCGTACAATTTTGCGTTAAGCAATTCTCAATATAGTGCGCGTAGTACACCTCTAAATTTATGTCCGATTTGCAAACCTCAACCTCTGCTCCTCTCACCGAATCCTTCGCTGCGCTGTTTGCTGAATCACTTACCCGCCAGGATATGCGTGCGGGCGAAGTGATTTCTGCCGAAGTGGTACGTTTTGACCACAATTTTGTGGTTGTCAATGCAGGCCTCAAATCCGAAGCGTATATAGCGCTCGAAGAATTTCTGAATGATCACGGCGAGCTTGAGGCGCAAGTGGGTGATTTTGTTTCCGTCGCCATCGATGCGCTGGAAAATGGTTATGGCGACACCGTTTTGTCGCGTGATAAAGCTAAACGTCTGGCTTCTTGGCTGTCGCTTGAAAAAGCCCTGGACGATAGCGCGCTGGTCACCGGCACGATCACTGGCAAAGTTAAGGGTGGTCTGACCGTCATGGTCAACGGCATCCGTGCGTTCTTGCCGGGCTCATTAATTGATACCCGTCCAGTTAAAGACACAACGCCTTATGAAGGGACGACAACTGAATTCCGCGTGATTAAATTAGATCGCAAGCGTAATAACGTGGTTCTATCACGCCGTGCTGTGATCGAAGCGTCACAAGGTGAAGAGCGCGCGAAGCTGCTTGAAACCTTACAAGAAGGCGCAGTGGTTGAAGGTGTGGTTAAAAATATTACGGATTACGGTGCATTCGTTGATTTGGGCGGCATTGACGGTCTATTGCATATTACTGATATCGCATGGCGTCGTGTGCGTCATCCGAGCGAGGCACTGACAGTGGGCCAAACCATCACTGCCAAGATTCTCAAATTCGACCAAGAAAAGAACCGCGTTTCGTTGGGTGTTAAACAACTGGGCGGCGATCCATGGGAAGGCATTGCACGCCGTTACCCATCTAGCACGCGTTTATTTGGTAAAGTCACCAACATTACTGACTATGGCGCATTTGTTGAAGTTGAGTCGGGCATTGAAGGCTTGGTGCATGTGTCCGAAATGGATTGGACCAATAAGAACGTTGCCCCGGGCAAAGCTGTACAGTTGGGTGACGAGGTTGAAGTGATGGTGCTTGAAATTGATGAAGAGCGTCGTCGTATTAGCCTTGGCATGAAACAGTGCAAACCTAATCCATGGGACGACTTTAGCCGCAACTACAAAAAAGGCGACAAGCTTTCAGGTGCGATTAAATCTATTACTGATTTCGGGGTCTTTATTGGCTTGCCTGGCGCGATCGACGGCTTGGTGCACTTGTCTGACCTATCCTGGAACGAGTCGGCTGAAGAGGCTGTGCGCAAATTCAAGAAAGGCGATGAAGTTGAAGCGATTGTCTTGGGCATTGATGTTGAGAAAGAGCGTATTTCACTCGGTATCAAGCAGCTTGAAGGCGACCCATTCAATAACTATACTGCCATGAACGACAAAGGTTCGATCGTGCAGGGTACAGTTAAATCGGTTGATGCCAAAGGCGCTATTGTGACGCTTGCAATCGAGGTTGAAGCCTACTTGCGCGCATCTGAACTCGGCCGTGAGCGTGTTGAAGATGCCCGCACTGTCCTTAAAGAAGGTGACGCTGTCGATGCGATGATCATCAATATTGACCGTAAAACCCGTAGCATTAATCTGTCTGTTAAGGCGAAAGAGGCCGGTATCCAGCCAGACGCAAACCAAACCCAACGCGACAATAGCTCGGCAGCAAGCGGCACGACCAATCTCGGTGCACTGCTTAAAGCCAAGTTGGATAGTCAAAATCAGTAAACGAGCATGACCAGATCTGAATTGGTCGCTCAGTTGGCTACGCGCTTTCCGCTGCTTGTGCTTAAAGACACAAGTCTTGCGGTAAGTGCGGTGCTCGATGCGATGTCTGGAGCGCTCGCTCAAGGTCATCGTATCGAGATTCGTGGTTTTGGTAGTTTTTCTGTGAATTGTCGTCGCCCAAGAGTGGGCCGTAACCCAAAGTCAGGCGAACAAGTGCTCGTGCAAGAGAAATATGTGCCGCACTTTAAACCAGGTAAAGCGTTGCGTGAGCAAGTTGATAGCCGGGATGGCACCACTCCCCTCTGATTCGATTTTCCTATCGAATAAATAATTCCAGTCAGTTTTTAATTTCAATTAGTAAAATCTATAATTATCCTCATCGCGCGTGAACACATGCGCAGCAGCGATTCAGTTAAGTTTGTGCCAATGAGCGAACTTGACCATGGGAACGCTATTCAAGGCTTGGTTCTTGCTTTTTTGAGGTGATCGTGGAGCAACTTCAGGTTGATCTATACCCTAACCTGATGTCAGATTCTCCGTGTAAATTATGTCAGGATAGAATTAAATTCTGAATTTATTGAGATATCTTGCAAAAGGTAATAGAGTCTTCCCTGACGAATTTGAGCAATGAGCGAAATAATCATTTATGAACCAGCAGACGGCGGGAAAGTTACCGTTCGGCTTGAAGGCGAGAGCCTTTGGATGACTCAAGAACAGATGGCCGAATTGTTTAGCCGGGAGCGTTCGGTAATTACTAAGCACCTCCGGAATGTCTTCCGGGAGGAGCAACTTGAGGAAAGTTCAGTATGTGCAAATTTTGCACGTACTGCCGGGGATGGGAAGACTTATCAAACGCAGCCGGAACGTCCTTCCGGTAGCCGCTTCGTTTATAATACGCTTCTGCTACCCGTGCTGATAGGCGATTAAAGCCTGTCTGTTTTCATAACCGAAGCATTCATGAGCTGATTCGCATGCGCTTTCTAGTCTGGCTGGTTCGCCTTCTTGTTTTTGCAGTGTTGTTATTATTAGCCCTGGCTAATACGCACAGCGTAACGCTGAATGTCTTCGCGGGTTATAGTTGGCAGGCGCCATTGATTATTATCGGCTTTGCTTTTTTTGTCGTGGGTATATTGGCGGGGTTACTTTTTACTCTTCCTGCAAATTTTCAGCGGCAGTTTGAAATTGGGCGTCTTAAGCGCGAACTCAAGCGTGCGCGCGAGCTATCGATGGCACGCGATGAATTGCCGCCGCCGCTGATCTAATCAAAAAAATAAGTAAGAGTTGACGCATGGATCTTGATTTCTGGTGGCTGCTGGTTATTCCATTGATTTTCGGTTTGGGTTGGATGGCGGCGCGTTTTGATCTCAAACATTTGCTGGCAGAAGGCACAAACCTGCCGCGCTCTTATTTTCGTGGCCTTAATTTTCTGCTAAGTGAGCAACACGATAAAGCAATTGATGCTTTTATTGAGGTTGCTAAACTCGATCCAGAAACTACCGAACTCCATTTCGCGCTAGGCAATTTATTTCGCCGCCGGGGTGAAACCGAGCGTGCCATCCGCGTCCATCAAAACTTACTCAATCGCACTGATTTGCCAGTAGTGGAAAGAGATCATGCGCTGTATGAATTGGGCCAAGACTTTTTGAAGGCGGGTCTTTTCGATCGTGCCGAAACTGCATTCGAGCAGTTGGCGGCAGGAACATATGCCAGCGAAGCGCAGCGTAGCTTGTTAACGATTTATAGTATTCAAAAAGATTGGCAGCGGGCGATTGCGATTGCCGAGCGACTCGAAGCGCTGGGCGTGCAGTCTTGCCACCAGCAGATCGCACAGTTTTATTGTGAGTTGGCTGAAGAGGCATTGCAGCGTAAACAGCTCGAGCAGGCGCGTAGTGAACTTGAGCGCTCGCTGGCGGCTCATCCGGCCAATGCGCGCGCCATGATTTTACAGGGTCAAGTTGAACTCGCATTGGGCAACCTAACCGCGGCGATTGACGTCTGGATGCAGATTGAGAAAGAGAACGCGACATATTTACCCCTGGTCGCTGAAAAGCTGATGAGTGCCCATGAGAAACTGGGCCTAGCGGAACAAGGCAGCCGCTTATTGATTGACTATCTTGAGCGTCATGCATCTCATGATTTATTGGATATTGCTTACCCGTATATTGCTGCGCATCAAGGGGTTGAGGCCGCCCATGCACTGGCGTGTGCGCAAATGCAAAAAGCGCCAAACCTAATGGGCATGATTAGATTGCTTGAGGCGCAACTTGCCAGCGCGGAAACGGAGCGTCGCAGCGAGCTTGAGTTAATGCGCAGGCTATTAATTCAGCGCACAAAAAATTTGCCGCGTTATATCTGCCGGGATTGTGGCTTTCGCGCCCGGTTTTTTTATTGGCAATGCCCAGGCTGCCGCGGTTGGGAAACCTACGCGTCATGCCGTACAGAATCTATGGCACATAGCTAGGTTAGGATTTAAGCCTGCAGCCAACTATATTCACTCTATTGAAATTTATCAAATTAAATAAAAACGCATGAAAATTACTATTATCGGCACGGGCTATGTTGGCCTTGTCACCGGAGCGTGTTTGGCGGAGACGGGTAACTCTGTATTCTGCATTGATGTCGCGGCGCATAAGATTGACCTGCTGAACAATGGTGGTGTTCCTATTTACGAGCCAGGGTTACAAGAAATGCTAGAGCGCAATCGGGCCGCTGGGCGGATTCATTTTTCGACGGATCTTGCAGCGGGAGCGGCGCACGGCGATATCTTATTTATTGCCGTGGGTACGCCGCCAGACGAAGACGGTTCGGCTGATCTGCAATATGTGCTCGCCGCCGCTCGCAATATTGGCCAGCACATGAATGGCTTTAAAGTTATTGTCAACAAATCGACAGTGCCGGTTGGCACTGCGCAGCGTGTCCAGCACGCTATTGCCGCTGAGCTAGCAGAGCGCGCGGTAGCGCATCCGTTTTCAGTCGTGTCCAATCCTGAATTCTTGAAAGAAGGGGCGGCACTTGATGATTTTATGCGGCCGGACCGGATTGTATTCGGTTGCGACAAAGATCAAAATGGTGTGCGCGCAGCTGGCATGATGAAAAGCTTATACGCGCCCTTTAACCGCGATCATGAACGCTTGCTGCAAATGGACGTGCGCTCGGCCGAAATGACCAAATATGCGGCCAATGCAATGTTGGCAACCCGTATTTCTTTTATGAACGAACTGGCTAATTTGGCTGAGTGCATTGGTGTTGATATTGATGCGGTGCGCGCCGGTATCGGTGCAGACCCACGCATTGGCAAGCATTTTCTGTATGCGGGCTGCGGCTATGGCGGTTCTTGTTTTCCAAAAGATGTACAAGCTTTGATGCGTACCGCTAGCGAACATGATCAGCCTTTACGTATCCTGTCTGCAGTTGAAGCAGTCAATGATGCGCAAAAGCAGGTGTTAGAGCAGAAAATTGTTGCCCGCTTGGGCGCAGATTTATCCGCTTTTCGGTTTGCCGTTTGGGGGCTTGCGTTCAAGCCAGACACCGATGATATGCGTGAAGCGCCAAGTCGAGTCTTGATTGCTGCCTTATTGGCGCGTGGCGCTAAGGTGACGGTTTACGATCCGATTGCAATGGATGAAGCCAGGCGCGTTTTTGCGCTTGATTTGCAAGCTGAGCCGACCGCATCTGCACGTTTGTCATTTGCGGCTGAACCCATGCAAGCTGTCGAGGGCGCGGATGCGTTAGTGGTGGTGACAGAATGGAATGCATTCAAGAGCCCTGATTTCCAGCTGTTACGCGCGCAACTGAAAACGCCGTTGATTTTTGATGGCCGTAATTTGTATGAGCCTGCTGCGATGAATGCACTAGAAATTGAATATCATGCAATCGGGCGTACTGATGAGCCACTTTAACTTATCTGCTACCTGTGCCGCTCAAGGGGATCTATACTGTGGCTGTCGATAAGGCCTTGCCTGTGCAAACTGACCCGCGCGTGCCGGTATTACGAGAGCAACTAGTCCCAGCACGGGTGTTAGTGGTGGGGGATGTGATGCTCGACCGTTACTGGTTTGGCGATACAACCCGCATCTCGCCTGAAGCGCCGGTGCCGGTCGTTCATGTACAGCATTGTGAAGAACGCTTGGGTGGGGCGGCCAACGTTGCGCGCAATATTGCGGCGCTTGGCGCACAAGCCAACCTGATGGGCGTGATTGGTGGTGATGAAGCGGGCCGCCAGTTGCTTAAGTTAGTGGCTGAAAGTGGTGTCGGTGCTTACCTTGAGCAGGATGACGCACGACTGACTACAGTGAAACTACGCATTGTGTCGCGCCAGCAGCAATTATTACGCGTTGATTTTGAAAAAAAATTAACCCATGAAGTGCCAGCTGCTGGGTTGACGGGCTTTAAATCATTGCTTGCTACGCAAGATGTAGTCTTACTCTCTGATTATGGCAAAGGGTACTTAACGGCCCACGTGGCAGAGATGATTGCCGCCGCGCGTGCTGCTGGCAAGCCGGTATTGGTGGATCCCAAAGGCGACGATTGGACGCCTTATCGCGGGGCCAGCTTGATCACGCCAAATCGCACCGAATTGTGCGCGGTGACGGGCAGTTGGCAGTCGGAAGACGACCTTAAACAACGCGTTGGGCAGTTGCGCCTAGCGCTTGATATTGACGCTTTATTGCTCACGCGCTCAGAAGAAGGAATGACGCTTTATTATGCTGACAGCGCACTGCATATTAATACGGTAGCACGTGAAGTCTATGATGTAGCCGGCGCGGGGGATACCGTGATTGCTACCTTGGCGGCGCTGCTGGCCGCGGGTGTGCCGCTGGTTGAAGCGGTCATGCATGCGAATCGAGCGGCGGGTATTGTCGTTGGCAAGCTCGGTACCGCGGCGGTAAAATACGATGAACTTTTTTCATAAAAAAACCAATCAAGTTTGATGCCACGTAGATAAACAGATACCGTCACTACGATGAGCTTAAACTAATCTACGGAATATATTGATGACTCTGATTGTGACTGGCGCAGCCGGTTTTATTGGTAGTAACCTGGTAAAAGCGTTAAACGCACGCGGCGAACATAACATCATTGCGGTTGACAATCTGACGCGCGCTGAAAAATTCAAAAATTTAGTCGAGTGCGAAATCTCCGATTATCTCGATAAAGCTGAATTTATCGAACGCTTTGCGCGCGGTGCCTTTGGCAAAATCCGCGCGGTCTTTCATCAAGGCGCCTGCTCGGATACGATGGCGGCTGATGGCCGCTATATGATGGAGAACAACTTTGCGTATAGCCGCTCCTTGCTAGAAATATGTGCTGCGCAGCAGATTCCTTTCTTATACGCCTCATCCGCCGCGGTCTATGGCGGGTCCAGTGCCTTTATTGAAACGCGTGCTTGCGAGCGTCCGCTGAATGTTTATGGCTATTCGAAATTCTTATTCGATCAATTTGTGCGCCGCAAATTGCCCGCAGCGCGCACTCAGATTGTTGGTTTTCGTTATTTTAATGTGTATGGGCCAAACGAAGCTCATAAAGGGCGTATGGCTTCGGTCGCGTTGCACAATTTTAATGAGTTTCGGACGCAGGGCCGGGTGAAATTATTTGGCGAATATAATGGCTATGCAGCCGGCCAACAGCAGCGTGATTTTGTCTCGGTTGAAGATGTGGTCAAGGTCAATTTGCATTTTTTTGATCATCCTCAGCAGTCGGGTATTTTTAATTTGGGCAGTGGCCAGGCACAACCCTTTAATGATATTGCGGTGAGCGTAGTCAATACCTTGCGCACGCTGGGCGGTGAAGCCGCCTTACCGCTTGCCGCACTAGTGGCGCAGGGCCTGATTGAATATATTCCTTTTCCAGATGCGCTGCGCGGCAAATATCAATGCTTGACCCAAGCTGATTTAACGCAGTTGCGCAAAGCGGGCTACAACGCGCCATTTTTGAATGTCGAGCAAGGTGTAGCACGTTATGTAAATTGGCTAATTGGCCAGCTATAATTAGCCGCGCAGATCACCTACACTGGTTCTCCTTAAGCGATGCAAATAAGCAAAGGTATCGCGTTAACATCCCTTAAAGGAGAGCTAAAATGCTCAAAAATCTGCTATTTATTGTATCTGTATTGGCGCTGACCTCTACTCTCGCGATTCATCCCGCGTATGCAGGAGTTGATGTCAACTCTGCTAATGCCGCAACTCTGCAAAGTATAAAAGGGCTTAATTCCGTCAAAGCGGAGACCATTGTTAAAGAGCGTGAGCAACATGGTGCGTATAAGGATGCGGCTGATTTAGTCGCACGCGTGAAGGGCTTAGGCCAGCGGTCAGTGGCTAAACTTCAGCAAGAAGGACTGATGATTGGCACGGCCGTAGAGCCGCCTGTTCCCGCCAAGCCGAATGTCACTGCTAAGCCCCGTCCCACCGGCAAAAGTCCCGCCGGCAAAAAATAATACACGTTTTAAAAACAATGCATCCTTTCTGCTCCAAAGAAGATCTGCACTAGCGTGAGATAGGGAGGATCTTCACGACCGTGATCACACGGGTGGTCAGTCTGGTATTGCGGGAGATACTCCGCTGCGAGTTGGCTCGTGCGGCTATTAATCAGTGATGCCAATATCTTGATGGTCATGCGGTTGTTTGGCGATACTGCTGGCAAAATCTATCAAATTGAGCCCGGAGGTAGCGGAATGCACGCTGAATTATTCGAATAGCAAGCCAAGGCCTTGGCTTTTATGCAAAAAGCCTTTAAAATGCTTGCTTCTTTAGGCTCGTAGCTCAGCTGGTTAGAGCACCACCTTGACATGGTGGGGGTCGTTGGTTCGAGTCCAATCGAGCCTACCAACGAATGTTTTCATTTAATTGATATTAATGCGGCCTTAACCAGATGTTGTTGAGGCCGCATTTTTTTGTTCTTCTTTTTTGTATGGTTACGCCAGAGGCAGCTAGCTTCTGAATCGCGGCTAGGAGCGTTTGATGATTTCGGTACATTTACTTGACGGCTCAGTGCGAGAGTTCGAGCGCCCAGTCTCGGTGGCTGAAGTTGCGGCGGCAATTAGTCCTGGGCTTGCTAAGGCCGCGCTTGGCGCGCGCCTTGATGGGCAGCTAGTCGATACTTCAGCAATCATCGAGCGTGATGCCTCGTTAGCCATTATTACTAGCCAAAATGCAGATGGCCTAGAGATCATCCGCCATTCAACCGCGCATCTGCTCGCTTATGCGGTCAAAGATTTATTTCCAGAAGCTCAGGTGACAATTGGACCGGTGATCGAAAATGGCTTTTATTATGATTTTGCTTATAGCCGCCCATTTACATTAGAGGATCTTGAGACAATTGAAAAGCGCATGCGCGAGTTGGTTAAGCGCAATGAAGTCGTGTCGCGCCAGGTCATGCCGCGCGAGCAGGCGATCTGCTATTTCAATGATATCGGTGAACATTACAAAGCTGAAATTATCGAATCGATTCCGCCGGGCGACTCCATTTCCCTGTATTCGCATGGTGGTTTTACCGACTTATGCCGCGGCCCGCATGTTCCTAATACAGGTAAATTGAAGGCTTTCAAATTACTGAAGGTGGCGGGGGCATATTGGCGGGGCGATGCGCGTAATCAGCAATTACAACGTATTTATGGCACTGCTTGGGCGAGTCAAGAGGAATTAGACGCTTATTTATATCGGCTAGAAGAAGCCGAGAAGCGCGATCATCGTAAACTCGGTAAGCAGCTTGACCTGTTTCATTTGCAAGACAATGCGCCGGGTATGGTGTTTTGGCACCCGCAGGGCTGGTCAATCTGGCAGCAGGTTGAACAATATATGCGAGCCCGACTTACCGTTGCCGGCTATCGCGAAATCCGTACGCCGCAGGTGATTGATCGGGCGCTATGGGAGCGTTCAGGCCATTGGCAGAACTATCGCGACGGCATGTTCACGACTGAATCGGAAAAACGTGATTATGCAATCAAACCGATGAATTGCCCAGGGCATGTCCAAGTCTTCAATCACACACTCCACTCGTACCGAGATTTGCCATTACGCTTGGCGGAATTTGGCTCATGTCATCGCAATGAACCCTCAGGTGCGTTGCATGGGTTAATGCGCGTGCGGGGGTTTGTGCAAGACGATGCGCATATTTTTTGTACCGAAGAGCAAGTAATTGCTGAATCCATCGCCTTTCATACATTGGCGATGGATATTTATAAAAATTTTGGTTTTACGGACATTGAGGTTAAATTATCGCTGCGTCCTGAGCAGCGCGCCGGGTCTGATGAAGTTTGGCAGCGTGCGGAGGAAGGCTTGCGCCAGGCTTTATCGGCGTGCGGCTTAAGCTGGCAAGAACTGCCGGGCGAAGGCGCTTTCTATGGGCCGAAGATTGAATACCATATTAAAGATGCGCTAGGCCGCTCATGGCAATGCGGCACATTGCAACTGGATTTTGTATTGCCGGAAAGACTGGATGCTGAATATGTGGCAGAAGATAATAGCCGCCGCCGGCCAGTCATGCTGCATCGGGCGGTATTGGGCTCACTGGAGCGCTTTATTGGGATTTTAATCGAACATTACGCTGGCGCATTGCCGGCATGGTTGGCGCCAGTCCAGGTGATGGTGCTGAATATCGCCCAAAGTCAAGCAGCGTATGCGGGCGAGGTCGCTGAAACATTGCAAAAACAAGGCTTTAGAGTTGAGGCCGATTTGCGCAATGAAAAAATTAGCTATAAAATACGCGAACATACGTTACGGAAGATCCCTTATTTGTTGGTTGTAGGTGACCGGGAACGTGATGCTCAAACGGTCGCAGTACGCGCACGTGGAGGCGTAGACCAAGGTGTGATACCCATTGGCGACTTTCTTGAAAGTTTACGCCATGAGGTGTCGAGCTTTAAATAATACGGTTTAAAAAGCCTGCTTTATAAAATAGGATGGCTATGCAAAGCGCTTGGTTGAGGTGAACGCGCTAGACATAGCTAGTTTTTTTAATTGAAAAAGGAAATAACATCGCTACAGATAAATCTTCACACCGCCTAAATAGCGGAATTACAGCGCCTGAAGTGCGTTTGATGGGTGTGGATGGCGAGGCCATTGGCATTGTGAAGCTGGCCGAAGCTTTGCGTTTAGCAGAACAAGCCGAGATCGATCTAGTCGAAATTGCGCCGCAAGCGGCGCCGCCAGTTTGCCGCTTAATGGATTATGGTAAATTTAAGTACCAAGAAGCCAAAAAAGCGCACGAGGCAAAGCTGAAACAAAAGGTTATCCAGCTTAAAGAAGTCAAATTCCGTCCGGGAACGGATGAAGGTGATTACAACGTTAAGTTGCGTAATTTGGTGCGTTTTCTTGAAGAAGGCGATAAAACCAAAATCACTTTGCGTTTTCGGGGCCGTGAAATGGCTCACCAAGAAATTGGTATGCGGATGCTTGAGCGTTTGCGTGGAGACCTTGAAGAACATGGACAGGTCGAGCAAATGCCGAAGATGGAAGGGCGCCAGATTGTGATGGTGTTGTCGCCTAAGAAGAAAAAGTAACTGGCCTAGCTTAACGGCTAGCTAGTACAAAGTTTGGGTAGTACAAAATTTCGGCCACTACGCAGAGGCTTTGCGTAGTGGCCGAAAGGTTCGGCGGGTTGATTGCCGGTATAAGTGAACAAAGGTCATACAAGGACGGCGCACATAAGCCGTACACCTATGTTTCACGTTCAAAAAACAGGAGTTTTAATGCCTAAAATGAAAACCAAGAAAAGCGCTGCTAAGCGCTTTGTGGTGCGTCCGGGAGGCACCGTTAAACGGGGCCAAGCCTTTAAGCGCCATATTCTCACCAAACAGTCGACGAAAAGTAAACGTCATCTGCGTGGCACGACTGAAGTACATGCAGCTGATGTCAGTTCTGTACGTGCAATGCTTCCATACGCTTGATCTCACACTCACATACATAGGAGAAAATCATGCCTAGAGTTAAACGTGGGGTCACCGCGCGGGCCCGTCATAAGAAAGTCATCGATGCCGCTAAAGGCTATCGTGGTCGTCGTAAAAATGTCTATCGAGTAGCCAAACAGGCTGTCATGAAAGCTGGGCAGTATGCCTATCGTGACCGTCGTAATAAAAAGCGCGTTTTTCGTGCTTTGTGGATTACTCGGATCAATGCCGCCGTGCGCGAACATGATATGACCTATAGCGTGTTCGTCAATGGCCTTAAAAAAGCCGCGATCGAGTTGGATCGTAAAGTTTTAGCCGATATGGCGGTGATGGACAAAGCCGCGTTTGCAGCGATTGTTGAGCAGGTTAGAACAGTGGTTGTAAACTAGTTTGTTACCCTAGTTTGAGAGGCCTCGCACCCTCCGTGTTGGGGCACTCTCTATCGCGTTAAGAATGGGGTTCTCACTGAACCCCATTTTCATTGTGGCGCTTGCATTAAAGTTATATTTTGGAAAACCGATGAATTTGGAGCAGATTGTTGCCGATGCTCGCCATGCTTTCGCACAGGCGGCAGATGCGGTTTCCCTAGAAAACGAGAAAGCCCGTTTTCTAGGGAAAGCGGGGCAGTTGACTGAACTTTTAAAAGCCCTTGGCAAGCTTGATGCGGATACTCGCAAGCTTGAGGGGGCGCGGATTAATCTGGCTAAGCAGCAAGTCGAAGAGATGCTGCGCACGCGCCGCGAGCAATTAGCGGATGAACTGATGCAGCAGCGCCTGGCGGCGGAAGCGATTGATGTGACTTTGCCGGCAAGAGGCGCCAGTCAGGGCAGCCTGCATCCGGTGATGAATACTTGGGAGCGGGTTGAACAGATCTTTCGCTCAATTGGCTTTGATCTAGCCGACGGCCCTGAAATTGAAACGGATTGGTACAATTTCACCGCACTCAATAGCCCGCTTAACCATCCGGCACGTTCAATGCATGATACGTTTTATATCGATGCGCGCGATGCCAATGGCGAGCTCTTGCTATTGCGCACGCACACCAGCCCGATGCAAGTGCGCTATGCGCAAATGAATCGCCCGCCAATCAGGGTGATTGCGGCTGGGCGGACCTATCGTGTCGATAGCGACGCAACTCACGCGCCGATGTTTAATCAGGTTGAAGGGCTTTGGATTGATGAGAACATTAGCTTCGCTGACCTGAAAGGGGTTTATACGGAATTTCTGCGGCGCTTTTTTGAGCGCGATGATTTACGTGTGCGTTTTCGCCCCTCTTACTTTCCATTTACCGAACCTTCTGCCGAAATCGATATGATGTTTGAGCACGGTAAAAATGCCGGCAAATGGCTGGAGATTTCGGGCGCAGGCCAAGTCCATCCAAATGTGATCCGTAATATGGGGCTAGCGCCAGAGCGTTACACCGGCTTTGCCTTTGGCAGTGGCTTGGAGCGACTGACGATGTTACGCTATGGTGTACAAGATTTGCGGCTCTTTTTTGAAGGTGATTTGCGCTTTTTGCAGCAGTTTGTGTAACTTTCTACCTATTTATTCCCACTTTTAAGCTGAGTTTTTCATGCAATTCCCGCATTCCTGGTTAAGGGACTTTGTTGACCCACCTTTGTCGGCTGAGTTATTGGCCCATGCGCTTACTATGGCAGGGCTTGAAATTGAGGCGCTGCGTGCTGTTGCACCACCGACTTCAAAGGTGGTGGTTGGTCAGATACGAGAAGTCACTAAACACCCTGACGCGGATCGGCTGAATGTGTGCCAAGTTGATGTGGGTACGGGCGAATTACTGAAGATTGTTTGTGGTGCGCCCAATGTTGCGGTGGATTGTAAAGTGCCGTGCGCGTTAGTGGGGGCAGAATTGCCAGCGGCTAACGCTGATGGCGCGCCTTTTCGGATTAAGCACAGCAAGTTGCGTGGCGTCGAAAGCCAGGGCATGCTGTGCTCAGCGCGTGAACTTAAAATTTCAGATGATGCCGTCGGTCTGCTGATTTTGCCGGCAGATACACCCGTTGGGCAAGATATTCGGCAGGCGTTGAATCTTGATGAGATGGTTTTTGACATTAAGTTAACGCCAAACCGGGCAGATTGTCTGTCGATTTTGGGCATTGCGCGGGAAGTTTCGGCGATTACTGGCACACCTTTGAGCCGGCCGGCCTTTACACCGATTCAAGCCAGTTTGGCTGAAATTCTGCCAGTCAAAGTGTCTGCCGCGGATCTTTGCGGGCGTTTTTCAGGGCGGGTGATGCGCCATGTGAACGCCCGGGCACACACCCCAAAATGGATGATCGAGCGTCTTGAACGCTCCGGTCAGCGAAGTATTTCAGCATTAATCGATATTTCTAATTATGTGATGCTTGAGTTGGGCCAGCCAACGCACATCTTCGATCTCGATAAACTTCAAGGTCCAATTGACGTGCGTTGGGCGCAACCCGGCGAATCCCTTAAGCTGCTGAACGGCAATACCGTTGAGCTGGATGAGACGGTCGGGGTGATTGCCGATCAGCGGGCCGTGCAAAGCTTAGCTGGCGTGATGGGGGGCGATCATGCAGCGGTTTCACTTGATACTTGCAGTCTCTACCTAGAAGCTGCGTTTTGGTGGCCAGATAGCATCCGCGGGCGGGCGCGTCGCTATAATTTCACGACTGAAGCGGCACACCGTTTTGAGCGTGGTGTCGATTATGCGGCTACGGTCGCTCACCTCGACTATATGACTCGCCTGATTGTCGATATTTGTGGCGGCGAAGCTGGGCCGATTGATGATCAAATAATTGCCTTACCAAAACGTGAGCCAGTCACATTACATGCGGCACAGGCGAGCCGCATTATTGGCGTGGCGATTAGTCCAAGTGAAGTTGCGGACATTTTTACGCGCCTTGATTTACCTTTTGAACATAAAGGTGATCAATTTACCGTGAGGCCCCCATCCTATCGTTTTGACCTTGAGATTGAGGCAGATCTGGTTGAGGAGGTGGCGCGGATTTATGGTTTTGAGAATATTCCTGTACGCTTGCCAGTGGCCCTCAATATCATGCGCGAGGCGAGTGAAACGCAGCGCTCAGTGCATCCAATTCGGCATCAACTCGCGGCGCTTGGCTACACCGAGACCATCAATTTTAGTTTTGTGGACGAAGCCTGGGAGCAAGATTTTGCCAGCAATGCGTCGCCGGTGCGGGTGTTAAACCCGATTGCCAGTCAACTATCGGTGATGCGTAGCACGCTGATTGGCAGCTTAGTGAATGTGCTGAGTTACAACCTAAAGCGTAAGGCTGGGCATATTCGTCTGTTTGAAATAGGGCGGGTATTCTCTCTGGACCCAGCGGTGCCAGCAGGTGATTTAACCGTGGCTGGATTAACCCAGCCGCAGTGTGTGGGGGCGTTGGCGTATGGGCCTGTTTGGCCAGAACAATGGGGCGCTGCCTCGCGCTTGGTTGACTTTTTTGATCTTAAAAGCGACTTAGTCGCTCTGTTTGCTCCGGCAACGCTACGCTTGGCGCCTGCCGAGCATCCAGCATTGCATCCAGGGCGCAGCGCGCGCATTGAGTTGGCCGGTAAACAGGTCGGCTGGATCGGTGAATTGCATCCGCGCTGGTTACAAAAATATGATTTACCGCATGCGCCTGTTCTGTTTGAGGTCGATATCAACGCCTTGCGTGAGCGTACTTTGCCAACCGTGGTTGAGATTTCAAAATTTCCGCCTGTGCGGCGTGATATTGCAGTGCTCGTTAGCGATAAAATTACGGCGCAGGAATTGCTTGATGAAATGCAAAAAGCCCGCGCTGATGAAGCCTGTAAACACGTGCAGCAAATTACCGTGTTTGATGAGTTTCGTCCTAAAGCAGAACCTGGCGTTCAGCCTTCTCAGCAAAGAAGCCTTGCGTTTCGGATAACCTTGCAAGATACTGCAGGAACTTTGCAAGATGCAACGATTGATCTAGCCATTAAAACTTTGGTTGACCGCCTGGTTCGAGTATATGATGCGCGTTTGCGCGGCTAACAGCTTTGAGAATATGAACCCAACGGTATTGAGCGCACAGGTATTGGAGCAGCACACGGCGTTAGAGCCAGCAAATCCACTCCAGGATGCATCTCAGCACTCGGCTCCACGCGCTGAGAGCAGGGTGCCGATGGTTGTTGGCACAGCAGATGAAGCGCCAACCTTAACCAAAGCCGAGCTCGCTGAATTTCTATTCGATCAAGTGGGTTTAAATAAGCGTGAAGCCAAAGAAATGGTGGACGCTTTTTTCGAGTTGATTGGCGACGCGCTTGAAAGAGGAGAAAGCGTCAAACTATCCGGTTTTGGCAATTTCCAATTACGTGATAAATCGCAGCGGCCTGGGCGCAATCTCAGAACCGGGGAAACGATCCCGATTGCTGCACGCAGGGTAGTGACTTTCCATGCCAGCCAGAAACTCAAGGAACTGGTCGAAGACAATATGCCGGCCGTGCAAGCATCAGCTTATGCGCCGCTTTGAGGGTGAGTTGAGGTGAACTCAGTGATGCTGCAAAAAACTACCTTACTGCCAATTCCTGCAAAACGCTACTTTACGATTGGTGAAGTGAGCGAGCTTTGTGCTGTAAAGCCTCATGTATTGCGTTATTGGGAACAAGAATTCACTCAGCTCAGTCCAGTCAAACGGCGCGGCAACCGTCGTTATTATCAGCACCATGAAGTCCTGTTGATCCGCCGCATTCGAGAGCTTCTCTATGAACAAGGTTTCACCATTAATGGCGCGCGCAACCGTTTAGATTCATATCAGGCACTGGCTCATACCAGCAGCGTAACGAGCGCGGAACCTCTGCCCCAGATCGATGTACCCTCGCTTGACGTCAGCCGGTTGCGTGATGATATTGAGCGTGTGATCAAAATCTTGCAAAAATAATTGGCTAAAACGGCCCCATTCTATCTAAGAAGTGCCAACGCGCATTTTTGCTCTGCTATAATTTCTCGCTTGTTCGGGGCGTAGCGCAGCTTGGTAGCGTACTTGCATGGGGTGCAAGGGGTCGGAGGTTCGAATCCTCTCGCCCCGACCAAAAATTCCCTTATATTACAAAGACTTATAAACCTAAATTGTATCTTCTCAATAACCCGGGGCGAACGTCGGCCAACTGCTCAAGCAGAGGCAGC
>JASSUC010000016.1:0-47955 GCA_031963245.1 Mycoavidus cysteinexigens
CGAGCGTAGAGCGTATCGGCAGGGAACAGGGTCTTGAAGAAGGTCTTCAGCAAGGCCTACAGCAGGGCCAATCTACTTTATTGAAGACTCAGCTAGAAAGTAAGTTTGGTACTTTAGCCGAACCCTATCAACAGCGCCTCAATAAAGCGAATGTGAATACTTTATGCCAATGGGGCAAACGTATTCTCACTGCTCAAACGCTTGACGAAGTTTTTTGAAAGACATTCACAATACTTCGTTAAAGCGCGAGGTAATCGGATAGCGCCAGTCACGCCCGAAGGCACGTGAAGTAATGCGCAGACCAATCGGTGCTTGACGCCGTTTGTACTCGCTTAGCTTGATAAGCCGCGTGATGCGCGCGACATCTTCTGGCTTAAACCCAGCTGCCACAATGTCAGCGCCCGAACGGCCCTCTTCCATATATTGCTGCATAATGGCATCTAGAACTTCGTAAGGCGGTAAGCTGTCTTGATCAGTTTGATTCGCGCGTAGCTCAGCAGAAGGCGCACGCGTGAGGATACGCTCAGGAATAATGCGCTTAAGCACAAAAGCATCGCTCGTGTTCCGGTAGCGGCATAGCCGGTAGACTAAAGTCTTGGCGATATCTTTAATCACCGCAAAGCCACCTGCCATATCGCCATATAAAGTGCAGTACCCGACTGCCATTTCGCTCTTGTTGCCCGTTGTGAGCACAATCGAGCCTGATTTATTCGACAACGCCATCAATAAAGTACCGCGGATGCGGGCCTGGATATTTTCTTCTGTCGTATCTTCGGCCAGCCCATCGAAAACTTTAGCCAGTGATAAACGGAACGTATCGAATACTGAGGTGATCTCGATTTCGTCATAGCGAACATTGAGACGGCTCGCCATTTGGCGTGCATCGGCAATTGAGATCTCAGCGGTATAGCATGATGGCATCATAACTGCGCGAACACGCTCTGGCCCAAGCGCATCGCATGCAACGGCCAATACCAGCGCCGAATCAACCCCGCCTGAAAGGCCAATCAGTACGCCAGGGAAATGATTTTTTTCTACATAATCACGCACGCCAACGACCAATGCTGCATAGACTTGCGCTTCTAGAGAAAGTTCAGGCGCAATTTTGCTAGGTTGTGGCGTTGCTCCATCGAACTCAACCAATGCAATGCCGGCTTCAAATTGCGGCATGCGGGCGACACATTCCCCTTGCGCATTACACACAAAAGAGCCCCCATCAAACACCAGCTCATCTTGCGCCCCGATATTATTCACGTAAACGATTGGCAACCCGCTTTCACGGATGCGCGCACCTACTATGTCTGTACGCAGGTTCTCCTTACCGAGGTGATAAGGTGAGCCATTGGGTACCAGCAAAAGCTGTGCACCTGCAGCTTTTGCCTCTTGCACCGCTGTCGGATACCAAATATCTTCACAAATCAGGATGGCGCAATGTACGCCATCCAGTTCAAAGACATAGGGCTTTGGGTCGGTCGCAAAATAGCGCCTTTCGTCAAATACCTCGGTATTAGGGAGCACTTGCTTGAGATACGTGCCAAGCACATGGCCGTCTAGCAAAACTGAGGCCGCATTAAAGGTATCGCTCGGCGGTACGTTAGATTTAAGTGGCCGATTTGCATGAGCATCGATACGATGGGGGTGACCGACGACTACATGCAGCCCTTTGAAGACACTTAACTCAGCGGCAAGTTGCGTTAGGGCAGTAGCGCTTGCGGCATAAAATGATGGCCGCAATAGCAAATCTTCAGGCGGATAGCCAGATAGAACCAACTCTGGCATCACCACTAAACGAGCCCCTAATTGATAAGCATCACGGGCAGCAGCCACAATAGCCGCTAGATTACCAACAAAGTCACCAACGGTTACGTTGATTTGAGCCAGGGCAATACGCATTTTTATATAGAAAATAATTAATTAGCTCGCCCTGCTCGGTCAAGGATCAGCCTATGTTTTTTTATCTTAGCCTTAATTTTACTTTGGCACATCTTGACCTGGCGCTGGCGTACTTGCCGGCGGCAAAGAAGCTTTGCCCGAATGCGTCCCAACTGGTACAGACGTGACGACACCTTCCAGTACGCCCGCTGAGGATTTAGGTTTTTGCGAACCAATAAAGGTCAGGCTAAGCGTAGAGACAAAGAAAATCACCGCCAATATCGCTGTTGTGCGAGACAAAAAATTCGCCGCACCAGTGGCGCCAAAAAGACTACCGGATGAACCACTGCCAAATGCCGCGCCCATATCAGCGCCTTTACCGCGTTGCAACAGCACTAAGCCAATAATTCCCAACGCAGATAAAAATTGTGCGACGACAATCAAATTTTTTAATACCAACATTTATTCACCTTAATCTGTAAAACGTATTCAGAAATAGTTGCGAGCGCTTAAGCTGCAGCCGCTTTGCAAATCGCAAGAAAATCTTCAGCTTGTAACGCTGCGCCTCCTACTAGGCCACCGTCAACGCCTGGCTCAGCCAATAGTGCGCGCGCATTGTCCGGCTTCATACTCCCTCCGTACAGCACTAAAGCATGCGCAAGTTTAGCATCCACCGCAGCCAATACGCGGCGCAAAAATAGGTGCACCGAACCGACCTCTGGCACACTTGCACTCTTGCCTGTGCCAATCGCCCAGACGGGCTCATAGGCAAGCACAATCCGCTCGGCTTGGGCAACCGTTAGCGTCGTGAGCACAACCTGCAACTGCTTGCCAATCACCTGCTCCGTTTGCCCGGCTTCACGCTCAGCCAATGTTTCACCCACGCAAATAATAGGCGTCAAGCCAGCTTCGAGGACGCGCTTTGCTTTAATCGCGACTTGCTCGTTGCTTTCTTGATGATATAAGCGCCGCTCCGAATGCCCAACAATCACGAAGCTGGCGCCAAACTCGGCAAGCATTGGCCCCGCCACTTCGCCCGTATAAGCGCCGGCTAGATGAAGCGAGATATCCTGTGCGCCCCAAGCCACGCAGCTATGCTGCAACAGGGTTTGTGCTTGCGCGAGATAGGGAAATGGTACGCATACGGCAGCCCGAGTCGACGCGTTAAGTTCGGCGGCGCCTGCTGCCAGTGCGTTCAATAGAAGCGCATTGCCAGCTAAGCTGCCATGCATCTTCCAATTACCAACGATGAGTTTAGTCTTAAGTTTTGAATTTGTCATAAAGCAGGATTACCATGCCAACATAATTTTTCCAATATGGTGCCCTTCCTCCATCCAAGCGTGTGCACTGGCTGCCTCTGCCAGCGGGAAAACTCGGTCAATAACAGGCCGAATTTTACCCATTTCTAGCAACGGCCATACACGCTCTTTCAGCTTCACTGCGATCTGCGCTTTGCAACGGGTTGAACGTGAACGTAGCGTCGACCCCGTTATGGTCAAGCGCTTGGTCAGCATCTCAGCCAGATTAATACTCGCTTTAGCGCCCCCCAAAAACGCAATCAAGGCAAGCCGTCCATCTGGCGCCAAGGCTTTCAATTCGCGTGCAATGTAATCCCCTCCAACCATATCGAGAATCACATCAACCCCTCGTCCAGCCGTTAGCGCCGAGGTCACCGCCACAAAATCTTCGGTTTTGTAATTGATTGCCCGTTGTGCGCCAAGGTTTTCGCAAGCTTGGCATTTGGCATCACTACCAGCCGTGGCAAAAACCCGGTAACCGAATGCATGCGCGAGTTGAATCGCCGCTACACCAATGCCGCTTGAGCCACCTTGTACCAATAGAGTTTCATCTTGGCCACGCTCAGTCGCGCCTAGTTGCGCACGATCAAACAGATTACTCCAGACGGTGAAGTAAGTCTCGGGTAATGAAGCCGCCTCAAGGTCTGACCAGCCAACCGGCACTGGCAAACATTGCGCTACCGGTGCTGCCGCGAATTCGGCGTAACCGCCTCCTTGCAGCAAAGCGCAAACACGGTCGCCTTTTTTGAGCTGCCAACGGTTATCTACATGCTGCAAATCGCCTTCTACAATCTCGCCTGCAACCTCCAAGCCAGGCAGCTCAGAGGCGCCTGGCGGCGGTGCATAGTGGCCTGCACGCTGCAGCAAATCTGGACGATTCACCCCGGCGGCGCTGACCCGAATCAATACTTCGCCCGGCTGCAAAACAGGCCGAGCACACTCGACCTGTTGCAAGACCTCTGGCGCACCATAGGTGGTGATTGCGATTGCTCGCATAGCAAGAAAAAACCGGGCCTAACGGATTGGATCCATCGGTTCCATGGTTGGGCTCGTTTCTTCCATGACAGGGTTTCTGTCATTGATCACAGCTTTAGCAGACAACCGTACCCGACCTTTTTCATCGGTCTGAATCACTTTGACCTCTACCGTTTGCCCTTCTTTCAAGCGATCGCTCACCTCTTTAATCCGCTCGTTAGCGATTTCCGAAATATGCAGCAGACCATCACGCCCTGGCAGAATATTCACAATCGCACCGAAATCAAGCAGTTTAAGCACCGTGCCTTCATAGATTTGGCCAACAGTAACATCCACCGTAAGATTTTCAATGCGGCGCTTAGCTTCAGCAATGCCTTCGCTGCTCGTGCTCGCAATCGTGACCATCCCATCTTCAGAGATATCAATGGTGGTGCCTGTTTCTTCAGTGAGTGCGCGGATCACCGAGCCACCTTTGCCGATCACATCGCGGATCTTGTCTGGATTGATCTTCAGCGTCACCATACGTGGTGCAAATGACGATAATTCTGTGCGCGCGCCGGTTACTGCTTCTTGCATCTTGCCAAGGATATGCAAGCGCCCTTCTTTTGCTTGAGCTAATGCAACTTGCATGATTTCTTTGGTGATACCCGCAATCTTGATATCCATTTGCAAGGCCGTTACGCCTGTTTCCGTACCTGCCACCTTGAAATCCATATCGCCGAGATGATCTTCATCACCCAAGATATCGGTGAGTACCGCAAAACGGTTATCTTCTAGGATCAGCCCCATCGCAATACCCGCCACATGAGCCTTAAGAGGCACGCCCGCATCCATTAGAGCGAGGCTACCGCCGCACACCGAGGCCATTGATGACGAACCATTTGACTCGGTAATTTCGGAAACGACGCGAACGGTGTAGCCAAAGTCTTTTGCATCGGGCAAACAAGCAGTAAGCGCACGTTTGGCAAGCCGGCCATGACCAATTTCACGCCGTTTTGGAGTACCTACTCGGCCTGTTTCGCCAGTGGCAAAAGGGGGCATATTGTAATGCAGCATAAAGCGGTCGCGGTATTCGCCATCAATCGCATCGATGGTTTGTTCATCGCCCTTCGTACCCAAAGTAGCCACCACCAACGCCTGTGTTTCGCCGCGAGTAAACAGCGCAGAACCATGGGTACGAGGCAACACGCCTGTGCGGATCGAAATCGGGCGCACCGTGCGCGTATCGCGCCCGTCAATGCGTGGCTCGCCCGCAAGGATTTGGCTGCGCACGATACTGGCTTCAAGATCAAACAGCATACTGCCAATCGCAACTTCATCCAGCGCCTTCACACCCGCGGCGAGCGCCTCTTCTACCAGCTGTTTGTTGACCGCTTCATAGATCACTCGCACCCGCTCGCTACGCATTGATTTCTCGCGTATCTGATAAGCCGCTTGCAGATCATTCAGCGCTAGCGCGCTAATCCGGTTAAACAAGGCCTCATCTTTCGGCGCAGGCTGCCAATCCCACTCAGGTTGTCCGCCTTCACGCACTAGATCATAGATCGCATCAATGGCCGTTTGCATCTGCTCTTGGCCAAACACCACAGCGCCTAACATGACCTCTTCTGACAATTGATCCGCTTCCGACTCAACCATTAATACGGCTCGCTCAGTGCCGGCTACGATCAGCTCAAGGGCAGAGGTTTTGAGTTGGCTGCGACTCGGATTCAGCACATATTGACCATCAATAAAAGCGACTCGCGCAGCACCGACCGGACCATTAAACGGAATCCCGGAAACAGCTAACGCAGCGGACGCGCCAATCAGCGCTGGAATATCCGTTGGCACTTCTGGATTGACTGATAAAACGTGCACGACGACTTGCACTTCGTTATAAAAATTCTCGGGAAAAAGCGGACGCAAAGGCCGATCAATCAGACGAGAGATCAGCGTTTCACTTTCAGAGGGGCGTCCCTCGCGGCGAAAAAAACTGCCCGGAATCTTGCCCGCTGCATACGTTTTTTCAATGTAATCCACCGTCAATGGGAAAAAATCCTGGCCTGGCTTTGCGCTTTTTGCGCCAACCACCGTTGCCAGAATAACCGTTTCATCCATATCGACTAGGACCGCGCCACTGGCTTGACGAGCGATTTCGCCCGTTTCAAGACGGACGGTATGCTGTCCCCACTGAAATTCTTTGACAATCTTCTTCAACATACTATTCCTTATTTTGTGTGCCGCAAAAAGCAAAATGCCTGCATCAGCCATATGGCTGATACAGGCATGTGATCTCAATACGGCATTTACTTACGTAGACCCAATGCTTGGATCAGCGCTTGATAACGCTCGAGAGATTTCTTTTGCAAATAATTAAGCAAGCTACGGCGGCGGCTGACCATTTGCAGCAAGCCACGGCGGCTATGATGATCTTTTTTGTGGGCTTTGAAATGGACGGTCAACTCATTAATGCGCGCCGTCAATAAAGCAACCTGCACTTCGGGCGAGCCCGTATCTTTATCCCCGCGAGCAAATTGCGTGATAATTCCAGATTTTTTTTCACCAAAAACGGACATACTTTTCCTTTATAAAAACAAGCGGTCACGGAAGAAAGGCCGTGCCGTGGACGAACATAACAACTTAAAACTGTATGGACTTTCTTTAACATACAAAGGGTGAGTATACTACAGTTGGTTTCGCCGCTTCTCGTTTTGGGCTTGTCATGCAAATATATGCAACCGATTGTCATGCACATACAATCAACCTTTGATTGTCATGCCTATACTCTCAACCTTTAATTGCCATGCAAATATATTTAATCTTTCTATCCTTTTTCTCAGGCCCACGGCTACGCCACGCACTGACGGCCACAGCCATCTCAATCCTTGCTGCCTGCGCTGCGCCCTGGCAAAACGTGCAATTTGGCTCGGATCAAGCCTCTGCCATTGCCAAATTAGGCCAGCCGCGTGAAACGTATGAATTGCCCAATGGCGGCAAACGATTGATGTGGCCTTCTCAACCTTTCGGTGAAACAACCACCGCTATCGACATAAACGCCGATGGCAAAATTTCTCGGGTGCGGCAAGTATTAACTGGGCGAGAGTTTGGGCAAGCCCAAATTGGCCTATGGACTCGGCACGACGTTTTAATCAATTTTGGCGAACCCGTAGAAATTGCTAAATTCCCTCGCATGCAACGCGAAGTATGGAGTTACCGTTATAGGGACAGTGACGTGTGGTACGTACTTTACAACTTTTATTTTGACGCAAACGGCATCCTACGCTCGATGCAACAAACCCCAGATCCTCTGCATGATCCAGGCCACCGAAATTTATTTCGCAGATTTTTTTGACGTAGCGCTCAACATCTAATAGAATCTCGCCTTGTCGTCGGGGCGTAGCGCAGCCTGGTAGCGCATCTGATTTGGGATCAGAGGGTCGCATGTTCGAATCATGTCGCCCCGACCACATACTTACATATAAGTTTTTTTATTACCTCTACCATTCATCAATACGATGCGCCAGCTTATGCAGATTGTTGTGCTACTGGTGAGTTGCATGATGCTCCTCTTACCGCTTCCAAGCCATGCTGACTGGCATGTCGGACGGCTTGATTTGGTCAAGCAATTTATCGCTGAGCAGCAGGCTGATCCTCTCGTTGCAGACTGCGCAGCCCATGCGCGCTTTGTTGCAACCACGCTGCCACTTTACACCCGGATTGAATTTCCTGATGGCGCGTTAGACACTGGACAAGCCGGTATCTTGCCTTGGAATCAAGCCTTCGGTAACGCTAAACAGCGTGTTAAGGTGGATACAATGGTGCTCATATCCGGTGTTGGCTACCGTAAACCAGAACGGTCTAAGCCAGATGTTTTGCAATTTCGCTGTGGTTACTCAGCCAACCAGTTGATGGCCTTTGATTATAACGAACCCAAGCCAGCACCCGCTAAGCGTCAGACGCCCCGCCGCGTAAAGCGCCCACCTCAAAAGCAAGTCAAACCATCTGCGCGCTAAATCAAATAACTTAAGATAAAATCGGGCTAATCGTGACCGAGTGACCGAGTGACCGACGGTAAAATTTACTTTACGCCGCAGCACGCCGCCTAAATACCCAATTGAATTCATCCGATGCTTGCGGTTCAAACAGATACCCTTCGCCATCAAAATGCTTTAAACGCGCCACCTCATCAATACGATTCACAATCGCATAGCGCGCCATCAAACCACGTGCTCGCTTGGCGTAAAAGCTAATAATTTTATAACGGCCAGTCTTCCAGTCTTCAAAGATTGGCGTAACTATGCTCGCTTTCAGCTGTTTAGGTTTAATCGACTTGAAATATTCAGTCGATGCAAGGTTAAGCACAATAGGGGAAGCATGGTGGATTGTATCGGCTAATTGGGTATTCAGCGCTTGCGTAATTCTTTCGCCCCAAAAAGCATATAAATCTTTGCCATGTGGATTGGACAAGCGAGTACCCATTTCAAGTCGATAGGGCTGCATCAAATCCAGCGGCCGCAGTACGCCATATAAGCCAGATAAGATGCGTAAACGATCTTGTGCCCACCTCAGCGCCTCAGTCGAGAGCGTTGCTGCGTTAAGCCCAACATAAACATCACCATTAAAAGCCAATGCGGCTTGCTTCGATTGAGCCGCAGGAAACGCCGGCGACCAATCCGTATAGCGCTGAAAATTTAAGTGCGCGAGCTCATCTGAAATACCCATTAAACTTGCAATCTGGGCCGGGGATAAAGTGCGTAGCACCTCAACCAATTCAGTGGAAGCCTGAACAAAATCAGGTAGCGTAGCGTACTCAAGGTGCGCTGGAGTTTTGTAATCAAGCGATTTAGCTGGGGATAGGATGATGATCATCGGATCGATAAAAATTCTTTAAAATTCAGTCTGCGGATGACAGTCCCATAGGAAGGCCATCATCTCAGTAGCATCTTGACGCAAATAAAAGCGCACCATCTTTTCATTAAATGCCTGGGCTTTAGCTGCAGGCACACTGATTGCATCAATACCATTTGACATTAAGATGCCATTCATCATGAAACGAGAGGTCCGCTTATTACCATCGAAGAAAAATTGCTGCAAAGCGCCGAACAGGAAAAATCCCGCAGCTTGTTCAAATGGCTGCCGTACATATTCTTTTAACGCAGCAACGCCGCGCATGAAAGTTTTATGCAAGTTGTCGGCTCCAGCCACGATCGGCAGGGAGGCAAAAACTCAAGATATTGCATGAGGCGACTGCTAGAGCTATTTCTTAAGTACGATTTTTTTCAGCGCTTCATGAGGTAGCAAAACACAAACCCCGGAAAAGCCAGCACCAGAAAAAAACAAAAGGTCACGGTGTAAAACGGCCAGCCCTGCGCAAAAACATTCCCCGCCCGCGCTTCTAGCAAAAAGCTCAGTGCGCCGACAACGAAATAAAACACCAGCAATTCAAGCAATCGCCAGCCGATGCGCTTGCGCTTGGCAGCAAGTACCCAGGGCAAGCGCAAGCAGCCCAAAACCCGCTGATTCAGAAACGGCAAATTAGCCAATAGCACAGCCAATCCCACGATAAACCAGCCGGCTGCGGACATCAGTAGGGCAGCAAGGTTTGTTGGAGCACACGCATACAAAGCGACATTAACGGCCCTGGCATCAGGCCCAAGGCTAATAACGCAAAACCATTGACGACCAGCACGATGCGCACCCCCGTATAGGCCACCAGTGGCGTTTGATCAAGCGGTGCGTCGAAATACATCAGCTTAACAATCCGTAAATAATAAAAGGCACCCAATAGCGAGGAGAGCACGGCCAGCACCACCAGCCAAGTCAGGTCTGCATTCATCGCCGCTTCAAGCACCGCAAATTTCGCATAAAAACCTACCGTGGGCGGCAGACCAGCAAGGGAGAACATCATCACCAGCATGACCAACGCAAAAAGCGGCGAGCGTTGATTAAGCCCTTTAAATGCATCGATACTCTCTACCTCAAAATCACGCCGCGCCAGCAACATCAGCACCCCAAAACTGCCGAGCGTAGTCAATAAATAGATGATGCTATAAAAGGTTGCCGAGCTATACGCACCAACCAGATTACCCAATTTGCCGCCCACTACACCCGACAAAAGAGCCAGCAGCACAAAGCCCATATTTGAGATGGCTGAATAGGCTAGCATGCGTTTGATATTTTTTTGCGCAATGCCCACTAAATTACCGATGACTAAAGAAAGCGCGGCCAGTATTACCAGCATGTGCTGCCAATCAATCGCCAATGGCAAGAGGCCAATCACCAAAAAGCGCAGTCCCCAGGCGAAAGCAGCCACCTTTGGGCCACCGCCAATTAACAATGTCATCGCCGTCGGTGCGCCCTGATACACATCAGGTACCCACATATGAAATGGCACTGCACCCAATTTAAAAGCAATGCCCACAACAATAAAAACCACGCCGAAGAGCAATACCGTATAGTTGATTCGACCTGAGGCAATCGCCCGAAACACTTCGCCTAAATCAAGCGAGCTGGTTGCGCCATACAACATCGAAATGCCATAGAGCAAAAAACCAGAAGCCAGCGCCCCGAGTACATAGTATTTCATCGCCGCTTCGGTGGCTAATTTAGGCACCGATTGCGTGGCTGGCGTCAATGGAGCGGTTGTGTCTGGACGCAGCGCAATCAATGCATACAGTGACAATGACATTAATTCAAGCCCGAGATACAGAATCAGAAAGTTATGACCCGAAATCATCACCAACTGTCCAAGCAACGAAAACATCGCTAGCAAATAAAAATCACCCCGAAAAAGCCCACGCTCCTCAAGGTATTTTCTTGAATAAATCAGTGCGATGGCAAATCCGGCAGTGACGGCGGCCTTCATCAGATTAGCGAATGGATCAATCACATACATATTGTCGAAAAAATAGTGTGATTGGCCATGGGTAGCCAGTAATAAATAACCGAGCGCCGCGAGCAGTGAGGAAATAACGGCTACTAAATACGTCGCAAGACGCCCGGCCGGATTCGTCGCGCCCGTGATAAGATCGTTCAGCCAAGCAAGTATTATTGCCAACAATAAGAAGGCATCAGGCAACAGCATGGTCATATAGGTATTTTGCATACAGTGGCCTTATGATGGAAGTTTTGACTGCGCAACATGAGACAGCAGCTTGGCGACCGAGGTATGCATCACTTCGGTTAAGGGCTTCGGCCAAACCCCTAGCGCCAAGACGAACGCCGCCAGCACAAACAACATTGAAAACTCGCGCCGGCTGAGATCTTTTAGCTGCGCGACCTGTTGGTTAGCCACCGCGCCAAACTGCACTCGTTTATACATCCACAAGGTATAGGCTGCGCCCAAGATCAAAGTGAAGGCAGCCAGCAAGCCAATCCAGAAATTGAAACGAACCGCAGCTAAGATCACCATCCACTCACCGACAAAACCCGAGGTGCCTGGCAAACCGCAATTCGCCATTGAAAATAACATCGAGAATGCGGCAAATTTTGGCATCACATTCGCCACCCCGCCGTAATCCGCCATTAAGCGACTATGCATACGGTCATACAATATGCCAATGCATAAAAACATCGCGCCGGAGACAAAACCATGCGAAATCATCTGCACTAGCGCGCCTTCCATGCCGAGCGCATCAAAAATGAAAAAACCCAACGTCACAAAGCCCATATGCGCAATCGATGAGTACGCGACAAGCTTTTTCATATCGGTTTGCACTAACGCCACTAAGCCGATATAAATCACCGCGATAAGCGACAAGGTAATCATCATCGGCGCTAGCAGATGGCTCGCATCTGGCGCGATCGGCAACGAGAAGCGCAGAAAACCATACGCACCAAGCTTCAGCATCACTGCCGCCAACACCACCGAGCCGCCGGTTGGCGCTTCAACGTGAGCATCAGGCAACCAAGTATGGAGCGGCCACATTGGCACCTTGACGGCGAAGGCCATAAAAAACGCAGCAAATAACAACACCTGAGGCAGCATCGCCAGCGGTAGCTGGTGCCAAATAGCCAGCTCAAAGCTGCCCGAGTGTGCATATAAATACAGCAGCGCAACCAGCATCAGCAACGAGCCAAAGAGCGTATAGAGGAAAAATTTAAACGCGGCATAGACCCGGTTTGGACCGCCCCAAACACCGATGATGAGATACATCGGAATCAAGGTTGCTTCAAAAAATACATAAAACAGCAAGCCGTCTTGGGCGCAAAAAACCCCGACCATTAAACCAGACAAAATCAAAAAGGCAGCCAGATATTGCGCACTATGCCGCGTCACTGAAGTCCAACTGGCAATCACCACCAACACGGTGATCAAGGCGGTTAACACTACAAACCACAGTGAGATGCCGTCAATGCCAAGGTAGTACAAAACATTAAAACGCTCAATCCAATTGGCCCGCTCAACAAACTGCAGCGCTGCCGTGTGCGCATCGAAATGCGTGATCAGGGGCAAGGTAACGATAAAGCTTAGGCCCGCCCCAAGCAATGCCAACCAGCGCACCAGCGCAGGTTTAAGGTAGGCACTGCTGGCCAAGACCAAAACGCCAAAGGCAATCGGCAAGCCGATCGCTAGGCTGAGAAGCGGAAAAGATTGAAAAGGTTGCATTTGGATACGGGTCTCTGGCTTCTTATTTACCGCCAATCGTGACAAACAGCGTTAGCAGCGCTAGCATGCCAACGATCATCGCGAATGCATAGTGATAGATATAGCCGGATTGCAAAGAGCGCATCACACTTGCAAACCAGCCGACTAGGCGCGCACTGCCATTCACAGCAGCGTCAATCACTTTGCGCTCACCGGTTTGGGAAAAGCGTGCGCCAATTAAGAGCGCGCCTCGCGCAAAGACTACTTGATTGATTTTGTCCAGATAATATTTGTTCTCAAACAACGTATAAAGCCAGCTAAAACGGGCTTTAATGGCTATCGGCAAAGCCGGATACCGCAAATAACCCAGCCATGCCACCGCCACCCCGGCGCAGGCCAGCCATACCGGTAACGTTGTCAACGCATGCAGTGCCATTGCAGTCCAGCCGTGGTACTCAGCCGCCATCGACTGCAGCGCCAAGTGATTCGAGCCGATATAAATGACTTTTTCAAATGCCACCCCGTGCTCGAAAAATTGACCATAGAGCAGCGGGCCAATCGCCAACGCGCCGCTGATAACGGAGGGGATGGCGAGTAGCAGCAACGGCACGGTGACCACCCATGGCGATTCATGCGGCGTATGCGCGTGACTACTATGGCCATGATCCGGACTGTGATGGCTGTGATCCGGACTGTGCTGAAAGCGCTGTTTACCGTAAAACACCAGAAAAATCATCCGGAACGAATAGAGGGCGGTGACAAAGACACTCGCCACAACGGCAAAATAGGCAAAACTCGAACCGGCAATAGTTGAATATTTGACCGCTTCAATAATTGAATCTTTTGAATAAAAACCTGAGAAAAACGGCGTGCCAATTAATGCTAGTGAGCCAATCAGCGAGGTTAGCCAAGTGATCGGCATGGCCTTACGCAAGCCACCCATATAGCGCATATCTTGCTCATGATGCATGCCGATAATCACCGAGCCTGCCGCCAGAAAGAGCAAAGCTTTGAAAAATGCGTGCGTCATCAAATGAAAAATAGCCACCGGATACGCCGACACGCCCAAAGCAACTGTCATATAACCCAGTTGTGACAGCGTCGAATACGCGACCACCCGCTTGATATCGTTTTGCACCAGACCAAGCAGCCCCATCAGCAAAGTGGTGATCGCGCCGATCATTAACACAAACGACAGCGCACTGTCGGTCAATTCAAACACCGGCGACATCCGCGCCACCATAAAGATCCCCGCGGTCACCATGGTGGCGGCGTGAATCAACGCCGAAATCGGCGTTGGGCCTTCCATTGAATCAGGCAGCCAGACATGCAGCGGAAATTGCGCAGACTTGCCCATCGCGCCAATAAAAAGACAAATGCAAGCGACGCTTAAGAGACCCCATTGGGTACCCGGGAAAGTTAATGCGGCAAGCGCCTCGCGTTGCGCAAACACATCGCTATAGTTGAGCGAGCCCGCATACGCAAACAGCAAACCAATCCCAAGAATAAAACCAAAATCGCCGACCCGATTGACCAGAAACGCTTTCATATTGGCATAAATTGCCGTTGGCTTGGTGTACCAAAAACCAATCAGCAAATACGACACAACACCAACTGCCTCCCAACCGAAAAAAAGCTGTAGAAAATTATTGCTCATCACGAGCATCAGCATGGCGAAGGTAAACAGCGAAATATATGAGAAAAACCGCTGGTAGCCCGGGTCATCCCGCATGTAGCCAATCGTATAAACGTGCACCATCAGCGAGACAAAGCTGACCACACACATCATCAATGCGCTTAACGAATCAATTAAGAAACCAATTTCAAATTTGAGCGTACCCAAACGCATCCATTCGTATACGGTTGCGTTATAACTGGCGCCGCCGATCACCGCATATAAGGTCAGTACCGAGAGCACAAAGGCCAGCGCGACACCGGCGATGGTGACTGTGTGTGCGCCTACGCGACCGATGGTTTTGCCAAAAAGCCCTGCGAGCAAAGCCCCCGCTAGCGGCGCTAGCGGAATTGCAAGCAGCAAATTAGAGTCAAGTGTTGCTGTCATTAGAAGTAACCTAATTAACCTTTAAGCTGATCGAGATCTTCGACATTAATCGTGTCAAACGTACGAAACAGGGTGACTAAAATCGCCAGCCCAATGGCAGCTTCAGCGGCTGCCACAGTCAGGACAAAAAAGACAAAAACCTGGCCATGCGCATCGCCAAGGTAGCGTGAAAAAGCAACAAAATTAGTATTGACGGCAAGTAACATTAATTCAATTGCCATCAAGATCACAATCAGATTGCGTCGATTTAAAAAAATGCCAACGATGCTAATCGCAAATAAAATTGCAGCAAGAACCAAATAATGGGCAAGGGTCAGAGTCATCTTTATTCCTTTTGGCGTTAGCTCGGACTTTTGCCATCCGCGGATTCAGCAGACGCAGAGTGGCTTGCAACCCCCTCAGAATTTTCTTCTGAAGGCATTTTTACAATCCGCAGCCGGTCTTCGCGGCGCACGCGAATTTGCTTTGTCGAGTCAGTGCGCTTACGGTCTTTGCCATGGCGTAGCGTTAACGCAACCGCTGCAATCATTGCCACTAACAACAAAAGGCCGGCGATTTCAAAGGCGAAAATATATTCGGTATAAATCAATTTGCCCAGCGCATGCGTGTTTGAAACAGCATCAGCCTGAGCTGCTGGCAAGTGATTCGCTGGCGCGGTCGCGCCACCATACCCGCGCCATAAAATTAAGGCCATCTCAGTAATCAATACACCACCGATAATCATTGCGGTTGGCGCAAAGCGTTTAAAGTCGCCCCGCAGTCGTCGCAAATCCAGGTCGAGCATCATCACGACGAAGAGAAAGAGCACCATCACCGCGCCAACATAAACCAAGACCAGTAGAATGGCCAGAAATTCGGCGTGCAATAGCAGCCAAAGCGCGGCCGCGTTAAAAAAAGCCAGCACCAAAAAAAGCGCCGACTGTACCGGATCAGGCGCTGTGATCACTCGCAGCGCCGAGACGACTAGAATCGACGCAAAAATATAAAACAGTAAAGTTGTGAATTCCATTTAGCCTCTCACTCAACGATAGGGCGCGTCAGCGGCTTTGGTTTCAGCAATTTGCGCTTCATACCGGTCCCCCACCGCCAATAACATGTCTTTGGTGAAATACAAGTCACCTCGCTTTTCGCCGTGATATTCGAGGATTTGAGTTTCAACAATCGAATCGACTGGACAGCTTTCTTCGCATAACCCGCAGTAAATGCATTTGGTTAAGTCAATATCATAACGTGTGGTGCGGCGCGTATTGTCTTCACGCAATTCCGATTCAATCGTAATCGCCAGCGCCGGACATACCGCTTCGCACAGCTTACAGGCAATGCACCGCTCCTCCCCATTAGGGTAGCGGCGGAGTGCATGCAAGCCTCGAAAGCGTGGCGAGAGCGGGGTTTTTTCTTCTGGGAATTGCACCGTAATCTTGCGTGCAAATGCATAGCGCCCAGTCAGCGCCATGCCTCGGAAGAGTTCAATTAAGAAAAAACTCTTAAAGAAATTTTTAATCGCGGTCAACATAATTCGATCCGTTAAATCGGCTTGGCAAAGCAGCCTGAGCAACACAGCGTCGCCCGATAAGGCTCTGTTACAAGACCGTTATTGCCAAATATTCCATGGTGACATGATCCAAAACCCTACCACAGCAAGCCAAACAAGCGTCACTGGAATAAAAATTTTCCAGCCCAAACGCATAATTTGGTCATAGCGGTAACGCGGGAAAGTGGCACGCGCCCAGATAAAAATAGACAGCAATAGAAAAACTTTGAGCGCCAACCAAATCACGCCGGGGATAAATGAGAGCACGGCTAACGGCGCATCCCAGCCACCTAGAAAGAGCGTCGCAGTCAGCGCCGCAATGACGATCATATTGATGTATTCAGCCAGAAAGAAAAGCGCAAACGCCATCCCCGAATAATCCACCATATGACCCGCCACAATTTCCGACTCGCCTTCAACCACATCAAATGGATGGCGGTTGGTTTCAGCAATGCCCGAAATAAAATACACCCCAAAGATGGGCAAGAGCGGCAGCCAATTCCATGACAGCAGGTTAATCCCTAAGCCAGCAAAGATCCCGCGCTGTTGCGAATGAACAATTTCAGATAAATTCAAACTGCCAGCAGTCATCAACACCACGACCAGAGCCAGACCCATCGAAATTTCATAAGAAACCATCTGCGCCGAGGCACGCATGGCTCCCAAAAAAGCATACTTGGAGTTTGACGCCCAACCCGCTAGGATCACACCATAGACCCCCACCGATGAAATCGCCATCGCATATAAGAGGCCGGCATTCACATTCGCCAAGACCGCTTGCGCCTGAAATGGAATCACGGCCCAGACGGCCAGCGCTGGCGCCACGGTCATAATCGGCGCCAAGATATACAGCCAGTGCGTGGCCTTGGCCGGCGTGATGACTTCTTTGAGCAGCAATTTAAGCACATCAGCAATCGGCTGTAGCAGCCCTAATGGCCCTACCCGATTGGGTCCTAGCCGCGCATGCATCCAGCCGATCAGCTTACGTTCCCATAAGATCAAATAAGCGACCGACAAGAGTAGCCCAACGCAGACCACAAGAATGCGTATCAGCAGCCATACTGTGGGCCAGGCAACGCCAAGCGCTTGCATACCAAGCGTATTGATTGTATCGAACATAATGGAGGCCTTTGCTTTACGCCCTTTCTATCCGTAACTCGCCAAACAAGCTGCCGAGTTGAGCCGAGGCGTGCGTTGCCGCAGGCACTCGCGCCACCGTCTCCGGCAAACGTGCATCACGCATCGCCGGCATGGTCACGACCGATTCACCTTGACGCACCCGCACCGCATCGCCTGCTGCTAAACCAAGCTGGTCGAATAGTCTTGCGGGCAACGATACCCGTGACGCTGCTTGCGCGGTACGGGTCAGTTGTAAAGATTCAGCACGACGCACGAGCGGGTCGGCATGATAGATTGACACCTCAGGCAAGCGTTCGAGCACCGTGTCGCCAGTTTGCAGCGCTGGCTGATCACTCTGCTTCAGCTTCAGCGACGGTGAGCTCTGGCTACGATTCGAGAGCCGCGCGGTAATCTCAATGCCCTCAAGAGCGGTAGCACGCACGGCTTCGGCAGTCTCATACGCAAAACCAGGCAACTCTAGCAATTGGCCTAGTACCGTTAGAATTTTCCAACCTGGGCGGGCTTCGCCTAGTGCTTGCACAACGCCATTAAAACTTTGCACGGTACCCTGCGCATTGATCAAAGTTCCAGCGGTTTCAGTAAACGCCGCCACCGGTAATAACACATCGGCATACTCCAAACCATGCTTGAAGGTGGATAAACTCACCACCATCTCTGCCTGCGCTAGCGCAGCGCATGCCTGGGCTGGATTTGCGGTGTCATATTCCGCTTCTACGTTAAACAAGAGATAAGCCTTGCGCGGTTGCTTAAACATCTCTGCTGCAGGCAAGCCGCCCGCCCCCGGCACAGCGCCAACAAGATGCGCTCCGACGGTGTTGGCCGCTTCGGTTAGAAAACCGAGGGTCGCACCGGTATGCTGCGCAATCCACTGAGCGGCGGCATAGAGCAAGCTGAAATCTGGATGCTGGACAACTGCATTGCCTAACAAGATCGCGCGTTGCGCGCCTAATTGAGGAAGACCGAGCTGAGTCGCTATTTTTCTAGCCGCGGTTGAAGGCGTCACGCCGTTAAATGCCTCAGGCACCGCTAGATTGCTCGCCTGCGCAAGCGCGACGGCAACCCCAGCCAGCTCCTCTAACCAAGCAGACGGAGCGGCAACTAAACGCTGTGCCGTTGGGATCAAGGCATCATCATCTATCGCGTGCAATAAATGAATCTGAGCGCCGGCTTTGGCGGCTTGCCGCAAACGTGCCGCAAACAACGGATGATCACTGCACAGTAATGCCCCCACCACCAGTGCGCTATCAAGGTTTGATAAAGCCGCAATCGGCATGCCGAGCCAAGGCGCGGTAGGCAAAGTCTCGCTAAAATCACTTTGCCGCAAACGGAAGTCAATATTTTCAGTGCCTATGCCACGGGCGAGTTGCTGCCACAGATGAAGCTCTTCCACTGTACTGTGCGGACTAGCGAGTGCGCCAATTGAAGCTGCGCCATGGCTTTGCTTGATCGTGCTTAAACCCTGCGTGACATAGGCTAAGGCAGTGTGCCAATCGACTTCATGCCACTGCCCATCTTGCTTGATCATCGGCTTGGTCAAGCGCTCGCTACTATTGAGCGCTTCATATGAAAAACGATCTTTGTCGGAGAGCCAGCATTCGTTAATCGCTTCGTTCTCAAATGGCAAAACCCGCATCACCCGGTGACCTTTAACTTGCACCACCAGGTTAGCGCCGACGCTATCATGCGGGCTAATGGATTTACGGCGAGATAGCTCCCAGGTCCGCGCACTGTAACGGAATGGCTTTGAGGTCAGCGCACCCACCGGGCAGAGATCAATCATATTGCCCGACAATTCCGAATTGACGGTTTGGCCAACGAAAGCAGTGATTTCAGCATGCTCACCGCGGCCTAGCATTCCCAGTTCCATCACACCCGCTACTTCTTGCCCAAAACGCACACAACGTGTGCAATGAATACAGCGTGCCATTTCTTCCATCGAGACCAATGGACCGATATTTTTATGAAAGACAACGCGCTTTTCTTCGCTATAACGAGAATGTGATTGACCATAGCCGACGGCTAGATCTTGCAATTGGCATTCGCCACCTTGGTCGCAAATCGGGCAATCGAGCGGATGGTTGATGAGTAAAAATTCCATCACCGCTTGCTGTGCTTTGACGGCTTTTTCTGAGCGGGTTTTGACCAGCATGCCAGCCGATACCGGCGTGGCGCAAGCGGGCACCGCTTTCGGCATTTTTTCAACTTCAACCAGACACATCCGGCAGTTAGCCGCGACTGACAGTTTTTTGTGATAGCAAAAGTGCGGGATATAGGTATTCACCTGCTGCGCAGCCTGAATCACCATCGTACCCTCAGGTACTGCAACTTTTTTACCGTCTATTTCCAATTCAACCATTTTGCGACCGTATCAAAAAGATTCGACTGGTTGAGCAACCAGACAGCGCTTGTGTTCAATATGATGCTCGAATTCATGCCAATAGTGCTTGAGCATGCCGCGCACAGGCATCGCCGCTGCATCGCCCAAAGCGCAGATGGTACGACCCATGATGTTTTCAGCGATCGAATTGAGCAACTCAAGGTCATCCGGGACGCCCTTGCCATGCTCAATCCGATGAATCACCCGGTAGAGCCAGCCAGTGCCTTCGCGGCACGGCGTGCACTGGCCGCATGATTCTTCATAATAAAAATAAGCCAAACGCAATAGCGCGCGCACCATACAACGTGTTTGATCCATCACAATCACCGCGCCAGAGCCAAGCATAGAGCCCGCTTGCGCGATGGAATCGTAATCCATATCCGTTTGCAGCATGACTTCAGCTGGCACTACCGGCGCCGATGAGCCACCGGGAATCACCGCCTTGAGCTGGCCATTGCCGCGCATCCCGCCAGCACAGGCTAATAAGGTGGCAAATGAGGTGCCCAGCGGTACTTCATAATTGCCAGGTTTGGCCACATCGCCTGAGACCGAAAAGATTTTAGTGCCACCGTTATTCGGTTTGCCCAGCTCTAAATATTTCTGCGCGCCAAGCGCGAACAAAAATGGGACCGCGGCAAACGTTTCTGTATTATTAATCGTGGTCGGTTTGCCATATAGGCCAAAACTTGCCGGAAAAGGCGGTTTAAAGCGTGGCTGACCTTTTTTGCCTTCCAGCGATTCAAGCAATGCGGTTTCTTCACCGCAGATATACGCACCATAACCGTGATGCGCATACAGCTCAAATGAAAAGTCTGAGCCAACAATGTTGGCGCCTAAGTACCCTGCTGCGCGCGCCTGTTCAAGAGCCTGTTCAAAGCGCTCATAGGCTTGCCAGATTTCACCATGAATATAGTTATAGCCAACCGTAATACCCATCGCATAAGCGGCAATCGCCATGCCTTCGATCAGCGCATGCGGATTGTAGCGCAGGATATCGCGATCCTTAAACGTGCCAGGCTCACCTTCGTCAGAGTTGCACACCAGATATTTCTGGCCTGGAAACTGGCGGGGCATAAAGCTCCATTTAAGACCGGTTGGAAAACCAGCGCCACCGCGCCCGCGCAGACCCGAAGCTTTAACTTCGGCAATCACTTGTTCAGGGGGGATGTTCTCAGCCAAAATACGCTTAAGCTGTTGGTAACCGCCACGCGCGAGGTAGTCCTTAAGCTGCCAGTTCTCGCCGTTCAGTCCAGCCAAGATCAATGGTTGCAGGTGGCGTTCGTGCACACATGTCATCGCGCAAGCTCCTCGAGCAACTGATCAATTTTGTCACGACTCATAAAACTACACATTCGTTTATTGTTCACCAACAACACCGGCGCATCGCCGCAGGCGCCCATGCATTCGCCTTCGCCCAGCGTAAATTTGCCATCTGGCGTGGTTTCGCCAAAGCCAATACCCAGTTTACGTTTCACATAATCGGCCGCGGCCTCGCCACCCGATAAAGCACACGGTAGATTGGTGCAGACGGTAATTTTATGCGTACCCACCGGAGTTGTTTGGTACATGGCATAAAAAGTCGCGACTTCCTGCACAGCAATGGCAGGCATAGCGAGATAATCCGCCACAAAACGGATCACTTCAGGCGAGAGCCAGCCATGTTCATCCTGCGCGACCGCAAGCGCCGCCATCACAGCAGACTGTTTCTGCGCCGCCGGATATTTGGCTAGCGCACGATCAATTTCTTTCAAAGCTTCAGCAGAGAGCATTTTGAAGATCACTCTTTTAATTCCATCACCGGCTTAAAAGACAGCCATAAATAAACTATAACGCCTAGGCGCAGTTCCTGATTAACGATCAATTTCACCAAATACAATGTCTTGCGTGCCGATAATCGTTACCGCATCAGCAATCATGTGACCTTTTGCCATTTCATTTAAGGCCGACAAATGAGCAAAACCAGGTGCGCGTATCTTCAAGCGGTAAGGCTTGTTAGCGCCATCTGACACTAAGTAGATGCCAAATTCACCCTTTGGATGCTCAACCGCCGCATAGGTTTCTCCAGCTGGCACACAAAAACCTTCAGTGAACAGCTTGAAATGATGAATCAGCGCCTCCATATTGCTTTTCATCTCAAGCCGATTAGGTGGCGCAACCTTATGGTCATCGATCATCACCGGCCCAGGATGTTGGCGCAACCAGTCTATACATTGACGAATAATGCGGGTTGACTGCCGCATTTCTTCAATGCGCACCAAATAACGATCATAACAATCACCGTTGCTGCCAACTGGAATATCAAAATCAAGCTGAGCGTAGACCTCATAAGGCTGCTTTTTGCGCAGATCCCACTCAACTCCGGAACCGCGCAACATCGGCCCAGTCAGGCCAAGTTGCAAGGCGCGCTCAGGGCTGACGATGCCAATATCGACTAAACGCTGCTTCCAGATCCGATTATCGGTGAGTAAGGTTTCATACTCATCGACGCAGCTTGGAAAACGTTGGCTAAAATCATCAATAAAATCAAGGACTGAACCCTGACGCGCTTGATTCAGCTTAGCCAGCGCCTTGGCATGACGGATTTTAGAGGCTTTATAGTGCGGCATCGCCTCAGGCAAATCGCGATAAACGCCGCCTGGACGATAATAAGCCGCGTGCATCCGAGCGCCTGACACCGCCTCATAGACATCCATTAAGTCTTCACGTTCGCGAAACGCATACAGAAAGACCGCCATCGCACCGACATCAAGCGCGTGTGAACCCAGCCACATTAAATGATTCAAGATCCGCGTAATCTCGTCAAACATCACCCGGATATATTGGGCGCGGACTGGCACGGTAATGCCTAACATCCGCTCAATCGCCATCACATAGGCATGCTCGTTGACCATCATCGACACATAGTCGAGACGATCCATATACGGCACCGATTGCAGATAGGTCCTGGTTTCAACGAGCTTTTCAGTGGCCCGGTGGAGCAAACCAATATGCGGATCGGCGCGCTGAATCACTTCACCATCAAGCTCCAGCACCAACCGTAGTACGCCGTGGGCCGCCGGATGCTGTGGACCAAAATTCAGCGTGTAATTTTTGATTTCTGCCATCTTAGCGATCCCAACTTAATCTTCGCTTCATATGTCGTAGCCTGGGTTAATTAGGACGGTTTGGCTTCAAGCCAGCGTAGCCTTCTTCGCGAATGACGCGTGGGATAATTTCGCGTGGCTCAATGGTTACCGGCTGATAAATCACCCGTTTTTGCTCAGGGTCATAACGCATCTCAACGTAACCAGAAATCGGGAAATCTTTGCGGAATGGATGACCAATAAAACCATAATCGGTCAAAAGACGGCGCAAATCCGGATGCCCGTCAAAGACTAAACCGAACAGATCAAATGCTTCGCGCTCATACCAATCGGCTGAACTCCAAATATCAATCACCGAAGGCAACACTGGCAGCTCATTATTTGGCGCAAATACTTTGACGCGTAAGCGCCAATTATGGGTAATCGATAAGAGATGCGAGACAGCGGCAAAACGAGGACACATCGACTCATCTTGAGCGACAATAAGTTCGCGCTTAGCAACTTCGTCATACACGGAATAATCAACACCGCACAAGTCAATCAGTTGCTCAAAGCACAACGAAGCTTCATCGCGTAGCGTGCGCATCACATCGAGATACTGGTTGGCATGGACCACGGCTGTAATCTGCCCAAACGCATGCGTCATGCGCACATCAGTACCAAAGGTTGCCTCGAGATTCGCCATGAGCGCTGCGAGCTTGCTTGTCATTGAGGAAGACCCCACTTCAAATACCGTATCAAAAATTTTGCTTAACTGGCTTGCAGAGAAATTAGCGCGCAATCGTATTCGTGCGAGTGATCTTAGCCTGCAACTGAATAATGCCGTAAATTAGGGCCTCAGCCGTCGGTGGGCAGCCTGGCACATACACATCAACCGGCACAATCCGGTCACAACCCCGGACGACAGAATATGAGTAATGATAGTACCCCCCCCCATTGGCGCATGAGCCCATCGAAATCACCCAGCGCGGTTCTGCCATTTGGTCATAGACTTTGCGCAATGCACTGGCCATTTTGTTACACAGCGTACCCGCCACAATCATTACATCGGCTTGACGCGGACTGGGCCGAAACACAACACCGAAGCGATCGAGATCATAACGGGACGCACCCGCATGCATCATTTCAACCGCGCAGCAAGCAAGACCAAACGTCATCGGCCATAACGAGCCCGTGCGCGTCCAATTAATCAGCTTGTCCGCAGTGGTGGTAATAAACCCTTCTTGCAGGACGCCTTCAATACTCATAACTTTGCGCTCCGCTCCAGATCCGCATTAATCTGCCTTCTGCATTTGCTATATCTCACCCTGATCACTCCCAGTCGAGTCCGCCTCTTCGCCAGATATAGGCGAAACCCAGCACAAACTCGAGCAGAAAAATCATCATCGCGAGAAAGCCCGGCCAGCCAATATCTCTAAGCGCCACGCCCCACGGAAACAGAAAGGCGGTTTCTAGATCAAAGATAATAAACAGAATCGCGACTAAGTAATAGCGCACATCAAATTTCATGCGCGCATCTTCAAATGCCTCAAAGCCACATTCGTAAGGGGCATTTTTCTCGCTATTCGGGCGATTGGGGCCCAGTATCTTGCCGATACCGAGCAATATCATACCCAAACCCGTGCCCACGAGGATAAAGAGCAATACAGGAAACCAAGCTGCGAGGTTCAAGACAATCCTCTATCGTTTTAGGCTGCCAGCGGACATCATCCATGCCCAGCGATACAGACCTATATCCATAAACTCAAACAACAATGCCAGCCGAAGCACACGCTAAGCAGCTGGCATTGAAAATACATGGTGCCGACGATGAGACTCGAACTCATACGGCTTGCGCCACTACCCCCTCAAGATAGCGTGTATACCAATTTCACCACGTCGGCACAGACTATGTTTACACAAATTGCTGCAAAGCCGAGATTCTAACGTGTTCGCAGCGATTGTTCAATGCAATTGCAGCGATTGTTTAATGCAATTGCTCAGCAAGTAGCGATAAAATGCGCTGCGCTGACGGTGAAACATCTATCTCGCCGTCATCATTGACCACGGCCACGCGAGTTGTGGTCTGAGTCATCGCCCGCACACGCAGCTTGTACTGCTTGACCACTTTCTCTTGTTTGCCACGAAAAACTTGGCTCCAAAAACTAGGCTCAGCCTCAGCCGTGGGGTCAACATAACGCACGGTGTAAATACCTTGCGCACGGTTGCCCTGAGCAACGCTGAAGTTACTGCGTTCAAGTGTATAGCCTATATATAACCAAACTCGGTCAAATGGCTCAGCGAAATCGATTTGAGTCAAGCTAACGGGTGATGCACTCGGTTGGGTGGATGAGGCTCGCGCCTGGTTTGCCGCTGCGGTTGAAAGAGTTGCTCCAGCCACAGTCTGAGCTTGGCTCGATTTATTCGGCCCCAACGCCAGCATCAAACGCTGCAAATATTCGGCTTCAAGGACCGGATCATGTGGAGCGCTTTGCCATTGGCTCATTTCTTTGTGGCGGCCCACCAACACCTCACGCATGCCCTTCTGACTTAATGAGATCGTACTGCCCCCCTGCGGGCGGCTCTCCAGATGCAGGCGATATTGATTCTTTTCGCCCGTCACATAAGCATGTGAGAACGCTTTAGCGAGCGTGTTGCGGATGACGCCTTGATCAATATTGGTATAAATTTCTTTCCAGTCAGTTTCCATCACACCCCGCTCAGGGGTATCAAGCGTGAGCGAAAAACCTTGCTCTTGCCAAAACTGACGGATTTGCGGCCACAGTTGCTGCGGGGTTTGCTGCTCGACAATTAGCCAACGCATTCTGCCTTGACGCTCAATATGCATACCGACAATCGGCTCAAGCGCCCGCTCGAGCGGCACCATAACGGGCTCAGGACGCAGATACGAAGACAGCGATACCGTGCCATCTGGCCCCGGGGCACGCTGCTGGGCTCTCGCATACGCCATATCAGGCGGAGCCACGAGCGGTGTAGATTTCGATTTTGTTACGCCTTGATAATCAATGGCATTGGGATTAGGCGAGCTACAACCCGCTATCGCCAGGACAAATATCGAGCGCGTCATTGCGCGCAGCATCACAGTAGATTGGATCATTAAAAAACGCTGTTTAAATCAGAAGGATTTTGGAGAAAAGAAGGCAATACTTTTGATTTTAGCATGGCGCTTGCCATGAGCTGACCGATTGTACGCGCTAAAGCTCAAGAGTTATGATCTAACATTCTGGTGACACTTAATTCTGGCGACACTTAATATTGTTTTCCGACACCATGCTGTTGAGATTGTTGTTCGACACCACGCTGTTCGCTCGGTGAGGATGTCAAAATACGTTACGATACGGCACGACAGTGTGAAAAAGCCAAGAAAGAGGAATGTTCAATGACGGCGGAAAAACCTATTACACATAAAAAGCGCTTCTTTTTACAAGCGCTTAAGATAATGCATGCGATGCAGCGGCACGCCTTACTTCTATTCCTCACTTTTTTCGCGCTGGCCCTTGCCTTATTTATCTGGCGCATATGGCTCCACCCAGCCCACGCCAACTCAGCGACTAAGGCGCAGGGTAGTTCGCGCCTAGACAGCGCTCAGGTGCAAACGATACGTGTCGCGCAGGTTACGCTCGGCCAGATGCCAATCGAACTCAATGCACTCGGCACCGTCACCCCACTCGCTAGCGTAACCGCGAAAACACAAGTCGCCGGCACGCTGATGAAAGTGCTGTTCAAAGAAGGGCAATTTGTGCAAAAAGGTGATTTACTCGCCCAAATTGACCCACGACCCCATCAAATTAATTTGCAAAATGCACAAGGCATACTGGCTAAAGATCTCGCTTTACTCAAACAGGCTCAAGCGGATCTTAAACGCTACCGCATTTTGTTAAAACAAGATTCAATTTCGGCGAAGCAAGTGGCAGATCAAGCCTCATTGGTCGAGCAGTATCAAGGCATCGTGCAAGCCGATCGCGCTCAGGTCGATCAATATAAACTTAATTTGGCGCATTGCCGCATCACCACCCCAATTAGTGGCCGCGTTGGTCTACGGCAAGTTGACGCCGGTAATTATGTACAACCTAGCGATACCAACGGCATTGTGGTAATTACGCGGATGCGGCCAACCAGTGTTATTTTTAGTTTGCCTGAGGATGCCCTGCCCGCGGTGCTCAAACGTTTGCACTCGACGCAAAAATTACCGGTTTCTGCTTACGATCGCAACCGCAGCACAGTGCTTGAAACGGGATATCTGAGAACCATTGATAATCAGATCGATACGACAACCGGCACCATAAAATTGCGGGCCCACTTCGCTAATCAGCAAGATATGCTGTATCCGAACCAGTTCGTGAACATTAATCTACTGGTCAATACCCTACGTGGCATCGCTATCGTACCCAGTTCAGCGATTCAAAACGGCTCGATCGGCCCTTATGTCTATATTGTCAATGCAGATCGCACCGTCTCTGTGCGTATCCTTAAAACTGGCCCGGTGCATGGTGAATACACCAGCGTCAGGGCGGGACTAACGCCCGGAGAGCAGGTCGTGATTGACGGCGCAGATCGCCTGCGTGAAGGCACAAAAATCGCCATTGCACCCGCGCAACCGGCATGAATCCTTCGCGCGCCTTTATTGTACGTCCGGTTGGCACCAGCTTATTAATGCTGGCCATTCTGCTGGCTGGGTTGGTCGCGTTACGCTTCTTGCCCATTTCAGCCCTGCCGGCACTTGATTATCCGACGATTCAAGTACAAACCTTCTATCCGGGCGCGAGCCCGGAGGTGATGACTTCAGCCGTCACCGCACCGCTTGAGCGCCAATTGGGTCAAATGCCCGGTTTAAAACAGATGTCGTCGGCTAGTTCAGCGGGCGCTTCCGTAATTACGTTGCAGTTCAACCTTGATTTGTCACTGGATACCGCTGAGCAAGAGGTACAAGCGGCCATCAATGCCGCGAACAATTTACTGCCCACTGATCTTCCCGCCCCCCCCATTTATGCCAAAATCAACCCGGCCGACGCGCCTATCCTGACGCTGGCGCTAACCTCAGCCACACTCCCCTTAACCCACGTGCAAAACCTCGCCAACACACAGTTGGCGCAAAAAATATCGCAGGTCTCAGGCGTTGGTCTGGTGAGTTTGAGCGGCGGACAACGGCCCGCTGTGCGGATTCGCGCCAATCCACGCGCCTTAGCCGCCTATGGCTTAAGCCTTGATAGTTTACGCCTAACCCTAGGCACACTGAATGTAAATACGCCTAAAGGCAGCTTTGATGGACCATCGCGCGCTTACACGATCAACGCGAATGATCAACTGCAAAGTGCTGACGAATACGCCAACGCAATCATCGCCTATAAAAATGGCCGGCCGATTAAATTAGCCGATGTTGCCACCGTGATTGAAGGGGCTGAAAACGATAAGCTCGGCGCCTGGATGAACACCACCCCGGCAGTCATTTTGAATGTGCAGCGCCAACCGGGCGCCAATGTGATTCAAACCACGGATAGCATCAAGGCCTTGCTACCGCAATTAAAACAAGCGCTGCCAGCCGCCTTGCAAGTCACCGTCCTGACCGACCGCACCACCACCATTCGCGCCTCCGTGCACGATGTACAGTTTGAACTCCTGCTGTCGATTGCGCTCGTGGTACTCGTCATGTTTGTGTTTTTATCAAACTTCTATGCCACTTTGATTCCGAGTCTATCCGTCCCTTTATCGCTGATTGGTACGCTTGCGGTGATGTATTTATGGGGCTTCTCGCTGAATAACTTGTCTTTGATGGCGTTAACCATTGCCACTGGTTTTGTGGTGGATGACGCGATTGTTATGATCGAAAATATCGCGCGTTTTATTGAAGAGGGTGAGAGTCCATTTCAGGCCGCGCTAAAAGGTTCAAAACAGATTGCCTTTACGATTATTTCTCTCACCATCTCACTGCTCGCCGTGCTGATTCCACTGCTTTTTATGGGGGATGTGGTCGGCCGGCTATTTCATGAATTTGCGCTTACTTTGGCCATTGCTATTTTAATTTCGGCACTCGTATCGCTCACCTTAGTGCCGATGATGTGCGCCTATCTGCTGCGCTCGGGGTCTACCCAAACCAACCCATACCTACACACATTCGAAGTTAAAACACGGGCTTTTTTCGAGGCCACGATCATGCACTATGGACGCGCATTGATTTGGGTGCTGGCTCATCAGTCGTTGACGTTATTGCTCGCGCTAGGGACTTTGCTGCTTACCATACTCTTATATTTATTCATTCCAAAGGGATTTTTTCCAGTCCAAGACACGGGCATCATTCAAGGCATTGCGCAAGCCTCGCAAACTACTTCGTATGCGGCGATGGCACAGCGTCAGCAGGCCCTAGCCGCCGAGATTATGCAAGACCCCGATGTGCTGAGCCTGTCGTCGTTCATCGGCGTCGATGGGTCAAATATCGCCTTAAATAACGGACGCTTCTTAATCAATCTGCGCCCGCATGGTCAACGCACAACTCAAGCCAGTGACATCATCCGACGACTGCAACAACGCGTGGCATCGATTGCTGGCGTGTCACTGTATATGCAGCCCGTGCAAGATTTAGCCATTGATGCGACGGTCAGCCCAACCCAATATCAGTTTATTCTACAAAACGCCCAAGCAGATGAATTCGATGTCTGGTTACCTAAACTCATCACCCGCTTGCAACAGTCTAAAGTCCTCGCCGATGTAGCTACTGACTTGCAAAACAATGGTTTATCCATTTATGTGAAGATTGACCGCGATAACGCGGCCCGTTTTGGTATCACGCCAGCCACGGTAGATAACGCACTCTATACGGCCTTCGGCCAGCGCATTATTTCAACTATTTTCACCCAATCAAACCAATACCGCGTCATCTTGGAGGCCGATCCGGTAGCACAACAAGGCATGAGCGCGCTGGCTACGCTCGGTTCAATCTATTTGCCATCGACCACTTCTGCCAGCGGCCAAGTGCCACTCACCGCAATTGCTAGCCTCAGCGAGCAGCGCGCGCCCCTGATCGTCAACCACCTAGGCCAATTTCCAGCCGCCACGGTTTCGTTTAATTTAGCGCCCAATGCATCACTGAGCGCGGCTGTCCAAGAAATTGAAAAAGCCTGCGCTGAAACTCAGCTACCCAACTCATTTAATCTACGCTTTCAAGGCGCTGCGCTCGCCTTCAAAGCTTCACTCACTAACCAATTGTTTTTAATTCTAGCGGCGATTATCACCATGTATATCGTGCTTGGGGTCTTATACGAAAGTTTTATTCATCCCGTCACCATCTTGTCAACCCTGCCTTCAGCCGGCGCCGGTGCGCTCCTGGCATTGATGATCAGTGGCCACGATCTGGATGTGATTGCAGTCATCGGCATCGTGCTACTGATTGGCATCGTTAAAAAGAACGCCATCATGATGATCGATTTCGCCCTCGAAGCGCAACGCACTCAAAAGCTATCGCCACACGCGGCTATCTATCAGGCCTGCCTATTGCGCTTTCGGCCAATTCTAATGACCACACTCGCCGCGCTCTTTGGTGCGATCCCATTGATGCTCAGCTCGGGGGTCGGCGCCGAACTGCGTCGGCCGCTTGGCATTGCAATTGTCGGTGGGCTGATCATCAGCCAGGTCCTAACGCTCTTTACCACACCGGTTATTTATCTTGCTTTCGACCGCTTAGCACAGCGCTTTAAACGCCAAGCCCCAAGCATCCTATGAATTTATCGCGTCTGTTTATTGCCCGGCCAATTGCAACCACGCTGTTGTCGGCCGGCATCATGCTCGCCGGCATTTTTGCTTTTTTCAAACTGCCGGTGTCGCCCCTGCCGCAAGTTGATTTTCCAACGATTTCGGTAGAAGCAAGTTTGCCAGGGGCCAGCCCCGAAGTCGTCGCCACCAGTGTCACCAGCCCACTCGAGCGCCGCTTGGGGCAAATCGATGGCGTCACCGAAATGAGCTCGTCCAGTTCAAGCGGCGCAGCGCAAATTATTTTGCAATTTGAACTCAATCGTAATATCGATAGCGCCGCACGCGATGTACAAGCCGCCATTAATGCCGCGCGCGCCGATCTGCCCAGTCATCTGAAACAAAACCCCAGCTATCATAAAGTCAATCCGGCTGACACCCCGGTCTTAATCCTCGCGCTCACCTCACACACTCTAACGCGCGGCCAGCTCTACGATTCAGCGGCGACGGTATTGCAACAAGCGCTGTCTCAAGTACCCGGGATTGGTGAAGTCGCGGTCAGCGGCTCCGCCAATCCAGCCGTACGGATTGAACTTAACCCACATGCGTTGTCTCAATACGGGATAAGCCTTGAAACAGTCCGCAGCGCGCTCGCAGCGGCCAATCAAAATATGCCCAAAGGCGCTCTAGAGCATGGCCCTCAGCGCTATCAACTCTACACCAACGACCAAGCAACCCAAGCCAGCCAGTACCGTGATCTGATTATCGCTTACCGTAACGGCGCAGCCGTACGGTTAGCCGATGTCGGCAAGGTCAGCGATGCCGTTGAAAATGTACGCACGCTTGGCTTGTTGGATAACCAACCTGCCGTACTGGTAATCCTTTACCGGCAGCCGGGCGCTAACGTCATCGACACCGTTGACCGCGTCAAGGCGCTCCTGCCGCAACTAGAAGCTGCGCTACCTGCAGCGGTGAAGATTACGACCATCGCCGACCGGACTAAAATCATCCGTGCTTCCTTAAAAGATGCTGGCTATACGCTGGCGATTGCGGTTGGCCTAGTGATTTTTGTGGTCTTCGCCTTTTTACGCAATGCTCGGGCAACCCTGATTCCGTGCATTGCGGTACCGATTTCACTCATCGGCACTTTTAGTGCCATGTACCTGCTGGGCTATAGCATAGATAACCTGTCGTTAATGGCGCTCACGGTTGCCACTGGCTTTGTGGTCGATGACGCAATTGTTGTATTGGAGAATATTTCACGCCATATTGAAGCCGGCAAATCGCCGTTGCGCGCAGCTCTGACCGGCGCGCGCGAAGTCAGCTTTACGGTACTGTCGATTTCAATTTCGCTGGTCGCGGTTTTTCTGCCTATTTTATTGATGGGCGGCATCGTCGGTCGCATCTTTCGCGAATTCGCACTCACGCTCTCACTGGCGATTGGCATGTCGCTACTGGTGTCGCTGACGCTCACCCCGATGATGTGCTCACGCCTTTTACGCGCGCGCAAAAAAATCTCCACTGGACAACCCGCAGCAACGGGTCTAGCGCGTATTAGCAAACGCTTTTTCGAGGCATTGCAGCGAGGTTATCAGGATTCTCTCAATTGGTCGCTACAGCGCCCCAAACTGATTGGGCTCATTTTACTTGCCACGATTGCGTGCAATATTTATCTGTATATCGCCATTCCCAAAGGTTTCTTTCCGCAGCAAGATACTGGCATTTTAGTCGGCAGCATCCGCGCCGACCAAAATACCTCATTCCAGTTGATGCAAACAAAGCTGGCGCAATCGATGGCAATCATCAACGCCGATCCTGCCGTCGACACTATCGCGGGCTTTATCGGTGGACGACGTGCCAATGCCGGCTTTATGATCATCTCATTAAAACCCCGCACTGAACGCCAACTGACCGCGGCGCAAGTGATCGAACGGCTGCGCCCAAAACTCAACGCGGTGGCCGGCAGCCGGGCTTTCTTATATGTCTCACAAGATATTCGGGTGGGCGGGCGGCAAAGCAATGCGCAATATCAATTTACTTTGCTCGGTGAATCCTCGGCTGAACTCTATCGCTGGGGGCAAAAACTCACAGAAGCACTGCAGCACAAGAACCAACTGACCGATGTGAATAGCGACGCACAACAAAAAGGGCTAGAAAATATGATCGTGATCGATCGCGCTAGCGCGGCGCGTTTTGGCATAACCCCCGCACAAATTGGCAGCACCCTGTATGATGCGTTCGGCCAACGGCAAGTGTCGACCATTTATAACTCGTTAAACCAGTATCACGTCATCATGGGGCTGGCCCCGCAATACACGCAAAATCCCGCATCACTCAATGATATTTATTTGCGTACGGGCAACAGCAACACCGTGCAAACGATGGTGCCGTTATCCGCATTTGCCCAGTATCAACCGGGTTATACGCCACTTGCGGTGTTCCATCAGGGACTCTTTGCAGCAACCACCCTCTCATTCAATTTACCGCCCGATAAATCGCTATCCGATGCCACCGCACTGATTCACGGTGCGATGAACGAAATCGGTGTGCCCGCCACCATCCATGGTAGCTTTGAAGGTACCGCCAAAGTTTTCCAGAAGTCATTAGCGAACCAACCACTGTTGATTCTCGCGGCATTTATTGCAGTTTATATTGTGCTTGGCATTTTGTATGAAAGCACCATTCACCCTCTGACGATCCTGTCAACGCTCCCGTCGGCAGGTGTCGGCGCACTGCTTGCGCTGCTTTTATTCAACACTGAATTTAGCTTAATTGCACTGATTGGCGTCATACTTTTGATCGGGATTGTGAAAAAGAATGCGATCATCATGATCGATTTCGCCATCGCTGCAACACGTCGTGGCAGCACTGCGCGTGATGCCATTTTCAACGCGTGCCTATTGCGCTTTCGACCGATTATGATGACCACCTGCGCAGCCATGCTAGGCGCACTGCCATTGGCATTCGGTCAGGGTGAAGGCGCTGAACTGCGGCGCCCGCTTGGCATTGCGATTATTGGCGGCCTACTGGTTAGTCAAATCCTAACGCTGTATACGACACCGGTGGTCTATTTGTATCTGGAGCGGCTACGCGAGCGGTTGGCGCAGCGGCGCGCCTAAACACTCACAGCTGGCCACGATAGTGATAACGAGCGTATTTGAACAATCTCGCCACACGGCCAATGCGGGTTGGCTGGGCCAGCACTCGGTAGAGCCACTCTAAACCTAAGTATTGCCATACTTTGGGAGCTCGTTTAACCGTACCGCTAAAGACATCGAAGGTGCCACCGACCCCCATATACAATGCATTTGGATAAATTTGCTGGCAGTTGCGCATAAAGAGTTCTTGTTTGGGCGAACCCAGAGCAACCGTGACCAGCGCGGCGCCACTCTCTTGAATCGCTTGAAACAGTGCTGAGCGCTCTTCCTCTTTAAAGTAGCCACTATGGCTACCCACAACCTTAACGCCCCAAGCCGCCACCAGCTTATGCTCTACTTTGGCTAACACCTCGGGCTTACCGCCCACGAGAAATATCGGTATGCGTCGCAAGCCAGCGCTTTTCATCAAAGCTTGCCACAAATCAACGCCAGCGATGCGCTGCAGACAAGATGCTGCGGCATACTTTCGCTTAATCGAACGAACAATGCTGATGCCATCGGCATATTTGTATTCGGCAGAGTTAATTAACTCGCTGAGGAGCGGATTTTGTTCCGCTAAAATTATTTTTTCAGCGTTAATCGCAACCAGCATACCTGTTTTCAATGCACCATCGGCCAGCAGGTAATCGACAAATTGAGCTTGCTCCTGAAAACCCAAAATGCCAATGCCGCGAATCTCATATTTTGGAATAGCACTCATCAAACTCCTCCGATTTTTTGCTGCTTGTGCCGGCCAGCTATCAATAAACGGTACAACAATTTGGCCAATAGCAGGCATGAGCCAAAGACCAAACAATAGAATCCTAGGCGCGAAACAAAGGAATCTAATCCCTCCCTGACCAAAATAACAATGTGAAATAACAGGCCAAAGCAAAAAGCCTGGATCGTGGCGCTCGTATAGCGATTCTGTGTATCTCTGGCCGAGCGATATAAGCCATCAAGCCCTCTAATAATCAGACCGACCATCATCGCCCCCAGCACAAAGAGCCACGCCCCCCCCATAATCAGAAACGATCCAATCAGGGTGGGTGAAAGTGCCACGGCAAAGTATTGCCGTACCTGCCAAGTAAAATAATTAGCCGTATTCAGCACTAGGCTCGGACGTTCAGGCCATAACCATTGAGGAATATAGACATAGAAATCGCGAACAATTGGCGCTAACCCTTGGAAATCGATTTCACGATACCTCTCTAATAACAGCGCCAGATTTTCCCAAGGCGAAAAAGTGTCGCGCGTTAGGTAAAGCAGCGTCTCTATCCGCTCCGCCCCCTGAACATTGAGCCCGTAACGCTGTAACGCCAGCCACGTCATCACGCCAATCGCCGCCACCCCAGAAAACAGCAGTGTTCTAAGCCGGATATGATGATCGGCAATACCAATAAATAAAAACAAGGCGAATGACAAAGCGATATTGGCGCGTGTGCCCCCAACCGCAAAATAACTGAGTACGCCAAAGCTGATGGTGGCGACAAGAAACATTAGCCAAGATTTAACGCTCGGCCGCAGGAAATAAAGCACCAGCATAGCGGGTATAAAAAAATAGAAAAAGCGCTTAAGGGGAAGTAAAAAAAGATCTTTAGAAAAGAGGCGTTGGCCATAGCTACGTGAGCTAAAAAATAGCCAGCCATTATTTAGAATAAAGACCAGCAAAGCCACTACAGCCATCAACGCCAGCAGCATCCACAGCAAATGAGTTTCTTCACGCTTCATGGTGAGCCAGGATGACCTTGAACGCCAAAACGGTGGCAGCTTAACTTTGTAGGTTGCGTAGTAAAGCGTATAAAAACCAGCCGGCAACAGCAACGCATACGCTAGATAACGCGGTGGTGAGATAGGCAAACCAAAATGCAGCACAAGCCAACAAGAGAACGGAAAACCAAGATAAAAAGTGGATAGATAAGCCAGCGAAAAGCATAGATTGAAACTAAATCCGACTAAGCGGAACTCACGATAAACAAAAGTCAGCACAAAGGCACCGGCTGCCAACCAGAGCATTAAAAGAACCAGAGAATTAGCAAGCGTCATCGAGCATCTCTCCATTGACAATCGCCAACGCGCGTTGCCAGCCTGTGATGTAATTAGGATTGAAAAAAGCAATCTGGGTCTGATCTAATTGAGTCATTCGGTGCTGGGTTTCACGCACAATCTCGGGGCTCAAGTCATCGCCATGAAATAACACTGGTACGCATTGCTCAGCAAGATCTTGCTGGAAAGGGTTTTGCCGGCTGATGACAAATGGGATACAGAATTGGATCAACAAGCATAGTGTGCCAACCCCCTGCTGCCGATTAAAAAGAAAATAGCCCAAATCACATTGCATTAAGAGCTTTCTATATTCGTTAAAATCAATCACGGTATTGATGAACTCGACCTGCTCCGGCGCAAATAATTTTTCAGCTTCGGCGCGAATCTCATTGCCATATAGATCGTTGCCCGATGGATAGCCAAAAGGCAGCAGGATACGCACCTGCTTGCCAAATTGCTGGTAAATCGCCCGCAATGCTTCAATATGGCGATTCGAGCGATCGCCAGAGTTGCCCAGCAAAATCGTCAGCTGCTTACTTGCAGGCTTCGGCAACCGAGGGAGAGTGTGTGCCGCTGGCATACGGGTCGGAAAATAAAGCAGTTGCATCGGAACCTGCGGATAGCGCTGCCGATAATAAGCCAGGTCTCCGCGAGTAGCAAACACCCGCCCAACACGCCCTTGTACGCAGCGCCTTAACAAATAAAACAGCCTAAATCGAAAGCCAGTTGCATCTTCATAAAGATCTGCCCCCCAAATATGCCAGCTCACTTGTGCTGCGCGAATGCGGCCAGTCAGGAGCAGGAGCCAAATACCTAGATTAAACTGACCATGAAAAAAGAAGCGCTGCTCACGGCACTTTTTTGCCAGCACGGCTACGGCCTTCGCCAGCGCTCGTTTATCCGCTAACACTCTCACCTGCAATGCCGGGTAATTGCCCAATTGCGCCGGCTCTCGAGCAACCACCCAAAAACACAATGGCATTTTAGATGGTGGCAACTCTGGTGCAAGTATGTCATTAAAAAAGCTCAGCACCGTCCGATTGTGGTGCTCAATATCAGAACCCAAAATATGGATGACAGACACTCACTCCCTCCTATTGCAATAGATGAAAAATAGGTACACACATAAAGCAAAATAAACCGCATACGTCGCCGCGTAAGCCTGTACAGTCCCAAGCGCACCGCCGATTGGAATCAACCAGTGCGAAAATAATAAGAGCAAACTAAACTGGAGCGTTTCTGCTAATACATAAAAACGTAGGGAGGCTTTCACAATGATTAAATAACCGAACACATAAGCACCTACTTTGAACACATCACCGCTCAGCTGCCATGCAAAAAGATCGCGCATCGGCCTAAAGTCAGCGGAGAACAATACTCCAATCACCACATCGCGCAATAGCCACACACTGAAACTCAAGCCTAGCGCCAGCGGTAACAAAAAGCGTTGCGCCCGGCGAATCTCATACGCCAAATCTTGTTTGGTTTTGAGCCTAGCCAGGGTCGGCAGCAAATACACGGTAACCGGTGCTGTAATCAACTGTAGATAAGCATCCGATATCTTGCTCATGCCCTGCCAAATGCCAACCTCCTGCCAACTATAATGCGTCGCCAGCAACTGCCGTATCATGACGTAAGCAAGCGGCAGCGTGAGCGAAGTGATAAGCGCCATTGCGGTAAATTTGAACAAACCACGAGCGAGGGTGCCATCCCATGTGAACTTTAACCCATGCCACGATATGACCTTGCGTTTAAGCAACGCTATCGCTGCCGGCAAGATCAACAACGCCGGCATCAATGCTAAGCCGATCAGCGCCCCTGCATAGCCACCTAGACGGCAAGCCAGCCAATATGCCCCCAGACCTAACAGACTGCCACTCATGACCGATAGCGCAGCGCCCTTCGCATCGCACCGGCCTTTTAGAATGGCCAAACACAAATTAGCAAAGGCAATACCGAATTGAATCAAGGCCACGACTCGCAGCACATCCTGCAAATCTTCGCGACCAAACAATAATCGACTTAGAGGGGCGGCAGCCCCTATCAGCACGAGCGCCAGTAACCCTGAAGAGCTAAGCACGATAAGTGCAGAGGTGCCAAACAAACGGTGCGAGCGGACTGCATCAAACTGAAATTCAGCAACGTATTTGGTCACCCCATTGTAAATACCCGCGCCAGATAACACGCCCAACACCGTGATCAGCGTCATAAAATTTCCGGCGCAGCCTACCCCCTCTGGACCAAAGGTCAGTGCTAATAATTTGATAAGCAGGAGTCCCACTGCCAATTTGATCAGGATGGCAGCCGTAGACCAGACCGAAGCTCGTGCTAAAGATAGTTTAGGCAAAGGCCACTCACATCTGCATTGCTGGGTTCAACTTTATGATTTAACCGCACTCCGTCTGTCCCTGATTAGAATTTTCTATCTTCGTGGTCTCTACAAACGGGGTCGATATGGCGACCACCCCGTTTACACTCTAAAATTTTCATCCTATTTCTTTAGAGATGTTATTCTAGCGTAGAATGATGCGATAAAAAATCTGCTGTTTAAACAGCAGCATTTGTTAAGTCTATCTCTGCATGGATGATGGCTTCAAATCAAAGGCCGACAATCGATGAAAAAAATATTAACTGTTTTTGGCACGCGCCCGGAAGCCATCAAAATGGCGCCGGTTGTGCGTGCTCTTAGCAAACATACTCAATTTGAAGCTAAAGTGTGCGTTACCGCACAACACCGACAGATGCTTGATCAAGTCTTGACTCTTTTCAATATCAAGCCCGATTTCGATCTAAATATCATGCAGCCAGGGCAGAATCTCTTCTCCATCACAGCCAACATCCTGGAAAGCTTCAAACCTGTGCTAATGGAATACCAACCTGATTTTGTTCTGGTCCATGGCGATACTGCAACCACCTTTGCTGCCTCGCTAACGGCTTATTACTTAAAAATTCCGGTCGCGCATGTCGAGGCGGGTTTGCGCACCGGCAACTTGTATTCACCCTGGCCAGAAGAGGCCAATCGTAGATTAACCGGCACCCTGGCGCATTTACATTTCGCCCCCACAGCGCAATCACGCGACAATCTTCTGAAAGAAAATATCGCCGCTGAGCGTATCGTGGTAACCGGAAATACCGTGATTGATGCGCTCTTAGAGGTTAAACAAAAAATCGTCAGCAACCCTGAACTGGCCACTCGCCTGGCCAAACAATTCCCACAGCTCAATCGCACACGACAGCTGGTGCTCATTACCGGACATCGCAGAGAGAATTTCGGCGATGGCTTCGAACGTATTTGTACCGCCATCGCAACCCTTGCCAAACGCTATCCCAAGGTCGATTTCGTTTATCCGGTTCATCTTAATCCGAATGTGCAAGAACCCGTCCAACGCACCCTCAAAGGCATCAGCAATATTCACCTGATTGAGCCACTGGACTATTTGCCGTTCGTCTACCTGATGATGCGCTCAACTCTGATCCTCACCGACTCGGGAGGCGTGCAAGAAGAAGCCTCATCACTTGGCAAGCCAGTCTTGCTCATGCGAGAAAATACAGAGCGCCCCGAAGCATTAGAGGCAGGTCTCGTACGTCTGGTCAGTACGGATATCGACACCTTGTGCCAACAAGTTAGTCTGCTGCTTGATGACCTAACCGAATATAACCAGATAAGCGCGCACGCTCATAACTTATATGGAGATGGCAAAGCATCTGAGCGCATCGTGCAAACGTTAGCTGCCTACCAAGCATAATTAGACACGGGTAAAACACGGTGGGCAATTCACTCGACCCGCATCATACATTGATCAAGGGTTGGCAAATTTTTTGCTTAAAAAATTTCTATGAAACATACGAATTTTAAGAAAGTATGTGTAGTCGGTCTTGGCTACATTGGCCTACCTACTGCCGCGATACTGGCGTCCCGAAAAGTCAAAGTGGCCGGCGTCGATATCAACTCCCACACAGTCGACACGATTAATGCGGGAAAGATTCATATCGTTGAACCCGAGCTTGACATTATCGTGCGCGCGGTGGTGCAAGAAGGCTATTTAAAAGCTTCAACGCAACCTGAAGCAGCCGATGCATTCATCATCGCCGTACCGACACCTAGTAAGAAAGATCATCAACCTGATCTAAGTTATGTGCGCGCAGCAGCCGAATCAATCGCACCGGTACTCAAGCCAGGTGATTTGGTGATCTTGGAATCCACTTCCCCCGTGGGCACCACCGATCAGATGATCGCTTGGCTCACCATAGCTCGACCCGATTTATCCTTTCCTAACCCCCAGCAAGAAAACGACATACCTGATGTCAATATCGCGTATTGCCCTGAGCGCGTGCTACCCGGCCAAGTCATACGTGAACTGGTGCAAAACGATCGCATTATCGGCGGCATAACAACCCGCTGTGCCCAGCGCGCGCAAGCGTTATATCGTGTCTTTGCGACAGGAAAACTGCTGACCACCAACGCCCGCACAGCAGAAATGGCTAAGCTGACAGAAAACGCTTTCCGTGATGTCAATATCGCATTCGCAAATGAGCTTTCGCTGATTTGCGACCAACTCAGCATTAATGTATGGGAGTTGATTAAACTCGCCAATCATCATCCCCGGGTGAATATACTGCAGCCGGGTCCGGGCGTCGGCGGCCATTGTATTGCAGTTGACCCTTGGTTTATCGTCAGTCGCTCACCTGAGCAGGCAAAACTCATTCGAACCGCCCGACAAATCAATGACCATAAGCCAGAATGGGTGATTAACAAAGTTAACGAAGCGATTGATCAATGTCTGGCAAGTGGTCAACGTGCGGTCCGCCAAGAAGTTGTCGTTGCCTTACTGGGATTAGCATTTAAGCCTAATATTGATGATTTTCGAGAAAGTCCGGCAGCGCATATTGCAAAAAAACTACTCGCGACTTCAGAGGCGCGCTTTATTGTGGTTGAACCTTTTATTGACCAGTTGCCAGCCGATCTAGCTCACGCCCACTTGGCAGAGTTAGAGCCAGCGCTAGCCGCAGCCGATGTCATCGCCGTCTTAGTCAAGCATGATTGTTTCAAAGCCATGATCAAACTGCTTAACCCCCCAGCACGCCTAATCGATGCTGTAGGGATCTTAGAAGACGCTGAGCATCTTCAATAGCTTCTTTAACCGTCATCAAATAGAGAACGTCCCCTCAATGATCAAATAGAGAGCGTTCCCTCAATGCGGACTCTAGTACTGGATGGCGGTGCAACCGCATCAAGCTGACCTTCCTCGATACGCCCTGTCTCAAGCAAAAATGAAGGCGGGGTAAAAGCGGCTGGAGCCAGTAAAATTTTGCCGCGCACAAAATGGACATGAGTGGCTTGATAGTGATTCACCCCATCCACTAACTGAATATGCGCTACGTTTGCGTGCGCTACGATGCTACGGTAAGGTCCTAAACGCCAATGGATCAGGCGATCATTGCCAACGCGAGACAATAGAGCGCCTTGATTGGCGGTATTTGACAAGACGGTATTACCGGCTAGGGTGAAGTGCTGCTCAGCGGTACCGGTTAAACATAGGGCAACATTTTCAATACGGCACGCATCTAATGTCATGTTATGCGCTGCGATCCACAGAGAAGCACTTGCTCGATTGCCCTCAAAAGTGCAATTATTGAAGAAAATAGCACTGTGAGCATAAACCGAATTTCTTTCGACTGGCGGCAAGTGCGTTTGGCAATACCGGCCGAGATGATCTTCTGCGCTGCTGGTTAAATCATGCCGACTATCCAGCCTGAAACTACAGCCATTGAAGGTATTCAACCGGCAAGATAAAGCCGTATGCTGAACCAAGGTCAGTTCACTCGCCACCGTGCAGCCTCGCAGTTGAACTCCATCCGCATTAAGTCGCATAATGCCGGTATTGGGCCGGCCCTCCACTGGCAACACATGGACATCATCCAATGTTAGGTCAGTGACTTTCTCATTGGCAATAAAAAGTGTACAGGTGTGGTTGCGTACCGTAATGCGTTTGGCTGAAGCCCCCCACTGCTTGCCTGAATTAGCAAAAGATATCGCACCCACATTCCCTGAGTAGACTAGGTCATGCTCATATTGCCCGTGCGTCACAAAGGCGCCATCATGATCACCATTGCTATGACAATTTTCTACGGTGCAATATGCACTCGAAACAAAATCATTCAGATGCCGAGCATTGGCAGAGCTACACTCCAGAATATGCCCGTAAAGACAATGGATATGCTGTGCTAAGTAACCCGCACCGCCATACTTGATGTTGACCGGATTGGTTAATGAACACCGTTCAGTGCGAAAGAATGTGCACCAGCGCCTGATAATGGCGCTCCAGAAAGTTCCCTCTGCATGAATTGCCGATACATTACAGGACACCGCATATTCAAACGCAATCGGGTGAGAGCCGGTATTTGGAGCCGTGCCATGTCCGCTAAAGCGCATATTGCTAATATGGACCTGTTCAATAACCCTCACCTGCGCCCACCGGATCTGCCGCCCTGCTGATAAAGGCCAGCCATTTTTATAATTGACCCGAACCTGCTTTGCATCAATAATTTGGGTAATTTGGACTAACTTTTGCAGTTCTTTGGCTAAACGCTCGCCCGGTGCGTCAGACTCAAGCCGATACCACTGCCCAACAGAAAATTTGCTTGCATCACTAACCGGAAAAATATCAGTCTGTTCCGGCAAGACTGCATGCAAGGTGACCGTATCCGTATTGGCAGCAGGCTTACCACTAAAAAACAGCACCGCCGCCAAAGCGTTAATCTGTTTCGCACCAACCGGCTCAATCCCGAGTGTAGTCACCGTTTGACCTCCAAAATCCAGCGTCAGGTTGCTACGATAAAAATGGTGGCGACGAACAAAATTGAGTGGCGTATGCGCCTCGATACGATGAATCGTAGGATCATTCACCATCGCCGCCAGCGCATCATCTGCATTCGTCTCTGCATTAAAAACACCAAATTGCCTAAAATCGACAATCCCTTCATGCAGTTGAAGCCAGCGACCTTTAGCCTGGCTCACAGCAGCAATAACCGTGCCACCGTTGATCATCCGTTCAGAAGATGCATCCCAATAAGCCAGCATCCCGCCGCCGTCGCCAGCACTGTAATAACCTAATGTGATAACCACCGTACCGTCCCCCGGCTGCGTAAGACCTAATGCGATCAAAGCGGCAACTGACGTAACCGGTTTGATCGCATTTGCCGACAGGGTTGATTTTAAAGGCGCTAGAGCGAATCCACCGGCGGCCATGCCTAGAACTGTGCTTAAAAAATAACGGCGCGTCATAAGTAATCTCTCCTCTCCCTTAACACGCATCATATTCGAAAAAATTGATTTTTTATCAATTTTCCCCTATAAGTGGAGACGAGTAATAAATAAAATTCGTGGGTCTTCTGCATAATGAATCTGATGAAAGAAGAGCTTCTTTAAACGTGTTGTAGCTAGAAAAATATTGACTATGCTTAATTTCACGCTCAGCTTTACTGTCTCAACCCTGGTCATTTTTTTGATTGTGCGTTATCAGCATTTGCATGGCCATTTATCGGCTGATCACAGCCTGTCCGGCCCACAAAAAATCCATCAGCAATCCGTACCACGTATCGGCGGCATTGCGATCCTCGCCGGCCTCACCGTAGCCGCCGGTCAGCTTTACCGCAACGATCCGCGCCTTTCGTTGAACATATTATCCCTCGTCGCCTGCGGACTGCCGGCTTTTTTAGCAGGCCTCACCGAAGACTTCACTAAACGCGTAACGCCATTCATTCGCCTCAGCTGTACGATAGCTGCCGCCGGCCTGGCCTATTTCTTGCTTGACCTTTATGTGACACGCACCGGCATTGCCCTGCTTGACTCGGTCATCGCTTATCCGGCTCTCGGCTGCCTCTTTACCCTACTTGTGGTCGCAGGACTGGCCAATGCGATTAACTGCATCGACGGCATTAATGGCTTAGCTGCAATGATTACGTTTTTGATGTCGGCATCGCTTGCCTACGTTGCACAGCAAGTCTCTGACACGCTCATACTTTCGGCAGCACTGATTATGATGGGCGCCATTCTCGGTTTTTTTATTTGGAATTTTCCGACTGGACGGATTTTTATGGGCGATGGTGGCGCTTATTTCATTGGCTTTATGTTAGGTGAATTATCTATTTTATTAGTCATGCACCATCCTGAGGTTTCTGCTTGGTACCCTGTCTTAATGCTACTTTACCCAATTTTTGAAGTGTGTTTCTCAATCTATCGCAGACGCTTCTTACACGGCACCTCAGCCACCTTAGCAGATGATCGGCATTTACATACATTGATTTACAAACGGCTCATGCGTCCAACGGCGAACGCACAAGGTACGCGCACGCTGACCCAGTGTAATGCACTGACTGCCCCTTACCTTTGGCTGTTATATTTGATTGCAGGGGTGCCGGCAACACTCTTTTGGCAGCATACCGCCGTGCTAGTTTGCTTCGCTATAGTGTTTATCGCAGCTTACGTCTGGCTTTACGCCAGTATTGTGCGGTTTAAGACACCATGGTGGCTATTGTTTGGCCGACATCGCACACGCATGCAAGCAAACGTTCCCACTAATGATTAGCCTACGCTAGCAACCGGCTTAAGGCTATTCACCCGTAGCAAGTGCTGTCAGCCCTTCACGCCCACACAACACTTCGCTTAGAAAATTTTACGGATATACATCATAGCGTAGCAGCCGCATCAAGGATGCTTCAGGCAAAGTAGCGGGTAACAGCGTCTATCACAGCGCGGTGGGTAATATCTGTCATGTTATAGAAAAGCGGCAGCCGCACTAAACGCTCACTATCTTTGGTTGTGTATCTATCCTCACCATGGAAGACACCAAACCGTTGCCCCGCGGGAGAGCTATGCAGTGGAACGTAGTGAAAAACAGCCAGAATACCGGCGTCGCGCATCGCGCTAATAAAAGCATTACGATCTTTAATGTCACGCAGTTTGAGATAAAACATATGTGCGTTGTGGTCACAGTCTGGCGCAATAGCCGGTAGTTCAATGTGCCCTTGCTGCGCCAAAGACTGAAATGCCTGAAAATAGCCGTGCCACAATGCAAGACGGCGCGCGTTGATCTGCTCGACTGCCTCTAGCTGCGCCCACAGATAGGCTGCCTGTAAATCAGACATCAGATAGCTAGAACCGATGTCTCGCCACGTATATTTATCCGTCTGACCACGCAGGAATTGGTTGCGATTTGTCCCTTTTTGACGAATAATTTCCGCTCGTTCGATCTGTTCAGCCTGGTTGATCAAGATAGCGCCACCTTCCCCACCCGCGGTATAGTTCTTGGTTTCGTGAAAGCTGTAACACCCAATGTGGCCGATACTCCCCAGCGCACGACCTTTATACGTGGCAGCGACCCCTTGTGCGGCGTCTTCTACCACCCACAGCTGATGTTGGTCAGCAATCGCCATAATTGCATCCATCTCACACGCAACGCCGGCATAGTGAATTGGCACGATCGCTCGAGTTCTGCTGGTGAGTGCCGCTTCAATCCGGGTCTCGTCTATATTCATGGTGTCAGGACGCACATCCACAAAGACAATTTTGGCACCACGCAGCACAAACGCATTAGCGGTGGAGACAAAAGTAAAACTGGGCATCACCACTTCGTCGCCTGGCTGAATATCGAGCAAGATAGCCGCCATTTCCAGCGCTGCCGTACAAGAGGGGGTGAGCAGCACTTTGTGGCTGTGAGTATACTGTTCAAACCACTGTTGGCAGCGTTGCGTAAAGTGACCATCACCATTTAGCACATTACTGGCTAACGCAGATTGGATATGGCCTAATTCAGTGCCGACCAGAGCCGGCGTATTAAATGGAATCATCATCTCACTTATATAGCCAATAGGAAATTCCGGCCAGCTGAGCGCCACTGGCAATATAAAGGCTCATTGCACTCAGGTTGCTGGTTTGAGTTGCCACGCTTAACTGCTTGACATTGCGCGCCGCACACCAGTGCCGCGCAGCCTTGATTAATACTTTACCTAAGCCGCGGCCAGTCAAATCGCGGCGGACGGCTAGCAAGCCAATACGAGCTGCATCGGGCGTCAACTTGCGCACCGTGACAAAACCATGAATGCCGCTGGTATCTTCAATCACCAGGCAGGCATGATCGAAAAGACCACGCACCGCATTTTCTGCCCAGACTTGGTAGAAGCGATCACGCTCCTCCTCCGTGTACCAAGGCGCACGAAAGCGGCTAGCAGCAAATAGCCCTTTGGCGACGGCACGTATAGCCAAGATATCCGGTTCAGAGGCAATCCGATAATTTTGCGTATCGGCTAATGCGTTAATCGGTAAGCTGAAATCAGCCTCACCTTCGATAAATTGGAAGCCAAGCTTAACCAGCTGATCCAATAAGTCAAGTCGATTAGCTGGAATCTTGCTTTGTATAATATCGAAGTCTGTCAACACAATTTGCGCTAGCGACGTGCCTTGACGATCAAAAACCAACCTAGCGCACTTGCAAGCGAAAAATTCACTCTCCCATGCGAGCGGCTCAAGTTCGGCGCGCAATGGGTGCTCTTGATTACATGGTGCAGGTGCGCGTTGTGGTTCAATGATGCGATCTGATTGCACTGCAACGCTCCCCTGTTTAGAATTTTTTACCCGTTCTCTACCAACGTTAGCGCATAGCTAGCATTCGTTCAAAGGCCCCCTCGACTCCGAGAGGCTTTATTCTAGCGCAAAATTATCTGAGAAGATTACCGGGAGGCACTAAAAGAAATAACGGCATATCTTTTAAAGAATATGCCGCCCTATATTTTACAGAAACCATATTTTAATTTTAAAGTCTACTGCAATTTCCTTATCTGTCGAATCCCTCATCAACAATTCTGCTGAGCTCTGGCAATTCACATTCATATGCAATATCGACTATAGAATTTCCCTCTCTATCTTGTCTATAGAGAATGTCAGTTTTGCCATCATCAATAGCCTTGTTAACTAAAAATTCGGCTATCTTATAATGGTTGGGTTTGTAATTTTCACTATATGATTGGATCTGTTCGGAATAATTCTCACCGTGTAACATTTGACATGCAATATGTAACGCCGTCAACGAACTCATATCCTGCTCACCTGTTGGGAATTGATACTCATTACATAAAACTTTAACTGCTTCAAGTTCGCCCGCCTGAACTGCTTTATGGAGAACATTACTTGCACGGTCGTCAACGTTGGCTCGATTGCCTGGTACTCGTTGCAGGGCACTCCCTCTCGCCGAGATTCCTTGCCTCCATTCTAATATAGAGCGGTCCGATTCGAGAATATCTCTAATCAAATCAACATTACCATTATCAATTGCACTTAATAGATCGTTAATCGCGTTATACTGCACTTGATGAAAACTAGCAGACTGGACTGAAGAGTGATTAATTCCGTGGATTGGCATATGCTTAGCTCCTTTAAGATAATTCTAGGCAAAAAAATAAAAACCTTTTATCATTTATAAGTACAGAAATTTTTAATAATAGGCTTCTTCAAAGGCTCACGTTGTGGACCTGTCTAGAAATATAGCTTACGATAAGTATAAAAACAAGGGATGCGTATTTTAGTGTGGGGCGCAAATGAATTGTCCGATATTTAGCACATCAATTGTCCAGTTTTTGGGTGGCGTATGGCCCCCGAAGCCGGGTATATTGGCTGCAGGAAATCCGGAAAATGAGATTTTGAAAGACCTACACAGAGTGGCAGCACAAACGCGTTACGCAGGCAGAAGCAGCGTAGATATTACGGATACGCGAGCACACACTGTAGTCTACTTAGACTGCCGATACTTATCCTGCCCCTTTGTGTAGAGGAAAAATACATATACACACAAAGCAAAATAAATCACATAAGTCGCCGCATAAGCTTGCACCGAGCCAAGCGCACCACTTGCCGGAATCAACCAAAACGAAAATAAAGTCAGTAAACTGAACTGAATAATTTCTGCTAACACATAAAAACGTAGCGAGGCTTTAGCAATGATCAGGTAACCAAACACATAGGCACTGACTTTGAACACATCACCGCTCAATTGCTACACAAAAAGATCACGCATCGGCTTAAAATCAGACGAAAACAATAATTCAATAACGATATCGCGTAGCAACCAAATACATACACTAACGTCAGTTCGGGTTAAGCGATTCCTGGTAGAAGCGCTGCAAAGGCAATTTAG
>JASSUC010000078.1:0-16466 GCA_031963245.1 Mycoavidus cysteinexigens
TCTCAAGTGCCACTACAGAGGCTAAAGAAAATATTACGGCTAACGTAGTAACTGTTGCAAGCGCTACTATAGAGGCTAAAGAAAATATTGCAGCCAACGTAGTAACTGTCGAAAACGCTACTACAGAGGCTAAAGAAAATATTACGGCCAACGTAGTGACTGTCGAAAACACAACTACAGAAGCTAAAGAAAATATTACGGCCAACGTAGTAACTGTCGAAAACACAACTACAGAGGCCAAAGAAAATATTGCAGCTAACGTAGTAACTGTCGCAAGCGCTACTACAGAGGCAAAAGAAAATATTACGGCTGACGTAGTAACTATCGCAAACGCTACTACAGAGGCTAAAGTAAGTATTGCTGATAAGACAGCTGATTTTATGAGAACAGCTACAGCAGCCGAGCAAAACATCATTGCTAGTAAAGATAAACTCGTAGCTTTAGGAGAAAAATTTGACAATGTCGAGCTACGATTGAATACGATTGATGCAAATGTAACCCCTAGCAATGCGGTACTTTACGATAATCAAAACCGTAATAGCGTTACTCTAGGTGGCGCCGATTCAACAACTCCTGTCATAGTCTCTAACGTAGCGCCAGGCGAAATATCAGAAGACAGCACTGATGCAGTCAACGGGGCTCAGCTTTTTGAGAGTATCAATTATTCAACGACCAAATCAGCACAATACACAGACCAGCGTTTTTCTGAAATGGGGCAAAACATAAATGAAATGCGTCACAGCATCAACAACGTAGCAAACCACGCCTATTCAGGCGTAGCTGCAGCCATGGCTATGCCCAGCATGGGGCCAGCCCGTCCTGGCCACACCATGGTAAGCATCGGCACCGCAAGCTTTAAAGGACGCAAAGCAACCGGCGTTGGCGTGACTTACCGTTCACGCGGGGGGCAGATGATGATTAATGCTGCTGCTTCAAAAGCGGGCTCAGACACAGGCATGCGTGTACAGGTTGGTTATGAGTTTTAAGCTAGCGGGCGTTCATGTCCGCAGCAAGCCTTGCGTGAATCCCGTAGCGCTTGGTCTAGCTGCCCGCGATCAGCGCTACGAGAGCGGGCTCCCCTTTCTAGCTGATCAACGGCACGAGCAATAACTAAAAACTCGAACATAAGGGCGGCTCCTTTAATCTGGTGCGGGTAGTGGGCAACGCCTGCTATGTTGCACCGGTTCAAAGCAGCACCAAGTTGACTCATGTCTTGCGCCATACTCTGTTGAAAACGTATGATCAAGCGGCTCGGATCTTCGATTGAAGTCCGAGCTGTTTCGTTTAAAGGATTTATTTCAGAGAGAACTGTGATCGCGCGATGGTATTCGCTTCATCAAACTGGATGCTAAGCAAAACTCTGCCTTTGTGTTGCAATTTAACAACATCCATTTCTTAATTTCTTGCGAGATGAACTAACATATAAAGGGAGTAAAAGCATTATTTTTTTACTCGGCGCACCTTGTTGGCGAAGCAAACTCGCCATTTAGGTCAATGTATAGTTATGCAACGTTCCTCTCGCAACGCATTGGCGTCCACCTAACGGATGACCGTCGGAACGCTTTGCCACCGGCTGCACGGGCCGCAATTGAGCAGCAATTAAGGCTCTCTACACTAAGCTTGAAGAAGCAAGCATACCCGCTGGTTTACCGCTAGCGCGACGGTTATTTATTTAATTCCAATTAAAATATTTAGGCATAAAAACCTAATTTTTATTTTTTCAAAATAAAAATAATATATTTAAATACCAATAAATTCCTTATGCTTTACATTTTTAAGACTATTATTATGTATAGCTAAGCTTTTACCAATCTAAACTTAAAGTATATTTTTTTGTTTTCGCTTTAATTTGAGGTATTTAATGTACTATCGTTGTAAATCATATCATAGCCCCCTGTGCCATCAAAGGCAGGTAGAAAAAAATAATTTTTTTTCCTGTTATCTACATAAATTTATAATTTTTCTTATATTTATCAGTTTAGGGCTTATTAATAGCAAATTAGTTTATTCAGCTGAGAACTCCGAATCGGCTTCGGACTTACTGAATTCTGCGATGAGTCCGGAAAGGCCTAGTTCATTGACAAGTTCCACTGATGCAGGAATTTTACGTAAAGAAAGAGTGGATTTAAAACGAAATTCAAGTAGTAAAGAATTATTAGATAAAATAATATCTGATACAGAAATTTTATGGGCGAAAGATGCAAGACGAATGAGAGATAGCATGTCTTCGATGTCTTCTATTTCTTCTCCACCAGAAGAATCGGATGAAATTTATATGGCTTCCTCTACCTCAGGAATCAATCATAGTCTAATGCAAGATGATAGCTTAATCACAACCAGTGATGCTTTACTTGACGAAAGTCATAATTTGTTCCAGCAACTGAAAAGTGCTACACAAACATATAAAGAAGAAATAGAAGAGTTAGAGGCCGAAGGTAAACAAGTGCATTATGGTTTACATTCTCAGGTAGATGCAGATATAGGAACCGCTATCGGCTTTCAGGCTAAAGTACACAAAAACGCAAATAACTCAGTTGCGATTGGCGACTATAGTGAAGCCAACGTAAAAAATGTCGTATCAGTTGGTAATTCGGCATCTAAACGAAAAATTGTCCATGTGGAACATGGTAGACGCAATAGTGATGCCGCAACGGTAGGACAAGTAAAAAGTATGGCAGTTTTGTATGATGAAAACTCTGATGACCCTGAATTTGACAAAATCACGCTCTCAAAAAAACCGGATGGAAATAAGCTTGTGAAAATTTCTGGCGTAGCACCGGCTAAAAGTGATAACGATGCAGTTAATCAAGGGCAAATCAATGACCTTATTATGCATATTACCCCAGAAGAAGGCTCTCGTATTATGGGAAATATGGGAAATGTTCTGAACTCCCGCCCAATTTATATGGTGCCGGAAATTCCAGAGGCACTGGGAAATCAAAAAATTCCAGCGTCTATTTTAATGGGTGGACGTCAAATTCGTGGTGTAGAAGCTGGTACTGCCGAAAATGATGTAGTCGTGATGGGCCAATTGGAAGGCATTTTTAGGGGGGCTATAAATGTAGGCATTGCAAATCTTATTGAACCATTTTACATTAAAAAATCTAATGAAAATATAATTGACTTTTCAACTAATGATCCTTCTGATTCAAAAAAAATAATGCTCTCAATATTAAATGGAATTGCGCCTGGAGACTCTGATTATTCAGCAGTAAATAAGGGGCAACTAGACCTGCTAGATAAAAAATTTGAGTCATTACAAAGGCAAAATTCACTTGTTAAATTTAGCCATGATAAAGAGTCGGTTAGTTTTATTTCAAAATACAATAATCCAGTAATATTATCTGGAATCGCAGACGGCATAGAAGGTAATGATGCAGTTAACCGTCAACAATTAGATGATGAAATTAATAAAGTAAATCAATCGCTTACAGAAAAGCAACGTTTTATCACAAATTTGGACAATCATTTATATAAATTATCAAATGATTACCATGATACCCGAGAAAACTTAAAGAAAGATTTATCAAAAATAATTGAAGCAGACTCTAATAAGTATAGAAAAGATCTTCAATATTCTATTGCTTTAACCGAAGCAGTACAAAAAGAAAATGATAAAATAAAAGAAAAACAAGAGGAATTTCAGGAAAAATTGGAAGGGAAAGTCAGCAAAACACATTTTGACGAAGCTACTGCTATATCTAAGGGACTATCGGAAAGAAGAGAACATACTGAAAATAATTTATTTGATAAAATTTTTGATCTATCTGGAAAACTTAAAAACATTGAAAAAAAACTAGATATTTCTATCGTGAAATCTAAAAATTATTTAAAATCAGAAAAATTGGATGATTTGTTTTTAACCGTAGAGACAGTAGAACGACGTTTGGATCGAGCTGAGATTAATATTGATAGTCTTAATGATGTATCTATGGAACTAAAAGATTCTATAGATACAATTAATCTTAGAGAAATTCCTAGTGAAGCACAAATTAAGCAAGCAGTTTTAGACGAATTTGATATATTAACAGGTAATAGCCCATTGCTACCTCTTAGCCGAGAGCTATCAGATTCAGAAAGTCAATCTTCAGATAATGAAAATCCACACAATAAGCGCAATAGTATGTTTTTTACGGCTGATAACAAACAGACTTTCAGTCCCTATCCTACTTTTTCATCCGTAATGGGTGCATTGCCGGGAAATAGCGATATTCATACAGACAATTCTACGAAAGATGATCCACAATCTGAGGATGATTTATCCCCACCTCCAAAAAGGTCTCGACCTTTAAAAGAGCTTTCTATTGATTCAGATTTAGCAAATTCTGTATTTAGATCTACCGTTTCTACTGAAATAAGCGCTCAAAGCAATGCTGAAAACAGGAAAACTGAACAGGCCAGAAAAGGAACCGCGGCAGAAGTTCCAGAGAATATATCCACTCAACAAACGGTCCTTGATGACACCGATATGGTTGCAGAGGCTAAGCAAACTGTCCTTATTAACAAAGATTTGGTTGCAGTAGCCAAGCAAACAGTCCTTGCGGACACCGATACGGTTGCAGAAGCTAAACAAACGGTCCTTGCTGACAAAGATACGGTTGCAGAAGCTAGGCAAACTGTCCTTACTGACAAAAGCACTGTTTCAGTAGCTAAGCAAATTGTCCTTGCGGACACCGATATGGTTGCAGCAGCTAAAAAAACGGTTCTTACTGACAAAGATACTGTTTCAGAAGCTAGGAGAACTGTCCTTACTGACAAAGATGTGGTTGCCGAAGCTAAACAAACTATCCTTGCTAACAAAGGTATGGTTGCCGAAGCTAAACAAACAGTCCTTGCTGACAAAGGCACTGTTTCGGAAGCGAAACAAACTGTCCTAACTGACAAAGATAGGGTTGCAGTAGCCAGACAAACTGTCCTAACTGACAAAGATAGAGTTGCAGTAGCTAAGCAAACTGTCCTTGCTGACACCTATACGGTTGCCGAAGCTAAACAAACGGTCCTTACTGACAAAGACACTGTTGCAGAAGCGAAGCAAACTATCCTTGCTAACAAAGATGTGGCTGTAGAGTCTACGCAAACTATCCTTGCATTTGAGAAGCTTGCAAAAAATATGGCTGCCTCTGCCTTTCCCTCAGGAAGCCATAGCAATGCAGTACTCTACGATGATGTCCAACGTAATAGCGCTACTCTAGGCGGCCCCGATTCAGAAGCTCCGGTCAAACTCTCTAACGTAGCTCCTGCAAAAATATCAGAAGACAGCACCGATGCAGTCAACGGAGCTCAGCTTTTCCAGAGCACTTTGTATTCAATGAATAAATCAATGCAATACACAGACCAGCGCTTTTCTGAAGTTGCGCAAGGCATGAATGACATACGCCAAAGCATCAACAACGTAGCAAACCACGCCTATTCAGGTGTAGCAGCCGCCATGGCTATGCCCAGCATGGGGCCAACCCGTCCTGGTGGCACCATGGTAAGCATAGGCACCGCAAGCTTTAAAGGACGAAAAGCAACCGGCGTTGGCGTGACTTACCGTTCCCGTGGTGGCCAAATGATTATTAATGCGGCTGCTTCAAAAGCGGGCTCAGACACAGGCATGCGTGTACAGGTTGGTTATGAGTTTTAAGCTAGCGGGCGTTTATGTCCGCAGTAAGCCTTGCGCAAATCTCGTAGTGCTTGATCTAGCTGCCCGCGATCAGCGCTATGAGAGCGGGCTATCCTTTCTAGCTGATCAGCGGTATCAGCAATAGCTGAAAACTTGCACATCAGGGCTGACCCTTTAATCTGGTGCGCATGGTGGGCAACGCCTGCTATGTCGCACCGGTTCAAAGCAGCATCAAGTTGACTCATGTCTTGCGCCATACTCTGTTGAAAACGTATGATCAAGCGGCTCGGATCTTCGATTGAAGTCTGAGCTGTTTGGTTGAAAGGATTTATTTCAGAAAGGACTGTGGGCTTATCCGAAGTGCTGTCGACGCTACTCTCAGGGCCACGCAATGGCGCCCAAACCGCCAATATGCGTTGCAGCACCGCACTGTCTAATGGTTTACTCAATACGCCGTCCATCCCACTTGCAAAACATTGTGTCTGATGCGTATTATCAGTAGCCGCGGAAAGAGCGAGGAGGGCAGTACGAGGGTAATTTGAACGCCGCTGTTGTTCCATACGTCTAATCTCACGCGCAACTGTATAACCATCAAGATCAGGCAATGAACAATCCATCAGCACAAGTGGAAATGAATGCTCTTGCCACATTTTTAATCCTTGCGTGCCATTAGTGGCCAGTACGGCACGATAGCCAAGTGCGCTAATTTGCTCGAGTACGATAGCTTGGATCGCAATGTGATCTTCAATCAAAAGCACCGTGGGTGCAGTGGCAGTAGGCGCAGAAACCTGTGCGACTACGCTAAGTGGCGGATCAACGCGTGGTTTTTCCTGTTGTTGCGGGGGGTGTGCCTTATCTTGACTCGATCTGGTATTTGAATTCCATTGCAGCACTTGTATAGGCACCCGCACACAGACGGTTGTGCCTTGTCCTCGTACACTCTCAATCGTAATGCTGCCGCCCATACGTTGAATGAGCTTATTTGAAATCATCAGCCCTAAGCCAGAACCGCCATAGCGACGGGTGATTGAACGATTGGCTTGCGAGAAAGGGCGAAATAGACGGGTTTGCTGCCGCGGGCAAATTCCAATCCCGGTATCGCGCACCTCTATGATGAGTTCAGCTGTATTTTCAATAAAATCGGATTTATCTATTACGAGCTTCAAAGTCACTGAGCCTGAATCTGTAAATTTAACTGCATTGGCTAGCAAATTAACGCAAATTTGTTTGAGCCGCAAAGCATCTATGCAAATCCGCTCGGGCAGGTTTTCGCTCATATCTATAAAAATTGGCAAACGCTTATTTGCAGCAGGTGCGGCAACGACATCGATCGCTTCTTTAGCAAATCTCGCGAGTTGTACCGGAATTTTTTTAAGCGGCAGCTCACCCTCATTGTTTAACGTATCATTAAGTAATAGCAGCAATGATTGGGCCGTTGATTCCGTCACGGCAATCAAGCGCGATTGCCGCCTTGCATCACCAGAAAATCGTTTAAGCAGTTCAACTGCACTGATAATCGCGCTAATCGGCGTGCGTAATTCATGACTGAAAGCAGCCAGCAACAGGGATTTTTCTTTTACTGTTTCGGACGCTTTTCTATGGGCCTGCCACACATGAAAAACTAAGCAAATAAAAATGATTGAGCTTATCGCTAGCACCAGGGCTTCATGATATGAGCGATAAAATGAACGGTGTTGTGCCACAGTGTGAGACACGGACTGGGCTGTGGAAGGCTGAGGCGAGAGATAAATCCAGCGCTGTTCAATTTCATCTTGTTGTGCGGCTGAGAGCATCGCCAGCGATTTATCTAAAATATCTCGCAATACAGCCAGGTCACCTCGCACCCCTATGCGGCCAATAATCGGTAAATTAGGGACTTTACTTGAATAAAAAAGCACACCACGGTACTTTGTATTCATTAAACCATAAAAGTTTATGCCAAACCCCAGCGCTGCGTAAGCTTTACCTTCGGCAACAGCAGCCAAGGCAGCTTCTGGCGAGGCAACCTCTAAGAATTTAATGTCGGGATGATATCGACCTAGCCAACGCGCATAAAATGCACTGTTACTAATTGCCACTACATAGCCGGCGAGTTGTTGCAAATCGGCGGTCACCGGCGCCTCACCCTTGGTAATAAGAACGCTTGAGCCGCTGAAATAAGGGCGGGTGCAACGCATATAGTCCAATGCTTCATCCACCTCAGGAAAACCATACGCGACTGGTAATAGATCTACATGACCCGCGCGCAATTTTTTGAGCGATGCCGGCAAGGAGCGGGTGGGTACCGGCTGAAATTGCAAACCACTGATTTGTGTAATAGCCTGTAGATACCCAGCGGTTAAACCTTGATGCTGGCCGTGCTCGATAAATTCAATCGGTCCCCAATCCGGCGCAACCGCAACCCGCACCACTGGATGCTGGTTAAGCCAAGTCTGCTCCTCAGCGGAAAAGCCGATTTTACTCTTGGCGCCATGCGCGTGAGTCGAGATCGTATAAGCCCAAACGAATAGCACCGACCATACCCAGCAGCAGTGTCCACAACTTAAATAACCTGTGTTCATGAGAAATTTGCCGACGCTTTAGTATGCCTCATGATTACCCAAGAAATCTTAGTCACTCAGGCACATAATTTGAAACATTTTGATTGTCTCATGCAAAGCCATGAATCCGCGCCATAAAGCAGTAGAGCCAGGGGCAAATCATGCTTGCGGGTCTAGTATAGCGGGCAATGATTTACAACCTCTAGAGCTTCTTCTCAGCTATTTGTGGGTAATCATGAGGTATTCTGCATAAGAACATCCATAGCCAAAGAGAAGACTTGACAACCTTAGTGGTTAACCATAGTTTTTTTTCCAATCTGCTTTCATTTTCTTATATACAGAATTACTTTCCGCTGCTTGCCATTTTTTACGAAAAATAGCAGCACTCTCGGCTTTTACAGGGTCTTCCGGCGCACGCGGCAATTCTTCTCCGTTTTGTGGATTGTATTTTCTGCCACCGGCATGATTTGCATATCGGCGCGCGCGCGTATACCCCATTTGTAGAAATTTACGTGCCATATCCGCCCCGACGAAATCTGCTTTTGCTAGATAGGCTTGAAAAAGATCGAAGATTTTAGTGCTGCTTATTTCGGAAATCGAAGCATCTTTGAAACGCCAATGAGGCAAAATTTCTGATTTGTAAGGCTGACATAAAAGAACCCCTTGCTCGCCTTTGCCAATTTTATATTTTTCAGGATGTAATCGATAATCTGTTTCAGCATTCCATGAATAGGTATCCTGAATAGCACTCCAGTTTTCTATTTTATGCTGTTTGGTAGAAGGTTTGTAGACCATAAGAGAAACCTCAACGTTGAAAATAATTTTTATTGTCTTAAATAGCTAGAATTCAATATTATTCTCTTATTTTGCATGGATGCAGTCAAATTCATAAAATAGCCATACATAAAATCCAACTCATTGATCAGGACCCTACATGGGAGCAACTTCAGCTTCTGTCTGCCATGAGTTTTTCTCCAAAGTGAGCATTAGGGAAGGATAAATGGGAGGGAGAGCAATAGTTTTTTTGCTGACAGAAAAACTACCATATAGCCAACGATAATAAAAGAAAAATATTTTTCTTGTGTTCCGACAGCAGTGCTACTAGTATCCAATAGACTCCCTTTAATTCTATCGATATCTTGGGCAGAATCGGCTTCAATCTAATTTTTGCACACTCTTTATAGGCCAATGAACAGCAGCAAAATCGCGATAGCGGTGTGCGTTCAAGTCGCTTTGATTTAATCTAATTAATACGACCAAAGAAATAGAGGCTAAATATATTAGGCAAAATATTTCACTCGACGTTACCCGAAAACGTTACGCGCAACCTAGGCGAGTTTTATTTAGGTCAAGCTCGCACTGAGAAAGAACAGGGACACTTTGAGGTAGCGCTGGCTTTATACGATCAAGTGAAAGAAACCCTGATGTCACTTGGGAGCGTGAAAGAAGCTTTGAGAAAAGCGCAAAATCCCCAAACATTAGCCGATGAGACGGTGCGGTCCATGATGGCCGATGCCTATTTTGAACGTGGGGAAATATTAGAAGATTTAAAGTCATTTGACAAAGCACGAGCCAGCTATCTTAAAGCTGAAAAGTGGGGCCACGAAGGCGCCAAACATCGTGCGCAAGCTTCGCCATCCCTGCTATCAGGACATAGCGCCCACTCCAGTAGCTCAGGGTGGGGGCGGTTTAGGTCGTCATCCGTTTCTGCTCCGCCCCCTCAATTGAGCATTTCTGCGGCTTTTGTCGCGCCGGTTTCTCAGTTGAGGGCGATTGCCAATATAGGACTCGAAACCCCAATTTTAGAAGCTCCGGCCTTACAATTTTTTAGAGAAAATCTAGCCACGCCGGTGATGCAAGATGCGCTGCCGGCAGTTGGCGCGCGTCCCAAGGATCTGCAGCAGCTAGCGCATGCTCTTACCCTATTATCGTTGCACCGCAGAGGAATGAGGCGTTTGAAAAAATTGAACTCGCTGACGAGGCGCGCGCTTGGTTGCATGACATAGAAAGGGATGGAGCCGAAGTAAAACGGCTCTATAGCCTGGCTACCGATGTCATCCGTGTTTTCGTCGGCGATGAACTGAAAGAGCTCTCAGTCGCTGAAGTGGTGGTACTTGCCCCCGGTCTTACAAAAGAGCTATTTAACGCGTTACTCAAAAGATTGATCAATGGCATTCAGCAAAGTACGTTGTTAGAAACCGATTTACTCAACGGCTTAGCTGAGATGATCCATAACGCTGCCTCTGAGTATCTGGATGCAGATGATTTAGTCAAAATTTTAGAGATCGTTAGCGAGCGCTTGCAAAAAACCCACGGTCAAAGCGAAGATCATCTGTATCACTTAACCTACGCGTTAGCTCGTATTTTAGATGCGATGGCGGATTATGTAAAAGACGTAGACCGTGAACGACTGCGCGAGCCATTATTGAGCTACCTAAAAAGTTTACAAGGCAGCAGCAACCCCTACCTAGTTTATCAAGCGGCTTACGCTTGCCAAGCTTTAGCCTATGTGCCTGATGATGAAACCCCCTGGCAGGGAGCGATACGCCGCGGCAGTAGCATCCTCAAAGGGGTCTCGGGCTTAGTTAGCGCCGTCAAAGGGTTTGATCTAAATCAAATTGTCGAAAGTTTGGGCAATATATACGAGGGGGTAGGGGGTGCCGGCGGGATCGTCGAAACGGTGGGCGATGTGTATCAACAGGTTAAATCGTTAGCTGAAGGCGGACAAGATTTTGTGAGTTGCCTAAAAGAAGGGTTAACTTTTGACAAAAAAGAGACCTAGTATAAAGCCTTAGAAGGCGTTGATGTCCTGCTGCAACAGCGCAAGCTGAGTGACTTCGAAAAATTTGTGCGCCAAGCCTCTTGCCGTCAACATAAAGCATTTCAATGGGGCTTAAGTGAGCGCCTGGGCCAATTAGCGGCTAACTCGGAGTTAGCTCAAGAGACTCAGCAAGGCGCCTTGCGTTTTTTAGAGGATCTTTATGGCAACGACGCGCAGTGGGGTACGCAAGCCTTTGCTAAAAAGAGAGTTTTCCAAATTATCAGAGAATTAGCCATTGGCTCGCCGGTGGCAGAGGAAGCGAGAAAACTGCTCGCTCGTTTAGCTGACGAAATCGACGCCCCAAAAAGAGCGTTCTATGAATCTTGTCTAAAAGATGCAGTGACAGGCCCTTACCCTCTGTATAAGCAGGTACTTGCAACATCCTCTCCCACCCTGCTTGAGCGCGCTCAAAATACGCCCAAGATTGAAGATGATTTGCGCCAACTGAAAAGAGAACGTTTAAAAGCCTGGAAAAAGGACGAAAGACTTTACGTCAGGCCACAGGGTAAAGCCAATTTCCACGATATTAAGACATTTGATTTAATGGCTGAAGTCAATCAATTTCTCAACAGCGCCGATAAAAAAGTCTTATTGCTATTAGGGGACTCTGGCGCAGGTAAGTCAACGTTCAACTGTGCTCTTGAAGCCGATTTATGGCATGCATATCTAAAAGATCCAAAAAATCCAGCAAAAGAGCGTATTCCCTTATTCATTGCCTTACCCGAAATTGACAATCCAACGCATGAGTTAGTGGAAAAACATCTCCATCTGAAGGGCTTCAGTCAGAAGCAGATACGGGAATTAAAGAACCATCACGAATTCGTCTTTATTTTAGATAGTTATGATGAAAGTCAACAGTCTAAAAATTTATATCTCAGCAACAAGATTAATCAAGAGGGCGGGTGGCAGGGACAAGTCATTATTGGCTGCCGCTCTGAATATTATGGTGAAGATGATCGAGTGCGCTTTGCACCTGCAGATGCCATGCAGTTGCAAGAAATCGTCGTAGCGCCGTTTTCAGAAACAGAGATTAACCGATATACAGAGGCATATGCGAAAGCGAATCCACTGAGTTGGACAGCCGAGCGCTACCAAGACGTACTAAAAAGTATTCCGAATTTAAAAGAGTTGGTGACCAATCCTTTTATGCTGAAGATTACATTAGACGTGTTGCCTAGTCTGGAGAACCAAGAGCACAATTTATCGGCTACTGGCCTCACCCGGATGGCGTTATATGACCAGTTCGTCAAACAGTGGTTCGAACGTGCCAAGCAACGATTTTTAAGAGAAAAAACGCTTGAGGGCCAAGAAAAGAAAGTCTTTGAAGAATTGCTTGATGAGGGTTTTACCAAGAATGGTATTGCCTTTGTCAAGAAGCTCGCGGTTCAACTTTATGAAAGGCAAAAAGGCAATCCGGTGGTTAAATATGTCCGTTTTGAAGACCAAGAGACATGGAAAGCGGATTTTTTTGGTGCCGAAGATGAAAAGAGGTTACTGCGAGAGGCTTGGCCATTAAGCCGTAACAAAGATCGCTATCAGTTTATCCATAAATCGTTGTTGGAATATTTTATCGCACGTGCGGTATTTGAGCCTGGCCAAAGCGAGTTGCTTGCCGCGGAGATAAGCGGTGCAAGTCCTCAAGTGAAAAAGCGGGCGCGTCGCCTGAGCTTTGAGAGTCAACATTCTCTTGATGAAAGGACTGTTTCAGTTGAGCAGGACTTGTTAGATTCGCCGTTGGCTCGTAAGAATTTTGTGAGTGAACCGGCAGTTATCGGATTCCTGGCTGAGCGCGTCCAGAAGGAGCCATTATTTAAGAAGCAATTGCTGGCTGTGATTGAGCGCTCGAAAGCCATCGACCAGGATCAAGCGACCCATAGCTTAATCCGTAAAGCTGCCGCCAATGCAATCACCGTGTTGATCAAAGCGGGGACGCAATTTAATCGGCAAGATTTACAGAAAATCCAGGTGCCAGGGTCAGATTTGAGTGGCGGTATGTTCGATCATGCGCAATTGCAAGGAGCGGATTTAAGACATGTCAAACTTCGGAATACATGGCTGCGCGAGGCGAATTTAAGCGGCGCTCAGATGGCCGGCGTACAGTTTGGCGAATGGCCATTTCTCGCAGAAGAGAGCCAGGTGGGATCCTGTGCGTATGCATTGGATGGGACCGCATGCGCCGTGGGCCTGAGTAGTGGCAATATCAGCGTATATGCTACTTCAAACTGGGTAAAAATTCGTACCTTAAGCGGCCATAGCGGTGAGGTGACCAGTGTCGTATATTCGCCCAAAGGTGATCTGGTCGCCTCGGGTGGTGACAAGACCGTGCGGTTGTGGGACGTAGAAACGGGCGCGGCTCTCCAGACTTTAAGCGGCCATCGCGGCAAGATTACTAGCGTGGCTTATGCGCCTAAAAAAGAGGAGATCGCCTCTGGCAGTGAAGACAAGACCGTGCGGTTATGGGACATAGAAAGTGGCGCTTGCCGTCACACCTTACGTGGTCACGACGATGAGGTGACCAGCGTGGTGTATGCGCCACAAGGAGATCAGCTGGCTTCTGGCAGTGATGACAATACAGTGCGCTTGTGGGACGTAAAAACCGGAGTTTGCCAATACACCTTAAGCGGCCATAATTATCCGGTGACTAGCGTCGCATACTCACCGAAAGGGGATCAAATTGCCTCTGGCAGTCATGACCAGACAGTGCGACTGTGGGACGTAGCAACCGGTACTTTTCGCCATATCTTAAGCGGCCATAGTCATTGGGTTCGGAGCGTCGCGTATGCACCAAAAGGAGATCAAATCGCCTCTGGCAGTAATGACGGTACCGTGCGGCTATGGGATCTGGAAATCGAAGCTGGCCACACCTTAAGCGGCCATAGCGGTGAAGTGAATAGCGTTGCATATGCGCCCAAAGGCAAGCAACTCGCCTCTGGCAGTGAAGACAATACAGTGCGGCTATGGGATGTAGAAACTGGCGTGCGCCGCTACACTTTAAGTGACTATAGCGTTGGCGTTCCTTGCGTCTTTGGGATTACTAGCGTCGCGTATTCACCGCAAGGCGATCAGATCGCCTCTGGCAGTTGGGACGATAGAGTACGACTGTGGGACGTAGAAACCGGAGCTTGCCGTCACACTTTAATCGGCCATCGTGGTACGGTTTTTAGCGTTGCCTATTCGCCGACCGGCGAGCAACTTGCCTCTGGTAGTGAAGACAAGTCAGTGCGGTTGTGGGACGCAAAAACTGGCACTCGCCGCCACACCTTGAAGGGTCATAGAAGTGATGTTAAGAGCGTCATATACTCGCCGACAGGAGATCAACTTGCCTCTGGCAGTGAAGACAAAACAGTACGGCTATGGGATGTAGCCACCGGAGTGTGCCGCTACACTCTAAAAGGCCACAGAGGTAATGTGAATAGCGTCGTCTATTCGCCAACAGGTGAGCAACTCGCTTCTGGCAGTGAAGACAAAACAGTGCGCCTGTGGGACGTAGAAACGGGAACGTGCCGTCACACCTTGAAAGGCCATAAAGGTGATGTGAATAGCGTCGTCTATTCGCCAACAGGTGAGCAACTCGCCTCTGGCAGTGAAGACAAAACAGTGCGGCTGTGGCAAGTTGAAAGCGGCCGCTGTCAGATGGTGATTGAAGGGTGTAACGGTTCGGTGATGAGTGTCGCCTGGAAAGAGACTTCCTCCGGCCACTATTTGGTAACCGGCAGTGCTGATAAAACAGTACGACAGTGGCAGGTGATAAAGGTGGAAGATCGATATAAAGCCTTTCTATGCTGGAGTTCGACGCATGATATTCTTACGGCGAAGGGTACTTTAATCGAAAACGTACAGGGCTTAAGTGAGATCAATGAGCAGCTATTAAAGCAGCGCGGAGCAGTCTTGCTTGAAAAAAATAAAGGCAGCGCAGTCTCTGCCGAAGAAGGTGCTGACGAAATAGCCTCTGATGAGGAGGGCTCTTGGTCAACCGCCTCTGATAATGATCATGAAAGTGTTGCAGAAGTGCTTTGAGAGAAAAGCCGTGGAAGGCTAGCCTGTGTGATTTCGCGGAAACGCTATGCCAACGTTATGTAAGTGTTTTAATGCTATCATTAAATCGGGTGACGGTCAGATTAGATCACGACTGCGACACTTGAAGGGGATGCGATGGACATCGACAACGAAGCTATCGACGAAGTGGTATTGGCGCTGCTTCACTTGAATTTATGCGACCAGAACCGAGCCTGGAAAGGCTTAGACTGGCCAGCACTGAAACGGCTGCACATCAAAGGTTTCATCCACGACCCAGTCAGCCGTGCGAAGTCAGTAGGGCTGACGGAAGAAGGATTGCACGAAGCTGAGCGACTGTTCACGAAGTATTTTGTGCGCCGGAATCCAGGGTCGGAAGGTCAATGCAGCTAATAACAGATAGTGAAGAGTTCGTTACGATCACCACGCATTGCAGCTTGACTCATGCTCCAAGTGATAGATACAGGGTCATTGGGTTATCAGGGCAGGGGATAAATCCGTAATGTTCATAAAACGACTTGGCATCCTCCCCCTTTGCATCGACGACCAGTGCATACGCGGCCACATGTTTCTTCGCCTCTAAGCAGCGCTCAACTGCGCACCCAACGAGGAGATGTCCCAGTCCACGACCGCGATGAGCCGAATGTGCCGCTAAACGTCCTAGACGAAAGCACGGCACCGGATAACGCGGTAATTTTTGTTGTATACGCTCATCCATCTGAACTGCATCGATTTGAGCGGCGCTTAAACTGTAGTAGCCCAGTATGGTTTTTGGCATGTCCGTGTCGACCACCACCCGCACCACAGCAATGCCCTTTTTGCTTTGCTGAACAGCGAAGTGATGAAGGTATTTATCAAGCTCGACAACACCAGAGGTAAAGGCTTGGCGGTCATGGCGATGGGGATCGAGCAATTGCTCTTCAAGCACGCCGAACCCCTCGCGCAACGCTCATTGCGTTTTGCAACGCGGCATTAGGCGCAAATGCCCCATTAAGTGCCAACGTAAATGCCTGAAAATCCTGGGCTGACATCGTGATGCGGGACTCCCGATCTAACAGCTCTCGCGCTTTTTCTTTGGCTGCGGTGCGTACGAATGCGGCCATCGTGGTGCCAACTAAGGCAGCAGCGCGAGAAACAACATTCTTTTCTTCTACATCCATTTTCAAATCAAATCGAGCAATGGCAGACATAACAATCTCCTAAAGTACGGCTAAATTCCGTATACGGCAATATACCGTACGAATAACTGGCAAGCAAGTGTCGCTTTTAGAAAGAATGCACTATTTATGGTACATTAAATATATCAAAATGACGCCAGCCAAATTGCGATGGGCGATGGCAGTGATGGGCCAACCTAAGACGGTTGTAAGTAAACTCTGCAAGGAATTAGGCGTCGCTCGCCAAACGCTTTATCGTAAGCACGCCATGATCCTTGCAATTACCCACAAATATTCGCGTTTAAAATCAGTTAACAAGAATCTAGTTC
>JASSUC010000017.1:0-45853 GCA_031963245.1 Mycoavidus cysteinexigens
CGCCACAATCAGTCTTGGGCGTGGCCACACAGATGGCGTTGAAGTCACCCATACGCCCGCTCAGATCAAAGCCGGTCGCAAACTGATGTTAGAGGCGCAAAGCGATGTCCACCTAAAAGGCGCGCAACTCTCTGGCCAACTAGTCGAAGCCAAAATCGAGGGAGACCTTGAAGTTGAAAGCGTGCAAAACACCAATAGCTACAACAGCCACTATCACAGTATCAGTGGCAGCGCCACGGCAGGACCGACTTCTGCAGTCAGCGTTAACTTCTCTAAACAGAAGATAGACAGTACTTATCGGAGCGTAGCGGAACAAGCGGGTATCCAAGCCCAGGACGGTGGCTTCCAGATTAAAGTCAAAGGCGATACAAAGCTGGTGGGTGGGGTAATTGCAAGTACAGATCAAGCGATCGCGGAAGGTAAGAATCAATTTATAACGGCAACTCTGGTTGCCAATGACATTGCCAATCAGGCTAAGTACGATGCACACAGCCTAAGCTTAGGCGTAGGGTATAGCTCAGATGGAAAAAAAGTTGGCTCGAGCCAGTCCGGCGAAGCCGTCACGCCTGCGCATAGCGGCAATCAACTGGCGAGTCGGAAAGGCATCAGCCCCTCGATACCCATTGCAATGAGTGCTTCAGGCACCGCATCCTCTACGACAAAGAGCACCGTCAGTGGCGCTCAGATCGTGATTACGGATGAAACCCGGCACAAGGCGTTAACAGGACAAAGCTCAGAGGACACCCTCGCCAGCCTAAATCGTGATCTAGCGCTCAACCATTCGGCGCTCGCACCCATTTTTAATCAAGCTGAGATTGAAGCAGGCTTTGAGATCGTGGGCGCGTTGGGCCGAGAAGTGAATACGTTCATTCAACATAGAGGCAAAGAGGCAGATCGTAAAATTCAGCAAGCTAAAAATAAAGAAACGCTCGCCAATGAAAACACGTTGATCCCAGAGGAGTTGCGACAGGAGTTAAAGGAAGACGCAGCTGAGTTGCGTGTGCAAGCGAAAGCGTTGAATGATAAGTGGGGGCCAGGTGGCGTCAACCGGCGGGTATTGACTGTGTTAACCGCTGCAGCCTCTGGCAATGTAACGGGTACCACCGCACAGTTCGTGCAAAGCGGCGTGGTGAATTTAATCCAGCAGGAAGGCGCAAGCTATATCGGCAAGCTGGTGCAAGCTAAGGCGCTAACAGAAGGCAGTCCAGCGCATGCGACACTACATGCCTTAGTGGCAGTTGGCGGAGCAGCCGCTAGTAATCAAAGCCTAAGTGCTAGTGCGATAGGAGGAGCCACGTCCAGTTTGTTGACAAACTTATTCACAACAGATTCTGATGCAACACAACAGGAGCAAGAAGCTAAACGCAATCTATTGGCGAGCTTAGTCACGGGTATTGCTGCAGCCGTTGGGCAGGATCCATCCTCAGCGTTGACGAGCGCGAGCATAGCGATAGAAAACAACTGGCTGGCTACGGAGCAAAAGGTGCAGTCCCAAAAAGAATTAGAAGACTGTGAAGATAGTCTCGCCTGCAGAGCAGGGACAACGATTAAATGGACCGGCGTTTCAGCTAAGCAGGATGCATTGACGATGTCAGGTCTTATCAGCGGTTTGGCTGAAGCGGGTTGGGAGGATGCAGAAGGACTAGTTGAATTTTTTTTGGACCTGCCCAAGAGCCTAGCAGGATTGGCGTCTCTGATTAACAAAGAAGTACGGGATCAAATAGGCGAAGCGATTGCCGCTGAGTTAGATGCCAAAATTAGCCGGATGCAGGTCGCGCTGGAGAAAGGTGGCGACCAGAATGCTGTGCAACTGGGGCGGGATTTAGGCAATTTAATTTGGCAAATAGGCTCGATAACGATAGCAGCAGCTGGGGTAACCAAGCTCACTGCATCGCTGGGTAAAGCTGGGATTCGTTTAGGTAAGGAAGCAGTAGAAGAGTTTTTGCATGTTGACCTAGTGAAAATGGGAGGACAGTTCAGTCATAACGGTAAGCCACTGTTGGATTTTAAGCAATTAGCCCACATGGAAAAAAGCATGGTGGGTGAGCACTTTGGTGGCAAAATTATGAAGGAATTACTGCCCGATGCACAACCCATTGAACGTGTATCTGCGAATGGAAAAGGCATTGACGCTTTATATAAGGTCAATAAAAATGACATCGACTATGTCATAGTGGAATTTAAATACGATAAATCTACCTTAAGCAAAAAACCTGCTGATGGGTTACAGATGAGTGATAGTTGGTTGCATGGAAAGAAAACAGGGTTTGACCGAATTCAGGCATTTGCTGGTCGGGTAGAAGGAGGGAATATTACGGAAGCACACAGAACAGGGCGTGTTGAAAAATGGCTCGTCCATACAAGCCGTCATGGTAGAGTGTCCGTTAGTCTCTTAGATAAGAATGCAAAACGTATTCCTTATAATACCTCGAAACTGTTGGGGGCAAAATGATTCGCGATAGCTTAAAAGATAAAGAATGGTTCGATAAGTGGATCAAATTTGATGATTATGAAATTGGTCGTTTTATTGAAGGAAGCAAATCTTCTTCTAGTGACTCGACATATTTACCACAGTATATTTTCAAGCTAACGCAAGCATATTGGTTCCTTATGCTACGTCGTTACTCACGAGGTGATGCAATTCATGAATTAATGCAATATTTTCCACCTATGCTTGACGCTTGGGAGGAGTCTGAACGGTTGGGTAAGGATGTTTGGGATAAAAATACACAGTATACGCGCCATGCATGGGCGGTGAACCTCGACTATTATATTAGTTGCTTCTGGCTAGTAGGTCTGGCGCTTGCCCTTAACATTCCAGATGAACAATGGAGAAGGCTGATTGTTTTGATTGGCAATGAAGGGGAAGATGAAGTGTTAGATCGCATTATCGCTAGCCGAGATCCATCCCGTAAAATTGGAAATAAGCTGTGCTACCCAAGGACCTACAAGCGTTTACTTGATGCAATTAATGCGCCTAAAGAAGAGCAGGCAATAAAGTTAAAAAATTTTGTTGACAACTGGTACAAGGAATTGATCAAGCTACCAAAGAAAAAGCTGTCTGAACTAGAGACTTGGTATGCCCGCCCTTATTGGATTACATACCATGAAATAGATGGGGCATATTTCGGCTATTGGTGCATCGAAGCCGTAGCCGCAGTCAAAGCTTTTGGCTTAGATGATTCTTTATGCCTAGGTCACCCAAATTATCCAGGCGATTTGCTACGGCCCAATGGTCCATCTACTCATCCTGAGCAAGTAAAGCAGCCAGATAGCGATTTAACTGCTAGAGAAGAACATGCTAGCGAAACGTCAGAAAAGAATACAGGTCATTTTTGGTCGAAGATTTTTAATAAGGTAAAAATCCGTCTAAACGGTTAGCGGCATTTACAATAGGTAGTTTCAGTGTCTCATTACCCCTACTGTTCTATTGGGACCGCAGGGTTGTACGATGCTTGAAACGTATTGAGATAGTAATCACCTAATCTCGGGGAAAACGATCGGGCCTGCCGGTCGGTTCCGCCGCCAGGTACCGCCAGGACATAAAGTATTGCCAGGAGAATAATCATGATCTTTATTGCTGAGTCTTTTGATCATGTAAGTGACCTTGAGCAAGTACTCCAGGATAAGTATCAAAAGTGGCTGATCTTGGGCTCCGACCATGGATCAATTTATGAATGCTTTTTACTTGAATCTGATTCAGATGAACTTGATTTTGGGCTTGGTGTAGCAGTTGCAATCAGAGGGGTTACACCTGAAGCGCAGCTCATCGAAAGTTATCAAACTGTATATGTAGGCTTTGATTCTTACATAGCAGCGGTCCCCATTATCCAACCATCTTCAGCTATCGAAAACCGACTATTTCGGCTAAATGGAGTCTTTTTTGAGTTGCTCCTATTGAAAAATGGAAACCTTTGCATTGTTCATGAAATAGGTGCGCAAGTTGTTACGAGCGACTTAACAGAGATATGGGATGTTCCCACAGACATTGTTTCAGATTGGGCTATCAATGATGAACAGGGGATACTTTCACTGACCGAAATGTTCACAGGGGAAATTATAAATATTTCAATCTCGACGGGTGCTATTTTGCCAGCTTGATATTTTTGTAAAAAATATACCATCCAGAACCAAATTTTATGTAGATGAAATTAGTTCACGAAAGCTTTTATCCTGGTGGAGCCAAGAAGATTGTTGTGCCAGATGATTCGATAATTGATCGTATAAAAATACTTGCTGTGAGACCGCTAGAATGACTCAAACTGAAAACATAAAATTGACTTTAACCAAAATGTTAGACTTGCTTAAATTAAGTGATGCTAAAGACTGGGAAGAACTCATCGAACCACTCAGTTATGAGATTCCCGATACACCTAATGAAACCAAGCGAGAAATCCTGTCACTATATAGAGGTATGGGATCATTAAATGATCTCACTCTCCATAAAAATGGATACCCTTTGAGAAAGGAAAATGAGGAATTTTCCTTTTTAAAAAGACAGCTATTTGATTTGTGCCTCAAAGATTTATAACTAAAGGCCTTTGAGGATTAACAGAACATTTATGGGAAGCTTCCCATAACCCGCATATTGGGCCAGAAAATGCTAGACGCAGACGTGAAAAAACCCGCAGTGATGCGGGTTTTCGGGGTGTTTCGTGCTTTTCAGTGCCAGCCTTCGCCGGACCTCAAATCATTCCCACTCAATAGTCGCAGGCGGCTTTCCTGAAATATCGTAGACCACACGATTAATGCCACGCACTTCATTAATGATCCGGTTCGAGATTTGGCCCAGTAACTCATGCGGCAGATGAGCCCAATGTGCAGTCATAAAGTCTTGTGTTTGCACCGCGCGCAGCGCAACCACATATTCATAGGTGCGCGCATCGCCCATAACACCCACGCTTTTAACCGGCAGAAAAACCGCAAATGCCTGGCTGGTCAGCTCATACCACGACTTGCCTGTGTGCGGATCGATCGTATTGCGTAACGCATCGATAAAGATCGCATCGGCACGGGCCAGCAAAGCGGCATATTCGCGCTTAACTTCGCCTAGAATCCGCACTCCTAAGCCCGGGCCCGGGAACGGATGACGATACACCATCGCAGCAGGCAAACCCAGTTCGATGCCTAATTCGCGCACTTCATCTTTGAATAGTTCGCGCAAAGGTTCAAGCAACTTTAAATGCAAGGTTTCTGGTAAGCCACCTACATTGTGATGACTTTTAATTTTGGCGGCACCTGGCTTATTGCTGCCGGCCGATTCGATGACGTCTGGATAAATTGTACCTTGCGCAAGCCATTTTGCATCGACCAACTTACGTGCTTCGTGCTGGAATACCTCAACAAACTCCGCGCCAATAATTTTGCGCTTTTGCTCTGGGTCGGCCACGCCGGTAAGCTTCTCAAGGAAGGGACCGCTGGCATCGACATGGATCACATTCACCCCTAGATGGTTAGCGAACGTTTCCATGACCTGCTCTGCTTCATTAAGCCGCAGTAAGCCATGATCCACAAACACGCACGTCAGCTGCGGACCAATAGCCTTATGCAGCAAAGCTGCCGCAACCGAGGAATCTACGCCACCTGAAATGGCTAAAATCACTCGCTCGTTGCCGACCTGCTGACGAATCGATTTGACGGCTTCATCAACATAGTCGCCCATAATCCAATCTGCGCGCGCGCCACATACCTCATGCACAAAACGTGTCAGCAGCGCCTTACCCTGTAGTGTATGGGTAACTTCTGGATGAAATTGAACGCCGTAAAAGCGCCTTACGTCATCCGCCATAGCTGCAACTGGACATGCATCCGTCGACGCAATCAGCGTAAAGCCAGGCGGAATTTCACTCACTTTATCGCCATGGCTCATCCAGACTTTGAGCACGCTTTGGCCCGCATCCGTATGAAAATCTTCAATCCCGTGCAGGAATTTTGCATGGCCATGCGCTAAGATTTCGGCGTAACCAAATTCACCCACATGACCATGCTCAACCTTGCCACCCAGTTGCTCGGCCATGGTCTGCATACCATAGCAAATCCCCAGCACGGGTACGCCAAGCTCAAACACAACTTGTGGTGCGCGTGGCGTATCAGCACCCGTCACTGAATTTGGACCACCCGATAAAATAATGCCCTTCGGGGCAAAATCACGAATGAAAGCCTCATCCACATCAGAAGGGTAAATTTCAGCACATACATGGGCCTCACGCACACGGCGGGCGATCAACTGAGTAAACTGTGAACCAAAGTCAAGGATTAAAATTTTGTCATGCATCTGCATTTATTCCACGTGATAGTTCGGGGCTTCTTTCATAATCTGCACATCATGCACATGCGACTCACGAATGCCAGCCGAAGTAATTTCAACAAAACCAGCCTGCTCGTGCATTTCTGCAATCGTGCGGCAACCACAATAGCCCATACTTGCGCGTACGCCACCTACCAGCTGATATAAAATGGCGCTCACGCTCCCTTTATAGGCAACGCGGCCCTCAATGCCTTCTGGCACAAGTTTATCGATATTGACCGAATTGTCCTGAAAATAACGATCAGCGGCGCCATCTTTCATGGCGCCCACCGAACCCATGCCGCGATAAGATTTATAGGAACGGCCCTGATATAGAAATTCTTCGCCTGGTGCTTCGTCAGTACCGGCGAACATACTGCCCATCATGACACTGTGCGCCCCCGCAGCTAACGCCTTGGAAACATCTCCCGAATAACGCACTCCGCCATCGGCAATCACCGGCACGCCGGTACCCGCCAGCGCTGCAGACACATTCGCAATCGCGGAAATCTGCGGCACCCCAACCCCAGCAATAATTCGGGTGGTACAAATTGAGCCTGGGCCGATGCCCACTTTGACTCCGTCGGCGCCATATTCAACCAAAGCACGCGCTGCATCGGCCGTGGCAATATTGCCACCCACCACTTCAATTTGCGGAAAATGCTTTTTAACCCACTGCACGCGTTCAAGCACGCCGAGGCTATGGCCATGAGCCGTATCCACCACAATCACATCCACGCCTGCTTGCACCAGCAACTCAATGCGCTCGTCGTTTTCTGGGCCCACCCCAACGGCAGCGCCAACCCGGAGTTTGCCCTGCTCATCCTTGCATGCATCTGGATGTTCAGTCGCTTTCAAAATGTCTTTAACGGTCATTAAGCCGCGCAATTCAAACGCATCATTCACCACCAATACTCGCTCAAGCCGATGGCGATGCATCAACTCCTTAGCTTTAGCCAGCGGCGTTCCCTCTGGCACCGTAATCAAACGCTCTCGAGGGGTCATGATGGCGCGCACAGGTTCGTCCAAGCGAGTTTCAAAACGCAAATCACGATTCGTTACAATGCCAATAAGCTGCGCGCCTTCAACCACAGGGAAACCGGAAATACCGTGCTGTTGCGACAACGCCATGACATCGCGCACTTTGAGATGAGGCGGCACGGTGATCGGATCACGCACAATGCCAGATTCGAAGCGCTTGACCTTGGCCACTTCACGGGCTTGTTCAGCCGCCAGCAAATTTTTGTGAATGATGCCAATCCCGCCTAGCTGAGCCATAGCAATGGCAAGCCGGCCTTCGGTCACGGTGTCCATGGCCGCGGACACAAGCGGCATATTTAGCGTGATGCGGCGGGTGAATTTGGTTTTAAGGGAGGTTTCTCGTGGCAGTACATTGGAAAATGCGGGCACGAGCAATACGTCGTCAAAGGTCAGTGCTTTTTGGAGGAGGCGCATAAGATATCCTGGAGGCGCAAAAACGGATTATACGCGATTCTTCAGCGCTAACCTAGCACCTGCCAGGCATCGACTGAATATTTTTTTCGATTTATGCGTGCCACCTACGGCCCTCAGGCCGTCCCATGCGCCCCTTTTTCACACGCCGTTGCCGCGCAAGCTTAGGGTCTACTTTTAAAGGCCGGTAAATTTCAACTCGATCATCTGCCGCCAAGACGGTCTCTAATGATTTAAGTTTGCCCCATATCCCTACCGCCTGCGTTGCTAAATCAAGCTCTGGATAAAGTTGCAAAATACCCGATGCAAGAATCGCTTGATGCACTGTCGCGTCTGCTGGCAGAGTTATTTTCAGGACGGTTTGCTGCTCGGGCAAAGCATAACAAACTTCGATTTCAATCTTAGCAACCATATTTAGTTTGTGCGCGCTTCACAAAAGACTCAACAAAAGTATTCGCAATATGGTTGAACACGGGTCCAATCAGTTTGCCTAGGATCACACTGGCAAATTCATAGTGCAATGAAAATTCGACCTTACACGCGTCAGCACGTAACGGCGTAAAGCACCAATAGCCAGTGAATTTTTTAAATGGGCCATCGGCAAAGACCATATCGATGCGGCTTGGCCGCTGTTGGGTATTACGGGTTGTAAAATGTAGCTTGATCCCTTTGAATGTAATATCAATCTTGGCTTTCATCTCGATCGGGCTTTGTTCAAAAATCTCAACTCCGCCACACCATGGTAGGAAATTTGGATAATCGGCAACATCGTTGACAAGATCGAACATTTGTTCGGCCGCATAGCGGACCAAAACGGTTTTTTGAACATCCGGCATAAAGGTTTAAGTAAAAAGGATGCGCAGTTTGCGCAAAATCAACAGCATAAGGTAAGCGGCTTTGTTAGAATGATTATTTTAGCCGAAGTATACGTTCTCTCTCATCATGAGTATTAGTAACAATAAAAAAGCTCTCTTCGATTACTTTATTGAAGATCGCTACGAAGCCGGCCTCGTACTCGAAGGGTGGGAGGTTAAGGCGATTCGCGCTGGCCGCTCACAGATTAGAGAAGGCTATGTCGTCATCCGCAATGCTGAGTTATTTCTAATCGGCGCGCATATTAGCCCGCTTTTAAGCGCCTCGACCCATATCCGGCCAGATCCGGTGCGCACCCGTAAGCTGCTGATGCACGCCACGCAAATCAAACGCCTCATCGGTAAAGTTGAGCAGCGTGGCTATACGCTTGTACCGTTAGATTTGCATTATACGAAGGGACGGGTTAAATGTGAAATTGGTTTGGCTAAAGGTAAGAAGGAACATGATAAGCGGGAGACTGAGAAGCAGCGGGATTGGGAGCGGGAGAAAGCTCGGTTGATGCGTAGTGGTGTATGACTTTCTAAAAAAAAGAAATACTAGAGTAGGCATACCCCCTTCATCAAAAATTGATTTGACTGCGTTGTGAAAACTTTAAGGTTGCCAAGATAGAATTGATGGCAACCTTAAAGTAGAGAGTCGTTGCGATTAAAAATTAGCTAACACGACTTACTCAGAGTGACCTATTTCGAAGCCATATATACCTGCTTCTTTTGCGCTTTTTGTTATGCCCCAATATGAGTCACGTTCATTTTCTCCTTGTTTCAACCATTTTATATCACTATATTTCCGTTGGCTCCCGGGAGCTAAATGAGCAAAAAAATATCGCACACTAGCTTTCAGAACTTTCTTCACATCAGCCTCGACGAGCTGCGGCCCAAGCTCCTTCAATTCAGGTATAACTTCTGCCAAATCGGTCATGGGAAAATAAAAAGCCAATTGAGGTTCAATGACTTTATCGTAATCACCCATTGTCCTAATTTCATATTGGTAGTCTTTCGGTCGACCAAAACAGATTTGGAGATTTGATACGTCTGAATTAGGCAATTTAAAAGTCAACCGAGCCGCGCCATCGTCAGAAAAAATCTCTTGCTCAGAACTCTCTGCCTTAGTCCAAAATTCATAACCTTCAGGACAGCTCAATTTTGCCGGCGTAGAACTGTCATCAAAACCACAGCCCGCGATCCAACCTCCCGTAACCAGCAAACTTATTAATACCAGTTTCTTCATATTTCCTCCGTAAAATTAGACCTATTTTGGCCAGAGACAATTACTCAAAAAAACCTTTTAAAAAAAGAAAAATATCATATTTTTAATAAATTAGAGAAGTTATTTTTCCTTCTTTTTTGGAGGGGGAATTTAGCCTGGCATCCGCACCAGATTTCCAATCATTATAACGAATTCGCTCTAGGTGAGATGGAGGTTGTAGATGGGATATAAGACCAATTTCCTTCGGGGAAATTAAAATTGATTAGACCGAACCCATTGAGGCCAGTCAATTATATAAGGCAGGGGTTACGGACAAGGTATTATGAGCCCCAGCCGGCTTGCGGTGGACCCCAAAATAAATTTGAGATTGCCGTTTTCTCGGCAATCTCAAATAGATAAAACTACAAGTAGGCGGTGGCATGCTCTTACCACCTTTTGCTCTATATTGCTTTTTAGCGCTTTATTCTTAGCTTTTATGTTTTATTGCCTATTTTTATTAGTTTGTTTTTTCTTATTTCTGCTCAAGGGCGACTGAGGAGCTGATTCCGGTTCGACAAATACCTCGCGTTGTTCACTGTGAGCGTCGCTCGCAATGGTACTCGCATGTGCCTCGTGTTGGCTTTGAGCCACCATCATTTGCCTCTCACCACTCATCGTCGTTGTATGCGTTGTATGCGTAATAGTTTTTGTGATGGTTTTTCCGTCCTTCTCGCTCACCTCAACACGTGTCTCTGTTTGGTCATGCTCACTTGCTAATGCACCTTCATCTGTGTGGTGTTGATCGAAAGTATCACTTCCTGCGTCCACCCATGATGATGATAATAATGACGAAGATGGTGACAACTTTGTAACGTGATAAATCTGCTCGATATCATGTGAAGTATCTACCACCTCCTCGACAACCTCAGCGTTATGAACATTACTATGTTCTATCTGCTCCGTTATCTGCCAGCTATATTTACCTACAGAGTTTGCTTTTGTAGTAACAATCCAATATGGTTTGTCACCGCCTTGATAATGCAGTAAAAACTCATCTCCTGGAGCGGGTTTCTTTAAAAGCTTACCCTCCACTTCTCGAGCGCCAAATTTATGCTCTTGATCCTCTTCATCAATCCAAACATATTCTATGCTGCTCTCTAGAATATTTTGAATTTTTTTGAACTCTTTTTTTTGCTCTACGTGAAGTCCTTGCAATCGAGGTAAGCTTTTTTGCAGTTCTTCTGTCGGAGCCGCGACTTTCAAGTTAAGGGAGGCCAGTTTTCCATAGCTAGCCTTATCCGTTGTGCTAATCGTATATTCATTAACTCCCGACTGACTCAAAGAGATCTCGAAATTTGGGAACTCTGTTGATTTAGGCAATTTAAAACTTAACACAGCAAAGCCGTTTTTGGAGCGAAGCGTCTGCAGTTCTTTATGACCTTGCCCGTTCCAAATCCATTTTCCTTCATTCTCACTAACAATAGAAGCAGCGCCTGCAGTGCTCAATGCAATAGCGTGTCCAGCATGAGCGCCACTAGCAGTAGACGCGGCACCCGCAGCGTTCGAGGCATTAGAGGATGCTGCGCGGTCGCCACTACCAGTAGACGCGGCACCCGCAGCACCCGATGCATTAGAGGATGCTGCGCGATCGCCACTACCAATAGACGCGGCACCCGCAGCGTCCGCTGCATTAGAGGATGCTGCACGATCGCCACTACCAGTAGACGCAACGCCTGCAGTATTCAACGCATTAGAGTGCCCAGCATGGTCACCACTACCATCGCCACAGCAACCCGCCACCCCGCTTCCCATCGCTAGCAGGCTTATCAAAACTAATTTCTTCATGTTTTTCCCTTTCAGTCTTAACTTTTACTCCGTTGGAGCAGGATTAATTATTCTAAAAAACTGCGATAAAAGCAAATACCATAGTTTAACTGAGATTACTTACCCTGCTTGATAATCGATAACGCCGTCCCAATCATCGAGCTCACTTCACTTAAATTAGCTGGCACGATGAGTGTATTACCCGACTTGGCAAGATTACTAAATGCATTCACATATTGCTCCGCCACTTTAAGATTCACCGCCTCCATACCGCCAGACGATTGAATCGAGTGTCCAATTTTTGCAATCGCTTGCGCGTTGGCTTCGGCTACAGCAAGAATGGCTGACGCTTGTCCTTGTGACTGATTAATCGCCGCTTGTCTTTCGCCTTCTGATTTTTGAATTGCCGCTTCGCGTGCGCCCGTGGCTAAGTTAATTTGCTCTTGCCGCTTACCTTCGGAAGCTGCAATCAATGCACGCTTTTCACGCTCGGCGGTAATTTGGGATTGCATTGCATGTAAGATCTCTTTAGGAGGGGTGAGATCTTTGATTTCATAACGCAGTACTTTAACGCCCCAGTTGGCGGCTGCCTCATCTAGCGCTTCAACAATGCCGTGGTTGATCAAGGCACGCTCTTCAAAGGTTTTGTCGAGCTCAAGCCTGCCGATGACCGAGCGCAAGGTGGTTTGCGCGAGTTGAGTGATGGCCGTGATATAGTTGCTTGAGCCATAGGAGGCTTTCATCGGGTCAGTCACTTGGAAGTATAGAACGCCATCCACTTGCAATTGTGTGTTGTCGCGCGTGATGCAAATCTGGCTAGGTACATCGAGCGGGATTTCTTTCAAAATATGCCGATAGGCAACGCGGTCGATAAAGGGCAGCACAATATTCGCACCTGGCGTCAGCGTTGCATGATAACGGCCAAGCCGCTCAAGCACCCAAGCATGTTGCTGAGGCACAATCTTCACGGATTGGGCCGCAATGACAACAGCGACGATAAATATAATCAACGCAATAAGACTTGTATCTACTAACATAATTTTCCTTATGAGCGAGCCGTTTTTAGCCCATCATTAATTAACTGCGCTTGGCTGCAACAACCAAAAGATTGCCGCGCATCTCTTTAATTTCATACCATTGGCCATCTATATCTTCGCCAGCAAGCAGTTCTACATCCCACTGCGCGCCGCGATACAGAGCACGCGCGCGGCGTCCTTGCCAAGCATCAATCTGCAATAATGCACCTAAATCAAGGTTGTTATGCAGATTAGCATGGCGACCCTTAGCTAAGTCAATACGTGAACGGCGCAACAGTATCAACGCACTGAGTGCAATTGCGGCGGCAACGACCAACTGTAAGCTCACGGAGAGCCCAAAAAGCGTAACCACTCCACCGGCCACGCAGCCCACTGCGATCATTAATAAATAAAAGGTGCCGCTTAGCAACTCAGCAATCACGAGCCCTCCGGCCAGAACCCACCAGAAGAGGCCTGTTTCTATCATAAATACTCCTGAATATTAGGTGTCAGTTGAGGCCACGAAAGTGTCTCAACTGGGACACTTTAACTCATTTTTGCAAGCGTGCGCCAAGTATCAATGATTGTGTCCGGATTGAGCGACATTGACATAATTCCGGCTTCTGTGAGCCACTGCGCAAAGTCCAAATGATCAGAGGGTCCTTGCCCGCAAATCCCCACATATTTGTTTTGGCGTTTGCACTCGTCAATCACGCGGCTTAACAAGAAACGTAGCGCCAAGTCGCGCTCATCGAAATCTTGCGCGAGCAAAGGCATGCCAGAATCTCGATCAAGCCCAAGCGTGAGTTGAGTCAAGTCGTTTGAGCCAATTGAAAAGCCATCAAAATACTGCAAAAATTCAGCGGCAAGAATCGCATTGGATGGGACTTCGCACATCATAATCAAGCGCAGACCCTGCTCGCCGCGTTTTAAACCAAACTTCTCCAGCAGCGCCACCACGCGCTCGGCTTGCGCCAGTGTACGCACAAAGGGCACCATGACCTCAACATTGGTCAGCCCCATCTCTTCACGCACCCGTTTGAGAGCAATGCATTCCATCTCAAAAGCCGGCGCAAAATCCTCGGAAATGTAGCGCGCCGCACCCCGAAACCCTAACATTGGGTTTTCTTCATCGGGCTCATAGCGCGAACCGCCGATCAACTTTTTATATTCATTTGACTTAAAGTCAGACAGCCGCACGATCACCGGCTTTGGATAAAATGCAGCGGCAATCGTGGCAATCCCTTCGGTCAATTTATCGACATAAAATGCGCGTGGCGAGGCATGGCCGCGGGCAATGCTCTCAACCGCTTTTTTGAGATCTGGGCCAACCTCTGGATAGTCAAGCACGGCTTTAGGATGCACGCCAATATTATTATTAATAATAAATTCGAGCCGCGCCAGACCCACGCCAGCATTAGGCAGCTGACAAAAATCAAAAGCCAACTGTGGGCTGCCAACGTTCATCATAATCTTAACTGGCAAGGCAGGCAAATCACCGCGTTCAATCTCGGTCACTTCCATTTCCAGCAAGCCATCATAGATTTTGCCTTCGTCACCTTCCGCACATGAGACGGTCACGAGTGCGCCCTCTCGTAATAGGTCGGTCACTTCACCACAACCGACAACGGCAGGTACCCCCAGCTCGCGAGCGATGATGGCCGCATGGCAAGTGCGGCCACCCCGGTTAGTGACGATGGCAGCCGCCCGCTTCATGACTGGCTCCCAATTCGGGTCAGTCATATCGGCGACCAGCACATCGCCAGGCTGTACGCGCTCAATTTCGCTCACATCACGAATCACGCGGACTGGACCCGCGCCAATTTTTTGGCCAATGGCTCGGCCTGAGGCCAGTACCGGGGCAATATTTTTGAGTTTAAAGCGCTGCTCAAGTTTACCGCTGGCTTGACTTTTGACCGTTTCAGGCCGCGCTTGCAAGATATAAAGCTTGCCATCGCGACCATCCTTACCCCACTCAATATCCATTGGGCGGCCATAGTGCTGCTCGATGATCACGGCGTATTTGGCGAGTTGGATCACATCTTCATCGGTAAGCGAATAGCAGTTGCGTTGTGCGCTTTCCACGTCAACCGTTTTAACTCGCTCCACATCATCTGGCGGAGCAAATTCCATTTTGACTAATTTTGAGCCCAGCGAACGGCGGATGATCGGGTAATGCCCGCTTGCCAGCGTTGGCTTGAAAACATAAAATTCGTCAGGGTTGACCGCACCTTGTACGACGGTTTCTCCTAAGCCATAGCTCGAGGTAATAAATACTACGCCCTTAAAGCCGGATTCCGTATCTAGCGTAAACATTACGCCCGCCGCACCCACATCTGAGCGCACCATGCGTTGCACCCCTACCGATAATGCGACCTCTGCGTGCGTAAAGCCCTTATGAACCCGGTATGAAATCGCGCGGTCATTGTAGAGCGAAGCAAAGACGTGTTTGACACGGTCTAGAATTTGGTCAATGCCAACCACATTCAGGTAGCTTTCTTGCTGGCCAGCAAATGAGGCGTCAGGCAAATCTTCAGCGGTTGCTGATGAGCGCACGGCAAACGATAGTTCAGCGGCGTCTTTTTGCAGCAGTTCAAAATGCGCTCGAATCTCAGCGACTAACCTTGGCGGCAACGGCGCGTCAATAATCCATTGGCGAATTTCGCTGCCAGCAACGGCTAACGCTTTGACATCGTCAATATTTAAATCTTGCAACCGCTGCGCGATGCGCGCGCTCAAATGATTGAGTTGCAGAAAATCACGAAATGCCTGTGCCGTTGTCGCAAAGCCAGCCGGCACACTCACGCTAGCGCGGGTAAGCTGGCTAATCATTTCACCAAGCGAAGCATTTTTACCGCCGACGATCTCAACGTCCGTCATTCGCAGTTGCTCAAACGGCACTACGTAAGCGTTGCTATCCACTGCCCTATTCATCACAGTCCCTAAAGTGTAAAAAATCTGTATTGACGCTTAAAAACCGCTATTCTACCGTGCTCTGGGCTATCGCCCAACGGCGCCTATCGCGCCGCTACTCTATACGTGCTTTATATTGACACCGATACAACACTATGCAACCTATTGCCTTTATTGTTTCTGATGGAACCGGCATTACCGCCGAAACTTTCGCTCATTCAATTCTTTCACAATTTGATCTGAAATTCCGCTTAATTCGCGTGCCTTTTGTTGATTCGGCCGACAAAGCTTATACCACGCTCAATGATATCAATCATGCCGCAGAACTAGGTGGCAGCCGGCCAATTGTCTTTACAACGCTGGTCAATAGTGAATCAAATGAGATTGTGAAGCGCTCGAATGCCCTTGTGTTGGATATGTTCCAGACCTTCATCGAGCCCCTTGAGCAAGAACTTAGGGTTAAGTCCAGCCATGCCATGGGACGGGGGCATCAGGCAGCAGATACCGAGGCTTATAAGAACCGGATTGAAGCGATCAATTTTTCACTGACACATGACGATGGTCAGTCTCATCTTAACCTTAAAGAAGCCGATGTTATCTTAGTAGGGGTCTCACGCAGCGGCAAAACACCGACCACGCTCTATTTAGCCATGCAGTATGGCTTAAAGGCGGCCAATTATCCGCTGATTCCAGAAGATTTTGAGCGTGGCAAACTGCCGACACCGCTGCTCACTCATAAGTCGAAAATTTTTGGTTTGTCGATCGACCCCCATCGGCTTGCAGAAATCCGCAATGAACGGCGTCCTGGTAGTAAATACGCTTCCCTTGAAAATTGCCGCTATGAGGTCAATGAGGCTCAAGCTCTGATGCGACGCGAAAATATTAAGTGGCTGTCCTCCACGCATAAATCAATTGAAGAGATCGCCGCTACTATTTTGCAAGAAATCAGACTTGATAAGCCATCGTATTAATGGCTTACCTAGGGTTATGGATGCATTCCGATTAACGTTCATTGCGGGTTCAATCACTGATTAAACGACTTCAGTGAGCTCTGCGAAATCTTGATCAGAAAGCTTGGTGAGTTCTTTAATCTTATCGAGTTGCATTCCCGTAGCTAACATATTTTTCACAAGCTCAAGCGTTGTTTTGCGCTTACCTTTTTTCTCACCTTCTTGATGGCCTTTTTTCCAACCTTCAAGTTCTAATTGTTGAGCAAGAGTCATAATTTTCTCACGATAGTTTGGCGCAGTTTCAGTCACCAACTGGATAAACTGCGAGTAATGGGTGCACCCCCCTTCTTCCACAAGAAATTTTAGCATGCGATGCAGAAATTCAGCGGGGGGCGGATCCGTGCTGAGCATTTTCAAAATAGGTTGCGCGAGCTGTAGCAAATCTCTGGTTCGGATGTGCTTTTGTATGATTTCAAACGCAGTAATGCTTTTATGCGTTTGAATTTCTTCGTCTGGAATGACAGAAAGCTCGATGAGCTTAATCGGTTTTAGGAAAATATTTTGCGCAAGCTCCGGGTTTTCAAAACAACTCAGTAGGTCTAGATTTCCTGGATAAGTACGGCGCCGCCCCCGATAAACCAGCATAGGCACCACTATCGGTAATAATTCATTACCTTGATCAAGGTGCTGCTGCATGATTGCAGTTTGATGGCACAAAATCTTAAAAGGCATTAATCGATCTACAACGCCCTCGTGCTCAATAACCACATAAATATATCCAGGGGCGCCGGCAATCTTCAATGAATAGACAATATCTGAAAGATGTGGATTCAGATTGGTGTCTACAAATGAGCCATTGGTAATCTGCAGTGTGTTTAAATCGCAATGTTGTTTTACCGAAGTAGGCAAATAAATTTCTAAAAAAGTCTTAGCAAGGGTTACATTGGACAAGAATTTTTTAAATAATGCATTATGAGGAATAGGCAAGGAACTTTTCATCGGATCGATCTTGAATAAAAAACGGCGGTTGCCGTCATGGTTATGAACGAACCTTGATTGTTCCCGAAATACTTATATTGAGCAGCGGTTTACCTGCAGCGATATGGGCAAAATTTTTCACCCATAACGGGCTTAAAACATAGAAGTGTTGCTCATTGGCTACAGTCGTATTGAGCTTATTGGCGGTTCATGAGCGCGCACGCTAGAGAAAGGCCCATTCAACAAAATAATATAGTAAAACGGCCTTTCTAATTGTCCCTGATATTTTTTTACTACGCAACAATTTGGGTGCACCATCTTTTGAAAATCGTGCAAGCAACTAAGTGTTACGCTGGCGGCATTGCTCGAATAAACAAACCGCCGCGGCAGCTGCGACATTAATCGATTCCATGCCACCTGGCTGGGGGATGGTGACCGAGTGTGCGGCGTGTTCGCGCCATGTCGCCGAGACGCCAGCGCCTTCGTTGCCCCAGATCCAGGCAAAAGGTTTGGTCAAATCCTGCTGGTAGATCGAAGTAGCGTTGTGCGAATCTGTAACGAGCAACGGCACGGCAAGGTGTGACAAGAGTTGGTCTCGCTCAATGCCTTCAAAAATATGCAGTAGAAAATGCGCCCCCATCCCCGCCCGTAGTACTTTAGGAGACCAGGCGCAGGCCGTACCGGGTGCGCAAAATACATATTGAATGCCGGCGGCAGCGGCGCTACGCAAGATAGAACCGGCGTTACCCGCATCTTGCACACCGTCAAGAATGATGCAATCACGGGTAATTTTCTGCGGCAATTCAGGGGCCGGGATATCAATCAAAAATATCACGTTGCCACCCTGCGCTGCTCGCGCTAACGTCGATAATTGTGCAAAGAGTGTATCTGATAACACCACCATACGCGCTGGCTCAATGCGTGAGATGATTGGCTGCAGACTGTGCTGCATTTTATGATCAGACAGCGTGCTCTCGGCAATAATACAGAAACGGGGTTGTCCTAGCGTATCGAGATAAGTGCTCGCTAAATGTAGCCCTTCAGCAAGCGCTTGGCCGGCCCGGCGTTCACGCGTGAGCGTGCCGGCAAGTTGCTTGAGCCTCTTAAAAAAAGGATTATCGCGCGCAGTAATGATTTTCATGATGTAGGTCTACGGGTTTTCATGATGTAGGTCTACGCGCATTATAGTGAATGAGTCGAACGCAGCAATCCAGGGTCGCCGCCTAGTGCTTGGCGCACCGGGGCAAATGAGCGACGATGGTGAATACAGGGACCATGCTGCTTAAGCGCCGCAAGATGTTGTGGTGTGCCATACCCTGCGTGTGCATCAAAACCATATTCGGGATGAGCGGCATGTAATTCAAGCAGCATTCGATCGCGGGTCACTTTAGCCAGAATCGAGGCGGCTGAAATCTCTGGCAGCAATGCATCGCCACGCACAATGGCTAGCGCTTGCATCTTTAAGGAGGGACAACGATTACCATCAATCTTTGCTAAGCTTGGAGTAATCGGCAGCGTTTCAACCGCACGCTGCATCGCCAGCATGGTTGCGTGCAAGATATTTAAGCGATCAATTTCATCCACTGAGGCCGACGCAATACTAAAAGCGAGCGCACGTTCACAGATCAGATCAAAGAGTAGCGCGCGCTTTTTGGCACTCAACTTCTTTGAATCAGCCAGGCCCTCAATCGGCCGGCTGGCATCAAGCATCACCGCCGCCGCGACCACGGGGCCAGCTAACGGGCCTCGGCCCGCTTCGTCAACGCCGCAGGTTAGCCTGCTTGGATCGTCTAATAGCACGTTATAAGGGGTAGAAAAGGATCGAGCCATGAAAAGTCAGTCACACGAAATTTTAGGAGTGCCGCCGGCCTTCATTAATGCTATTGAAGGCTTGAGCCGCGACAGCCAAATAGATTGATATAAACTACTTTAAAGGTGCAACGAACTGCGCTGCCTGGCGCTGTGAAGCTTGCATGAACTCGGTAATCGCATCCGCTGCAACAGCGGCTGAATCACACTTTAAGGTGTGGTGCATTTGCGTAAAAATTTGCTCGAGCTGAGCGCGATTTGCGTGATCATTCAATTGCTCCATCATCGCGCGCGCTAGGGCATCAGGCGTAGCAAGATGCTGCAGCAATTCGGGTACCACAAATCGGCCTGCGAGAATATTAGGCAGCCCAACATAAGGTAAATAACCTTGCCTTTGCATAATTTGTGCCGTCAGCCAAGGGACTTGATACGAAATCACCATCGGCTTTTTATATAAGGCGGCTTCTAAGGTTGCGGTGCCGCTGGCAATCAGCACGGCATCAGCAGCTTCTAGTGCGCTATGCGAGTCGCCCTCAAGCACTGTCAGAGAAAGCTGCGGATACTTGGCAAGCAACGGCTGCAACTGCGCCCTAATGGCCGCCGACGCTGCTGGCAAGATAAACCGTAGGCCAGATTCAGAGGCTTGCATCAGCGCCATCGCAGCTAAAAAAGTAGGCGCAATCAAAGCGATTTCCGAGCGCCGGCTACCCGGCAAGACAGCGATGATCGAACCCGCTACGGGTAAATCCAGACGACGCCGAGCAGCCACTGGATTAGGTACCAGCGGGATCACATCCGCTAGCGGGTGGCCAACATAGCGTGCGGCAACTCCGGCGCGGGCGTAAATTTCCGGCTCAAAGGGAAATAGGCACAACATGAGATCTGTGGCCCGCTGGATTTTTTTAATGCGGGCACCGCGCCACGCCCAAATCGATGGGCTAATGAAATGAACTGTAGGAATGCCAGCGCGGCGCAGTTGTGCTTCAAGGCCGAGATTAAAATCAGGCGCATCGATGCCCACAAAGACGGTTGGGGGCACAGCTAACAGTTGGCGTTTTAAGGCGCTACGGATACGCAAGATTTCGGGAATATTGCGCAAGGCTTCAACATAGCCACGCACGGATAATTTTTCACTCGGCCAGCGCGCATTAAAGCCGAGCGCAGTCATCTTTGGCCCGCCAATGCCGAAGTACATGCTCGCCGCCGGTAAACGGCTTGTAAGCTGCTGGATTAGGGCTGCGGCGAGTAAATCTCCGGACGCCTCGCCCGCCACCATTGCCAAACTGGCCGGCGCAGTAGCGCCAGTTGGATGTGTACTTAGCACCTTGGCTGCCTAGCGGATAATGCCGCGCTGCGTGTCGGCGATAAAGCTAAGCAGTTCCTGCACATGCGCGTTGCCATCGTCCGCTTGCGCGGCCAACTCAGCCAGTTGAATTTTTGCCTCTTCAAGAGAAAGCCCTGCTTTATACAGCGTCCGATAAGCGGTGCGCAGCGTCGTAATCGCAGCCGATGTAAAGCCTCGCCGGCGCAAGCCTTCAAGATTGATGCCATGCGGCTTAGCCTTGTCGCCCGCGGCCATGATAAATGGCGGGATATCTTGGATTAAAACGGTAGCACCGCCTAACATTGAGTGTGCGCCAATACGCACAAATTGGTGCACCCCCGCCATACCGCCCAGAATCGCCCAATCGCCAACCTGCACATGCCCAGCGATTTGCGCATTGCTGGCGAAAATAGTATGGTTACCGACGATACAGTCATGTGCAATATGCACATAAGCCATGATCCAGTTGTCATTACCGATGCGAGTCAGGCCCGTATCTTGTACCGTACCGGTATGAATCGTGGTGAATTCACGAATGGTATTGCGGTCACCAATCTCTAGCTGGGTTGGCTCACCTCTGTATTTCATGTCTTGGGGGGCGCCGCCCAGCGCGGCATAATGGCCAATCTGGTTATCTTTGCCCAGCGTAGTATGGCCTTCAAGCACGCTATGGGAACCGATTTTTGTACCTGCGCCAATTTTTACGTGCGCGCCAATCACCGCATAGGGGCCAATCTCGACTGTCTCATCGAGCTCGGCGCCCGGCTCAATCACTGCACTGCTATGAATTTTTGTCATGCTCTGAGTTGTTGTCTTATTAAACGTTTGATGTTTGCGCATCACTCTGATGCAAGGGTCTAACCGTACACATCAAATTCGCTTCAGCCACCACAACACCATCTACCTCAGCAAATGCGCTAAATTTCCAAATTCCACGCAAATTGCGCTCAAAACTCACATTCAAAATCAGCTGATCGCCCGGTTCAACCGGCCGTTTAAAGCGCGCGTTATCAATTCCGACAAAATAGTAAAGCGAGTTAGCGGGGTCATGCTCTTCTTCAGAAAAAGTTAAAAGCCCTGCGGCCTGCGCTAATGCCTCAAGTATTAATACCCCAGGCATGACCGGACGAGCCGGAAAATGGCCCGTGAAATAAGGCTCATTAATGGATACATTTTTCAGCGCTTTAATCCGCTTACGCGGTTCAAGCTCCAGTACTCGATCAACCAGCAAAATCGGATAGCGATGCGGCAGTAAAGTAAGGATCCGATGGATATCGAGTTTAATGTCTTGTGTACTCATCGATTTTCTACGTAGAATGATTTGCTTCAGTCACAATCATGACTGTTTATTTTGATTAGCTAATATAACAGCTTCAAGCTGCTTAAGGCGCGCATTCATTTTATCGAGATTGCGCATCAAAGCAGCATTGCGGTTCCAGTGAGTATTTTCAATGGCAGGAAATGAGCTAGTATAAACGCCAGGTTTAGATAAAGATTTTGAAACCCCCGATTTGGCGGTAACGATGACTCGATCGGCTAACGTCAAATGGCCGGCGATACCCACTGCGCCACCGATCATACAATGACGGCCAATCACCGTACTGCCGGCAATGCCCGTACAAGCAGCGATCACCGTATAAGCGCCAATTCGGCAATTATGGGCAATTTGCACCAGATTATCAATTTTTACGCCGTCCTCAATGAAGGTGTCAGTCATTGCGCCACGGTCAATCGTGGTATTGGCGCCAATCTCAACATCTTGGCCAATCATGACCGCGCCGGTTTGTGGAATTTTGACCCACTCTCCAGTATCGCCGTTAAAATCAGGAGCAAAACCAAAACCATCGGCGCCAATCACAGCGCCGGCATGCACCAACACGCGCGCGCCTAAGGTACAGCCATGATAAACCGTAACCTGGGCACATAAATGGACATCGTCGCCAAGCGTAACGCCTCGTCCAATATACGCATGGGCATCAAGACACGCGCGCTCGCCAATCACTGCATTGGCTTCAATCACAACCTGCGGCCCGATCGATGCGGTAGCCGCCACTCGCGCGCTAGGGTCAATCACTGCGCTGGCATGAATGCCGGGCACCGCCTGCGGTATGCTCGCGGCCGCAAAGCATTGCGCCACACGGGCAAAATAGGCATAAGGATTCGGTGTGACCAGAAACGAGCAGGTGCTACGGTTTTTAACTTTCAATAAGTCAGCGCAGGTGATCAATACAGCCCCTGCCCGCGTCACTTCAAGCTGAGCGAGATATTTGGGGTTAGCCAAAAAGCTCAACTGCTGCGGCTGGGCCCGATCCAGTGGCGCTAAACTGTGAATCAAGCAAGCGCCATCGCCCACAACTTCGCCACCAAACCGTTGCGCGAGTTGCGCGAGGGTAAATCCTTGATGCTTGTCGCCAGCCAATTGCATGTTCAACTCAGAAGCTACCATTGGATTTAGCCAGCGCTTTTAACACCTCATCGGTAATATCAATGCGCGGATTCACGTAGACCGCTTCTTGTACAATCAAATCGTAATTTTTTGCCTCTGCGATCTGCTTAATCGCTTTATTTGCACGTTCAAGCACAGCCGCCAACTCTTCATTACGGCGTTGATTGAGATCTTCACTAAACTCACGCTGCTTACGCTGAAAATCGGCATCCAGTTGCGTCAGCTCCAATTGCGCTTTCTTACGCTCAAGGTCGGACATCGTGGCTGCGTTCTTATCAAGCTTATTCGATTTCGTTTTTAAATCCTTGGCGATGGCCTGTAGTTCCTGATCGCGCTTTAAAAACTCTTGCTTGAGCTTGTCTTGTGCCGCCTTAGCCAGTGTCGATTCACGCAAAATGCGATCTGAATTGACAGCGGCAATATGCACTTCATAGGTAGACGCATTCGCTGGGCTAGCGCATACATTCGCCGAGCTCGCGAACAAGGCGCATGCAAACCAGCACAGATAACGCTGTTTGGATAGATTATTTAACACGATACGCCTCTATATTGGGTGTCTGCATAGTTTGATAGATGAATCTTCAGAAGGCTGTGCCAAGCTGAAATTGAAATTTTTGGTAAGTATCGCCTGGCTTTTTGGCCAGCGGGAAACCCAAACTAAATTTTAACGGGCCGACCGGCGAAATCCATGCGATCCCCAGCCCATAGCCATAACGCAAGCTGCCCAGAGCGATTTTTTGATCCGGACCCCACACATTACCTGCGTCAATGAAAGTAAATAAACGTAGCGTACGATCGTAACCCGTTTTAGGCAACGGAAAAGTCAGTTCAATATTGCCAATCAAAAGCTTAGAGCCGCCGATTGCATCATCGCTCTCTGCATCTTTAGGGCCCAACGAACTAGGTTCATAGCCGCGCACTGAGCCAATTCCGCCTGCATAGTAGTTTTTAAAAATCGGATACGGTTTGCCGGCAAGTCCCCGCCCATAACTGAACTGCCCATTCAAACCAAGCACAAAGCCACGCGCAAACGAATAATAATATTGTTGCTGTAAATCGATTTTGGAATATTGGGTGTCACCGGCAGGTGTACCTAGCTCGCCATTTGCCTGCGTGTAATAACCCCGACTTGGCACCAAGGCGCTATCACGACTATCACGGGACCAGCCAATCGTCAGCGGGACATTATTCACCACCCGGCCAAATTGATCAATGTAGTTCCGGTAAGCTTTCGGCGCTGTTTCATCCGCTTTCATCCGGTCCTGCTCAAAACCGGCACCTAGATAAACGGTATCAAACTCAGAAAACGGGATGCCAAATTTCAAACTGCCGCCCACACTGACGATGGTAAAATTACTTGAATTTGAGCCCGGTATAAAGCTTGAGCCACCATATAAGAGCGGCTGATAGGTCCGATAATAAGCCTCGGTAATCCGTTTAATACCGTCGATCGTAAAGTAAGGATCGACCTGCGTGACAGACAGCGTACGATACGTTTTGGCCGTATTTATATTGACCGCAAGGCTAGTGCCAGAACCAAATACATTGTCTTGCGACACTGCTGCTGACAGCACCACCTTATCTGTCGATGAAAATCCTGCGCCCACGGTCACGGCACCTGTCGGCTTTTCCGCTACTTTCACGTCAACGTCAATTTGGTCGTTGGTTCCCTCGACCGGCGCCATGACGACGTTAACATCCGTAAAATAGCCCAGGCGGTTAATTCGGTCTTGCGACAGCTTTAGCCGTTGTCCGTCGAACCAAGCACTCTCAAATTGGCGCATTTCACGACGAATCACTTCATCGCGCGTACGATTATTACCGATCACATTCACTCGCCGCACATAGACACGCCGGCCCAGCGTGACTTGTAAACTGATTGCTGCCGTATGTCGCTGCTGGTCAACCGCCTGCTGCGGGGTAACCGTCGCGAAAGCATAGCCGTACTCACCCAGTTTGTCAGTGATGGCTTTGCTCGCAGCTTGCAGCTTAGCTGCTGAAAAAAGCTCGCCGGAGCGGATTTTAACCAACTTAAGTAACTCTTCTTTTTTATCGAGTAACTCCCCGCTCAGTTCAAAATTAGCGATGGTGTACGGCTTACCTTCATGCAAGCTAAACGTCAGATAGATGTCTTTTTTGTCAGGTGAAATTGAGACTTGCGTCGATTCAAAATTAAATTCCAGATAACCCCGATCAAGATAGTAGGATCGGATATTATCAAGATCATTGGCCAGTTTTTCACGCGTATACAAATCATTCTTGCTGTACCAGGAGAACCAGTTAGGCGTCGAGAGTTGCATTTCGTCGTGCAAGGTGCTGGTCTTAAACGCCTTATTGCCAATGAAATTGACTTGCCGGATACGCGCCACCGGACCCTCTGTGACGGAGAATAAAATATTCACTCGGTTGCGCTCAAACGGCGTGACTGTAGTCGTGACTTCAGCCGCGTAGTAGCCACGCGTTAGATAACGGCGCTTAAGTTCTTGCTCCGCTTTGTCAATCAAATTTTTATCGTAATAGCGACCCGGCGACAAAGCAATTGCACCACGCAGCAATTTGTAGAGATTTTCTTTATCAAACTCACGCAGTCCGACAAAATCAATCGACGAGACAAGCGGCCGTTCTTGCACCTGAACCACCACCACGTTACCTTGTGATAACACGCGCACATCACTAAAAAACCCAGTTGCGTAAAGCGCGCGAATCGCTTGCGAACCTTTATCATCGGTAAATGATTGGCCTGCTTTAAGAGGCAAATACGCAAACACCGTACCCGCGTCAAGCTGGCGCAGACCTTCAATGCGAATGTCTTTTACCGCGAAGGGGGCGACCGCGTGCGTCAGCGTAGCATACGCTGAGAAAAGAGCGACAATACCCATTCTAAATGCAAAACGAAATGGCAACAACTTCTATCCTTAATCAAGAATTTAGCTAATAATCATAACAGAGACATGCTGCTTCTTCCTTACAGCAATGATCTCATAAGCGTCTCTGTCCATTAACCCAACCTCACCTAGCAGCACTCTGCTCACGGCTCACGGCTCACGGCTCACGGCTCACGGCTCACAGCTCACAGCTCACAGCTCACAGCTCACAGCTCACATTATTTATAACGGAGCACTTAGGCGTCAGCCAATTTATACCGTTAGCGCCGAAATTTCTTCAAAGGCCAGCCGGCGCGCCTGTGCATCGGCTGCGAACACGTCATCTAGCGTATGGACTGCGCTCGGCTCAATACGTTCAAGCACATTCGCGACAATCGCGGCAATCGAGGTAAAACTTGTAGCTCCCTGCAAAAAGGCCGCCACCGCCACTTCATTGGCGGCGTTCAGGACAGCGCTGGCTACGCCGCCCTGCCGTAAAGCTTCGATGGCAAGCGTTAAACAGGGGAAACGCTCAAGCTCAGGCCGCTCGAAACTCAAGCAAGCAATTAACGCTAAATCTAACGGCGCGACCCCGGCTGTAATACGATCTGGAAAGGCCAGTGCATGGGCAATTGGGGTCCGCATATCGGGATTGCCAAGCTGCGCCAGCACAGAGCCATCAACATAACTCACCATCGAGTGAATCACGCTTTGCGGATGAATCAGCACTTCAATTTGGCTAATCGGCAAATTGAATAACCAGTGCGCCTCAATCACTTCAAGCCCCTTGTTCATCATCGTGGCTGAATCGACCGAGATTTTTCGGCCCATCCGCCAGTTTGGATGAGCACACGCTTCATCAGGCGTAACCTGCGCCAGTGAAGCCAGCTCGCGCGTACGAAATGGACCACCCGACGCAGTCAGAATAATTTTCTCGACGCCAGCACGGGCAGATAAGCATTGATAGATCGCATTGTGCTCACTGTCCACAGGAAAGAGCAGTGCATTATGCTGACACACCGCCTCCATAAACAATCGGCCCGACATCACCAACGCTTCTTTATTGGCTAATAAGATACGCTTGCTAGCGCAGGCTGCAGCGAGCGTTGGCGCAAGCCCCGCCGCGCCTACAATCGCCGCCACCACCGTGTCGCACTCCGCGGCATTCGCCAGGGCAATCAGTGCCGCCTCGCCATATGCCACTTCGGTACGGCTGCCAGCAGCCTGTAACCGAGTTTGCAACTGAGCGGCCAAATCGGCATCTCTTACAACCGCACACCTAGGCGTAAAGCGTAAACACTGCTTAAGCAATTTATCGATATTGCAGTGTGCGCTCAGCCCAAACACAGAAAAACGCTCTGGGTGGCGCGCAACGATATCAAGAGTGCTATCGCCGATTGAGCCGGTTGAACCAAGTATAGTTAGACGTTGTTGCATATCGCTGTGGGTTTCACGCTCTTAGATAGGGATAAAACGCACAAGGCTCCCGTACAGGCCAAGCGCCAGCGTAAGCATGGGTAACAACGCATCTAAACGATCTAATACGCCACCATGGCCGGGCAAGAGCATACTCGAATCTTTAAATCCTGCCTGCCGCTTCATCAATGATTCAAACAAATCACCCACAACACCAACGCCAACCAGTAAGGTCAGTACCGCTAACAGGCCCAACCCGCGATTGACTGAGTCAACCTCAAGCGCCCATGGCAAAACGCCGAAAAGCCGGCTTGTACCTGCTACAACAGCGGCCATTGCAAGCACCAGCAGCCAGCCACCCAAGACACCTTCCCAGGTCTTGCCGGGGCTAATTAAGGGCGCCAATTTATGCCGACCAAATCGTTTTCCGGCAAAATAAGCGCCACTATCGGCGAGCCATACAATCAGCAACACAGATAAAAGAAAAGTCGGCCCTACTTTATGCGCTGCAATCAACGCATCCCAACACACGGCAAAAATAACCAAACCCGCTGCCAGCAAAAGCACACGCCATAGGCCACCCGCTAAAGTAGGTTGCCGCATTAAGATAAATGGCACCACCGCGACCCAGAAAAAAGCCGCAATCGAATATAGAATCGGCCAAAATAGGCCATCCCCGAAAAACACCGGCAACGCGCTCTGCAACGTACCGTTAAGCTGCCATTGCCAGAGCGCCAGCAGGCACAACATTAAACCCACTAGCACGGCATAGCTGATACACCTCTGCGGCGTGAGTTTCAATAAACGCGCCCACTCCCAGGCCGCGAGCGTCAGGGTGCCAATCACCAGTGCATTGAATAGATTGAAGGTGCAGGCGGTACAAAAAATCACCGGCAGTAACACTGCCAACAATATTACAGCCGTCAGAATACGGGTTTTTAACATGAGATCTGCTTTTCTTGGGCTTCAAGTTGCGCGCTAATTCGACCAAACCGGCGTTCGCGCTGACGATACCAATCAAGCGCAAGATCAAGTGCCGGCGCATCAAAATCAGGCCAAAAAATATCCGTGAAATAGAGTTCAGTATAGGCACATTGCCATAACAGAAAATTGCTTAAACGCTGCTCACCGCCGGTACGAATAAACAGATCGGGTTCTGGTGCATACGCCATGGCAAGATATTTTGAGAAATCCGCCTCGCCTATAGATTGCATGCTTTTTTCAGCCAAGGCTTGCTCAGCCAGCTTATAAGCCGCCTGCGCGAGATCCCAACGGCCACCGTAATTAGCGGCAATGGTCAGCGTCATCCGTTGGTTACTGGCTGTTTTTGCCTCAGCGCAGCGCACCAGTTCTTGAATCCGCGGCTCAAACTTAGTCAAATCGCCAATCACGCGCAGCCGAATGCCATTACTATGCATTTTGCCAATTTCACGCTCAAGCACATTCACAAAAAGGCGCATCAAAAATGAAATTTCATCCGTAGGTCGGCGCCAGTTTTCAGAGCTAAAAGCAAATAGAGTCAAATATGAAATATTCCGCCGCGCGCAGGCTTCAACCATTGCGCGCACGGCTTCAACGCCTTTAGTATGGCCCGCAACGCGTGGCAATCGCCGTTGTGTCGCCCAACGGCCATTGCCATCCATAATAACGGCAATATGCCGCGGCATCTCAACCGCAACAGGCACACCCATAGTAGAATTCGTATAGGTCATAGCTGTTTCGCAGACCTGCAGGTGCTACGCCTTAAACCTTCATAATTTCGCTCGATTTGGTTTGCACCAATTCGTCGATTTCAGCAACAAATTTATCGGTTAATTTTTGCACGTCGTCTTGCGCGCGACGTCCGCTGTCTTCTGGCACACCTTCGTCTTTAACCAATTTATCCAATTGTTCTTTTGCATCCCGGCGCAATCCTCGGACCGCGATTTTGGCCGTTTCGCCTTCGCTTTTAACCACTTTCGTCAGGTCACGGCGGCGCTCTTCGGTCAAAGCCGGCATCGGCACTCGCAATAATTCACCGTGCGTAGCTGGATTCAACCCTAGGTCAGATTCACGAATGGCTTTTTCAACCACCGACACCATCTTTTTTTCCCATGGCTGAACGCCGATTGTGCGCGCATCGATAAGGGTCAAATTGGCCACCTGCGAAAGCGGCACATGAGAACCATAGTAATCAACCTGAATATGCTCAAGAAACCCCGTATGCGCGCGGCCAGTACGGATTTTTGCAAGGTCATTCTTAAATGCATCAATCGAGCGTTGCATCCTTTGCTCAACGTTTTTTTTAACCTCAGCTACACTCATTTAAAACTCCAAATCGCCGCTGTGCGGCAATATCTGACACAAGGGCAACACATCTACACACGGAACGCCTACACATGGACGAGCGTTCCCTCGTTCTCACCAAGCACAACACGCTTTAAGGCACCCGGCTTGACAATCGAAAATACGCGAATCGGCAATTTTTGGTCACGGCAAAGCGCAAATGCAGTGGCATCCATCACCTGTAGGTTACGACTGATCGCCTCATCAAAGCTGATTGTCGTGTAACGGGTTGCGCTCGGCTCTTTACGTGGATCGGCTGAATAAACGCCATCTACCTTGGTTGCCTTAAGCACCACTTCAGCCCCAATCTCAGCGCCGCGCAATGCAGCTGCAGTATCAGTGGTAAAAAAGGGATTGCCCGTACCTGCTGCGAAGATGACGACCTTACCCTCTTCAAGTTGACGAATGGCGCGGGGTCGAATATACGGCTCGACCACTTGATCCATGCGCAATGCCGATTGCACCCGCCCCTCAATGCCGGCATGACGCATCGCATCTTGCAAGGCCAGCGCATTCATCATGGTGGCAAGCATCCCCATATAGTCAGCTGTCGCCCGATCCATCCCGGCAGCGCCGCCAGCGACACCACGAAAAATATTGCCACCGCCAATCACAATTGCGAGTTGCGTGCCAAGCTGAACAGCTTCTGCAATATCGGCCACCATACGCTCAATCGTTGTCCGATTGATACCAAAAGCATCTTCGCCCATTAAGGCTTCGCCAGATAACTTTAACAATACTCGCTTATAGCGACTGGGGGTAGAAACTGGCATAGAGGTTGACATGAAAATTCTTGAACTTACCGGGCAACTTTGCGCAGCTTAATCTAGCGAGCTGCACAAAGTTGTGTAATGGCTTTTTATACCGACTGGGCAGCAGCAACTTGCGCCGCCACTTCAGCCGCAAAATCACCTTGGTGCTTCTCAATACCCTCGCCTGCAACGTAAATTGTAAAGCGCTTAACCGAAGCCTGAGCCGCTTTCAACATCTGCCCGATAGTTTGCTTATCGTCTTTGACAAATGGCTGATCGAGCAACGACACTTCTTTCAGATATTTTTGCACGCTGCCTTCAACCATTCTTGCAACAATCTCAGCTGGCTTACCAGATTCACTCGCTTTTTCTGCGGCGATTTTACGTTCTGTTGCAATCAACTCAGCAGGGACTGCATCGGCCGAAAGCGTGATCGGTTTCATTGCCGCAATATGCATCGCAAGGTCTTTACCCACTTGCTCATTAGCGCCCTCGTATTCAACCAGCACGCCAATCCGCGTACCGTGCAAATAGGCCGCCAGCTTATGTGTGCTTGGGTAGCAAGCAAAACGGCGGATCGTCAAACTTTCGCCAAGCTTGCCAATCAAAGTCCGCCTTACTTCATCTACAGTCTTGTCCATCAAAGGCAAAGCCAATAGAGCCGCCACATCGGCAGGTTTTTGCGCCGCCACCAACTCAGCCACAGTTTTTGCAAAGGCTAGAAAATCATCATTTTTTGCCACAAAATCTGTTTCGCAATTGAGTTCAACCAGCGCTCCGACCTGGGTCACGGCATCAATATATGTCGCCACGATGCCTTCCGCCGTTACACGCGCCGCAACCTTGTCCGCTTTAGTGCCCAATTTTACGCGTAACAATTCTTCAGCACGCGTCAAATCGCCGTTAGCTTCGGTCAATGCTTTTTTACATTCCATCATTGGCGCATCTGTTTTGGCGCGCAATTTAGCTACCATACTTGCGGTAATTTCCGCCATTCTTCACTCCTGTCAAACGGGTTGATTGGGCCTGCTCCACGGCTCACCCACATTGTATTCAGTTGGGTCAGACTGCAGGTCCACAATAGCTCTGGTTAGCACACATAACATGGGCCAACCAGCTTTTTCAAATGACCAAAAACGGTTTACGCTTCTTCGTCAACTTCAACAAATTCATCTTCAGGGGTATCGCTGCTACGGACCGCCTCAACCAAACCCTGCAGGGCATTTTCTCGGCCCTCAAGAATAGCGTCAGCCATACCGCGCACATAAAGTGCGACTGCTTTACTCGCATCGTCATTACCTGGAATCACATGGTCAATGCCTTCTGGCGAATGATTGGTATCCACTACCCCGATGATCGGTACGCCGAGTTTTTTCGCTTCAGTCAGCGCAATTTTGTGGTATCCCACATCAACCACGAAAATTGCCTCTGGCATGCCGGTCATATCCTTGACACCACCGAGCGATTTGTCCAGCTTCGCCATATTCCGTTCAAACATCAGCGCTTCTTTTTTGCTCATGCGCTCAAGTTCACCCGCCTCGACCATCGCTTCCATTTCTTTAAGCTTTTTGATCGATGATTTCAAGGTTTTGAAATTGGTCAACATGCCACCCAGCCAACGACTATTGACATAAGGCATACCAGCACGGGTCGCTTCTTCAGCAATAATATCGCGCGACTGGCGCTTAGTTCCGACAAATAGGATGGTGCCCCGATTAGCCGCTACTTGACGCGTATATTTCAGCGCGTCTTGAAACATAGGCAAGGTTTTTTCGAGGTTGATAATATGGATTTTATTGCGGTGGCCAAAGATATAAGGGGCCATTTTAGGGTGCCAAAAACGCGTTTGGTGACCAAAGTGGACACCCGCTTCTAACATTTGCCGCATCGTAATAGACATGAGAATTCTCCGTAAGGGTTAGGTCTAAAACCAGCCGCGATACTATTTAGCGTATTAAATAAAGCTAAAAGCACCCTGGGTGCGCTGGTTTGATAATTTGGTTACACTGACGCCTTGTGCATCGCGCCCAATTTTTGAGCCAAATGACAAGGGTAAAGCAGAACCAAATAGGATTTTAACACTGATTTAATCAGTATCGAAGATACTTTGTAGCCGGCTCCCCGGCAATCGCTGAATCTCAAACCAACGCTACCTAGCATTTGCGCCATAAGCAACCTAGCCTCTGCGGCATAAAAACTCACAGTAAAACAGGCGCACTCCTTCATTGGGCCAAACGCCAGGTCCTGCTAGATAAAAACAAAGCATGGCTAGCTTACATTAGATGGCAGCAAATCCTGCTTTCATTCGCTAGCAAAACACTTTATACTGTATAAAAAAACAGGGGTATTTGATCAAACGCACAACGACACTATGCTCAAACTGACTACACGGCAACAGCAAGTTTTCAATTTGATCCGCCACGCGATTGAACGCAGCGGCTTTCCCCCAACCCGGGCAGAAATTGCCGCCCAGCTTGGCTTTAGCTCAGCAAATGCCGCTGAAGAACATTTGCGGGCCCTAGCCCGCAAAGGCGCGATTGAACTGACTGCAGGGACCTCACGCGGGATTAAACTTAAAATGGCTGCAACCCAGAGCAGGCCTCGTCAACTCACGTTGCCTGACGCTCGCCTCATGCAATTATCGCTGCCACTGATTGGTCGCGTCGCAGCCGGCAGCCCAATCCTCGCGCAAGAACATATTGTGCAACATTATCAGTGCGATCCATCCCTGTTTGCCAGCCGGCCTGACTATTTATTGCATGTGCGCGGCCTATCGATGCGCGATGCAGGGATCCTAGATGGCGATTTACTCGCTGTACGGCGTCAGGAAAAAGCCCAGAACGGTCAGATTATCATCGCCCGGCTCGATCATGAAGTCACCGTCAAACGCTTCAGACAGCGTGGCAAAAAAGTGGAATTAATTGCTGAAAACCCGGATTATCCTAACATGACGATTGAGCCCGAGCAGGTGGATTTTGCCCTTGAAGGGATCGTCGTAGGTCTCATCCGGCCCAGTGCATTTTAATGAAAAATGAGCCGCCCTCAGCCATTATCCTAATCTCAGCGGCATTATCCGCCAGTGTGAATCGAGCATCTGGGAGCTAGATTAGACGCTTGGCGCTATAATGAGCTTTGCTGCACTTTCGCCACCACTTTAGTACAAAGTTGGCTATAAGTTAAGCGCTCTATTGACTGTGATGTCAGGATTTGAATAAAGATTGTGGTGGTGATGAAAAACAGTGACATGTCCCAAAATACGATACTTCCAAGCCAGCCGGACGAAGTTTTAAGTGAACCCTACCCGCTTGCGGTAAAAGGTAGCCGGCGCGTTTGCGTGGCGCCTATGATGGATTGGACGGATCGTCACTGCCGTTATTTTCATCGGCTCTTGACGCGCCATACCTGGCTCTATACCGAAATGGTCACCACCGGCGCCCTGTTACATGGCAACGCCGCTCAGCACCTGGCATTTAATGAAGAGGAGCACCCGCTTGCGCTACAACTTGGCGGCAGTGACCCGGCTGAGCTTGCACGTTGCGCTAAGCTCGCTGCGGCAGCCAATTATGATGAGATCAATCTGAACTGCGGCTGTCCATCTGAGCGTGTGCAACGCGGTGCATTTGGCGCATGTTTAATGGCTGAGCCAGAACTCGTCGCCGATTGCGTGCGCGCGATGTGCGATGCCGTCTCGATCCCAGTCACAGTTAAACATCGCATTGGCATTAACGATCGAACTGACTATGCGTTTGTGCGCGATTTTATTGGCACGGTAGCCAACGCGGGCTGTCGCACGTTCATTGTCCATGCGCGCAATGCCATCCTGGGCGGGCTCAGCCCAAAAGAAAACCGGACGATTCCACCCCTTCGATACGATTATGTTCATCGTTTAAAGTGCGATTTTCCTGAGCTTGAAATCATTCTGAACGGCGGGCTTCAAACCATTGAACAAATGACCGAGCAACTCGCTCATGTAGATGGCGTGATGTTAGGTCGCCAAGCCTATCATCAGCCTTGGCTGTTAGCCAGTGTTGATCAGCACTTTTACCAAGCGACAACGCCGCTAGCGCAGCGCACGGAAATTGAAACGGCATTTATCGCCTATGCTGCGCAAGAACTTGAGCGCGGGACATATTTAGGCGCCATGACACGTCATATACTCGGTTTGTATCATGAGGTGCCTGGCGCCCGCAGTTGGCGACGCGTACTATCCGATCATCACAAACTTGCCACAGGTGATTTACGCATCTTCGATGAAGCGCGCAATCATGGACTTTCTCCAATCATTTGACACAGCATGCAACTCTATCACGACCTGCTACACGATATTTTGCGCCACGGCACGCCCAAAGCAGACCGCACGGGCACGGGCACCCTCAGCGTCTTCGGCCGCCAACTGCGTTTTGATCTGGCCGCTGGCTTGCCGCTTCTCACCACCAAGAAAATTCATCTTAAAAGCGTGATTCACGAATTACTTTGGTTTTTAAACGGTGACACCAATATCAAATATTTAAATGATCATGGCGTAAGCATCTGGGATGAATGGGCGGATGAAAACGGCGACTTAGGTCCTGTCTACGGCCATCAATGGCGCTTCTGGCCTAAGCCGGATGGCAGCACAGTCGATCAGATTGCGCAGCTGGTCAAACAACTCAAAGAACGGCCGCACTCACGTCGCTTACTGCTGACGGCATTAAATATCGCGGATTTTCCAGACGAATCGCAAAGCCCCCTCGAAAATGTCCAGGCGGGCCGCATGGCGCTCGCGCCATGCCACTGTTTAACTCAATTTTACGTCAACGATAACAAACTCAGCTGTTTACTTTACTGCCGCAGCCAAGATGTCTTTTTAGGCACGCCCTTTAACCTTGCTAGTTACGCGCTACTGACCCATATGCTGGCGCAACAATGCGGGCTAACCGTGGGCGAGTTGGTTTGGAGCGGCGGCGATTGTCATCTTTATACCAATCATTTAGAGCAAGTTAAGCTACTCCTCAGTCGCGCCCCCTATCCATTGCCACACTTAAAACTTGCCAGTCAGCCCAACGATATATTCAGCTACCGCTTTGAAGATTTTATTTTGGCTGATTATCAATGCCACCCCGCGATCAAAGCGCCGATTGCCATCTAAACTATATGACCTCGCTTTCAATTATTGTTGCACGCGCCCGCAATGGCGTGATTGGCCGTCATAATCAACTGCCCTGGCATCTACCCGAGGATCTGGCTTTTTTTAAGCGCACCACCTTGGGCGCGCCCGTGATTATGGGCCGCAAAACCCATGAATCAATCGGACGCCCCCTGCCTGGGCGACGTAACCTTGTGGTCACACGGGATCCTAAGCGCGTCTTCGCTGGCTGCGAAACAGTCAGCAACTTAGCTCATGCCCTTGAGCTTTGTACCAGCGCAGCTGTGCCGCAAGCATTTTTAATTGGTGGCGCGCAGCTTTATACGGAAGGGCTAAACTATGCCGATCAGCTGATCATTACCGAAATCGACGAGGATTTTGACGGGGATGCATACTTTCCTAAACCTGATCCCCTGGTCTGGAAACAAATCACTCAGAGTCAGCATCACAGCTTACCGCCGAATGATTTTTCTTATGCATTTGTTATTTATGAGCGCATATAGATGCAAGCAAAGGCTAACTCAGAGTGCCGCCGCGCACCCTGAAACCTTTGCTACCCCTCAATGCCCAGCCACCGTCATCTGCTCAAGCAACACTGAGCCTGTCTCCTTAGCGCCATATATAAAGGTATCCGCACCAATCGCCACGATCTGCTGAAACATCTGTTGTAAAGTACTCGCCACGGTAATCTCCTCAACCGGATATTGAATCTCCCCACCTTCAACCCAAAATCCAGCCGCGCCTCGCGAATAATCGCCCGTCACATAATTCACGCCCTGGCCCATCAATTCGGTGAGAAAAAGCCCTGTATCCAGTTTTTTTAACATCGCCGGCAAATTATCCGATGGCTGGGTCAGCGTACTTTGGAGCGCAAGATTATGCGAGCCGCCCGCATTGCCGGTAGTCTGCATACCTAATTTACGCGCCGAATACGTCGATAAAAAATAGCCTTGCACAATACCGTTTTGCACGATTTCACGCCGGTGCGTACGCACTCCATCCGCATCAAATGAACTGCTGCCGATTGCCCGCAGCAGATGGGGGTCTTCCAGCAAGCGAATATGCGGCGCAAAAATCTGACGGCCGAGACTATCGACTAGAAATGTCATCTTACGATACAGTGCACCACCGCTCACCGCCTGCACAAAGGCGCCGATCAGGCCTGCGGCCAGCGGCGCATCAAACAACACCGGGCATTGACGGGTGCTGAGGGAACGCGCTCTAAGCCTTGCCAGCGCACGCTGAGCTGCATATTGGCCGACCTCTTCAGGAGCCGCCAGATCGCTCGCGCTACGCTTTGAGGTATACCAACTATCCCGCTGCATATGCTGAGCGCGGCCGGCAATCGGCGCACATGAAATATAATGGCGGGAAGTCGGATAGCCCGCTAAAAAACCCTGGCTGGTCGCCAACACAGAATGCTCGTGTTGCGCAGATACGCTGGCCCCTTCCGAGTTGCTAATCCGAGCATCCGTAGCAAAGGCTGCTTGCTCGGCCCGGCGCGCGATTGCCGCCGCTTCATCTGCGCCGAGTTGCCATGGGTGAAATAAATCAAGCGCCAGCGGTGAATGCTCAAGTAGCTCCTGCTCTGCCAGCCCAGCGCATTCATCCTCAGCCGTAAAGCGCGCAATGTTATAGGCTGCAGCTACGGTGTCACGCAGCGCCTGCGGCATAAAATCCGAGGTACTCGCCTGGCCAGATTTTTTACCGATAAACACAGAAACATTCACGCCTTTGTCACGATTATGTTCAATGGTTTCGACCTCGCCACAGCGTACCGTCACGGATAAACCGTCGCCTTCGGAAACGCTTGCAACCGCATCGGATGCCCCCAACTGTTTAGCATAGCGCAAAATATCCGCAGCGATTTCTTTTAATTGTTCTTGCGTACGCGGGAAAAAATGTGTGTTGGCGACCATATTGAATACAACTTAACTCGGAGTGAGGAATGAAATGGAATACTATTTTGCGATTTTACATTTTTTAATTTGCGGCTGACAACCGAATAAAATGTTCCCGGTAATATTTCAGTTCATCAATTGATTCATGAATATCAGCCAGTGCCGTATGCAGCCCACGTTTATGAAAGCCTTTATAAATTGCTGGCTGCCAGCGGCGGCAGAGCTCCTTCACGGTGCTCACATCAAGATTGCGGTAATGAAAAAGCGCCTCAAGCTCGGGCATCCATTGCGCCATAAAGCGACGATCTTGGCAGATCGAATTACCACACATCGGCGATTTACCGGGCGGCACATAGTCATTTATAAACTCACTGATCTGTCTAGCCGCTTCATGCTCGTCGATGGTGGAAGCGCGGACACGCTCGATTAGACCTGAACCACCATGCGTCTTTTGATTCCATTGATTCATCGCGCTTAAAATCAGATCCGTTTGATGAATCGCAAGCACCGGTCCATCTATCGCCATGGTTAGATTTGAATCGGTAACCACCACCGCAATCTCAAGAATATGATCGGTCGAAGGTTGCAAACCGGTCATTTCCATATCCAGCCAGATAAGGTTAAACTCGCTACGCGCCAGGCTTGTCGTATCAGCCTGAGGATTCTTCGAGACATTGGGGTTAAGCATGATCGGTATCGTTCTCTTAAAGTTTTTAGGCAGAGCAGCGCCAAATCGGCGAAAATCTCAACTTAGCATTTTCGCACACTCACTCTAACGGATAGCCCCTATATGCTGACTATATTTTTTATGCTAGCGTTAATTGCGATGGTCAGTACGAAATTATGGCTTGCTGCGCGCCAAATTCGTTATGTCGCAGGCCATCGCAGCGCAGTTCCTAGGCAGTTCGAACCAACTATTTCACTGGCTGCCCATCAGCGCGCAGCTGACTATACAGTGGCGCGCACCCATTTTGCCAACGCTGAAGCCGTAACCGGTGCAATCGTTCTGATTGCGCTCACCCTACTTGGCGGGCTGCAAGCATTAAGCACCACCCTGACCGACTGGCTCGGCCATGGTTACGCCGGACAAATGGCCCTGGTGGCCAGCGTGAGCGTACTCCTTAGCTTAATTGACTTGCCTTTTGACTATATTCGTCATTTTTCGATTGAGCAACGCTTTGGTTTTAATCGGATGACAAAAACGCTGTTTGTGGTCGATGCGCTCAAAGGCTTCGTACTGAGCGCTATTTTTGGCTTGCCGCTGCTTTTTATTGTGCTGTGGCTGATGGAGCAAGCAGGTCGTTTTTGGTGGCTGTGGGCCTGGGGCGTTTGGGCTACCTTTAGCCTGCTAGCGCTGATTATTTACCCAACGCTGATCGCGCCCCTGTTTAATAAATTCGAGCCCTTGCGCGACGAAGCCATGCGCCAGCGGATTGAGGCGCTACTCAAACGCTGTGGCTTTGCCGCACGAGGCTTATTTGTGATGGATGGCAGCCGCCGTTCAGCTCACGGCAATGCGTATTTCACTGGGTTTGGTAGAGCTAAACGGATTGTTTTTTTCGATACGCTGCTGGCCCGTTTATCGGGCAATGAAGTGGAAGCCGTGCTAGCGCATGAATTAGGGCATTTTAAACGGCGCCATGTGACGCAACGACTTGTCATCACCTTTGCCATCAGCTTTGGATTACTAGCACTATTTGGCTGGCTGGTGCAGCACAGCTGGTTTTATAGCAGCCTGGGCGTGACGCCCGTGCTCACGACTGGCAACAATCATGGCGCCGCGCTTATTTTGTTCTTTTTGATGATGCCGGTTTTTCTTTTTTTCTTAGCTCCACTGAACAGCCTGCTTTCTCGCCGCCATGAATTTGAGGCCGATGCGTTTGCCGCCCAACAAACCAATCCTCATGAACTGGTGAGCGCACTGGTTAAGCTCTATGAGGATAATGCATCAACGTTAACGCCAGACCCGATCTATAGCACTTTCTATTACTCACACCCGCCAGCAGCACAGCGTATCGAACGGCTCCTGGCAACGGCATGAGCGCGCCTCTCGAAAGCGGTGTGATTACTGCGGCCTATGGCCGCCATTATTTAATTGAGTTAGAAAATAAGGGTGGCCTACTACAAGGGTTTCCGCGCGGCAAAAAAAATGACGCGGCAGTCGGCGATAAGGTCATCTGCGAACGCCGCTCAAATAATCAAGGCGTGATTCTTGAAATCCTGCCGCGGCGTAATTTACTGTATCGCTCGGATGCCTTTAAATCAAAATATTTAGCGGCTAACCTTGATCAGTTGCTGATTGTGCTCGCTACCGAGCCATACTTTAGCGAGGAAATGCTCGGCCGCGCATTGCTAGCAGCACAAGCGCACGAACTGACGACGCTTATTGTCTTAAATAAAACCGACTTAACTACAATGCTAGCCAGCGCACGCGCGCGACTAGAAGTGTATCAAAAGTTAGGGTTCGAGGTGCTTGAAGTTTCCGTTCATGCGCAACCACAAGCCACCCATGAACACCTTGCGGGCCGGCTGGCTGGCCGAGCAACACTCTTGTTAGGCCAATCTGGCATGGGTAAATCCTCGCTGGTAAATTTATTGGTGCCTGAAGCCCAAGCCGCGACGCGTGAGATTTCGACCGCGTTAAAGACTGGCAAGCACACAACAACGCTTACCCGGCTCTATCGCTTGCCTGACGGCGGCGCCTTGATTGATTCGCCAGGTTTTCAAGAATTTGGCTTGCATCATTTATCCGAAGGGATGCTTGAGCGCGCATTTGGAGAGTTCCAACCGTTTCTTGCGGGCTGCCGTTTTTATAACTGCCGCCACTTGCATGAGCCGGGTTGTGCGGTGTTGGCTGCGCTAAAAAGAGGGGAAATTGCGCCTGCCCGGCATGCACTTTATATGCAATTGCTCGCTGAAAAAGAGCGGTGAGAAAATCACCCCAACCAAACCGCAGTCGTGAGCATCAGCAGCAGTAACATCCACAGTACCATTGCCCGCCAGCCAAGCCCAATCGCCGATTGCAACATCGCCGGCGTACACTCCTCACCCACGGAGATTGGCGGCTCGTCGGTAGAGAGTACATCGATGCTCGACGGTTCAGCACTGGGCCCTCTTAAGCGAGCGCCTAGTGCACCACTACCGGCCGCTAACAAAACAGTATCGTTGCTCTCAGCAGGCCGCCGCACCTCGTTGCGCCAGGCATAAAGCGCATCCTCAAAATTACCGACAATCGCAAAGCCAAGTGCCGTCAGCCTAGCTGGAATCCAATCAAGAATAAAGAAGGCTTGCTGCGCAAAGCGGGCAAGTGGCACATGGTGCTGATCTAGCGTAGAGGATTCGGCCCATAGCCGTGCTAGGTATTCACTGACTCGATATAAAACGGCGCCAGCAGGTCCAAACGGCAGCAAAAACCAAAAGAAAACGCCAAATACATGTCGATGAGACGCAATCACTGCATGACTCAACGTATAGCGAGCAATTTCACTTACCGGCATAGCCGTCGTGTCAATACCTGTCCATTGATTGAGGATCTCACGAGCCCGCACGATGTCATGGTTATTTAAGGCCAGCTGGATGTCTGTAAAGTAATGGCTAAATTGCCTAAAGCCGAGGGTGAAATAGACCACCGCGATATTCCAGGCAAAGGCAAACACAAAGTGGATGTTATACAACACGTAATACACCAAACCAACAGCGAGCGTCCACGGTAGCACAACCGCGAGCCAGGCGAGCGCACTCCGCTTGGTTGCACCTTCTGCATCAAAGCTGTGTTGAATGGTCGTTGCATGATAACGCAGCAACCTAGAAACAGGGTTTCGTAGCGACAATGCACGTGCCTGTTCAAGCATAAGAGCGAGCAATATGGAGAAAAAAGTCATACCAAAAACCACGCCTGTCGAGTTAAATTCTACAACTGCCATAAAATAGAAAAAGCACCCAAAGTGTTGAGCTATGGGTGCTTTTTCTGATAAGCCGAAACCTCGCTCTAGGCAGTCGGTGCCGCAGAACGATTTTTGAAGACGAGCTTTTCTTTAATCCGAGCAGATTTGCCAGAACGCTCGCGCAGATAGTATAGCTTCGCGCGACGCACCGCACCACGGCGCTTAACAACGATGCTGGCCAACAAAGGCGAGTAAGTCTGAAAAGTCCGCTCAACGCCTTCGCCCGATGAAACTTTGCGGACAATAAACGATGAATTCAAGCCACGATTACGCTTGGCAATCACCACGCCCTCGTAAGCTTGAACGCGCTTGCGGCTACCTTCAACCACATTGACATTGACAATAATCGTGTCACCCGGGGCAAAATCCGGGATCGTCTTACCTACCATCACACGCTCGATTTCTTCTTTCTCGAGCTGTTCAATTAAATGCATTACTCACTCCAAAATCATCTTACCAACGTTGTATGCACACCTTAAAATTAAGTGTGGCCTTGGCAGAGGATGACGCTAAAAAATGGCGCCACAGCAAATGTGACACCGCCTATCGCTTCTCTAATGCTGAATCCAGCGTTAGAGATACGTTATTTGTTTACCCCAAAGACTCAGGTACGCGCAGATGAATGCGCATCTGCCAGCCAGGCTTGATCCGTTTCAGTAAGCGTTTGTTGCAAACGCGCGGCCTCAATTAAATCAGGCCGTTTTGTGAGCGTGCTCGCTAAGGCTTGCTGATGCCGCCACTTTTCAATCGCCGCATGATCGCCCCCTAATAATACCTCAGGTACATGCATGCCATTATATTCTTCTGGACGCGTGTAATGCGGACAATCGAGCAAACCATCCACAAAACTATCTTGGATCACAGACTGGGCATCGCTCAAAACACCGGGCAACTGGCGGATCACAGCATCCATCAGCGCCATCGCAGGCAATTCGCCGCCAGATAGGACAAAATCACCGACGCTAATTTCTTCATCGACTTCCGTGTCGATTAATCTTTGGTCAATGCCTTCGTAGCGTCCGCATAAAAACACCAACCCCGCTTCAGCCGCCAGCCGCATTACGCCGGCATGCGTTAACGGTGTTCCTTGCGGCGACAGCAAAATCACGCGAGGGGTCACGCCGATTTTTGCCTGCTGCGCTTTTGCCGCGGCAATCGCCGCCGACAGTGGCCGCGCCAACATCACCATGCCAGGGCCGCCACCGTATGGACGATCATCAACGGTGCGATGACGATCAGTGGTGAAATCACGCGGGTTCCAGGTACGCAACACATAACGCTGTTGCTTTGCCGCCCGCCCTGTAATACCCCAATCGGTGAGGGCGCGAAACATCTCAGGAAACAGCGTAATCGCATCGAATTGCATTGCACCCTCTAATCCACACAGGCTTTGTGCTACCAGCCACTGCAACCTAGAATTTCTAGTTTAGTAATCCAAGTCCCAATTGACGACAATCTTGCCGCCAGCCAGATCAACCTGATGGATATAGGCTCCAACGAACGGGATAAGTCGTTCATGGTTAACCGGCTCACCCGCTTGGTCTGAAGTTGAGTCAGTAATACGCAGGATCGCATGAGCACTGTTATCAATCAGATCGCTAACCGTACCCAGCATCACCCCCGCCTGATTAACCACCTCAAGCCCAATTAAATCTACCCAATAGTATTCATCGTTAGTCAGCGCAGGGAAATCGGCGCGACTAATCCATACTCGCAGCCCTTTTAGGGCTTGCGCCGCCTCACGCTCGCTGCAGCCGGCAAGCTGTGCCACGACTGCGCCGCTATGCGCCTTGGCCGCCAGCACCGTGACACTCTGCTGGCGATCTGCTTGACGATTAGATTTGCTACCATTGGCACCGGCAGGAGGCTCAGCCAGCCACCAGCGCTGTGCACTACAAAGTGCTTCGCCACCCTGGTTACGCTGTGCATGCGGATAAATTTTGATCCAGCCGCCCACGCCATAAGCCCCTCCGACTATGCCTACTTCAACACAGTCATCAGGTATAGCGCTTACCGGTAGAGGTGCAGCCACCATTATGAAACTTTACGGCGAGCGTATAAGCTGCAGTTCAAGCTAAACAATTTTTAAGCAACAACTTGCTTAGCGGCCTGCACTGCCAGGCGTGCTACGGCTGCCGACAACTGGGCGCCGGTTCCTTGCCAATATGCTAGACGCTCTTGCGACAAGCGCAGGCTTTCGCCTTTAGTTTGGAGCGGATTGTAGAAACCAATACGCTCAATGAAACGGCCATCGCGGCGGTTACGTGAATCAGTAACGACGATGTTATAAAATGGGCGCTTCTTTGCGCCACCGCGTGCCAAGCGAATAATAACCATATTAAAATCCTTAAAAACCAGATGTGCGCGAATGGCAAAGGGCGTAATTATAGCCGAAGTTTCAAAAAGATTGGTTATTTGAACCCAGCTTTATATAAGCTAAGCTCATGCGAACCTCATAAGCGCCAATCATCTGCTATTCATGATCGAATAAAGATAGCTGCGAACTATCGCCATGCGCGATAGGTTTGATCGCCGGGCGGATGAAACGCGAACTGTCTAACTGTTCAAATTGGCGACCATTTAGTCCAAGCCGGCGGGCGGCTGTTGCAAAACGCTGCCGCAACAGATTTGCCCACAGCCCCTTACCTTTCATGCGCTGGCCAAACTCCGCGTTATAGTCTTTACCGCCATGCATCTCTTGCACCCGGTTCATAACGCGCTGGGCACGGTCTGGAAAATGAGCCTCAAGCCACTGCCGAAACAAAGGAGCCACCTCCCATGGCAAACGCAGCGTAATATAGTGCGCACTTGTAGCGCCTGCGCTGGCACACGCTTCTAAGACACGCTCAAGCTCCGGCTCGGTCACAAATGGGATCACCGGCGCAATCGATACCGCCACCGGGATGCCGGCTGCCGCTAGCGTACGCACCGTGCGCAGCCGCCGCTCTGGCGCCGCGGCACGCGGCTCTAAGATGCGCGCCAGTGCTGCATCAAGTGTGGTAATGGTGATTGCCACCATGGCCTGCTGACGTTCCGCCATAGGCGCGAGCAAGTCAATATCGCGCTCGATTAATGATGACTTTGTAATCAGCCCAACTGGGTGGGCGCAAGCGTGTAGTACTTCAAGTATGCGACGCGTAATGCGTAACTCGCGCTCGATGGGTTGATAGGCATCCGTATTGACCCCGAGTGCAATCGGTTGCGGTCGATACGCTGGCCGGACAAGCTCGCGCTCAAGTAATTGTGGAGCATTGATTTTGGCGTATAGGCGGCTCTCGAAGTCAAGCCCAGGCGATAATCCTAGATAACTATGCGTAGGCCGCGCAAAACAATAAATGCAACCGTGCTCACAGCCACGATAAGGATTGAGCGAGACATTGAATGGGAGATCGGGCGAAGTATTATGCGTTAAGATACTTTTTGCTTGCTCGCTGAATACTTCAGTACGCAAAGGTGGGGCTAGCGCATCATCAGATGGCCAGCCATCGTCAAATGGTTCGCGCTGATCTACTTCAAAGCGCCCGGGCAGATGTGTGATTGCGCCACGCCCCTTATACCAAGCAAGCGGCGAGATAAGCGGTTTAACAGAATTCATGGCAGGTCTGTTCCTAGCAATTATATACTGTATAAATATACAGTATATTTGTCTACAAGGCTATCTATGCACAGTGCCATTCTGGGAGGTGGCGGGAGGAGTGTCACCTTTGGGCAGAAGCTTTTTCAATTCTGCGTTATTTAAATGAGCGAGGTTTCTCGAGCAAGAACTCGATGCCCGTTTTAGTTGTGCGCAGCGATAAAGCTCCCTCGCTAGCGATGAAATCCCGAGTTAACGGCACCAACGCTTTAGGTACCAGCATCACTTCTGCCCCTACTGCATTAGCCAACGCAATCAAGGTAGACAATTGCGCGTCCACTTCACCGCGCTCAAGCTGTGACAATCGCTGGCGTGACCATCCTGTGTTCGCGATGATCTGTGCTGTCTTGATGCCTGCCTGCTTACGCATGACTCGCAGATGCTGAAAAAGTGCTTTATAAGACATATAATATTGTGTCATTTTATAATTTGACACTTAATTATAGTTACATTTAGCGACCTACATCAGAAAACCTTAACAGGATGCCCTCGCCCTTTCCAAAGCGTTATTGCTGACAAGAAAGAACTCCGAAGACCTCCAACTCGCTAATTTATTAACGCGTCCAATAGGCTTGTCTTATCTCTACCCAACCCTTGACAGAGCTCAGGATTACCCACAAATCTTAGTCACTCTGGTGCATGATTTGAAACATTTTGGTGGCCTCATGCAAAGCCATGAATCCCCGCCACAATACAGTAGGGCCGGGCGGGAGATCATGTTTGCGCGCCAGATATCCCCCGAGTTTGGCGATCCAGAGAATAGCCTGATTTAAAGTAGGAGCCTATATTCCGCTACCCCCCGTCTCAATCTGATAGATTTTGCAAGCGGTCTGTCC
>JASSUC010000033.1:0-15615 GCA_031963245.1 Mycoavidus cysteinexigens
CATTGGCGCCATGGTGATCTGAGCATGGATTTGTCCAAACTCGATCGTTTGCTCGGTCGCATCAAAGCGCTTGGGCAGCATGAGATTTTTGTTGGCGTGATCTCCAGCACCGCCCACCGAGACGCCGAAAAGACGGGCTTGAATAACGCTCAGATCGCTGCCGTGCATGAATATGGCGCACCGAATAAAGGGATTCCAGCTCGCCCCTTTCTGCGAACAACGCTGATCAGAAATAAGCAAGTCTATACCGATGCACTCGCCACACAGATGCGCAAGTCGGTGAGGCAGCGGCAATCGCCCGAGCAGGCATATCAGCAGGTGGGCTTTAAAGCCGCTCGCGACGTACAGCATGAAATACGACATGCCGCACATACGCCGCTCAAAGCAGCAACGATTAAGCGTAAAAAGTCGAGTCAACCGCTGATTGATATCGGCCAGCTCCACCAGTCGATTACCTCTGTCGTGCGAGAGACGAATGAATCTTAAGGCGCTATTTGGTGAGAGCGAACTCACGCAACGCATCACCCTTTCCCGCCGATACGGTCAGCATCACCCCGACCATGGCGAATGGTCAGAAAAGTATTACATGCTCGAAGTCACTGCCATTGTCTATCCCGCCGGTCAGGATGATCTTCTAAAACTGCCAGAAGGCGAGCGGTATCTACCCGCCATTCGAATTTTGAGCCAAGACCCGCTGATCGAAGGCGATATTGCACTGCATCAGAACCACCGCTGGCGTTTAACTCATCTGTCTAATTTCTCTCACTATGGCTACTACGACGCAACAGCAGTTCGACATGAAAGTACTGCGAAGCCTACTGCGAGAGGTTTTATCGTTACCTAGTGGTGCTGTACGTCCCGATTATCAGACTGGATCCTCCGGCGCTCAACCCTTTGTGATTGCTTCTGTGCTGACTTCTGTTGAAATTGGCACCACCCGGCAGGATTTTGATGGCGCACGTGAAATTGAGCGCTTAAGCACCGCAAGGCTCACCACCGTATCGATTGAAGCTTATGGGGACAACGCCTACGAACTTATGCAAAAGCTCACGACGCTGTTACAAGCCAGTTCAACACAGGCCATGATGCGCAACCGCTTAAAAGCCGGTTTAGTCACCCTCTCGCCGTTACGAGACTTAACAACCGTGATCGGAGCGGGGACAGAAGAGCGCGCACAGTTTGATGCAACCTTCTCGCACACCCATATCGTCGAGATCGAGCAGCGCTGTATTGACCGCGCAACCGTTCTTGCTCACTCAGACATGTAACTTTTTTTGGAGAAATAATATGGCCACTTCACTGCCATTAAGTGAACTGATCAATGTACAGCTCAATGTTCAACCCTTAGCGCCTAGCCGGCGTGACTTCGGTGTCCTCAATTTAATGACGCCCGAAGCGGGACACGTATTCAATGATGAGAGTACGCTGTATGCTGAATACGCAACCGCTGCCGCTGTTGAGCAAGCGTTTGGCAGCCATAGTGCAACTGCGCAGGCCGCCCGCTTATTCTTTGCCCAAACCCCGCGCCCGAAACGTATTGTGATTTCACGTTGGGTCCGCATTAAACGTACTTTAGCTGCAACCCAATCTAAACTGTATGGCGGCCCCGTCACAGCCACTTTAGAGCAATTAAAAGCGCTCTCCGCCGGCTATTTTTCGATTAAGGTCGGCTCCGCTCTTAAAAGCTACAGCAAAATCAATCTCTCGGCGGCCAATACGCATGAAGAGATCGCGACTCTGATCACCGCTAAAACCTCTGCTGACAAAATCACCGTGCGTTGGGATAGTACGGGACAACGCTTTATCGTCGAAGCGGATCAAGCCGGCGCCAGCCGCACATTGAGTCTGATGAACAGCGATGGGCAGCCACTGGCTATGAGTAGCACGCCGTCTTATTTGGGCACCCTACTCAAATTGGATAGCACTGATGCCTATTCAGTCGCCGGCACCGATGCCGTCACCCTCGAAGCGCAATCCTTAACCGAAGCGCTCTCACAACTTGAGGCACGCTTTAATCACTGGTATGCCCTTAGCATTCTCCACCCCTTAACCGATGCCCAAATCAAAGAGGTCGCCAATTGGGTGCTCGCTGCCGATAAAAAGATTTTAGGGTTGACGACGTCTAACCGCCAGCATTTAGACGCCGGTCTTTTCAATGTGCTTAAGCAGTTATCCGATCAAAAGAATGAACGGGTCGTGGCGCTTTATGACAAGAACAATCCCTATGCAGTCTTGAGCTGGCTAGCACGCGCTTTATCTGTGAACTTTGCCGGTAACAATACGACGATCACGATGAAGTTTAAACAACTGCCTGGCGTCACCCCGCATCCGTTAACGCTCACCGAAGCCAATCAATGCAAGACGTTAGGCATCAACTATTACACCTATTTTGATGAAACGGCGATGGTTGCCGAAGGAACTGTATTGGGAGGGCGCTTTTTTGATGAAGTGCACAGCCTAGATTGGTTTGTCGATGCCGTACAAAAGGAAGTCGCGGCCACCTTACAACGAAGCCCTACCAAGATTCCGCTCACTGATGCAGGCACTCATCGCTTACTAGCTGCTGTTGAAAGCGTCTGCCGTGAAGGCGTGCGCAATGGTGCATTTGCACCCGGCATCTGGCGTGGCGACCCTTTTGGGCATTTACAAACCGGCGAGCGGCTTGAAGAAGGCTTTTATGTTTGGGCCGATACCGTCGACCGCCTCTCTAGCAGTGACCGAGAAGCCCGCAAAGCACCCCCGATTCAAGTTGCGTTAAAGCTGGCGGGTGCGATTCATTCCGCCGACATCCTTGTTAACTTTGATCGTTAATTCCTATGAGTACTACTTTTAACCCTCGCGATGTCTCTGTTTTAATCAACGGCGTACGGCTCTCCGATTGGAGCGATGGTAACGATGTCATTCAAGCTAAATTGAATGCCGATGCCGGTAGCTACACGATGGGCGCCAATGGCACCGGCGTTTTTATTGCTAACCCCGACCAATCCGGCACGCTGACCCTTAAAGTTAAGCAGCATAGCCCCGATAACCATTATTTAGATCGCTTATTTAAACAGCAGCGCTCGACCATTAAAACTTTCACGCCGATGACACTCTCCATTGTTGATTTACTCAATGATGACAAAGTCAGCGGCTTAAACGGCTATTTCACGACCTCACCTGACTATACCCGTGGCATGGCGCATAACACCACCACTTGGACCCTCGTATTCGAGCAGCTCACGATTACCCTAGAAAAAGGATTGGCTCACCCATGAACGCGCATCAATTTGAACTGGACGGCATCACTTACCGCATGACACCCGCTAATGCAATGGCCGGCTGGGCCGCTTTAAAACAAGCAGGTAAATTACTCGAAGGCATTAAAGTTTCACCAAATCAGGATGGCAATCTTGAGATTGGCACGCTGTTAGCCCATTTAGGCAGCCCTCAAGTCGCTGAGATCGAGCGTCTGATTTACGAACATACGACCGTTCAGACTAATCAGGATAAGCCCTTTCGGTTGGCGCATCAGCTTGAGACGCACTTTAATCAACACCGTTCGCACCTTATTCGTGTTTTGCTGGAAGGCTGTAAGGTGCAGTTTGCCGATTTTTTCAAAGGGGGCGCTTGGAACAGTCTAAGCGCCCTCATGCCAACGCCCATTCAGACCTAATCGATTGGTTTATTTGGCTGCCCATTATGCGCAAATACTGCACGCTCAATGAACTGCGTTCTGTTTATACGTTGTCCGATCTGGTGGACTTCCATCAGACGATAGCGCAGTGGGACGCAATTCAAACCGAACTGACTCAAAGCACCCATGGTCGTTGATGAGTTTCTCTTTAAGCTCGGCGTTGTTGCTGATCTCAAGCAAGCCAAGCAATTCCGCCAGACATTATCGGATGTCGCCCGTACCGCATCGATTGCCGTTACTGCCGTAGGTGCACTGACTGGCGGCATCACAGTTTTCTTTGCTAAGGCGCTCAATGGCCTCGATACCCTCAATCAGGCCGCACGGGCAACAGGGGCAAGTGCTGAATACCTGCAACAACTTGGCTTTGCTGCAGCGCAAAATGGTGCATCGATGGAATCAGCCCTGTCTTCTATGCGAGGCTTATCTAAAGTCATTGGCGAAGCGGCGGATGGCATGGGACGAGGCGCACGCGCCTTCGAACATTACGGCTTGAGCGCCAAAAACGCCGATGGCTCGATTAAATCGGTAACGCACATGATCGGCGAATTGCAAAACAAAATGCAACGCTTATCCGATCCTCAGCGCAGCGCCTTCTTGCAAAAGATGGGCATTGATGCTGCGATGTTGCAAACACTACGCTTATCCAAAGCTGAACTGCACGATTTAATGCAAGAAGCGCAAGAACTCGGTATTGCCACTCAAGAACAAGCGAATATTGCCAGCGCCTGGGGAGATGCCATGACACGCATTACTTGGATATTTAAGTCTTTACGCACGCAAATTGCATTGGGTCTGGCACCTCAGCTACTCAAACTGGCTGATCGCTTTAAAGAGTTTTTATTACGCAATAAAGAGCTCATTCGTGATGGGCTGCGCCGATTTATTGAACTCTTGTTTGCGACGGTACGCGCGCTGGTTCATACCGGAATGGCTATCGATCAACTCATACGCCGTACCGTTGGTTGGAAAGCAGCGCTATGGGCGTTAGTGGGCGTCTTGGCCTGGGTGAAGCGAGCAACCATCGCCGCTTTTATCATCAATCCGGTTATGTGGCTTGCCGCAGCAGTCGTAGGATTGATCGTCTTAATTGATGACTTCGTCACCTATATACAAGGCGGTGAATCTGCTTTAGGCAAGTTTTGGGCTCCCTTTGCAGAAGGACTCAAACACGTCAAGTATTGGTTAGTTCAATGCCAAGCAGCGTGGATAGACTATTGTGAAACGATAAAAACCTTTGCAAACAGTGTGATGCGTGTGCTGGGCCCAGTATTGGCGTATAGCAGCCTTATCATGAAAGCTATCTTCGCTTTACTTACAGGCGATTTAGCCCAGTTTCAAAAGATAACCCGTCAACTGGCTGCAAACATCAAAGCGTTACTTCACTTACTCTTTGCGCAGTTGGGCAACTTTGCCAGCAAGGCTTGGGAGAATATCCTGAAAAGGTTCTCAACAGGTGTTGCACGCGTTAAAGCGCTATTTTTATCTCTATTTGAATCTTGCAAAAGTGCATTGAACCAAATGGCAGACTTTATCGCAGGCTGCTTTGAAACGGCATTTAATCGAGTATTTCATGCATGGGACAAGTTGACGGGTTGGCTAACACGAGGTTGGGCTAAGCTTCAATCTGGCTTTGGGTTGGTGGGCGAAAAACTGAATCTGACCCAGGCTGGCGGTATTTCACAGGCCGTCAATGTCGCTTTAGCCTATGCCCATCCTGCTGCAAGCCAGATGATCCAGCATCACTCGAATCAATCTAACCGAACCCATCAGCAGACGGTCAATCAAGATATCAAAATTAGTATTGCTGCATCCGATCCAATAGCAGCAGGCCGAGCGACCGCCGATGCACTCCGTCAACAGCGGATTGCCGCACACAATAGCCAAAGTGCTGCCAAGCTATGAGCATTTCGGTTACACACCGCCGCATCGGTACTGTAACGCTGGATGCCACTCTAGCCGAGCAACATCAATCGATTTTACGGATATCTGAAAACCCGATTGAATCCGGCGCATTGATTACGGATCATGCAGCGCTTGAACCTAAACAAGTAACCATCACAGGCATCATCACGGACTATCAGCCACCGACGTTGCCCCAACCTGGCGCCACGGGCGCATTTTTGCGCAAAAGTCCCGATTTTTTAAATCAGCTGCCTTTGCCAACCGAAGTAAAATCCGTCACGCTACAAGCAGCCACAAGGATGCAAAGGGAGCTAGGCTCTGCACACAATGTTCAGCAGAGTATCGCTACTGCTCTTCAACAGGCACGCCCATTAGCGCCATGGCTGCCGACTTGGTCTGGGATTGATTCAACTGCAAGCAATGAGCGCGTGCAGCAAGTTTATGAAGCCTTGCTGGGCTTGCAGAAGTCAGCCGAGCTTATCGAAATTATGACTGGCGCCAGGCTCTACGCGAGTATGCTGCTACAGGCAATTGGCCTAAATCAGATACAAGATGGCGTGGCTGAGTTTACCTTGACCTGCAGAGAAATAGTGATCGTAGAAACTCACTCCATCGCAGGTGTGAAACTCGCTTCTGGACGCGCCCGTAAGCAAGCGGCTACTAAGACGCAAAAAGGCAAAGTCCAGTTGCAACCAGCTGAGAACAATAAGTCACTCCTCAAACATCTACTGGGTGAGCGCTCTCAATGAATCGTATCCCAGTCGATTCCGCCCCGTATCAAGAAATGACGATTGCTTTTAAAGGACATTCCTTGCGCTTAACGCTGCGCTACAACAGCATCACCGATTATTGGGCGATGGATGTCTTCGATTTAAAGCGTGACCGCTATACCGCCCAAGGGCAACCGCTGGTCGTTGGCGCACCGATTTTATGGCGTAGGCCCGTTGATTATTGCTTCATTCTCACTGATGAAAGCGGCATTGGCCTCGATCCAGTAGGTGGTGAAGATTTAGGTAAGCGCTGCCCGCTTTATATTGCAGATAAAGCGCAGATAGCGACATCAATCAACTTGGTAACGGATATCCATCATGCATTGTGGCAGCAATAGACAGCTTAATATCAAGTGCATCCATCAATTTACGGATAGTGTCGTAGCGTGGCTTTGAGCCAGGCGTCAGGGTTTTATAAAGGCTTTCTCGCCCAAGCCCCGCTTTCTTCGCCACATAAGCTATGCCGCGTGCTTTAGCTACATTGCTCAGCGCAGCAAGGAAAACATCAGGGTTAGCATCTTCCAATGCAACACTCAGATATTCCGCGATAATTTCTTCATTATCGAGATACTCTGATGCGTCGAATTTTGCATATTGGGTCATCATTTGCTCCTGTTAAGTTCCAAAGCCATAAGCTTGGCACGCTTAATATCACGCTTTTGGGTCGATTTATCTCCACCTAAAAGTAAAACATATACAACTAATTCATGCCGGGTGTAGTACACCCGATAGCCTGGGCCGAAGTCGATTTTCATCTCTGAAACACCTTCCCCAACAGGTTCAGAATGACCAAAGTTACCCTGCTCAGCAGAGTCGATACGATTCAAAATTCTGGCCTTACCGCGAAAATCACGCAGATTATGAAACCAAGCATCGAATTCTTCGGAGCGGAGAATAGTGTACATAGACACAATGTATCTAATTAGATACGATCGGTCAAGGTATTTTTTATGAAGCAATTTGGCCGACGTTATCAGTTGGCACTCGGCAATCAGCGCGATGGCTTGCTGATCGATGCTTTACGCGTCTCGTTCGATATTTGTAAAACGATTGACGCTAAGCCCAATCCAGCTCAGATTTGCATTTGGAACCTCAATCGCACACATTTGAATCAACTCTTGAGCGGCGCATTTAAACGGATCGCTTTATCGGTCGGCTATGCTGAACTGCGCCTGCTCTATACAGGCGATATCCTCAAAGCATACCTGCAGCGCGATGGGCTCGATTCTATCCTTGTGCTGGAATGCGCCGATGGCGACATCGATTATCGTACTGCGAGAGTCTCACTTACCCTTAAAGCCAGCACGCCTGATAGCCAGACAATCAAGCAACTAGCGCAATCGTTTAGCCATACACAATTAGGAGCTGTAGCCCAAGGACGGCCCAATGGACTGCCACGGGGCCGGGTCTTTTGCGGCAATACGCGGGATGCTTTTAATCAACTGGCTCAAGCCAACCAGGCTGATTGGTCCATCCAAGATGGCGAAGTGCTGATGCTACCTGTAAGCCAAGTGTTAGCTGATGAAGCTGTTTTGGTTTCACAAGGCACCGGCATGATCGGTGCACCTGAGGTCAGTGATGATGGACTTATTATTACCGCATTGCTTAATCCTGCGATTCGCATAGGTAGCTTAGTGCGAGTGCAATCGATCACGGAATCTTTCAATGGCGACTATAAAACCGTCAGCATCTCGCATTGCGGGGATACCTATGGAGATGAGTGGCTAACGACGATGACAGGCATAGGGGGAAATTTTACCCCTCTTCATCGACAGGATAAACAAGAATGAAATGGCATACTCCATCACTCGATACGGCAATTGAATCCAGTATCTCAACAGCGCTTAAGAAGGTGCACGTCGCCTTACCGGGTCGCATTGTAAGCTTCGATCCAAGCACACAAACTGCCTCTGTTCAGCCCCTGATTGAGCAGATTTTACAGAACGATCAAGCTGCACCTTTACCCATGCTTACCGATGTTCCCGTGCAATTTCCTCGCGGCGGAGCGTTTGTGATGACCTTTCCAGTCACGCCAGGCGATGAATGCTTAATTATCTTTGCTGAGCGTTGCATTGATGGATGGTTTGCTAGCGGTCAATCCAGCATTCCCCTTGATTATCGGCTGCATGATTTATCCGACGGCTTTGCGCTGATGGGATTTTCTTCCTTACCCCATGTCATTCCTAATTTAGCCAATGATGCGGTGATGATGCGCACGCTCGATGGTAGCGCTTACTTTAAATTGGATCAAGCAGGACAGATGACAATCAAGGGTACCCAATTGACCATTCAATGCCCAGTTGTCGTTGAGCAACTCTTAACCTATCAGGCAGGCTTAAGCGGCACCGGCAGCGCAGCAGGCACAAGCATTAGCGGCAATATCTCCCATAGCGGTGGGGAACTCAGTTCCAATGGCGTGACGCTGCACGCTCACCGGCATAGCGGTGTCGAAGCTGGCGGGGCTCTCTCAGGCGGTCCGCAATGAAAGTCAGAAGACTCGATGCGAACCATGACTGGACCTTTGGACAGGGACGAGCCAATTACGCCAACCATGCTGAATCAGTCGAGCAGCGTGTCAAGTCTCGCTTATTGTCGTTTCAAGGTGATTGGTTTCTTGATCTGGAGCACGGCCTACCCTGGCTACCCAACTTTGAACGGCCTGCGGATTTACGACAGATTGAATCCATGGTCAAGCGCACGATTTTGCAGACGCACGGTGTACGCGAGCTTTTAAATTTAGAGTTGGAATGGGACGCCAGCACCCGTCGATTAACCATTACCGCCCAGCTTAAAAATCACGATGATCAATTGATAGACATCACGAATTAGATTCCCCCAAAAAAGGAAAAAACCCATGGAAACTGCCAATATTAAACCGGCTGCATTCTATAAAATACTGTGGCATATTGCCGCGGCCGTATTTATCGGCATGACCCTTCGGTACGTGCTCGATATTATTAAAGCGATATGCCTGTCTTAAAAACATGGCACAACTCACCGACCAAGGATTCATCATTGAGCGATTGGATGCCAATCTCGCTCAGCTCGATGCAAGCTTTCGCACGATTTATGGCGCAGACATCAATACCGATCCTGACAGCCCAGATGGGCAATTGATCGGCCTCATTGCCCAAATTAAAACCGATCTGGAAGAACTCGCTGAATCCATTTACAAAGCACTCGATCCCGAAGCCGCCAGTGGCGTTTGGCTTGAACAGCGCGTCGCCTATGCAGGACTCACGCGCAGACAAGCACGCTATAGCTACTTACGCAATACGATCTTAACCGGTACACCTAATACCTTGATTCCTGCTGGCGCAGTCCTCACCGATCCGCATCATCATCGTTGGCTATTGGTCACCGATACGACGTTGAATGCCGAGGGTTCCGCAAAAACCGACTTTAGAAGCGAAATGCTAGGCGCATTTCCTCTGCCCGCGGAGACTAGGTTGACAATCGAAACGCTCTTTTTAGGCTGGCGCTCAGCTCAAAACAGCCAAGCCGCGGAAGTGGGGGAAGAGGAGGAAACCGATGCCGAACTGCGACGCCGTTTCTTTATTAGCCGAGCAAAAGCAGCACAAAACTCAGTCGATGGGATGATCGTCAAGTTGCTCCAACTTACCGATGTCAGGCAAGCGGTGTGTTTAGAAAATGACACTGATCTTACTAATGCCGATGACGTGCCTGCGCATAGCCTCAATATCATTGTCGAAGGCGGCTCAGATGCAGATATTGCACAGGTGATCTTTGACAATAAAACTGCTGGCACAGGGTTACGCGGTGGAGTTCAATGCCAAATTCGTGACAACAAGAACATGGCTCGCATGATCCGCTTTGATCGACCTGCTGTCGTCGCTTGCGCCGCTTATCTCGAAGTACGCCGCAATGCCCATTTTACTGCGGTCAATATCGATGCAATCAAAGCCGCCATTGCACAAACCCCTTTTAGCATTGGTGAGGCGGTGTTGCTTTCTCGCTTATATAGCCCGATTAATACCGTACAAGGGTTTTGGGTTGAAACGCTTAGAATTGGCCGATACGGCGAAACGCTGACCGCCAGCAATATTGAGATCGGCGTGCGCGAGATGGCGCGTTTTGCAAGTGCCGATATTGAAGTCGTTGTGCTGTAGGCATCAATTCAGATTAAACACCATGTCTTATAAATCACTGCTCATCTGGCAATACACCGGCAAGCCTAAAGCACGCGCCACCGCACAGTTGATCGATCGATATTTTAGCGACACATGGCAGGGCCTCGCTGATCTGCCTAATGCACTTAACATCGAGACCGCTTCCGGCAAAAACCTCGATTTAGTCGGCCAACATGTCGGCCAATCCCGTGTACTGACTGGACTTGCTCCTCGCCGCTTATTTGGCTTTGAACGCGCACCCGGCGCTCAAGGGTTGAGCCGATCCGGTTTAGGTGGCGGTAAATGGTACCGCATAGGCGATGTCATCACTGACTCCGTGGTACTCGATGACGATGATTTTAGGTTTCTCATCAAATGCCGCATCTCTAAAAACCATATGGTTGGCACGGTCCCCGATATTACGCAAGCGCTCGATTTTATCTTTGGCGGGCAAGCCAGCGTCTATGACCAATTCGATATGAGTTTTACGGTCACGATTCGCAGTGATCAAGTCACCGCTTTTAAGCATTACGCCATTCAAACTTTAGATATTTTGCCGCGACCCGCTGGCGTCAACGTTAAATATGTCGTCTTGGCCAACCTCAACGCTTTTGGATTTGCCGGTACCCCCGGCGCTCAAGGTTTTAACCAAGGAAAATTAGCAAGGTATTTATGACACTTTATTCTCGTCCTGATGAACAGGTGTTTGCTGAGGGCGCACGCCCTGGCGAAGTCCAGACCTTTCCCGATCTCTCGCGAGGTTGGGGCATCGCCTTTGAGCAAACCGGCGGCATTCCGCCGATGGAATGGTTCAATTTTATGGGCAAACGCGCTGATGAAGCCATTCGCTACCTGATGCAGCGTGGCTTGCCCGAATGGTCCAGTACAGAAAACTATCCGCAAGGCGCTTATATTCAACATGCAGGCCAATCTTACCGAGCCAAAGTAGACAATAAAGGCAAAGCCCCTTCAAATAGTTTCAGCGAATGGGAAGAATGGGGGCTGACTCGCGCCATGCTTGAGCAGCACTTCGTTCCCTCCTCTCAAGAGCAGGCTTTAGCAGGGACCGATCATTCAACACTCATGACGCCGCTACGCGTATCACAGGCTATCGCCGCCTTTTCTAACACAGTAGGCCAAATTGTGTTCGTACCCTCCATCCAGGTGCCAACAGGATACCTCAAATGCAATGGCTCTCTCTTAAGCCGCTCAGACTATCCCGCACTGTGGGAGTATGCCCAGGCGAGCGGCGCTCTCATCAGGGAAATAGATTGGCATCAGCGCTACCAGGGCTGCTTTTCCTGCGGGGATGACGCCACAACCTTTCGCATTCCAGATGTCCGCGGAGAGTTTATTCGTTGCTGGGATGATGGCCGCGATGTCGATCATGGCCGGGCAATAGGTTCAGCACAAGAAATGCAAAACGCATGGCATACCCATAGCGCATCCGCTAACGCAGCCGACGATCATACGCACTCCGCTCAGACAGACACGCAAGGTTTGCATGGACACACGGTACACGACCCAGGACATAAACATGGTTTTAGTCAGGCTTTAACTGACAACTTAGTGAGTAATTTCTCAAACAGAATGTCAGATGACCTATTAATACGGGGGGAAGGGCATTACCAGGAAACAAGCACCAGTGGCACCGGAATTCGGCTTAGCCAGGCTGGAAATCACTCACACAATGTCAGTGTCGGCAAGGCAGGTAGCCACTCACATACCATCACTGTAAATGGTGAAGGCGGAAATGAATCGCGCCCGAGAAATATCGCTTGGCTCGCTGTGATTCGTTATTAATTCATTTAAAAAACAAACGCTATGTTTATTTATCACTACCATCCGAAAACAGGCCAATATCTCAATAGCACTCTTGCTGATGAGGACCCACAACATCAGGGACGCTGGTTAATTCCTGCATTCGCAACAACCACCCCTTTGCCTAAGTACTCGCCGCTAACGTGGCCTTTTTGGCAAAACGAGCAATGGCGGCTCTTGCAAGATTATCGCGGATATCAACTATACCGCACTGATAACGGAGAACCGAGCGAGATTTTAAAAGCGGGGTTCACGCCTCAAGAATGTGGGTTGACTGATAAGCTCCGCCCATCTTCTGAATACGTATGGCGTGATGGGGATTGGGTGATCGACCCCGCGCTCGTCACAGAACAAAAACGCACTGCCGCAATGACTGAATTTCACGCGCGCATGGACAAAGCACGGTCTGCCAATCTAGGCAAAGCCGATGCTTTGGTGGCGGGTCTGCTCGATGAGCTTGGCGTCAAACTGTTTAAAGCTTGGGCCGCTTATCAATTGGCCCTGGTTAGCGTCATTGAAGCGCCTGATTTTCCGGCAAAGCTCAACTGGCCCAACGAACCTGACCAGCAGGCAATCGCAAAAGAAATAGCCGCAGCAAGGTAGCGCGCAAATCACGATGACCGCCTTCGGATCATCTCTCATAAACCCGACCTGGCGCCGGGTTTTTTATTCACAAAAATTGAATTCCTAAATCTACTCATGAGCATAGAGCACTATATCGACCGCCTGCTTGAACGCGAAGGCGGTTATTCAAACCATCCGCATGATAGCGGCTGTGAAACACAGTGGGGCATTACGATAACCGTTGCTCGTGCGGCAAGCTACACCGGCCAGATGAAAGCGATGCCACGCGAAACAGCGAAAGCAATCTACCGTGAACGTTATTGGTTTAAACCTCGCTTGGATCAAATCGACGCGATTCACCCTAAACTCGCTGAGAATCTATTCGATATCGGTGTCAATTGTGGTCCTTCTATCGGTATTCGCTTTTTACAGCGGGCGCTGAATATTTTAAATGGCACAAATACACTTGCTGTAGACGGCTGCATCGGGCCAAAAACGCTCTCTGCGTTAAAGCAACTCAAAGCAGCACGAAGCGCAAATGGCCTCAAAGTTCTACTGGCCATGGTCAATGCTCAGCTCTCGGTTCACTACATTGAACTCGCAGAACGTTATCCGAATAACCAAACTTTTATCTACGGCTGGCAACTCAATCGGGTCCTAGGCGTATAAAACCTCTCTCAAAAATAAACATGAATCTTCACGAACATGATCGAACCATTGCCACACTCGCTGCAATGGGGGCTGCGATTGCGATTGGCAAACTTCTAACTGGTGGTGAAGAGATTACCGCTCGGCTTATTATCGGGCGCATCATCGTCGGCGCTGGGCTAAGTGTCGCCGCCAGTTCTGTCCTCATGTTATTACCTGAATTGCCTGCGATTGCAATTACTGGCCTAGGCGCAGCCTTCGGGATTCTCGGCCAGTCTTATCTCGAATTAGCGGTACAACGCTGGTTTGGAAAACGCTCAAATGCTGAATAGTTGGATTGCCGCTCCGTTGCGTCTATTGTGCGTCGCAGCAACCGCGTTCAGCCTTGGTGTAGGGTGCGCAGGCTCCTTTTACTATGGCCCGCGTATTCAGAAAGAACGCTCAGCGCTAGTGCACTATAAAGCTCAGCTTGCCATGGCTCACGCTCAAATGATTGAAGCCCAAGCCAAAGTCGTCATACAAACTGAAATTCAATACCGCGACCGCATCAAAATCGTCAAAGAAAAAGGTGAAACCATTATCAAGGAAGTGCCGATCTATGTTAACCAAGCTGATACTGAGCATTTCGGCATTAACGTTGGCTTCGTGCGCTACTACAACGCAGCATTTGCCAACGAGCCTGCCGGATCTCCCGCCGAGTTTGATCGAAGACCCGCCGGAATTTCGCTTGCTGAAATTGCCAAAGTCAACGCCTATAACGCCAACGTCTGTTGGCAATGGCGCGAACAAGCTCTTGGACTAAGAACTTTTTATAGGCAGTTACAGCACACACAAGCTATGCCGTAGCCCCTCTCGAAATTTATTCAAATTTACACATACCGTAAAGATGCAAATATATCCCTATAACGCCTTTAGCTGCCTGCTATAGCGAAATCCAGCGATCCGATCAATATTTTATCGCCGATTGAAATTCCACTAGCGAGCCTTAAAATACCTCATACACGCCAATTAGAGCCTCCTAGCTTCGCTCATTATTAGGGGGCGCTTTCGCGCTTCCGTATCTCACGCCTCTTCATTTTTCACTACATCTGTAGACCAGGCGCTCTAATACAATGCAATTTAAAATGACTAGCAGGCAATCCATCGCCCCAAACCCCCAGTGTTCGCAACGCATTAAAGTAGAGACCACGCATGCGCTCAGGGCAGGCAAACAGACAATAAGAGCTAGTTGAATTGAATGTCGGCCTCTTAACGCGTACCCGTCTTAACTTCTCCTAAAGGTGCATAAAGAGTAAATTTTTTAAAAATGTCCAGAATCGAACCTTATGCTAATTCGGTGCCGGAAAGTCGGGAGAGAACGGCCATCCAACTGTCATTCTCTCCGACCGGTCGATATACCCGACGGTCGACTCAGGCTCACTCAGCCCCCCCCTCCTGGGCGCCCCTCTGCGTCAACAGCGCTCGATTCACCTCGCTTAAACCGTGCGCCGCTTCAATCACCGTATCCTTCACCATCAATTCTTTATGCCTCGGCACACTCCAGCACAATAGGGCTTGATAGCCTTTTTCTGGATCTTTTTTGAGCTTCCATTGCCCCACTGACCCGTCTTTACCACCGCTCACCAAATAGTTGTGTCCATTCAGCCCCGTCCAGGCCACACTAGTCACGCCGCTCCACGACTGAATCACGCTGAGACAGTGACCCGAGGCAACCTCCCACAGACGCACCGTCTTGTCAGAACTCCCCGAGGCGATCTGCAAGCCACTCGGCGAATACACCACGCTACTAACAAGCTTGGTATGGCCTCTTAAGGTGTGCTCCGACGCACCGCTCTGCGCGTCCCACACTCGCACCGTACGGTCTAAACTCCCCGAGGCGACCTGCAAACCGCTCGGCGAATACACCACGCTACTAACATAGGAGGTATGGCCTCTTAAGGTGTGCTCCGACGCACCGCTCTGCACGTCCCACACTCGCACCGTCTGGTCATCACTCCCCGAGGCAATCTGCAAACCGCTCGGCGAATACACCACGCTACTAACAGAGTCGGTATGGCCGGTTAAGGTGTGCTCCGACGCCCCGCTCTGCGCGTCCCACACTCGC